>CAVQMT010000023.1:0-117778 GCA_963713655.1 uncultured Acidobacteriota bacterium
GGCGCAGCACAGGAGCGCGGCTTCACCTACGTCCGGGTCTGAGCGGACGTAACCGACTCTCCGCGTCCGTTAGTCAGACGTGTACCCACGATACTGCGTGGCCGGACCCCTCGACCTCTGCCATACTGAACGCAGGGAGAGGGGGTTTATGTGGCAGTTTTTTGATCCGGAGATGCGTCGTGAGCTCGCCAGCGTTCGCGAGATGGTGAAACTGAGACATCAGACACCAACCCGGGAATGGCCGTTGATCGTGGAAGACGACACTGATCTGCTGGTCGTTCGCGAATGGCCGAATGGGTCGCTGACCGCCTATCTGATGAATAAGGAATAGATTCCCCCGTTGGCCTTCACCGGGGCCATGGGCAGCCAGGACTGCGGCGGGCTATCATGGCGGCGTGCGCATCAGCCTGACGCTGACAGTGGTGGCGCTGGCGATTGCGGCGTCGGCGCCGTCGGCGCAAGACCAGGCAGCCAGCCAGTCGCAGCAGCCGACGTTCCGCGGCGGCATCAACGTGGTGCGGGTCGATCTCTTCGCGACGCGCGACGGCCGCGTCGTCGACGATCTCAAGGCAACCGACGTCGAGATCCTCGAGGACGGCGTCAAGCAGACGATCGACGCGTTCGAGCTCGTGCGCGTGCGGCCGCCGGTGGCGCAGGAGCTGCGCGCCGAGCCCAACAGCGTGGCCGAGAGCCGGCAGATGGCCGCCGACTCGCGCGCGCGCATCTTCGTCATCTTCCTCGACACCTACCACACGCAGATTGAAGGCTCGGCGCGGATGCGGAGCCCGTTGTTGCAGTTCATCGATCGCGTCGTCGGGCAGGACGACCTCGTCGGTCTCATGACGCCCGAGATGTCGGCGAGCGACGTGACGCTGGGACGGCGGACCACCGTCATCTCGAGGCTGCTCGACGACAACACGTTCTGGGGGCGCCGCGGACGCACCGGCGCCGACAACGACCCCGAGGAGGACAACTACGAGGCCTGCTACTTCGGCGAGGACCGTCCGATCGCCGTCGAAATGAAGGCGCGCCGGCGCGAGAAGCTGTCGCTCGACGCGCTCGACGATCTCGTCGTGCACCTCGGCGGGCTGCGTGACGAACGGAAGGCCATCCTCGCGGTGACCGAAGGGTGGCTCGAGTACGCGCCCAACCCGCAGCTGACGCGGCAGGTGAAGCGCGACCAGGGGTCGATTCCCAGCCCGCCCGGCCATCGTGGGTCGAGGCACCAGGGCCGATCCGGCCAATGGTGTGGGCGACGTCCGGGCGAAGTGTGACAGCGATCGCCTCGCCCTTGCCAACATGGACAACCGTGACCGCCTCCGCGAGATGGGCGAGAGCGCCAACCGCGTGAACGTCACCTTCTATCCCGTCGGCGCGCAGGGCCTGGCGGTGTTCGATTCACCCATTGGCCCCGATCGCGCCGCCCCCGCTCAGCATCGATCTCGCCAGCCTGCGCACGCGCCAGAACGGCCTGCGGCTGCTGGCCGACGAGACCGACGGCGTCGCCATCGTCAACACCAACAACATCAACCCGTTGCTGAAGAAGGTCGTCGACGACATGTCGTCGTACTACCTGATGACGTATTCGTCCACGAACACGAAGCTCGATGGCCGCTTCCGCTCCATCAGTGTCCGCGTCTCGCGGCCGGGCGTGCAGACGCGGGCGCGCCGCGGCTACCGGGCCCTGACCGCACGCGAGCTGCCAGCGCGCGTCCGGCAGCACCAGCGCGGCACCTGCGGCGTCACCAGGACAGACGGCCGTGCTCGCGGCACTCAACGCGATGGCGTTCAACCCGCGGGCGGAGATGCGGCTGCGTGCGTCGGCGGGGCAGGGTGCGTTCTGGCTCGTCGGCACGCTCGACGACACCCTTCGTCGCGGTCCCGAGTGGACCGCTGGCGGTCTGGCGGACGTGGCCGTGCGGGCCGGCGACGGCCGCGTCGTCCTGACGAAGACGGTTCCAATCACCGCGGCCGACGGCGGGTTTGCGGTGCAGGTGCCCGAGGGCGGGGGCCTGGCCGCGGGCGATTACTCCATCCGCGTGCGCGCCAAGAGCGCGGCCGGCGCGACGATCGACGAAGCGGCGCGCGTGACGATCGCCGCCGAGCCGCCGGCGCTCGGCGACGCCGTCGTATGGCGCCGCAGGCCAGCCACAGGACCCGCGTTCCTTCGCACCGGCGACCCGCGCGCGTCGCGCACCGATCGGCTGCGCTTCGAGTACGCGACCACCGCGGCCGGCGAGCCGTCCGCCACACTGCTGGATCGCGCGGGCAAGCCGATGACGCTGCCCCTGCAAGTCAGCGCGCGAGAGGAGGCTGGCGTCCGCTGGATCGTCGTCGAGACCGCGCTCGCGCCGCTCGCCCCCGCCGACTATGCGGTGGAGGTGAAGGCCGGCGAGGCAACCCGCACGACGGCGTTTCGCGTCGTGCCTTGAGGTGAGGACGAAGATGATTCCTTCCTTGCAGGACGATGACGACGAAGATGACCTCGACGATGCCGAAGACGACGACGGCGAGGACGAGGACGATGAAGACGAGGAGAGACGGCGATCCACCCGGTTGGTCTGACTGATGCCCCCTTCATGGACCTTGCCCGAAGGCTGACATGAACAGACGACTGACGACCGCCGTACTGGGTGCGGGCTTGCTGACGATCATGCTGCCCGCCAATGGCCTCGTCCACGTCCAGGCGCAGCAGGTGCCGGGCGCCGGGTTCGCGGCAATCCCTGGCCAGAAGGGTGGACAGGACATCTTCGGGCCTTACGACGCGGTCCCGAACTGGCCGAGGCCCATCGGCGAGAGCCTGCCCGCCGACAAGGACTGGACCTGGTCGCAGTCGATGGACGTGTTCGCCGAGAGCCCGAACCGCGTGCTCCTGGTGCAGAAGGGCATGCTGCCGCTCTTCTCGACGCGTCCGCAGACGGTCAAGCTGCCGCAGGTAGGACCCGGCCTGGAATTCCCAGTGTTCCGGCTGCCGCTGCGGCAGGCCGGCAACTCCATCCCGAACGGGGACGAACTCGACGCGCCGGGGGCGGGTACACCCGGAAAGGACTGGCGCTGGGAGAACTGCGTGGTGGCGATCGACGCCAGCGGCAAGATCGTCGAACGCTGGACGCAGTGGGACAAGATGTGGGTGCGGCCGCACGACGTCGAGATCAGCCCGTACGATCCGGAGAAGAACGTGTGGATCGTGGACGCCGAAGGCCACGCCGTCTACAAGTTCAGCAACGACGGCAAGAAGCTGCTGCTGACGCTCGGCACGCCGCGAGTAGCGGGCAACGACGACACGCACTTCCGCCGGCCGACGTTCCTCGCCTTCATGGATGCGAACACGATGTACCTGGCCGACGGGTACGACAACACGCGCGTCATCAAGTACGACACGAACGGCAGAAAGCTCGCGCAGTGGGGCCAGGCCGGCACGCCGCCGAACGAGAAGCGCCCGGGCTACTGGAACAACGTGCACGGCATCGCCGTCGATCCGACGACGCGGCGGGTGTTCGTGAACGACCGCGCCAACGGCCGCGTGCAGATCTTCGACGAGAACGGGAAGTACCTCGACGAGTGGAACTTCGGTCCGCGGCCGCCGATGGACATTCACAGCTTCATCGTGACGAGCGACCGGAAGCTCTGGGCGGCCGACCAGGGCACGCACAAGATCCTCGGCTACGACCTCGAGGGCCACTTCCTCTATTCATGGGGAAGCTGGGGCGAGTATCCGGGCGGCATGTGGGGCGTGCACGGGATGTCCACCGACCAGGAAGGAAACTTCTACGTGGCCGAGGTGAACAACGGCCGCATCCAGAAGTACACCCCCCGGAAGGGTGCGAACCCGGCGTTTCTCGTCGGCAAACCCTGGAAGGGCGTCTGGTAGATCGACGCCCTACGCCGCGTTCAGCGCGGGCAATCACGTCAGTTCGTCAGGCGGGTGAGCTGATCGAGGAGCTTCCCTCGCGGGCTGTCCGCCGGCACGAACCGCTGCACGCGCTCGCCGTTGAACACCTCGCCCGTGTAGATCTGCCCCTGTGAATCGACCGCGATCATGTGGAGGCCGAACCACTGGCCGCCGTTCTCGCCCATCTGGCCCATCTGGCCCACGACCGTGCCGGTTTCGCGGTTGAGGAACCAGAGCTTGTTGTTCGTCAGGTCCGAGATGAACAGCAGCCGCTGCTGACGGTCGGGCGAGAACGCCACCCCGCCGGTCGATCCGCCGGCGCCCGTCTGCGGCGCGAGGATGAACTCCTTGACGAACTTGCCCTGCCTGTCGGTCACGTGGATGCGGTTGGCGTTGCGGTCCGCGGCGTAGACGAAGCCGTCGTTCGAGACGTTCAGCGTGAGGTGGCCGGCGAACTCCTTCGGCATCGGTCCGCCCGGTGTGTACTCGCGGTCGGCGTCGTTCGTGCTCATCTGCGACAGCGGCCTGCCGTACGCGCCCCAGCCGCGTTTGAACTGCAGCGTCTTGAAGTCGAAGACCATCACGCGTCCGCCCAGGTAGCTGTCGGCGACGTAGATCTCGTTGTCGGCCTCCATGATCCGGATCTCTTCGATCTGTCCGACGATCATCGGCGTCGTCGGCGGGTACTTCTGCCTGAACGCCGCCTGCGCCGCGGCCGCGGCCTGTGCCGCCGCTGGATCGGCGCCGCGCCCGCGCCCGCCGCCTGCGCCGGGAAGGTTCCGGTCGGGCCAGGGCCGCCACGGCCCGGCACGCGCGTGGCCGCGCCGCGCCCGGCTCCGGCACCACCGCCGCCCTGCGCCTCGGGCGCACGCGGAATCTCGCCGACCACCTTGCCCGACTTGGGGTCGTATTTCCGGACCGTGTCCTGGCCGATGTAGACGAATCCCTGGCTGTCCACGTCCATCCCGTGGCCCTGGGGCGCGTCGAACGAGCCGATCACATTCCCGGCCTTGTCGATGTGGATCATCGACGGTGGCCGGGTGCAGCAATCAGAGATCGCGGGGGAGGGCTCTGCCTGGAGCTCGAGGTCCCGCAGGTCGTTCGGGCGGTTCAGCACCCAGACGTTGTCGTCCTTGTCCACCGCCAGCCCGGTGACGCCGCCGATCTTCCACTTGTTCGGCATCGGCTTGGGCCAGGTCGGATCGAACAGGTAGCGGGGCGCCGTCTGCGCGCCGACCGCGTACGAACACAGCATCGCGATGCCCGCGACGAAGGCTAGCGAGGCTCCGCCTCGGACCAACCAGCGCAGGCTCCGCCTCGCTAGAGCAGTGTTTGATTGCCCCGCGTGCCGCGGGGCGTGCACGCACCGTCACTCGAAGGGTGCGATGACAGTCTGACTCGTATTGGCGAGGCTCTGCCCTGCAACGACGTCAGCTCCGCTCGCCGAGCGCGCTGATTCATTCTGCAAGACCGTGTCGATGGTAGCATCGGGTCCGGCTGGCGCGCAGGCGTCAGTGGGCAGGGTAGGAGGATGGCATGAGAGCCCTCTGGTTCGTCGTCGTCGCCTCGTTCGTGATGGGCATCTCGCTTTCAGCCCAGTGGCTGAAGCACCCGACGGCCGGCATTCCCCGCACCGCCGACGGCAAGCCCGACCTGTCGGCTTCGACTCCGCGCAACGCATCCGGGAAACCCGTGCTCTCGGGGCTCTGGCGCCCCGCACCGGGCATCGTCGGCGACATCACGCGCGGCCTCAAGGGGGGCGAGATCCCGTACCAGCCCTGGGCGGAAACGCTCTTCAAGGAGCGGCGCGCCAACGACAGCCGCGACGATCCGACCGCCAGGTGCGTGGTTGGCGGTGTGCCCCGTTCCGACTTCGTGGGCTACCCGCTCAAGATTCTCGAGACGCCAGGCGATGACCGTGATCCTGTACGAGGCCGTGCATGCCTACCGGCAGATCTTCACGGACGGACGTTCGCTGCCGAAGGACCCGAATCCCGCGTGGTTCGGCTATTCCGTCGGGCGCTGGGAGGGCGACGTCTTCGTCGTCGAATCATCGGGCTTCAACGACAACGTCTGGCTGGACAACGCCGGCCGTCCCGCGACTGCATCCTTGCGTGTGACCGAACGCTTCATCCGCAAGAACGTCGGCCAGATGGACCTCGAAGTCACGATCGACGACCCGAAGGCCTACACGAAGCCGTGGTCGGTGACGCAACAGCTCGTCCTGCAGCCCGACACGGAGCTGCTCGAATACATCTGCAACGAGAACAACAAGTACTTCGAGATCATCCCGAAGCGGTAGAAGCCTCATGCGGTACTGCATTCGTCTTCTTGACGGGTTTGCTGATCGGGTCCGCGATCGCCACCGGTGTTGCGCAGAGCAGCCGGATCTCCGGCGTGCACAACATGAACCACGTGGCGATTGCCGTGGAGAACTTCGACGAGGCGTTCAAGTTCTACACGGAGAAGATGGGGTTTCGTGAAGGGTTCACGGTGAAGAACGCCCAGGGACAGCCCACGTTGTCCTACATCCAGGTGAGCCGCGATACGTTCATCGAGATCGTGCCAGCCAACGCGAATCGCCGGGCGGGCCTCAACCACTTCGGCCTGCACGTGGCGGATTGAAAGCCATGGTGGCCACGCTGAAAGAGCGCGGCGTGACGGTGGAAGATGTTCGCGTGAGACCAGATGACTCGATGGTTGCGAATGTCACCGATCCGGGCGGCCTGCGGATCGAGATGTTCCAGTTCGGGCCCGGCTCGCTCCAAGGACAAGCCATCGCCAGCTGGAAGTAGACATGAGGAGGCTGCTGCTCGTCGCGGCCCCGCTCCTCGCGAGCGGGCTGTCACTTGCTGTCTGGGCGCAGGAACCTCAGGCCGTCGTACCGGCGGTCATCGAGTCGGCGTCGAAGACGATGGGCGTAGCGGGTCTGCAGTCGATCCAATACTCCGGCGCCGGCTCGACTTCCTGATTGGCCAGGCGGCTTCGCCCGGCGGGCCGTGGCCGCGATTCGAGCTCGCGAAGTATGTCGCCTCGGTCAACTACGCCGGACCGGCGATGCGCGAGGAGACCGTCCGCCGCGACGTCGAGTTCCCGCCACGCGGCGGCGGCGCGGGCCCGTACAATCCGGCGACAGGTCAGGGTGGCATGCGCCCCATTCCGGGCGATGTGGTGCAGACGCTCGTTCGTGACTGCTGCACCGAAACCGGCTCAACCAATCTGGATGACGCCGCACGGCTTCTTGAAGGCCGCCCTTTGATCCGGACGACCTTGGTGACCAGCCGCACCTCTCGGGGACGCACCATCCAGGTGGTCACGCTCGGAGCTGGCGAGCGCACACTGAGCGCCGACATCAACGATCAGCACATGGTGGAGCGCATCGAGACGCCCGTGGCCAACAGCGTCCTCGGCAGCATGCCCGTTGAGGTCGTCTTCTCCGACTACAAGGACTACGGCGGTGTGAAGTTTCCGACCCGTATCGTGCAGAGCCAGGGTGGACATCCGACGCTGGACCTCACCGTCACTGACGTACGGCCGAACGGAGCGGCGACAATGACGGTCGCGAGTGTTGAGCCGGGGCCTGCGCCGCCGTCGCCTGCGCGCACCGATTTCGAGAAGATCGCGGACGGTGTGTTCTTCCTGACCGGCGGCGCGCCGTGAGCGTGCTCGTCGAGTTCAGCGACCACGTGGTCATCATCGAGGCGCCTCAGGACGATGCGAAGTCGAGGCGACTATCGCGGCCGTGAGACGAATGATGCCGGGCAAGCCGATTCGCTACGTCGTCAACAGACATCATCACTTCGACCGCTCAGGCGCTGTTGGCGGCTAGATCGGCGAGGGCATACCCATCATCACGCACGAGAAGAACAAGCCGTACTTCGAGCGGATCTTCCGGAACCGGTTGACGCCGGAGCCCAGTCGCCAGCCGCGATCGGGCCGAACGGCGACCTTCGAGACAGTGAATGGCACGCGTGTTCTGCGCGACTCCATCATGACGCTCGAGCTCCATCACCTCAAAGGGAACCTCCACGCCGACACGCTGCTCGTGGCGTATCTGCCCAGGCAGAAGTTGCTCGTGCAGGCGGATGCCTACCATCCGCGGCGGGGCGCAGCGCCGCTGGCCTCACCGCCGCCGTTCAGCGTGAACCTGGTCGAGAACATCCGGCGGTTGAAGCTGGATGTCGAGCGGGTCGTGCAGGTGCATGGCGGCGTCGAGCCGTTCGCGGCCGTTCTAAAGGCCGCCGGCCAGTAGAGCGGCTTTCACTTCTGTGTAGCCGCGTCCTTAGTCAGTGATCCTATGGTATCCACTCCTTACCTGGTCCTGTGTAGAGTCAGAGAACAGAAGGAATAGGACTCCAGGAAGGACCAAGAAACCAAGCAACAGGGAACAAGGGAGAGCTAGTGAAGCTCTGGTCCGTCGCGGCGTCGTAGACGACTCGGCCGCCGACCATCGTCAACACGGACTTGATGTCCTTGATCTGATCCGCCGGCACCGTCAGATAGTCCTTGTCGGTCACGACCAGATCGGCAAACCGGCCACTCTGAATCGACCCGAGATCGTTCTCGCGGAAGAACAGGTACGCATTGTTCTTGGTGTGCGCGATGAGAGCATGCTCGCGGCTGACCGTGTGCGTGTTGACCACGGTACCGCCCACCATCTTGCCGGTCACCGCGAAGTACAAGGTCTGGAACGGACGGAACTGATTCACCTCGAAGGCGTCGGTGCCGAAGCCCCACATGATGCCGCTGTCCTGGATCTCCCGCATCGGCGGCATCGCGAAGCCCTTGTCACCCTGGACCCGGTGGAGCAGCCCGCCGGACACGATCGGCCGTGGGTTCACGGCGATGAACATGTTGAGCTTCTTCATACGCTCGATCTGCGACGGGGTCACACCTTCCATGTGCATGAACGACCAGCGGAGCGGCCGCAGGTTGACCTCCTTGTCGACCTTTTCGAGCTGTGTGAGCTGTTCGCCGATGGCGATTTCCGTCACAGAGTGGAGCTGGGCGGGGATGCCTGCCTTGGCGGCAGCGAGCGCGAAGCGGCCCCACGCGTCCCACACCTCTGGCGCAGCTATCGGCTCGGGGCCGGGTGCGATGACGTCTCCGCCGCCGCCGCCGGGGAACCGCTCGCCATAGTTCGCATTGGTCATCCACTCATCGCCGTCGTGATACCGAAGCGTGGCAAGCTGGGCGATCATCTTCTCCAGTGCGCCGGCGCCCCGTCCCCCGCCAGTCGCCGTGCGCTGGCAGAAGAACCGCATGCTGGCAGTCCCCTCCCGCTGAAACTGCCGATACAGGTCCTCCCACAGGCATTGCCCACCTGACGCTGTGAGGCCGGCCTTGGCGAGATCTTTGAGCATGACCTTCTGGCTGGCGACGATGACGTCCATCGGCAGGTTGGCTTTTCCTCCGTTCGGCGCGTCGAGGAACTTGGCCGCGTCCACGATCGCATTGCGGCCCTGCACGCCGGTGATGCCGGTCGCCCGGCCCTTCGGCGTCGCGCATGATCCACGCGTCCTTCCGCTGCTCGAGCCCGATGGCGTCGATCGCCTTGCTATTGAGGTACTGCTCGGACCGCGTGAACTGGAGGAATACCGGGTTGTTGGGCGCCACCTGATCCAGCTCGTCGCGAGTGAACGGCTTCTTGTTGTCCGCGAACTGATCGGGCGACCAGCCGCCGAGGTTGAACACCCACTTGCCGGGTCCGGCGGCCTGGGCCTTGGCCCGAATCATCTCGAGCGCCTGCTTGCGCGTGTCCACGCCGTCGAAGCGCAGCTCGAGCGTCCAGTAGGCGCCTTCCTCCTGGAAGTGCGCGTGGTTGTCGATGAACCCGGGAACCACGGACCGGCCCCGCAGGTCGATGCGACGCGTGCTCGGACCCGCCAGCCGCGTGATGTTTTGATTGGTGCCGACCGCGACGATGCGGGCGCCACGAACAGCGACCGCCTGCGCTATCGAGAACTGGTCGTCAACGGTGATGACCTTCCCGTTCGTCAGGATCGATGTCCGCGGGCGGCTGCTGCGCGCCAATCAGGATCGAAGCCCCTATGAACGCGGCTGCCAGGAGCATGTACCTCCGTCGTTTCATGATCGGTTCTCCGAAAAGTGCGCGTTCCATCGCACCTCGGCGCCACTAGTCATTGACCGAATGGCCACACGGTAAAATCCCGAAACGATCGACGAGTGATGCCACTCCCCATCTGTCGCAGTGCATCCTGAAGCTCCAGCAAATGTGCACGGCCAAGCTCCAGGACGTGTTCTTCAGGCTGAAATGTCGTGCCTCTCGGGTAATCCAGATATGGCGTGCGTGTGTTTTCGATGTGGGCTCCCAGCACGTGCACGACTTGGCGGGTGGCCGTGAACTCTACGAGCCTGCCAACGCTCTCAACGAAGTCTCCGGCGTCGCTTACGTAGAGCCGGCCTGGATATACCGTATCGCCGGTCAGCAAGGTCCCCGTCCGCCTGTCGTAGATAGCGATCGAGGCCGCCTCGTGACCCGGGATCGGCACGATGTCCAGGACGCGGTCGCCAAGATCGTGTTGGGCGGTCTCGCGCGGCCAGTTCTTGATCGCGAAGAATTGCGCGAGCGCCTCAGCGCTGGCCGCGACCACCCGAGCGCCGGGCGTTTGACTCAAGTCCGCGTCACCGGCGGTGTGGTCGCTATGGCCATGCGAGTGGACGACGAGGAGCGACAACGCGGGCGTCCGTTGCCGCTGCGAATGGCGGCGCAACAGTTCGTCGACGACCGGGGACACTCGGGCGCCGGCGGCGCCAGTGTCCACGAGAAGCGCCTGCTTCGTGCCAAGGAGAAGATACAGAAACGGCTTCTCGAAATTGGTGCAACCGGACTGACGCAGGATGTAGAAGGTCGGGTTGTACTCGTGAACCAGGAATGCCGGAGCCGCTCCGCAGCCAGGGCTCTCGGCCGTCCATCGCATGGGCAGAACGCCGCGCTCCACGCCTGTCTGCCGCGCCGGCTCCACCGCAACGGCATCCCGCCCTGGCGCCGCAAGAAGACCCAGGGCCACGACACCAAGAGCGAAGGTCAATCTCATCTTCTAAGCCTCAGGCCCAAGGCCCCAGGCCACTGGGCAGTGGCCGACTACCGGATCGGCTCGCCCTTCTCCCTCTGCCTCTCCTGTTCGCGCGCACCGGCGAGAATGTTTCGCAGCGAGTAGTTACCTTCGTGGCAGGCGTACTCGAAGATCGGTTCGCGGACTCGTGTCAGCGGCATCATCGCGCTCCACGGCCGGGTGTACGCCGTCGGATCGGTGACGGTGAATTCGTACTTGAGCGTCTGGGCGTCGACTCGCGTGAAGCGTTCCACCAGCCTCGTGTTCGCGGTGGAGCCTTGCAGGCTCGTCTCGCGCCGGAAGTTGATCGTTTCGACGACAAGCGTGTCGCCGTCCCAGCGGCCACGGGAGTCTCCCGACCACTGGCGAAGCGTGGTGTGCGGGCGCCCGTCGGTAGGGATGACCCGGGCGTTGTGCACCATCTCGTTGACGATCACGACAACTCCCGGCGACTGCACGATTTCCACGTTGTTGTTGTACGCGCCAGGCGTCATCGGTGGGCCGGAGTTGAACCCTTGGAGGCACCGGTCCGCAAGCGGCCTGTCTGCATACGAGTCGCCAAGTCCGGAGTCCGATCGCTGCCGCATGTCGGCGACTCTGCGTCGCGCGGCATCCGTCAACGGGATTTTTCCGTCCGGAGGATCGACGATGAGCGACGTGCGCCTGTCCCGGGTCAGCTTGTTGCCGCGCTCGTACCAGAACTCGTTGTACGACAACACGCCGCCCTGGGAACGCGGCGCATAGCCGGCGCTTGGCTGGCCCTTTTCGGGATCGAACAGGTCCCGGTTGAGCCGCGTGTTCTCCGCCGCTTCGAACGCGGCTGCCTCTTCGTCAGTGAGCGTTGCTTTTCCCGCGAGCGCCTCCGGCCGCTGGAGCGGCGTGACTGTGCTGAACGAATACGTGCCTGCGAGGTCTGGCTTTCCATCGGGAGTCCGAGCTGGAGTCGATCCTCGACCTTGGGCCGACGCATGCAGCAGCGCCAGCGTAACCGTCGTCAGCAACGTGAACGCCTGGACCAACAAGCGATTGCGCGCCATATCTCCTCCACGTCGGCGGGCGCCGATCGGGTGCACGGTAGCCCAGCTTGTCAGGGCGGTGCAAGGAAAGCCTCCACGCAGGCGGAACGAAGGTCGACCGGGTAACCGGAGCTGATGCGCAGCCGGCGCGATAGACTGCAACCGCTACGCGCGCATGTGGCCTGTCGAGTTCGGCGAACACTCGTTGTGCGCCAGTCCCCGGAATGATGAGAGTTCTGGTCTTCGGCAACTCGGGCTCGGGCAAGAGCACGTACGCTCGTGCGCTGGCGGACCGGGAGGGCCTTGCTCATCTCGATCTCGACTCCGTGGTGTGGGAACCTGGTCAGATCGCGGTGCTGCGTTCGCAGAAGGCGATACATCAGTCGCTCGAGCAGTTCCTGGCCCAGCACGAGAGGTGGGTCATCGAGGGTTGCTACGGCGAGCTCGTTGAGGCTGCCGCGCCGCAGTGCACGCAGCTGGTCTTCTTGAATCCTGGTCTGGACGCCTGCCTCGCGAACAACGCGCGCCGGCCGTGGGAGCCACACAAATACGCTTCCCTGGAGCAGCAGAACGCCATGCTGGCCACGCTGAGGGCGTGGGTCACCGACTACGTATCACCGCGTCGATCAGTGGTCATATCAGGACATCGTCGAATCTTCGACGCGCATGCGGGCGCGAAGATCGAGCACACGACAGTGCTTGAATCTCTGCTAATGCTGCCTACCTTGCTGAAGCCTGCGATAATGCCGTGATGTCGGCTTACCGAAGGACGCGTGGCGTTTCTCGCCTCAGCACTGGCCGTTTCCCTCATCGCGTCGTCGCCTGCCGCGCAACAATCGCTACCGAGCGGGCCGCTCGTGATCCGCGACGTTCACGCTGCGTTTCGATCCGGCGGGCACGTTCACGCTGTCGGGCGATGGCTGGCCGTCGATGGCCGGCACCTGGACCACGAGCGGCCGCGAAGTGACCCTCCAATCGCAGAACCGGACCAGACGGACTGCACCGGCGCCGGGCGCTACACCTTCTCCATCGATGGCGCGCGGGTCAGCTTCAACGCTGATCGCGGACGCCTGCACAGCCCCGCCGGATGATTCTCGATCGGCAGCCAGTGGTTGCCGCCCGGGGTTCAACCGGCGATGGACGGCGCGCCGCATCGTGCGCCGCCCGGCTCGGCGAAGGGCGCACTGCCGCCGCCGGCGGAGCGGCACCGGCCACTGGCCGTCGTTCCGCGGACACGAAGCGGCCGGCAGTCGCCGAGGGACAGAATCTGCCCGACGACTGGAGTCCGGCGACCGGCACGAACGTCCTGTGGCGTACGGCCGATTCCCGGGCTCGCGCACTCCAGCCCGATCGTCTGGGGCGACGTGGTCTTCGTGACGAGCGCGATCAGCAGCCGGCCCGACGCGACGTTCAAGCCCGGTCTCTACGGCGACGGCGATGCGTCGGACGATCGCTCGGCGCATCGCTGGATGCTGTACGCGATCGACAAGCGCACCGGACGGATCCGCTGGGAGCGAACGGCGGCGCAAGGCGAGCCGCGCAACAAGCGGCACATCAAGTCCACCTACGCCAGCAGCTCGCCGGCCACCGACGGCCGCATCGTCGTCGCCTGGTTCGGGTCGCAGGGCATCTACGCCTACGACTTCAACGGCGGCTTGCGCTGGTCCGTCGATCTTGGCCGTGTGGACATGGGCGCCTACGACATCCCGTCGTACGAGTGGGGGCCGGCCAGCTCGCCGATCATCTGGAACGGCCTGGTGATCGTGCAGTGCGACACGCAGACCGACTCGTTCCTGCTGGCGCTGAACGCCGAGACCGGAGAGACGGTGTGGAAGACGGATCGGCAGGAGTTGCCGTCGTGGGGCACGCCGACGATCGTCGACGACGACCGCCGGGCCCGGAGCTCGTCACCAACGCGTCGAACTTCATGCGCGGCTACGATCCGAAGACCGGGCCGGGAGTTGTGGCGGCTCGGTGGCAGCTCGAAGATCACCGCGCCGACGCCGATCTTCGCCGACTGGTCTGCACATCGTGGCGAGCGGACGCGCGCCGGAGCGGCCGGTGTTCGCCGTGCGGCCCGGCGCGCGCGGCGACCTGACGCTGGCCGCCGGCGCGACCGAGAGCGCCGCACGTCGCCTGGAGCAAGACCGGCCGCGGCTCGTACATGCCGACGCCGCTCGCCTACCGCGGAGTCCTGTACGTGCTGGCCAACAACGGCGTGTTCGACGCCTACGACATCGCCACCGGGAAGGAGATCTATCGCCAGCGCCTGCCGCTCATCGGCAGCGGCTACAGCGCGTCGCCCGTCGCGGCCGACGGAAAGATCTACCTGTCGAACGAAGACGGCGAGATGCTCGTCATCGCGGCGGGCGCGACGTTCAAGCACGTCGCGACGAACTCGATGGGCGAGACGCTGATGGCCACGCCGGCGCTGTCGCAAGGCGTGATGTACGTCCGAGGCTCGCACACCCTGTTTGCGATCGGGAGGAAATGAACGTCTCATCAGAGGTCCCGCTCCACGCACAGTATTACTGATATACTGCATTCATGCAGATCAAGGCCGTCATCAACGAGCGGGGCGTCATCACCATCCCTGCCGCGCTGCGCCAATCGCTTGGCTTGAAGGCGAACGACGAGTTGATCCTCGAGGAGGCCGATGGGGGCATCTTGATGCGTCCCGCCATCAGCGTGCCGCTCGAGGTCTACACCGAACAGCGTATTCGGGGAGTTCGCCCGCGACGACAAGGCCATCGGCGCGTACCTGCCGAAGCGTAAGCGAAGGTGACGTGCGCGTCTTCCTGGACGCGAACGTCTTGTTCTCAGCGAGCAATCCCGACAGCAACATCGCGCGGCTGCTCGAGTGGCTCTTCGAGCGCGGAACGGCCGTGGCGAGCGACCTTGCCGTGCAGGAAGCGAAGCGCAACCTGGTGCTGAAGCGACCTCAGTGGGTGGAGGGTTTCGAGAGGAATCTACACGCGTCTGGAACTGGTTCCATCTGCCCAGTTCGCGTTGCCTGTGGCGCTTGAGGCAAAGGACGTCCCTTTGCTCTGCGCGGCCATTGCCGGGAAGTGTCAGTTCTTCGCCACAGGCGACAAGCGAGACTTCGGACATTTGCACGGCAACACGGTTCTGGGTGTAGAGGTCATCTCCCTGCTGGGCTTGGCCCGGTTGCTGGCTGCGAAACGCACGCCCCGCTGAGGTCGCCACCGCCCAGAATCACGCCTTAGGAGGACCGTTATGGCGCGAACGCCAGGAGCACGTTCCCGGGCACCCCGCCGTTCCGCGGGTAGCCGGAGCTGATGAAGACCATCCCGCCGGCCACGACGGCGCCCGGGCCGTCAATCGATCCCCCGTTGGCCTTCACGCCGTTGACGGTCTCGAAGTCGCGCATGGTGTCGAAGTCCCACAGCACGCGACCGTTCTCCGCGGAGTGGGCCCGCAGGTGGCCGTCGTAGGCGGCGGAGAACACCACGCCCGGGATCGCGGAGACCGCGGCCGGCTGCGCCGGACTGCAGCCCACCGGTGCACCTGCCGCGCACGGGATCGGTTCCGAGAACCACTGGCGGGTGCCGTCTGCGATGCGCAGGGCCGACACGCCGCCGCCGGTGTTGGGGTCCAGCGCGTATCGACGTGGGTCGAGCGGGTTGTTCTGGCGCTTGCGTCCCGGATCGGCCACCGCAGGTAAATGCTCCCACAGCACGCGGCCGTTCTCCGCGGAGTGGGCGCGCAGGTGGCCGTCGTAGGCCGCGGAGAACACGATGCCCGGGATGCGGAGACCGCGGCCGGCTGCGCCGGACTGCAGCCCACGGGCGCAGCTGCGGCACACGGGATCGGTTCGGAGAACCACTGACGGCTGCCGTCGATGATGCGGAGGGCCGACACGCCGCCGCCGGTGTTGGGGTCCAGCGCGTATCGACGTGGGTCGAGCGGGTTGTTCTGGCGCTTGCGTCCGGGATCGGCCACCGCGGCGTAAATGTTCCGGCCGTCGGACGCCATGCCCCACTGGATGCCCCCACCGGTGCCGCCCTGTCCAATGCGCGTCTGCCAGAGGATGCGGCCGTCGGCGTCGGGATCGAAGCCGAAGACGATCCCGGACTTCTGACCAGCCACCAGCACATCGCGTCCGTCCGGGCGCTTCGTAAGGATCGCCGGCGACCCGAAGTCGAAGTCGGGCCCCTTCTCGGCCGGACACTGCGCCGTACCGGCACCGCACCCGCCGTTGTAGGCGTCGCCCTTGGTGACCTGCTGCGACCACACGATGCGGCCACTGGCCATGTCCAGGGCCACCACGGCGTCGCTCAGCTCCGTGGCGGGTGACGAGTAGTTGTCGCCCGTCGTGACATAGAGGCGCCGGCGCGTCGCATCCACGGTGGGCGTGGTCCAGATGCCGATGCCCGACGGACCCAGGCGCGGCGTGCCGCGGTCGGTCTTGCCGTTCTCCCTGGGCACGTCCACCATGTAGGTCTTCCACACCTGCGACCCGTCGCTCGCGCGAAGGGCGACGACGCTGCCCCTGAACGAGCAGCACGGATACTCGGGGTCGGCCGCGCGCGTTTCCTCCCAGGAGGCCACCGGGACGTAGACGATCCCTTCGTGCGCGGCGGCGGCCGCGGTCAGACGGGTCGAATCGTGCGTCTCGAGCTGGACCTTCCACAATTCCCGCCCGGTTTCGGCGTCGAGGGCGTAGAACCAGCCGGTCATGTCGCCGAACATCAACGCGTGCCGGCCGTTCACCGGCACCGCGAGCAGCGCCGCCCGCACCGGGCCGTTCGCCTGGAACACCCACTTCAAGCACCCGGTGTCGGCGCGCATCGCGTGCACGACGCCACCGGCGCTGCCGACGAAGAGATGGCCGTCGAGCACGGTCGGCTGGGCGAAGGCCGACGCATCGCCTTCGAAGCCGAACGCCCACTTCAGCTTGAGATTCCTGACCTGCTCGAGGCGGAGTCCAGCCGCCCGCCTGCGACTGGAAGCGCGCGTTGTCGGTGCCGGGACTCCAGCCGTTCCACGCGACGGTCGGGCGTCGCCGCCAGCCGGATCGAACGGTCCGTGCAGTAGGCGCTCGGCTTCGGTCCGGCGACGGTGTCGGAGGTGCCCAGGTACGAGGCCACCGCCAGGCGCTCGTCGCGGTGCATGGTGAAGGCGATGGACATCATCGCGCCGGTGTCGAGCGCGCGGACGATGCGGGTGGCCGGCATCTTCTGCAGCGATTCCCTTGTCGGGATGCGCGGATTGACCTGATCGTGGCAGCTGGCGCAGCGTTTGCTGTAGACCGCCTCACCCGAGATCGCCTGTGCGTGGGCGGGCGCGTGCCACCCCAGCGGAGACGAGCAGCAGTGCCGCAACGCCCAGAACGAAACGGGGCACGAAACAGGGAACGTTCACGGGCGGCATCCTACTCTGGATGCTCTAGCGAAGAGATGCGCTGCCAGCCACGCGCCGGCCACACATGGTCGCGCGCGTGTCGAGGGCGTTGTGCGCCCCCGGGTCCGACTCCTGCACGACGCTCCGAAAGCCCACTCTCGCCATCAAGGTCGAGAACGATCGCCGCGTGTCTTCGCTGCCGGTGTCGACAACGGCGCCGACGATGCCGGCCAGCTTCCCCGCGGAACCCAGCCTGGTCAAGAGGCTCACGAACTCTGCCCATTCCGTCGAGTCGGTCGTGGACCCGGCTGGCGGTGCCAGGATGAGCGCATCGTTTCCCGTGATGTCGGCCTCCGTCGGCGGGACGTACTCCTTGCGCATCCGCGCCAGCGCCTCACGACACTCAGGCGAATCCTGCGCGCGCGGCGGCGCGCCATCATCGGGTAACCGGCGCAAGCGAATGGGTGCCCGCCCCTGAACCGCGCCGACCGCGGCGGCAAGGGCCAACGCCTCGGTGGCCCCGCAGCGCGAGGAGAACGCGACGACAACCGCAGTTTGTCCGGACGCCACGACGTCGCCTAGGCCAGGTCGAACAGCAGGATCTCGCCGCCGTCCGCCCCGACGCCCGAGACGGTCACCTCGCGCTCGTCGCTGATGGCCGCACCGTCGCCTTCGCTCAACGCTTCCGCGTTGACCGCGACGTGGCCACGGACGACCTGCACCCACGCGTGCCGTCCGGGCGCGAGCGTGTGCGTCACGCGATCGCCAGAGCCCACATCGGTGACGTAGACCAGGGCCTGCTGCCTGATCACGGCCGTCCGTGACAAATCGCTCGACTCGGGCCCGGCGAGGAGGTGAAGCCGGCCGCGTTTCTCCTCTGGCGTGAAGCCGACCTGCTGATAGGAGGGCGCGAGATCCTCAGCCACCGGATCGATCCAGATCTGGATCGAATGGGACGGCTCGGTGTCCGACGCATTGAACTCGCTGTGCACGATCCCATCGCCGGCGGTCATCGCCTGCAGCTCGTTCCGGCCCAACACGTGCGGACCGCTGAGGCTGTCGCGATGCGCCAGCTTCCCTTCGACCATATAGGTCAGGATCTCCATGTCGCGGTGGCTGTGAGGGCCGAAGCCCTTGCCCGGCGCGATGCGGTCCTCGTTCAGGACGCGCAAGGCGCGAAAGCCCATGAAGTTCGGGTCGTTGTAGCCGCCGAACGAGAAGGTGGCGTGGGAGCGGAGCCAGCCGCGGTCGGCATAGCCTCGGTCGTTGCTCTTGCGAATCGTGATCATGGCGGTGAACTTCCCTCGGCCTAATGTTACCTGTCCTCGTCCCGGCCAGTCCTGAAGCGGCCACGGGGGGTATAATCCAGCCACTTTTCGGGAGGTCCGGTGCGCCTTCGACTTCCGGCCGCGCTGCTCGCGCTCGTTTCGGTGCTGGCGTTTGCGTCCCTGCGCACCAGCGCCCAGGACCAGCCGTGGGTGAACGACCTTTCGCCGCTGGCCCCCTCGGAGTGGAACTACGCGCGGGCGGCACACCTGATCGAACGCGCCGGCTTCGGCGCGCCGCCCGAAGAAGTCGTCCGGATCGCCGCGTTGACGCCACAGCAGGCTCGTCTCCGTGCTGGCGCTCACGACGCTGCGCACCAGCGCCCAGGACCCCGCGTCGGCACCGTGGGCGAACGATCTCACGCCCATCGCTCCAGCCGACTGGAACTACGCCCGCGCGGCGCACCTGATCGAGCGCGCCGGCTTCGGCGCGCCGCCCGAGGAGATCGCCCGGCTCGCCAAGCTGACCCCTCGCCAGGCGGTCAACGAGCTGGTGGACTACCAGTCCATTCGCCAGGACCTGCAGCCGTTCGACGAGTCGCTGATCTGGGATCCCGGCATGGACCCGTTCCCGCCGAGCCGCGCCGAGGCCGTCCGCATCGCGCGCGAGCGCGGCGTGGGGCTGGGCGAGCCGGTGCTGCCGCCGGGCACGCAGCGCCGCTGCAGCCGGTCGTGGACAAGTTCTTCTACTCGCTGCTGGCCAACGGCATCGAGACGCAGCGGCTGGGCCTGTGGTGGGCGAACCGCATGCTGGCCAGCAAGCGGCCGCTCGAGGAGAAGCTGACGCTGTTCTGGCACGGGCACTTCGCCACCGGCCAGAACAAGGTGCGCGACTACCGGATGATGCTGCGGCAGAACGAGCTGTTCCGGACCCAGGCGTCCGGGCGCTTCCGCGACCTGCTCGTCGGCATCCTGAAGGACCCGGCGATGCTCGTGTATCTCGACAACGGCGAGAACATCAAGAGCCATCCCAACGAGAACTTCGGCCGCGAGCTGCTGGAGCTCTTCACCATGGGCGTCGGCAACTACTCCGAACACGATGTGCGCGAGGCCGCCCGCGCCTTTACCGGGTGGACCAACGACGTCCTGGACTTCAAGTTCGACGCGGCGCAGCACGATCCCGGCACCAAGACGTTCCTCGGCAAGACCGGCGCGCTCGACGGCGAGGACATCGTCGAACACGCATCCTGGCGCAGCCGGTCACGGCGGAGTTCATCACCGCGAAGGTCTACCGGTTTCTGGTGCGGGACGAGATCGCACCGGCGGTCAAGACCGAGTTGGCGCGCACCTATCGCGAGAGCGGCTACGACCTGAAGCCGCTGCTGAAGCGCATCTTCCTGTCGCGCGACTTCTACAGCCCGGCCTCAGTGGGCGTGCAGATCAAGAGCCCGGTCCTGCTGGTCGTCTCCACCTACCGGAAGATGGGGCTGCGCGAGATTCCGACCATCCCCGACTTCGGCCGGATGACGGCCAGCCTGGGGCAGTCGCTGTTCGAGCCGCCGAACGTGGCGGGCTGGGCCGGCGGCCGGACCTGGATCACGCCCTCCACGCTGCTCAACCGCGGCAACCTGATGCGCGGTGTGCTGTTCCCCGACGTGGCCGGCTTCCGGCCGCCCGACCGTGCGATGTCGGCCACCGACTCGCGGGTCGGCCAGCGGCTGTCGCAGGGGATGAGCATCACCGACGCCACCAAGGAAGAGGGCGACACCGGCACGATGGCCGAGTCGAACATGATGGTGGAGCGCGACGAGGACTACAACACGCGCTACGCCGGGTACAAGGGGTATCTCATGGCGTGGGAGCGGACGAAGCTGATCCCGCGGCGGACGGCGCGTATCGACCTGACGGCGATGGTCCGATCGGCCGGCGCCGAAACCACCGATGCGGTGGTGGATCACTTCGCCGCGCGGTTCCTGTCGGTGCCGCTGCCGGCGAAGGAACGCGGCATCCTGGCGAAGTTCCTGAGCGATCGGATGGGGTCGTCCCGCGTCCAGCCCGGCGAGAAGCTGGAAGAGTCGCTGCGGGAGCTGCTGTATCTGGTGTTGAGCACGCCCGAGTATCAAGTGGGTTAGCGGTTCTCGAGGAGGCCTGCATGTCGCCCCACCACACAGTCCGGCTGCCACTGCTCTCGCCGCGACTTCCTGGCGCGCGGGCTCTACGGCATCGGCGTCGGCGCCGGGCTGCCGCTGGTGCTGAGCCGCACCTCGGCCGCGCTGGCCGCCCAGGCGCTGCAGGGCACGAGCGTCGAGCGCCATCCCGAGCGCATCCTCGTCGTCATCGAGCTGTCGGGCGGCAACGACGGCCTCAACACCGTGGTGCCGTACGGGGACGCCGCCTACTACCGCGCGCGGCCGCGGCTGGGCATCGCCGAGAAGGACGTCATCAAGGTCGCGCCGGGCTTCGGCCTTCATCCGTCGATGGTGGGATTCGAGCGGCTCTACAAGGAGGGTCAGCTCGCGGTCGTCCACGGCTGCGGCTACGACCATCCCAGCCTGTCGCACTTCTCGTCGATGGGGTTCTGGCACACCGGCGTGCCCAACGGCGGCGAGCCCCTGGGCTGGCTGGGGCGGCTGGCCGACAAGCGCTATGCCGCAATCCGAGCGCAACGTGATCGTCAACATCGGCAGCGCGCAGTCGCTGGCCGTGCGCAGCGGCCGCCACTCGCCGCTCGTGTTCGACGATCCCGGCCCGTTTCCGCCGCGAGGGCACCGACGCGGAGAAGAGCACGCTGGAGCAGTTGAGCCAGCCGCGCACGACGTCGAACCCGATGCTCGAGTTCCTGTCGTCGGCCGCGCACAACGCCGCCGAAAGCTCCGACGTGGTGCGCCAGGCGTCCGCCAGCTATCGCACGCCGGTGGACTACGGCATCGGCGGCGGCCTGGGCGGCAACCTGCAACGCGTGGCGGCGCTCATCGCCGCGAAGATGCCGACGCGGCTCTACTACGTCAGCTACGCCGGCAACTCGTTCGACACCCACGTGCAGCAGGCGGACCTGCACAGCCGGCTGCTGATGTACACGGCCGACGCGGTGCACGGGTTCATGAAGGACATGGAGCGGATTGGCCGCGCCAGCGAGGTGGCCGTGGTGATGTTCACCGAGTTCGGGCGCCGCGTCGAGGAGAACGGCAGCCTCGGCACCGACCACGGCACGGCGACGCCGATGTTCGTCATCGGCAAGGGCGTGAAGGGCGGCTTCTACGGCACGCCGCCGAGCCTGACCGACCTCGACGACGGCAACCTGAAGATGACCACGGACTTCAGGCGCGTCTACGCGACGGCGATTCGCGAGTGGCTGGGCTGCGACGACGCCCCGGCGATCCTGAAGGGCAACTTCGCTCCGCTCGGCGTCTTCGTCTAAAGGGAGGGGCCGCGATGCGACGCGTCTCGAGCAAGTTCGTGTTGGTGGCCGTCCTCGGCTACCTGGCGGTCGGCGCCGCGGCGCGTCTGGCCGAGGTGACCACGCAGGCGCAATCGGGCTCCGGCCTGCCGACCTTCGTCGTCGATCCGGCGTGGCCGAAGGTGCCGAGCCAGTGGCGGCTGGGCGATCCGTCGAGCTTCGCCGTGGACGCGCAGGATCGTGTCTGGCTGCTGCACCGTCCGCGCACGCTCACCGGCGAGGCCGCGTCCAAGGCGGCACCGCCGGTGATGGTGTTCGACGCCGCCGGCAACTACGTGATGGGGTGGGGTGGCGCCACGGCTGGCCTGGAGTGGCCCGAGCGAGAGCACGGCATCCACATCGACTCGCGCGGCTTCGTCTGGATTGGCGGCAACAACTGTCCCACCAATGGCATCGCCGGCCTGAAGCCGGTGGCCGACGATCAGCTGCTGAAGCTGGCGCCCGACGGCAAGCTGGTGCTGCAGATCGGCAAGAGCAACCAGAGCAAGGGCAACGCCGATACCGCGAACGTGCACCGCGCGGCCGACGCGTTCGTTCACGCCCCGACCAACGAGGTGTTCGTGGCCGACGGCTACGGCAACCACCGCGTGATCGTGTTCGACGCCACCACCGGCGCCTTCAAGCGGATGTGGGGCGCGTTCGGCGAGCGGCCGATGGACGACGACCACTGCGAGGTGGTGACGCCGAAGACGGTCGAGGACCCGGGGCCGAAGAACTTCAGCATCGTCCACGCGCTGCGCGTCTCCCGCGACGGCATCGTCTACGTGGCCGACCGGGAGAACCGGCGGGTGCAGACGTTCACGCTCGAGGGCAAGTTCCTCAAGCAGCTGGTCAAGGCCGACACGCCGTTTGCGCGCAACCTGACCCTCTCGCCGGATCGCGATCAGCGGTTCCTCTACGTGGGCAACGGCGACGACATCTCGATCGTCGATCGCAAGTCGCTGACGCTGGCCGGGTCGATCAAGCCAGCGGGCCTCCGTAACGGCGGCCATCAGATCGCCACCGACTCCAAGGGCAATCTGTACGTGGCCCAGACCGGTGCCGGCCTGCAGAAGCTGACGCTGACCTCCGCCGGTCGATAAGGCTTCCGGCTTCCGGCTCCACGGCTAACGACTCCGGACGACCCACGACCCACGAGCCGGGGCCGACGGTTTTTGTCGTCCGGCCCGATACACTTAAGCAGATATGCACACGGTCCGGTCCACAGACACGGTCAAGGATGCCTGGCGCGTCTTCAAATTCGGCGGCTCCAGCGTGGCCGACGCTGCCTGCATGGAGCGCGTGGCGGCCATCATCGAGGGCGAGCCGGCCGGACGCCTGGCCGTGGTGCTGTCGGCGAGCCGGGGCGTCACCGACGCGCTCCTGGCCCTGGTGGCTGCCGCGGAGCGGCAGGAAGACACCGCGCCGGCGCTGGCGGGGCTGCGGACGCGGCACGCGGACATGGCCGCGGCCCTGTGCCCGGAAGCCGAGGCGCGGGCCTATACGAGCGCGCTGGACGCAGACTGCCAGGACGTCGCCGCCCTGCTGCAGGCGGTGCGGCTGGCGCGGTCGGCCTCGCCCGCCACGAGCGACCTCGTCGTCGGGTTCGGGGAGCTGTGGTCCACGCCGCCTCTTTGCCCGCGCCCTGGTGGCGCGCGGCCGGCGGCCCGGCGTCCGCTGGGTGGATGCGCGGGACATGGTCGAGGTGGAGTGGGGGCACCTGGGCCCGGCCGTGCGCTGGGAGGCCTCTCGCGCCAAGGCGCAGCGCGTCGTCGGCGCCGAGACGGCGACCACGCTGATCGTGCCCGGATTCATCGCCCGTGACCCGCAGGGCATCCAGACCACGCTCGGGCGCAACGGCAGCGACTTCTCCGCCTCGATCCTCGGCGATCTGCTGAGCGCCTCGGAGATCCACATCTGGACCGACGTCGACGGCGTGCTGAGCGCCGACCCGCGCCGCGTGCCCGACGCCCGCGTGATCGACGCCTTGTCCTACTACGAGGCGATGGAGCTGGCGTACTTCGGCGCCAAGGTGATCCACCCGCAGACGATGGCGCCGGCCGTGGCCAAGCAGATCCCGATCTGGATCCGGAACACGTTTGCGCCCGAGAAGCCGGGAACGCTCATCTGCGCGACGCCCGAATCGACCCACGCGGTGAAGGGCATCACCAGCATCGACAAGGTGGCGCTGATCAACCTGGAGGGCGCCGGGATGATCGGCGTGCCGGGCACCGCCCAGCGTCTGTTCGGCGCGCTGCGCGAGGACGGCATCTCGGTGATCCTGATCTCGCAGGGCAGCTCCGAGCATTCGATCTGCTTCGCCGTGCTGGAGGCCGACGCCGAGCGCACCGAGCGCACGGTGCGGCGGGCCTTCGCCGCCGAGCTGCGCGATGGGCAGATCCAGAACGTCGACGTGCTGGCGGCGTGCAGCATCCTGTCGGTCGTCGGCGACGGCATGGCCGGAACGCCTGGCATCGCCGCCAAGGTCTTCGCCGCCCTGGCCGGCGCCGGCGTCAACGTGCGCGCCATCGCGCAGGGATCGTCGGAGCGCAACATCTCGGTGGTCATCGACGAGAAGCAGATTACGCGCGCCCTGCGCGCGGCGCACGCCGCCTTCTACCTGTCGCCGCACACGGTGTCGATTGGCGTCGTCGGTCCGGGCGTGGTCGGCCGCACGCTGCTGAACCAGATGTGGTCGCAGGTGCCGCGGCTGCTGGCCGACTTCAACCTGGATCTGCGGATCCGCGCGCTGATGACGTCGAAGCGGATGCTCCTCGCCGAGCCGGCCGTGAACGAAGCCACCTGGCAGGCCGACCTCGCCGCCGGGCCGCCGGTGGACGTCGCGGCGTTCGAAGAGCACGTGCACGCCGACCACATCCCGCACGCCGTGATCATCGACTGCTCGGCCAGCGAGGACGGTGGCCGCGCTGTATCCGCGGTGGCTGGCCGCCGGGATCCACGTGGTCACGCCCAACAAGCGCGCCAACAGCGGTCCGCTGACGCTCTACGCCAGCGTCCAGGCGGCGCGCCGCGGCAGCGGCGCCCACTACCTGTACGAAGCCACGGTCGGCGCCGGCCTGCCGATCATGCAGACGCTGCGCGACCTGCGCGAGACCGGCGACGAGATCCGCCAGGTGGAGGGCATCTTCTCGGGCACGCTGGCCTACCTGTTCAACGTGTGGGACGGCGCGCAGCCGTTCTCGGCCATCGTGCGCGACGCCAAGGCGAAGGGCTACACCGAGCCGGACCCGCGCGACGACCTGTCGGGCACCGACGTCGCCCGCAAGCTCGTGATCCTGGCGCGCGAGCTCGGGCATGCGGCTGGAACTGGCGGACGTGGCGCTGGAAGGCCTGATTCCGCCGTCGCTGAGCGGGTGCAGCGTGGACGAGTTCATGTCCCGGCTCGACGAGCTGGACGCGCCGATGATGGCGCAGCTCGACCGCCGCCCGCGCGCAGAACCAGGTCCTGCGCTACGTGGCCGCGCTCGATGCCGCGTCGGGGAAGGCGACCGTGGGCCTGGTGCGCCTGGAGCGCTCGCACCCCTTCGCCAACATCAACCTGACCGACAACGTGGTGCGCTTCGTCACCAGCCGCTACGACGTCAACCCGCTGGTCGTCCAGGGCCCCGGCGCGGGCCCGCACGTGACGGCCGCCGGCGTGTTCGCCGACGTGCTGCGCGTCTGCGCGTACCTGGGGGCGAAGATCTAGTTAGGTCGTTGGTCGTTAGTCGTTAGTCGTCGTTCCCTGCTATTGATGCGCGGCGCATCGATAGCACGAACGACCAACGACCAACGACCAACGACCAACTGAAACGGCGCCGAAAGGCGCTAGACCGGCGCCGCGCCACCGCCTATCATGGCGCGCGCCTCTCGGAGCCCACGGCCTCGAGAGTGGCGCACACATCGGAGGTTCGTGTGGCACAACCCGGACTGGGCATCGCCGCGTCGCTCGTCGCGATCGCCATCTCGCTCGGCTTCATCTCGCTGTTCGATTTCCCCTCGTTCGCCGGCGACGTCACGTTCTTCACGCTCTGCCTGATCCCGATGCAGGTGATGGCCGTCGTGCTGTGGGGGGCCAATCCGCCGTTTCTGGCCAAGATGGGCCAGCCCGCCAAGGGCCTGGCGCTGCTGGCCCTGACCGTCGCCGTTGCGGCCATCGTGTTTCCGCTGGCGCTCGCCGCGGCGGGTGAAGGCGTGCGGCCGCCCGGCCCGATCCCGGCGCACTTCGTCATCATCGCCGTGCCGACCACGTTCTACCTGTGCATCATCTTCGGCGGGTGGCCGTTCACGACCCTGTTCAAGAACCCGGTGGTCGGCGGGACTGGTCACGCTGATCGCCGCCTACGTGGTGACCTACGTGGTGTTCCGCTTGTTCTTCAACTACGACTTCCTGCAGGGCGCGCCGGTCTACCTGGCGTCGGCGCCCAAGGGCATGTTCATGGGCGTGATGGCGATGGTGTTCTACGTCACCGTGCTGGCGGGCATGTTCTTCGTCATCCACTTCGACCTGTGGCCGCTGACGACCCAGCCGGGGATCATGAAGCAGCCGGTCCTGGGGATCGTGTGGCTGGTGATTTCGATCGTGCTGGCGGCGATTGCCTTCCAGATCGGCGTCGTCGGCATGGGCACCGACCCGATGATCTTCCTGACGCGGGTCACGGTGCCGTTCATCTTCGGCACCATCATCGTCCTGAACATGCTGCAGAACTCGCTGTTCGCCAAGATGGCGCAGCCGGTGAAAGGCGTGGCGAACGTGATCGCCGCGATTGTCATCGGTCAGGTGCTGGCCGCGGTCTACGGCGCGCTGGCGCCGACGCTCACCGGCGCGCTGCCGTCGGGGCCGCCGGGATACGAGTACGAGATCTGGCTGGCGAACGCGCTGCTCAGCGTCACGTTCCCGTTCCTGATCTTCCTGGCGGCCTACTTCGGCTTCTGGCCGCTGGCCAAGTCCGCAGCCGCGAAGTAGCGGAACTGCTCAGCCGTTTTCAGGGGCGCGCCGGCCGTCTGGCGCGCCCCTTGCGATGTACTCGCCAGCCTCGCCGACGGCCGTGCTCCGGTGCACGCTTTGGCACACGGCTGCCCGACAACCGAGAAACAGTCTGGCGAAAGGAAGAAGGTCTGTGGACAAGCCAAACGTGCGGATGTTCGTGGGCGAGTTCGGCACGGTGCGGTGGGAAACCAAGGTGACGGGCAAGAAGGGGCTGCAGCTCGTGGTCAAGGGCCCCCGCGATGTCGTCACCACGCACGAGTTCCAGGACCCGCTGGAGCTGGTCGAATTCCAGTCCATGGCCGAACGCCGTCTGCTGAACACCGGCTACGAAGTGACGCCGACGCTCGAGCGCCGCACGGGCAAGGACCGCCGCGGCAAGAGCCGCACGAAGGACAGGCGCCGCGGCGAATAGAACCGGCTCCAGGCTCCAGGCCCTCCAGGCCGGCTCCAGAATCAGTCCACTCCGAAAGCGAGGAGCACATTTCCGCCCGAGGCGCCGCTGCCCACCGCATAGCCCGATCCCACGAACAGCATCCCGTTCACCGCCACGGCGCCCGACACGCTGATCGCGCCGCCCTTGGCCAGCAGACGATTCACCGTCTCGAACTGCTGCGCGGTGTCGAACGACCACAGCACGGATCCATCCGTGGCCGACAGCGCGTAGAGCATTCCGTCCGAGGCGCCCTCGAAGACCACGCCGGGCACCGCGGTTGGCGCCGCGCCCAGGCCGGCGCCGCGTCCGCCGGCCGTGCGCGCCGGCGCGCGTGAAGGTCCAGGCGGACTGGCCGGTTGCGGGGTTCAGGGCCGCCAGGCCCGCGCCGCCCATGCCGTAATACACGCGCTGCCCGTCGCTGGCGCCGCCCCACACGATCGTGCCGCGGCCGAAGCGGGTGCCGCCCGTCTGGCCGCCGGCCGCGTTCACGCGATACAGCAGCTTCCCGCTCGCGTCGGGATCCAGCGCGACGACGTCGGCTGACTTGGTGCCGGCCAGCACCGCGCGCTTGCCGTCCGGCAGGTTCACCAGGATCGGCGAGTTGCCGATGTCCATGTCCGGCCCCATCGGCGTCGGGCAGGCCGGGCTCTTCTCGGCCCCGTTGCAGCCGCCCATGAACACGTCGCCCTCGGTGGCCTGGTAGTGCCACAGCAGCTTCCCGGTGTTGATGTCCACGGCCATGATCGCGTCGGTGGTGACGGCGGGGGGACCGGTGGTCGCGTCGCCGGTGCCGAAGTAGACCGCGCCGCGCACCGGGTCCACGGTGGGCGCGTTCCACACCGCGCCGCCGGCGGGCTTGTACAGGACCACGCCGTTCGGCTGGGTCAGCCACGGCTTGGGCTCCTCCGGCACCACCCAGGCCTTCCAGATCTCCTTGCCGGTGTTGGCGTCGAGCGCCACGACGCTGCCGCGCGCCGTGCAGCACGAGTAGCCCGGGTTGCCGCTGCTGAACTCCTCCGACGATGACACGGGCACGAACAGCTTGCCGCCGTAGAGCGTGCTGCCGGCGGTGATGCGCGCGACCACGTGCGGGTCGGCCTTGGTCTTCCACAGCTGCCGGCCGGTCTGCGCGTCGAGCGCGTAGACGTTGGCGTGGCCGTCGCCGAAGTAGACCGCGTAGCGGGCGGCGCCCTGGCCGGTGATTGGCCCGACGGTCGGCGCGTTGCGGATGATGGAGCCGGCCTCGAACGACCAGTAGACGCAGCCGGTGCGCGCGTCGAGCGAGTAGAAGTAGCCGTTGTCGCTGCCGACGAAGACGCGGCCGGAGACGACCGATGGCTGGGCGTTCGCCGAGACGCCGGTGGGGAAGCCGAACGCCCACTTCAGCCGCAGGCGGGGCACCTGCGCCGGCGGTCAAGCCGGCCGCGGCCGCCGGTCTGGAATCGCGTGTTGCGCGCCGTTGTTGCCCCAGGCGTTCCACCCGCTCGACGCCGCCGGGTCGGTCATCGGCGGATTGGTGGTGCACTTGTTCGGCATCGTGGCGGCCGACCCGGCCGCAGAGCTGCCGGTCGGGCGGCCCGACATGAACTCGGCCAGGATCTTCTTCTGCGCGTCGCTGAGCCCCTGGCTCTGCGCCTGCATCGATCCGGTGGTCAGCGCGGCGTAGATGCGCTCCGGCGTCATCTCGCGGATGGCGACGGCCGAGGGCGCGCGCTCCACGTTTTGGTTGCCGTGGCAGCTGGCGCACCGCGTCTGGAACGTGGCCCAGCCGCTCTCCGTGCCCGGCGTGATCGGCCCGCGGCCCGCGGCGGGGGCGGCCGGCGGCGGGGCTGCCGCAGGCGCGGCAGGTGCCTGTGGCTGCTGCGTTGCTACGATGCCGCTGAAGATCACAATGCCGATCGCCGTGCTCAAACCCTGTCGCGTCTTGTTCACAGTGCGTCCCCCGAGGAGCAAGTATAGAGCGGGCGATTCTCGAAGCCGGTGGGTCGGATCGGCGATAGACTCGGCGGCAGGGCTTTTTATGCAGGCTTCCACCATGACTAGACGACACATCACGCTGCTGACGTCGATTGGCCTCGCATGCATGGTCCTGGTATCGAGCGCGCAGGGGCCCGGGCGAAGTGCGTCCGCCGCCAGACCGTACACCGCCCCGCGGAATGCCTTTGGACAGCCGGATCTCGAAGGCGTGTGGACCAACGACAGCATCACGCCGCTGCAGCGGCCGGCGGCGTGGGCCAACAAGACGACGCTGACCGACGCCGAAGTGGAGCAGCTGCGGCAAGCGAGCCGGCAGCTGGAGGCGGAGGGGGACGCCCTGTTCGGGGACGAGCTGATCCTCGACGTCCTCGCCGGTCAGCAGAAACCAGCCTCGCACGATACCCAGACGGGCAACTACAACGGGTTCTGGCTGCCGGGCCGCGATATCGACCATCGGACGTCGCTCATCATCGATCCGCCGGACGGGAGAGTCCCCGCTGAAACACCCCAGGCGCAGGCGCGCCGCGCGGCGCTGGCCGAACAACGCCGACTCCACCCCGCGGACGGTCCCCAGAACCGCGGCCTGACCGAACGATGCGTCACCTTCGGCGTGCCCCGGTTCCAGGCCGCCTACAGCAGCGTCTACCAGATCGTGCAGTCCCCCAGCCACGTCGTGTTCTCGATGGAGACCATCCATGACGCGCGGGTCATCGCGCTGGACGGCCGCGCGCACCTGCCGAGGGCGATCCCTCAGTGGCTTGGCGACTCGCGCGGCCGCTGGGATGGAGACACGCTGGTGGTCGAAACCAAGGGGTTCTCGCCGAAGAGCAACTTCCAGGGTTCATCGAGCGGTCTGCACCTGGTGGAGCGCTTCACCCGGGTGGCCGAGGACACGCTGCAGTACGACGCGACGATGACCGATCCCACCACGTGGACGCGTCCCTGGACTGCCCGGATCCTGTTCAAGCGCACGAACGATCCGCTGCTCGAATACGCGTGCCATGAAGGAAACATCGGGATGGCCGGCATCCTTTCCGGCGCGCGCAAACAGGAGGCCGCGCTGGATTCGAATGCCGGACCCGCTGGAGGCCCAGCGGGTCACGGCCTCTACACTCGCCCCTGGTGGCCGTCCGGCCGGGTCCGCCTCGAGAGGCGAATCCGGCGTGCGATGACCCTTTCGGCGACGACGTCAGAACGGTCGTGACACGGCGTTGAGGTATCCGCAACCCCCCGGCACGAGTAGGCCTTCGCAATCCGATCCAGGACATCTCCTCGCCTGTCGCCGACTACAACAGCATTCCGAACTCCGTGTCGCGCACGAGCCCGGTCCTCGCGAACGGGCTGGTCTATGTCGGCGACCTGAACGGCAACATGATGGGCGTTGACGCGGCAACCGGCGATGTGCGGTGGATCACCGAGCTGGATCCAAACCCGAACACGATCGTGACCACGTCGCCCGTCATTCTCGGCAACCGGCTCTACATCTCCACATCGTCGGCGGGGGGCGGTCCGGCAAGGCAGATCTTCCGTGGCAGCATGCTGGCCCTCGATGCTGCGACCGGACAAGTCATCTGGCAAAGCTTCGTTCTCCCCGACAACGGCGGGGTCCCGGGCGGTTTCGCGGGCGGCGCCTTCGTCAACCCTCCGGCGATCGACGTCGAGAACGGTCTGGTGTACGGCGCTGCCGGTCAGCTGTACACGCAACCTGCCAATGTCAGCGCGTGTCTTGCGAGCCAGCCGGGCGGTTGGAGCGAGGCGTGCTTCCCGGGCGGCGCCTACTTCAACTCCGTGATTGCATTCGACCTGCGGACCGGCGCAGTCCGCTGGGCGTTTCGCGGCGCGGGGGCCGACGCTAGACAGCTGGCGTGCGGCAACCTGCCGCCGGAAGTGACCTGGTGCGCGCCGGCGAACCTGTTCAGCGTCTGGGATTTCGCCGGGTCTGGTGCCAATGTGTTTACGACCCGCATCGACAAGCACAAGCGTCGCGTCGTTGGCATCGGTCAGAAGACCGGGCTGTACTGGTTGCTCGATGCGGCAACCGGGGAATATCTGTGGAGCACGCTGGTAGGACCTGGCTCGGATCCCGGCGGCATCCAGTGGGGCACCGCATATGACGGCGACCGTATCTACGCGGCCATTGGCCACAATACGGGCCAGGCGTACACGCTGCCGTCGGGCGAAGTCATTACGGGTGGCTCGTGGGCAGCGCTCGATCCTTCGACGGGAGAGATTCTCTGGCAGACCCCGGACCCGCAGGGGGCGCCTGATCTCGCTGCGTTAACTGTGGCCAACGGAGTCGTGTACGGGGGATCGATGGCGCATACCGGCGACCAGATGTACGCACTCGACGCGAAGACCGGCGACATCCTCTGGCGGTATCCGGCGGGTGGTTCCGTTGTGGCCGGACCGGCCGTGGTCGATGGGACGGTCTATTGGGGCTCCGGCTACGCGCGTACTGGCGGCGTGGGGAACGACAAGTTCTACGCGTTTCACGTCGACAGGAACTGACCCGCGTGCCGCCGCGTTGCCTGGCGGCTCGTCGTCAGTGCAGGACGACGGCTGTAACGGACGAGCCGTCGTGCGAGCGCCGCCAGGCGAACAGCCCCCACGCCAGCGCGCCGCCACCACCACCGCGCCCAGCACGAACCCGCGCAGCTCGGGCAGGCCCAGCAGGATCGTCAGCGAGCTGGCGAGCACGAAGAAGAAGCCGCCGATGTTGCCGCCGACCGGGACGGACGAGATGTTGATCTCCGGATCCTTGCCGTAGATCCGCCGTGTGCACGCCACGGCCGTCGGATGCTGGCTGTTCCAGGCGCGCAGCCCGACGGCGAGCGCCAGGCCCGCCACCATCGCGCCGACGACGAACACGCCGAAGATCGGCCACACCGCCGCGAAGAGCAGCGGCGCCAGCAGCGCCAGCGAGCTGCCGCCGTCGAGCCGAGCAGGAGCGAGGTCAACGGTGCGCCGGCGCCGGCGCCTGGAACCAGCAGCGCCAGCACCAGCACCTTGGCCAGGGCCACGTAGCCGCGGAAGCGCACGGCGAAGCCGCGCGCCGCCGCCTGCGTGCACACTCGCGTTGGAAGTCGGCGATTGCCGGCTGGATGATCGTCGTCAGCGCAGGCTCGTCGAAGCAGAAGGAGGCGACCCGCAGCAGCAGCCGGCCAGGGACGCGAACGCCATCGTTGGCACTCATGACTGCACCTCCAACCGAAGCTCTTGCGTGAACAGGCTCCAGGCGCGCAGCGCGCGCTCGCCCAGACCGGTCGGCCGATAGCGCCGGCGGGGCAGACCGATGGCGCCTTCCGGCAAAGTCTCTTGTTCGGAGGTGACGAAGCCCTTGGCTTCCATCCGGCCCAGCGTCACGTAGACCGTGCCGCGCTTGAGGCCGCCCTCGGAGCGTTCCACCAGCTCGAGGCCGTAGAGCGCGCCGGACGACACCAGCAGCTCGAGGATCAGCCGCTCTTTCGGGGGCAGCGTGGGGAGGGCGTCTCGGCCACGCGGTCGATATTACTAAATGTAAGACCGATAAAGCAAGCGTCGTAGTCTTCAGTCTCAGGCTTCAGGCTCCAGGCTCTGCAGTTGCGCCAGCAGATCTGCAGCGTCCGCCCTGCAGGCACTGGAGACCCGGAGCCCGGAGGCTGAACTAGCGCGCCTGGATATGAATCCCGCATTCCAGCTTCTGCCCCTGCCAGCGCCCCGAGCGCGGGTTGTTGGGGTCGAAGGGCAGCGGCGGTGCACGGCTCGCAGCCGATGCTGGTGAAGCCCTCGTCGTAGAGCGGCAGCAGCGGGATGTCGTGGTCGGCGGCGTAGCGCCACACGTCCTTGGCGGTCCATCCGGCCAGCGGCGCCACGCGCGAGATGGTCTTGCCCGAGCTGAGCTTGAACGGTTCCACTTCCTGCAGGTTGGCGCGCGAGGCCGACTGATCGCGGCGCAGCGCCGTGAACCAGGTGTCGTAGCCGTCCAGCGCCGCGAAGAGCGGCTCCACCTTGTGCCGCTTGCAGCACGCCTCGGTGCTCTCCTTCTGCCACAGCCCGACGTCGGGCGCCGCCGCCCGCAGGTTGATCAGGTTGAGGCCCCACTTCGCGGACAGCTCGTCGCGATACGCCAGCGTCTGCGGCGAAGTGGTGGAAGGTGTCGAGGAACAGCACCGGAAGGTCCGGCCGCAGCTCGCGCAGCATGTGCGTCAGCACCACGCACTCGGCCTGGAAGCTCGACGTGATGCACGGCGCCTGCGCGCCGTCCAGCGCCGAGGCGATCACCGCGCGTGGATCGACGCCTTGTGCGCTCGCTCATGTCAGCATCTCCTCCAGGGCCCGCCGCACTTCTTCGGTCGCGTCCTCGTCGGACGCGGCGTGCCGCGCCATCCGCGCCAGCCGCTCGGCGAAGCTCATGGGCGCGCCGTGCGCGGCCCCGGCCTCGCGAATCGGGTCGGTGATCATGCCGGCGCCGCAGGTGAACTGCGTCGCCGGATCGATCAGGATGAAGGCGCCGGTGCCGCGGTTCTCGCGCGTAGCGGTCGAACACCAGCGGGCGCGCGGTGGACACCTGCACGTTGCCGATCTGGTTCAGCACCAGCGGATGGTTGACTTCGGCTGTCACCGTGCGCGGCCCGTGCTTCAGCAGGTAGACGCGCGTCGGGTCGAGCGGCCGCTCGTCCATCCACACCATCTCGGCCTCGAACCGCTGGCCCACGAACGGTTCGTCCATGGTCAGCACGTCGCCGCGGCTGATGTCGATCTCGTCGTCGAGCGTCACCGTGACCGACATCGGCGCAAACGCCAGCGCCACGTCGCCGTCGTAGGTCACGATCCGGCTGACCGTGCGCCGACCGGCCCGAGGGCCACGCGGTCACGCGATCGCCGGGCCGCAGCGTGCCCGAGACGATCTGGCCGGCATAGCCGCGAAACACGTCGTCGGGGCGCAGCACCATCTGCACCGGCAGCCGGAACGGCGCCGCGGTGGTGTTGCGGTGCACGTGCACCGTCTCCAGATATTCGAGCAGCGGCGGGCCGGTGAAATACGGCGTGCGGTCGCTGGTCGTGATCACGTTGTCGCCGTTCAGCGCGCTCATCGGGATGGCGTGCACCGCCGCGCCGGACAGCAGGTCGCTCGAAATCGTCCACGATGCGGTCGAAGACCTCCTGGTCGAAGTCCATCAGGTCCATCTTGTTGACCGCGAGCACGAAGTCCTTGATGCCCAGCAGCCGGGCGATGCGTGCGTGGCGCCGCGACTGCGTGCGCACGCCGTTGCGCGCGTCCACCAGCAGGATGGCGACGTCGGCGGTCGAGGCGCCGGTCGCCATGTTCCGCGTGTACTGCTCGTGGCCGGGCGTGTCGGCGAGGATGAACTTGCGGCGCGCGGTGGCGAAATAGCGATAGGCGACGTCGATGGTGATGCCCTGCTCGCGCTCGGCGCGCAGGCCGTCGGTGAAGAGCGAGAAGTCGATCGGCCCGGCGTTGCGGTTCTTGGACGCCTTCTCGACCGAGGTGACCTGGTCTTCGTAGACCGACTGCGAGTCGTAGAGCAGCCGGCCGATCAGCGTGCTCTTGCCGTCGTCCACGCTGCCAGCGGTGCAGATGCGCAGCAGGCCCCCGGCCGCGCCCAGCGTGCTCGGCTCATCAGAAATACCCTTCGCGCTTCTTGATCTCCATCGACCCGTCCTGGTCGTGGTCGATGATGCGGAGCTGCCGCTCCGACTGCCGCGTCGCGATCAGCTCCTCGATGATCTTGGGCACGGTGTCGGCGTCCGAGCGGATGGCGCCGGTGCAGGGCGAGCAGCCCAGCGACCGCATCCGGCACTTCACCGTCTGCAGCTTCTCGCCCGGCATCGTCACCACGAACGGCTGCTCCTGCACCACCAGCGACGCGCCCCGCACGATCACCTGCGCGCTCCTTCGCGTAGTAGAGCGGCACGATCGGGATGTTCTCGAGGTGGATGTACTGCCAGACGTCGATCTCGGTCCAGTTGGAGAGCGGGAAGACGCGGATGCTCTCGCCCGGCCGGATGCGCGCGTTCAGCAGGTTCCACAGCTCCGGGCGCTGGCGCTTCGGGTCCCACTGGCCGTTGGGATCGCGCACCGAGAAGATGCGCTCCTTGGCGCGCGACCGCTCTTCGTCGCGGCGCGCGCCGCCGATCGCGGCGTCGAAGTTGCCGGCCTGCAAGGCCGTCGAGCAGCGACTTCGTCTTCAGCAGGCCGCAGCAGCGCTGCGTGCCGACCTTGAACGGGCTGCGTGCCGTCGGCAATCGCTTCCTGGTTGGTGTGCACGATCAGGCGCGCACCCACTTCCCGCGCCATGTCGTCGCGGAACTGGATCATCTCCTTGAACTTGTAGGTCGTGTCGACGTGGAGCAGCGGGAAGGGAATCGGCCCGGGGTAGAACGCCTTCTGCGCCAGCCGCAGCAGCACCGAGGAGTCCTTGCCGATCGAGTACAGCATCACCGGGCGCTCGAACTCGGCCACCACCTCGCGCATGATGTGGATGCTTTCGGCTTCGAGCGCCTTGAGGTGGTCGAGCTGGAGCCCGGTGTCGGTGGCGGTTGTGGCAACGCTCATAAGTCGCTGGTGCGAACCCTCTTGGTCAGGTCCCAAAAACACAAAAGCCCGAAGACTTGTCGTCCCCGGGCTCCAATCTCGCCTTTGTGCTCGCGTGTCGTGGAATCAGCCGAGCAGCCGGACGGTCGCCGCGGGGACCTTGTCGGTCCTGGTACAACAGCAGCAGCGACAGCAGGCGTACATGACTGACTGGCATTGTACCCTCCGGCCCGGCACGGGCTCAAGGCGGGTCCGGCTCGGCGGCCGACAGGCCCGCCAAACAGGGGTAGAATTCGCGCGTTGTCTTTTTGGCCCGACACATCGCCACCCCAGCGCGCAAAGAACGCGCGCCGGGGGCCCCGGTCGTGCGGGCGATTCAGGGGGCAAGGCATGCGACTGTGTGCGGGGCTTTTGGCCCTATTTCTCGTTCTTGGCGGGGCGATGTCGGCCGATACCGTGCCGGCCACCGGGGGCGCCATCGAGCTGACGCCGATGGCCCACGCGCACGTGCAGATCGAGTTCGGCGGCAAGGTGATCCATGTCGATCCGTCCAACCTGGCCGACTTCGCCAAGGCCAAGCCGGCCGACCTGGTCCTCGTGACCGACATCCACGGCGATCACATGGACCCGGGCGCCATCGACCGGGTGCGCAAGGCCACCACGGCCTACGTCGCGCCGAAGGCCCTCGCCGATCGGTTCCCCGGGGCCACGACCATCCTGGCCAACGGCGAAACCAAGACCGTCGCCGGCGTGAGCATCCAGGCGGTGGCGGCCTACAACCTGACGCGTGGCCCGGCGCCGGGGCAGTTCTACCACACCAAGGGACGCGGCAACGCCTACGTGATCACGCTCGGCGGCAAGAAGATCCTGCTCACCGGGCGACACCGAGTGCACGCCCGAAATCAAGGCGCTTTCCGGCATCGACGTCGCCTTCGTGACCATGAACCTGCCGTTCACGATGACGCCGCAGGAAGCGGCCGAGTGCATGAAGGCCGTGAAGCCCGCCGTGGTCTACCCGTATCACTATCGCCAGCAGGGCCTCGAGCCGGCGAACAAGAACCAGCAGGATTTCGTCGCCGCGATGCAGGGCACGGCGGGCGTCGAGGTGAAGGCGGCCGAGTTCTATCCGGCGCCGGCGCCGGCGGCCGGGCGCGGCGGCCGCGGTGGCGGACGAGGCGGCGACTAGGCGTCACCTTCGGGAGTTCGGATCCGGCGAATTCAATCTGCCGGATCCGGCATTAGCACGAGCGTGCGCTTGCGCGAAATTGTCAGGGAATGGCGCGGTACGGCCGGGCGATGCTTTCGGGCACGCAACATGCTGCTTGAGGAGCAACCGCCGACACCGTGCTCTGACAGGTTTGGTGAAAGCGGAGATTGCCTTCGGAGGGGCGGGCTCGGTGCGTCACTGAGTCCGCCCTGACGTTTGTACGGCCCTCGCACGGGGACGCTGCTGCTAGAGTGTGCCTGTCTTGTTCGATCCCTCTCTTTGCGGCGATCGAAAACCTGAGCCTGAGCATCTGGCTGCGAGAGTCCCCGTCGCTGTGGGGCTTTCCCTTCGTCCTCATCCTGCACACGGTCGGCCTGGCGTTTCTGGTCGGATCCAGCGTGGCCGTCAACGTGCGGGTGCTGGGCTTCGCTCGCGGCGTGCCGTTTGGCCCGCTGAGCCGCTACTTCACCGTCATGTGGTGCGGGTTCTGGCTCAATGCCTTCTCGGGCGTGCTGTTGCTGCTGGCCTATCCCACAAAGGCGCTCACGAACCCGCTCTTCTACCTGAAGCTGGGGTTCATCGCCGTCGCGGTGACGCTGGTCCGCCAGATCCGCGGGCGGATCGGCTTGTCTCTCCCGGCAGCAGGCGAACCGGACACGCGCATGCGGCGCATGGCCTGGGCCTGCCTGTCGTGCTGGGTGATCAGCATCGCCGCCGGCCGGTTCCTGGCCTACACCCACACGCGCCTGATGGTGGATCTGGTGGCATGGGGGAGGTGACGCCGTGTTCGAGGTGATCTTCGACTGGCTGGCGCCGGCGTCGCGGTGGATCGAACCGATTCTCCGCGAGTCGCCGATGGGCGAGTACGTGCGCTCGTCGCAATGGGCGTGGCCGGTACTGGAGTCGCTGCACTTCTTCGGGATGTCGCTGCTGATCGGCACTGTCGGCGTCTTCGACCTGCGGCTGCTGGGCTTCGCGCGCGGCATTCCCTACGCCGCGCTGCATCGCCTGATTCCGCTCGGGATCTCCGGCTTCATCCTGAACGCGTCCACCGGACTCTTCTTCCTGTCCGGCACACCCGACCAGTACCTCTACAACCGGGCGTTCATCGTCAAGGTGACCTGCATGCTGGTGGCCGGGCTTGAACGTCGCGTTCTTCTACGCCCGCGTGTTCGAGCGGCTGCAGCGCACCGGCGCGGACGCCGACGCCGCCGCTGGGCGCTCGATTGGCCGGCGGGGTGTCGCTGACCGCCTGGATCGGCGTGATGTCGGCGGGGCGCCTGCTGACGTTCTTCCGGCCGTGACCGGCGGCGAGGATCTTCATCAGCTATCGCCGCGACGATGCGGCCGGCGAGGCCGGACGGCTCGCCGATCACCTGCAGAAGCGCTTCGGCGCCGACCGCGTCTTCCTCGACATCGAGACCATCGAGCCGGGCACCGATTTCGTCCAGGTGCTCCAGCGCTCGCTGAAGGAAACCGCGGCGGTGCTGGTCGTCATCGGCCGGCAGTGGGTGGACATTCGCAACGCCGCGGGGATCGCGCCGGCTCGACGATCCCGCGGACTTCGTGCGGCAGGAGGTCGAGGCCGCGCTCGGCCGCGGCGTGCCGGTCGTGCCGGTGCTGGTGCAGGGCGCGCCGCTGCCGCGCGCGGAGGAGCTGCCGACGCCGCTCGCGCCGCTGGTGACGCGGCAGACCGCGACGCTCGATCACGCCGAGTTCCACGCCGACGTCGAGCGGCTGTGCGATCGCCTGGCGCCGCTCATCGCTGGCGGCCGCGGCGTGGTGGCCGCTGCCTGTGCCCCTCGCGGTCACGGCCGGCGTGGTCCTGCTGGCGGCCGTCTTGGGCGGCTATGCCTGGTATCGCGGCCAGGCGGCCGAACGGCAGCGGGTGGCCGCCGACAGCCTCGGCCAGGCTGGAGCGGACACGCCAGGTGGCGGCGCTCGTCGAGACGGCAACGGGCCAGCGGCAGCGGCGTCAGTTCGGCGATGCGGTCAAGACGCTCGAGGCCGCCCGACAGCTGGACTCCGAGGCGGCCGAGCCCCGGCTCCTGCTGGAAGACGTGGCCATGCAGTGGCTGCGCGAGGTGCAAGGCGACGAAACGAGCAAGACCTTCGGCGAGGCCCTGAAGCCCGCGCTCGCGATCGTGGACCGCGCCCTGCCCGGCTCCAGCGGCTCGCGCCGCGCGGACCTGCTGGCGCACCAGGGATGGGCCACGTTCCTGCTGTGGCGCGACGGCGACCGCTCGCTGCGGCCGCAGGACCGCTATCGCGAGGCGCTGGCGATCGACGCCGACAACCCCTACGCCAACGCCATGCTGGCGCACTGGACGCTGTGGACCGGCGACGACGTGGACGAGGCGGCCAGGCTGTTCGGCGCCGCGCTGCAGGGGCAATCGTGCCGTGGAGGCCGTGCGAACGCTGCAGTGGGCGGCATACCAGAACGACTCCAGCGTCCGGGCGCAGGTGGAGATCATACGCCTGGCGGATGCGATGCGGCGCGCCAAAGAGAGGCTGACGCCCCGGCAATCGCAGACGATGTGGGGGATCTACTACTTCGCGCTGCCCGCCCACCGGGATGCCATGCGTCTGCAGCTCCTGCGTGCGGTCTCGCCCGACGATCACCTGGCGACGCTGCGGTGGGCGTTCGACGAGTTCATGGCCGGCGACCCCTCGCGCCGCCAGACCATCAGGTACTACACGGCGCTGCTCGACGCCGAGGCGGGCCGGCAGGCCGACGGCGCGGCAGGATCTCACCGCACTTCGTGCCGAGCTTGCCTCCTCGCCGGGCTCGCTCCTGGATGCCGTCGCAGGCGGCGTTGACCCGGATGCGCTGATCAACAGCCGCCGATGCGGGTCGTGACGCGCAGGTCGGTGCCGCGCGCGCCCACCGCGAAGAGATGCACCCACGAGGTCGCGGGCGTGCGGCCTTCCATCACCCACACCGGATCGCCCGGGAGCGCCAGGACACCCAGCGGGCGAAGATCGGGCCGATTCGGGCCGCGGGGCAAGCCGTCCTGCTCCCAGCGCAGCTCGCCCTTGGTGCCGAGCGGTATCAGCCCGCCCGGCTCGCCGCGCGCAAAGCCGGACACCACGACGCGGATCGTCCCGGGCGGGTCGGTGTCCACGTCCACGTCCACCGGCGCCGCTACGCTGGGCACCCGGCGTGACGCCTCGAAGTAGTAGATGGTGCGGCCGCCCGCGTCGCTGGCGAATAGCCAGTCGAGGAAACGTGGGGCCCGCGCGGTCGTGGCCTGCACCAGGCGCTGCTCACGTTCGCGGCGTTCGGCCAGCCCAAGGATGATCGGCGAGAGCCGGTTCCATTCCTCTGATCCCACGGCCACGGCGCGCGGCACCACCACCGGCACTGGCACGCGACGACGGACTTCAGCGCCAGCGGCTCGAGGGGGACGTCCGTCGCCACACACGGGGCCGTCGCGGACACCCGGCCGTCTACGATGCGCGCCACCGCATAGGTGCGCGTTCCGTCCGACACGCTCGACGTCGGTCGTTGCGGCCGCCTGCGCGATGAGAGACGCGGTCACAATCGTGGCCAGGCACGCCACGGCGGCGAGGCGGCCCGCCATCACGCGCCGATGACGGCCGCGTCTTCCACGCACTTCAGGTAGTCGGTGGTCGCCTGGCGCACGTCCGCGTGCCCCAGCGCGATCCCGGTTTCGATGGCTTCGAGCCGGGCGCGGCAGGAAAGGGCGCGGGCGACGTGCTCTTCGAGGTGCGTGGTCTTGAGCGTCGTGGTCGCGATGGTGGCGGCGATGGACGACAGGGAGGCGGCTCCGCACAGCAGGCGCCACACGGGGGATTCCAGGCCGAGCGCCTGGGTGAGCCACGAGGTCACCGGAGCGCCCCCCACCGCCGGCACCGCCGTCAGCGCCGCGGCCACGGCGCCGCCGACGATGGTCGTGTTCAGCAGCCGCTGCTTACGAGGTGTGGCTTTCGCGACGAACGCGTCCACCTGCGCACGCGTCGCGCGTACCCGGCTCAGCAGGGCGTCGACCGGCTCCGGAGTCATTCCGAGCCCGATTCTACGCTCGGTTGGTAGTTGGTAGTTGGTAGTTAGTAGTTCCGCAGTTGGTAGATCAGCAGTCTGGCAGGTAGGGCCATCTCCTCCGCAGCAGAACGACCAACCACCAACCACCAACTACCAACTAGAAACCGGAACCCCGCCGACAGCAAGAACGTCCGCGCGTACAGGTTCTGCCCGGCGAAGTTCTGCGCCGAGCGGGGGAACGACGTCACCGCCGTGGCGCGGCCGAAGGCGCGCCCCGGCGTGTACTCCGTCGGCAGCCCGTTGGCGTCAACCGCGCCACCCACCTTGGGCGTGACCACGGTGTTGTAGTTCACCAGGCTCTGGTCGTTGAACAGGTTGAACAGCTCGGCCTTGATCCAGGGGCGCACCTGCCGGAACACCGGCACGCTGTAGGTGAACGCCAGGTCGAACATCTGCGCGTCGTTGAACTGCTCCGCGCCGCGCTCGCCGAAGTAGACGGTCTGCGACGTCGGCGGCGTCGCATAGCCCGGGTTGGCCGCCCGCTGCGCCGCGCGTCAGCGGCACGCCGTTGGCCACCAGGCTGTAGGTCAGCGCCGAGTTGTAGCGGTAGAGCACGCTGGCATCCAGGGCGCCAAAGCGCGCGAAGTCCATCGCATACGTCGTCCAGGCCCGCAGCTTGTGGCGCTGGAAGTCGTTCAGGCGGCCAGACGGCTCGCTGCGGTCCAGGAACGTCATCTCGGGATAGTTGCCGAACGTGCTCGACAGGCCGGGCTGGCTCGTGGCCTCGCCCTCGAACGTGCCGTCGTTGCGCAGTTGCAGCGTCCAGTGCCCGTCCACGGTCCACTTGCTCGACAGCCGCCGGTTGGCCTGGAAGAGCAGCGCCTGGTAGTCGCGCACCGGGACGCTGCTGTTGCGGAACTCGACAAGGTCGAACGTGCCGAGCGTGACCCCGTTGCGCACCACGGTCACCTTGCCGTCGGCCGACGGATCGTCGATGAAGTCCTCGATGAAGCTGCCCGCCGAGCGCCACTGGTAGCTGACCTTGGCGGCGCCGCGGTCGCCGAACGGCGTCGCCAGGCCGAGCGTGAACTCCCGCGTGACCGGCGAGTGCATCCCGTCGGCAAACGCCACGTTGGCGGTCGGGAAGTTGCCGCTGAGCAGGCGCGAGTAGTTCGCCAGGTCGAAGCCGGGCAGGAAGTCGATGCCCTGGCCGGCGGGCCCGGTGTACTCGTAGGTCAGCAGGCTCGGGTTGCCCACGTCGGTGTTGTCCTGGAAGTTGGGCTCGGTGTACTTGCCGGCGTAGTGCCCGTAGGTCGCCTGCGCGACCCAGCGGCCGGTGCCCGACAGATCGTAGGCGGCACCGAGGCGCGGCACGATGGTGTTCGTGTCCACCGAGGAGATGTCACCGGTGGCGTCGCTGTTCACCATCTCGAAGCGCGTGCCGAGGTCCAGCGTGAGCCGCGGCCCCGCCGTCCAGCGGTCGTGCACGTAGAGCGAGTTGGTCACGATCTCGAGGACGGCGCCGCGGCTCGGCAGCCAGTTTTCGACGCGCGTCACCCCCGGCTGGAAGACCGGCGCCACGCGGCCCTGGGCGTCGAGCGCCGGGCGGCCGCCGGCGACGGCATAGTCCGCGCGGAACACGTAGCCGGTGGCGGTCTGCGAGTTGCCGCCCACGTAGCGGCTGGCGTAGTTCTCGAAGCCCGCCTTGACGTCGTGGGTGCCCGTGCGGGCCGACGTCAGCATCCAGTTCAACGACCCCGTGGCCTGCCGGTTGTTGCGGTCCTCGGGGTCGGTCGAGTCGAGGTAGGGGGCGCCGTAGAAGCGGTTGGCCGGAACGCCCGACACGCCGCGGGTCCGGAACGGCGACTTGAGGATGTCGGTTTCCGTGCCGCCGGCGTTGCGCGCGCCGAAGTGGCGGCCCGACACCTGCACGCGTGGCCAGCGTGGAGCCGCGCAGCACGCCGCGATAGGACGTCACCCACAGGTTGTTCGGGTTCTGCCGGTGGACCATCGCCGACAGCTCCATCGTGCCGCTGACTGGCGGCTGGTACGAGGTGGTGCTGTTGTTCAAGTAGCTGCCCTGGAGGGTGTGGTTCGGCGACACCGTGGCCGTGAGCTTGTACTCGCCGCGCTTGTTCGAGGTCTCGGTGGAGAAGGGGATGCCCGTCTCCGGCAGCGGCGCCGGGGTGGACGCGTCCTGCCAGCGGCCCGCGGTGAAGAACCACACACGATCCTTCGCAATCGGCCCGCCGAAGGTCCACTCGTAGTTCTGCTGCACGTCCTTGGGGCGCACGATGTTGGAGCTGGTCTCGAACGGCGTTTCCCTGGTCCACGACGGGCTGTAGAAGTTCAGGCGCGCGCCGCCCCCGAACGTGTTGCCGCCGCTCTTGGTCACGGCGTTCACCACGCCGCCGCCGAAGCGGCCGAACTCGGCCGAGATTCCCGACGTCAGCACCTGCACTTCCTGCAGCGCGTCCTCGATGAACAGGTTGTTCGGCGTGCCGAAGATGTTGTCGGCCACGTCCACGCCGTTGATCAGGAACTGGTTGTCGTAGGCGAAGCCGCCGCCAATCGTCAGCTGGTTCGGGTTCGGCGTGTTGTCCGTCAGGCCGGGGGCGAGTTCCGCCAGGCCCCACACGGTGCGGATGCTGGCCAGCTTGGCCACGTCATCGGCTCGCATGTTGGCGCCGCCCTGCGTGGAGGTGATGATCGCGGGTGCCGCGGTGGCCGTCACCTGAACGCTCTCCGCGATCGCCACCTGCATGGTGGCGTCTACACGCGCCGTGCGCCCGAGGTCTACCCGCTGCGTCACTTCCGTCGTCCGCATGCCCGGCAGCTCGAACCGGACGGCGTAGACGCCAGGCGGCAGGCCGGCCAGCGCGTAGACGCCGTTGGCGTCGGTGGCGGCCGTGCGAGCGCCCTGGAGAGCCGTGGACGTCACCGTGACGGCGGCGCCGGGCAGTTGCAGGTTGCCCTGGTCGCGCACGGTGCCGGTGAGGGTTCCCGTCTGCACGCCCTGGGCGGAGGCAATCGATGCGACGAGTGTCAGCGCGACACACGTCAAGAGCACACGAACACTAGTTGGTCATGGCCGTGTCTCAATCACGAGCCATGCCAGCGTTCGTGTACGCGTTCGACACACGCGCGCGCCGCCGTACGTTCACACGATTGTCTCGTAATGTGCGTTGGGCCCGGCGGACGGCCTGTGACGGCAAGTCGCTGTCGGGCTAATGGGCCTGGGACGAGCACCATGTCGTTCGTCCCAAATCGGGCCGTTGACGCAGAAGTCAGGGCGCGGGTAGAGCTTCTGGAGTTTTCAGATTTCCACCGTCCTGCTTTGCAAGGCAGTCGGCGGGCCTATCGGCCAACGGCCGACCACAGGTGTCTGAGCTCGTCGTCGATGTCCTCGGGCGCTGCCACGGTCTGCGCAATCTCGTCTCGCACGAGGTCTCGGAACTTCCGCCGCAGCCGGTGCACGGCCACCTTGACCGCCCCTTCGGACATTCCCAGGCGCGCCGCCGTTTCCGCGTAAGTCAGTTCCGGCTGGTCCCCCGTCAGGTAGATTCTCAGCGCCTCGAACAATTGGCGTCTGCCGCCCTCCGACGTGTCGGCCTCCAGGCGGGACAACGCGCGCGCGAGCAGCGTCGACGCCCAACGCCGGTCGAAGATCCGCTCCGGCGTCTCATTGCTCGACGCCTCTAACTGGTAACGGCCTTCGGCGTCTGCGACCCCCAACGAGATGGCCGGAATGCCTCCGCCGCGCTTTCCCGCACTGCTGCGCTCGCGTTCGTTAGCCGCAAAGTGCTTGAGCGACGCCAGCAGGAACGAGCGGAACCGGCCCCGGGCGGGATCGGCCTGGCTGATCGCGTGTTTCTCGAGCAGCCGGGCGAAGAAGGCCTGTGTGAGGTCCTGTGCGTCCTCGGCGCCGTGTCCGCGGTTGCGGAGGTAGCCGTAGAGCGGAAACCAGTAGGTCTCGCAGAGTGTCGCCAGGGCCTCGTCGGCACCCGAGGACGACGTGTCAGCCCCTGCCGCGATCACGACGCTCCACCGCGTGGTGGCGAACTTGCCGTGGCCAGGGCTGGTCACCGCGTGAGTATCTCCCGAAACGCTGACGAGAGTCGGGTATGCTCAGCCGTCCTCGGGCACAGAGATCCCATGCACAAACAGGCAATGCGGTTGCTGGTCGCGCTGCTCGCCTCGGCGCCGTCGGCCTCCGCGGGCCAGGAGCCTGCCAGCCAGGTGCGGCCAACTCCACCCGACGCTGCCGCAGTGGACGACGTCCTGGTTGTCACCGCGTCGAGACGCGAGGAACAGCTCCTCAACGCACCCACCACGATGACCGTCATCGGCGCGGAGGCGATCGAGAACGCACCGGTGCAGAGCGTGACCGACTTGTTCAAGGCCGTCCCAGGCATCAACACGGTCCGGACATCGGCGCGCGACGTGAACGTCACGACGCGGGCTGCCACCGGTACGCTGGCCGATTCCATGCTGGTGCTGCTGGACGGCCGGTCGGTCTATCAGGACTTCTTCGCGTTCGTGCTGTGGGACTTCCTGCCGGTCGACACCACTGAAATCAAGCAGATCGAGGTGATTCGCGGCCCCGCCTCCGCCGTCTGGGGCGCCAACGCGATGACCGGCGTGGTCAACGTGATCACGAAGACGCCGAGGGAGATGCAGGGCACGAACGTGTCGATCAGGTTCGGCCAGTTCGACCGATCGCGTACCGGCGAGCGATTCGAGGGCGGGGGACTGCTGTCGGTGAACGCGACCCACGCGGCAGCGACGAGCGATCGGTTCGCCTACAAGGTGTCGGCGGGCGTGCGGACCCAGGAGCCGTTCCTGCGGCCGGTCGGCAACGTGCCGGGCACCTCGACCCCCTTCCCCGTCTTCGAGAACCGCGGAACCAGTCAGCCCAGGCTCGACGCTCGTGTCGACTACGACATGCCCGACACCCGCGCGAAACTGGTCCTCGCCGGCGGTATGTCGGGAACCGAGGGGATCATTCACAGCGGCCTGGGTCCGTTCGACATCTTGCGGGGCTCGACGCTCAAGTACGGCCGCCTCAGCTACACCCGCGGCAAGGCCACGCTGCAGGCCTTCGTCAACGCGCTCGACGCCGAGGCGCCGTTGCTGCTGCTGGCGGGACTCGATGGGCAGCCCCTGACGCTCACCGTCGAAAACCAGGCCTACGACGTCGAGTTCTCCGATCAGCACGAAGTGCGCAACCGGCACCTGATCTCGTACGGCGGCAACTACCGGCACAACAGCTTCGACATCTCGATGGCGCCACGCGGCGACAACCGAGACGAGGGCGGCGCCTACATCCAGGACACGATCTTCCTCTCGCCGCATTTCCGATGGGTCGTGGGCACGCGGTTCGATCTGTTCGACGTGCTGGACCGCGCCGTGATGTCGCCGCGGACCGCGTTGTTGGTGAAGCCGCGGCCGAACCAGACCATCCGCTTCTCCTTCAACCGGGCATTCCGGGCGCCATCCTTCATCAACAGCTTTCTCGAGACCGGCTTTCTTACCGAGGTCGATCTCGGCCCGGCGGGGGAGTTCACGTTTCCGACCGATAGCCACCGGAAATCGCAACCTCAGCGAGGAAGGCGTCACCGCCTACGAAGTGGGCTACATCGGCGGATTCGGACCGACGACGCTGGGCGCGGCGGCCTATGTGAACAGGACCAAGAACATGATCATGTTCGAGTATCGGTTTGCTGCGACCGTGTCCGCCGCCTGTCGTGCGGCTTCTTCCGCCCGCTTCGCGGCTTGCCGAAGTCCCGGTGCGGCTGCTCGACTGGGCCGAGGCCACCATTACCTCGCAGGTCGTGTTCCTGCTCGCGCTGAATATCTTCCTGATTGTCGTCGGCGCGCTGATGGACATCTACTCGGCGATTGTCGTCGTGGTCCCCTTGGTCATCCCTCTGGCGCGGGCCTACGGCGTGGATTCGACTCACCTCGCGGTGGTCTTCCTGGCCAACATGGAGCTGGGATACCTCATGCCGCCGATGGGAGAGAACCTGTTTCTGTCGTGTACCGCTTCAACCAGCCTCTCTCGAGCATCTATCGCAGCGTGCTCCCGTACACCGCGATGCTGTTGATCGCTGTGCTCGTGATCACGTTCGTTCCGGGACTCAGCCTGTGGCTGGTCGGCGTCTGCGAACGTGCAGGTTGCCTGTAACCCTCGGAAGGCGTTCCTCGACGTGACCACCGGCGGCCCGCCCCTCCAACGCAGAAACTGCCGAATCCTTACCGAATGCCTGCGTCTTCGCGTTCTCCTGCACGTACCTTGCGGCCTGACGGTCACCAAGGAGGTAGGAATGCGCAAGACGTTCAATCGGGTTCTCGCAACCGTTGTTGCAGTCGTTGCCATGAGCCAGGCGCCAGCCGCCCAGGGCACACCAGGCGTGAATCACGGCGGCTCGGGAGGGAAATCGCTGGCGGGGGCATGGTTCAGCACCGTGACGCCGACACTCATCCCCCCCTTCGTGAGCGTCGGGACCTTCGAGCGCGGCGGGACACTGACCAACATTTCTTCGGTGTCCTTGGCGTTCCCGCCGGGCGTCATCGCTTCTGGGGTGCCCGAGAGCCCGGGCTACGGCGTGTGGGCAAAGACCGGTCCGCAAACGTATGCCGTCACGTTCCTGACGATCACCGGTGACGGCACGGGCGGCTTCGCAGGCACGCAAAAGGTTCGCGCCACCCTCACGATCGGCCCAGACGGCGACCAGTTCGATGGCGTATTCCAGGTCGATGTGCTCGACCCCGGCGGCAGCCTCATCGTTTCGGATACTGGAACCATCCATGGGGTACGAATCAAGGTCCAACCCCTGTAGAGGTCAGTCAGCGGCGCGGGGCTCGGTCAAGGTCGAGCCTCGCACGCGCGACGCGCAGAAGGTCAGCTTCACTGCGCCGACCCGGATGACGTCGCCATTCTGGAGCCGCGTGGGCGCATTCAGGCAGCGATCCGCGACGAAGGTGCCGTTCTTGCTGCCGAGATCCTCGACGCTTGCCCCTTCGCCCGTGATCCTGATCAACGCATGGCGCCTGGAGACGCCGGGAGAGTCGAAGAACAGGTCGAGATCCGGATCGCGGCCGAGCACATGCTCTCCTTCCCGAAGTACCGCACGGCCACCTGCCCACTGCAGGCGGTATCGCACGAGCCTCGCGCCGGCGCTCGAGCCGCTGGTTGAGGCTCCGACAAATCCTTCTCGAAACGCGTAGCCAAACCGATGCACGGTCCGCACGAAGCGCGCACGTGCCGAATCGTCCCCAAGCGCGTTCCGAATCTCGGCGATGAGATTGACGAGGTTCTTCTCGACGACGAACGTGTCGGGCCAGAGCCGCTCCTGCAAAGCGATCTTCGACAACGCCTTCGGACGATTCGTGACCAGGATCTCCAGAAGCTGATACGCCTTCGGAGAGAGCGGCACCGGATCGCGCCCGTCGAGCAACTGGCGTGCATCGGCGTCCAGCACAAAGGTACCAAAGCGCACCACACTCACTTCAAGCCCTCGACAACGAGTAACTCCGAGAGAAAACGCACGTGGTCGTGGCAGTAGGTGCGGCCGTCCGGTGTGATGAGAATCCTGAAGATGGTGTCCAGTCCAACAGGATCCGCGATCTGAATCGTCTTCCACAGCTCGCGCACGCCGCCCTTGACGTCCACGCGATCGACTGCCGGTGGCCAGACTTCGCCGCGACGAACGTAGAGGTGCCGTCCGTCGGCACTCCACTGCAGCGGCAGGTCGGTGGGCGACAGGAACGGCAGCGGAACCGGATCACCGCCGTCTGTGGGATACAGCGAGTGCTTGCCGGCAGACCGGCCGACGACATAACGGCCGTCGCTCGTTGTGAGCGCGTCGGTCAGCACGCCGGGGGGTGAGATCGGGCGCACGGCTCCGGTCTCGATGTCCTGGACGTAGATTCGCCGGCCGCTTTCCTTCTCGGCTCCGCCGAACGCGACCTGCCTACCGCCCGGAAGAAAATTCGCCTCGAACCGCCGCACCACCGGTCCGGGCGGAAGCGTTCTCGGCGATCCGGGACCCGTCGGCAACAGAACCCAGTGTTGACGGCTCCCGACAGGCGTCGACAGGACCCACTTGCCATCGTCAGAGAGGTCCTCGGGAAAGCCATCGCCCAGACGCACGGCGTCCGTCATGTCCATTTTTCGAAGATAGATCGCCCCCGAGGCGCCGCCGCCACGAAGCACCTCGGCGAGCAGCAGTGTCTGGCCATCCCGCGACAAGGCTTCCGGCCCGGATCCGTCGAGCCAGCTCACGTCTCGCGGCACGTCGATGCCGGAATGCAGGCACGAGCACCCCATCCTCGCGTATTGAGTGGACATCAGGATGCGTCCGTCGTTGAAGACGTCGTGGATTCTCAAGACTGTGGCCGACGTCGGAAAAATGACGCGTTCATGGCCATCCATCGAGACGGCCCGGAGCGCCCAGGTCGTCAGGTCGTTTCGCGGCAGGAAGCGGTTTGCCGTGAACCAGAATCTCGTCGCCCGACGGCGACCATGCGAGGCTCGTGAGGTCTCCCCATCCCGACGACAGCACGGGTCTTGCGACCAGAACGATCGAGGACGACGATGGTCGGTCCCTCTACCAGCGCAAGGCGCTGCCCGTCTGGTGAGATGCGAAGTTCGCTGAAGGCGTGCCGTCCGTAAATCCTGGTGCCAAGCGGATACTCGACCTGGGCGCGACGCACCACCGCGAGCTCCGTTCCGCCTGGTGCCCAGTCGGCTGCGATCACGTCGTCGTGAATCTCCCGCGAACCGCCTCCAGTCATGGACACGCGAAGGAGCGTCCCGAAACCGGTCGGCGGTAGCAGCTTCAGCACGTTGTGGGTCCCGCGAAGGAACGCAAGCTCGCCGGTTGACGACACGCCGAGCAGCTTCGCGTCGGGCACGTTCAAGGCCCGCGATTCGGTGCTTCCGCGGCGAGTCATGAACAGTGCGTATGGCTGCCCGCCCCAGGCTGCGCTGTAGACAACGGTGTCGCCGTCCGGTGCGAATCGCGCGGACGAGACTGTTCCGGTACGGAACGTCACCTGAGTGAACCGAGGGCTCGCCGATGGCTCGCCAAACAAGCGCCCTGCGCCAAGCGACGACAGTGCCAGGCCGATGGTTGCAGCAACAATGGCGAATCCCGCGACCACAGCCGCCCCGACGCGCCCACGTTTCTGCAGCGGGCGTGTAGTGACGGGTCGCATTCTCCTATCGTCAGCGCTCCAACGTAACGCGGCTGCCAGGTCCCGTGCGCTCTGCCATCGTTCGTCCGGGGCCTTGGCCAGGCACTTCGCGACGATCCGATCGAGGCTCGGCGGTGCCCCCGAGGTGAGCGACGATACCGGCGGCGGATCGTGCGTGAGGATGGCCGCGGCCAGACTGGCGCGGCTCGGGCCCTCGAATGGCGCGCGTCGGGTCGTCATTTCGAAGAGCACAACCCCCAATGCGAATACGTCGGTCCGTTCGTCCGCGTCGCGGCCCTCGATCTGCTCCGGCGCCATGTACGGAAGCGTACCGAGCACGCCGCCTTCGCCGGTCAGATTCAAACTCTCAGTCGGCGTCCGGCGTGACTCGTCGTCTTCGCCATGCACGAGCTTCGCGAGGCCGAAGTCCAGAAGCTTCACACCGCTCGCCGTCAACATGATGTTGCTGGTCTTGAGATCCCGATGAATCACACCCTTCGTGTGGGCGGCATCCAGCGCTTCGGCGATCTGCACCGCGAGGGCGAGGGCGCGATCGATCGGGAAGGGGACCGCTCTCCAGGCGCTCCGCGAGCGTCTCCCCCTCGAGAAGCTCCATGATCAGGTAGGTGACGCCGTCCTGCTGACCTACGTCGTAGAGCGTGCAGATGTAGGGATGACTCAGGCGGGCGAGCGCTCGTGCTTCACGGTGGAACCGCTCCAACTGCGCCGACTCAACGCGACGCGAAGAGGTCAACACCTTGATGGCGACCGCGCGCCCCAGGCGGAGGTCGCGGGCGTGATAGACCTCACCCATTCCTCCGGCACCGAGGCTGGTCAGGATCTCGTAGGGTCCGATTCGCGCGCCCGTGGTTAGGGACATGGCGCCGTTCGTGGTCGAAGAGAGCCCTGAGTCTAACAGGGCATCAATCTCATCAGCATGATGTCGACCTCAAGAGGCTCCGACACGCCGGTAGCAGCAGGTGCGGCACGATCGCCGCCCGGAACTCCGCTATATCCATCGCCGACGGTGGCGGATCGTCTTGCCTTTGACCAAGCCGGCGGTGCTGCGGCCTTGTGTACCGGCGGACGCCTCCGGCGCCTTGGCGGCCATTCACGATTTCAGCCGGCCCGCCGGCTGCCAACCGGTAGGCGAACTGGCACTCGGCCCCGACGGCAGTCTCTACGGCGTCACGCGCGAGGGCGCCGATGCCGATGCGTCAATCGCGCGGGGCACGGCGCGAACTGCGTGACGGCGGGTCGACTCAGTCCGGTGCCGACACCACCCCTGATGCGGGCAGGCTGGCAGCGATCGGGTGTGGCGGGCTGGCAGCGGAGGCCAGAGCCAGTGCCTCGGCCTGCTTCAGCAGGGGTACCTGCACGGCGAAGAAGCGATACAGGATCGCCAGGTCCAGCACGGCGACGGAGGCGAGCAGCAGGTAGGCCGCGTTGCTTTGCACGAGCCCGAGTTCCTTGAGCAGGCCCGACAGACCGTAGGCGACCACCCACGCGTCGAAGCTCATACAGATGCGGCGGAACACCTCGGGGCGCACGTGCTTGATCACGTAGCCGCCAATCGGCACGCCGAGCACGATGCTCGGGATGATGTAGGGAATCAGCGCCGCACTGTCGGCGCTGTAGAGGCCGACGTAGAAGTAGGAAGCGGCCGTGAACGACGACTCGGCCAGGCGGATGAATCCGAGGGCGGCGCGGAAGTCCTGCTTGGTGAACCCCTGGTTGCTGAGCAGCACGGCCAGGGGCGGGCCCGAGATCGTCGTGACCGCGTACAGCAGGCCGACGCCGCCGCCAAACGCATAGCCGACGGCGCGCTCGGCCTTGATCGGCCGCCGGTAGCCGACAGCCTGGATCAGGATCAGCGGCAGCAGCACGATGAACGTGCCGAACTTCAGCCAGCCGGGGCTGACCCGCGAGACCAGCATCGTCCCGACGATCACGCCCGGCGCCAGCCCGATCACGATCGGCAGCACCCGGCGCCACACGGTCGAGAGCGCGTCGCGATTGACCCACAACACGTAGGCGTTGAGAACGACTTCGACCGGGACCAATGCCGGGTTCAGGACGCGGTTGGTCAGGAACAGCAGGGCGAGCGGGACCGTCAGCGACGAGAAGCCATACCCCAGCGCGCCGTTGACGATGGCGGCGCCGAAGGTGATGACCATGAGCGCGACGTGCTGCGGGTCCACTAACTGGTCCTTTCCCGGCCTTCAACGAAAAAAGGCCCGAAGGCTGGTTGCCTCCGGGCCTCGAAACCGTCTGCTCGGTGCGTCGTTCAGCGGCTGGCTGGGGTCGACGAAAGGGACGGCACGGCGCGGAGGCGGGCCTCGGCCCGACAACAACAACAGCACGCGGCGTCCCACGAGCAACATCCGGCCCAGTCTAGAGCTTTCGCTCCGGAATGTCGATGGCCTGGGGCCGTTCCTTGGGCAGAAACAACGTCGCCCGGTTGTAAAACCCGGCCGTCGTCAGGGTGACGGTCACCGGGGCGCTGCCCTTGTTCTCCCAGTACCAGCCGTGGATCCCGTCGTAGGGCGCCGTATAGCCGCCCTTCTTCTGCACCGCCTCGCCCTTCTCGAAGCTGTCGGACGCGCTGCTGGGCTTGCCCGCCGGCTCGGTGTGGAAGTCGAAGTCCACGAAGCCGCTGGCCTTCCACGTAGATCATCGTCGCGCCCTTGTTGAGCGTGTACTTGAACTCCATGCCGGTCTTGGGGGCGATGGTGAACTGGCGGGTGTCTTCGCGGTACTCGTTGAACTGCGGGTGCAGCGGCCCGCCTTCACTGGCGGTGATGGTTGCCGGCGCGGCGGCCACCGCCGCCGCTTCCTGGCCGGCCTCGAACAGACCCGTCAGGCCCAGCGCGCGGCCGGCGCCGGTCGGGTCGATGCCGTACTCCGCCGGCAGCACCGCTACCACCAGCACGATCGCCGCGACGGCCAGCGCCGCAAGCGTCGCTGTGATCAACGCCCGCGCGGGGGGTGCCGGCGGCATCGCGACCGCGGTGTCGGCTGTGCTCATTGCAGGTACCCCGCGATCTGATAGCCCATCAGGACGAATCCGCCCATCATCAGCGCCGTGTTGGCGGCGAAGGAGTGGCGGAGGAAGCTGGACGAAGTGCGCCAGGCGGTGATGAGGATCAGCACGGCCGTGAGCGCCAGCCCCTGACCGATCTCCACCCCCACGTTGAAGCTGACGATGTTGGCCACCAGGCCGTTGGGCGACACGGTCAGCTCCTGGATCTTGGTGGCGAGGCCGAAGCCATGGAACAACCCGAAGACCATCACCGCCAGCTTGGTGTTGGGCCGCCAGCCGAGCAGCCGCTCGAAGCCGCCCATGTTCTCGAACGCCTTGTAGACGACCGACAGGCCGATGACGGCGTCGATGATGTAGGCGTTGGCGCGGATGTCGCCCAGCACGCCGCCGAGCAGCGTCAGGCTGTGGCCGAGCGTAAACAGGCTGACATAGGCGACCACGTCGCGCAGCCGGTAGAGAAAGAAGATGACCCCGACCAGGAACAGGAGGTGGTCGTAGCCGGTGACCATGTGCTTGGCGCCCAGGTAGAGGAACGGCCCGATGGCGGCGCCGTCGATCGACTGCACGAACAGGGCGTCGCGGTTCGAGACGCCGTGCGCCAGTGCCGGGCTGGCCGCGGCCAGTCCCCACAGGGTGACGGTGGCCATTACAATGGCGCGTCGGGCGGATGACATCGGCGCATTATATAGAGCCGGCCCGGCGCTGGAGCGTACCACGGTGGAGGGCCAGATGAGAACCCGGACAATCGTCCTCGGCATGATGCTGGTGGCCGCTGTTTCGTGCTCGTCGCCGTCCGCGCCTCCACCGGCCGAGACGGCCGCCCCAGCCGCGCCAGCCGCGCCCCCGGCGCCGACGGCCGGGCGGCTGTTCGTGACCAACGAGACCGGCGGCGACATCAGCGTCGTGGACGTCGCGACGCAGAAAGTCGTCGCCACCATCCCGGTCGGCAAGCGTCCCCGCGGGATCCGCGTCAGCCCGGACGGCACCACGCTGTTCGTCGCGCTGAGCGGATCGCCGATCGCGCCTCCGGGCGTGGACGAGGACACGCTGCCCCCGCCCGACAAGAAGGCGGACGGCATCGGCGTGGTCAGCGTGGCCGACTTGAAGCTGCTGCGCGTGCTGCCCGCCGGCTCCGACCCCGAGCAGACCGCGCTGACCGCCGACGGGCGGCTGCTGTTCGTCGCCAACGAGGACACCGGCCAGGTGACGGCGGTCTCGGTGGACGACGGGAAGGTGATGGCCACCTTCGCCGTGGGCGGCGAACCCGAGGGCGTGGAGCTGCGGCCGGACGGCCGGGTGGTGTACGTGACGTCCGAGGAAGACAGCCACGTGGCCGTGATCGACGTGCCGACGTTGAAGCTGCTGACGACGATCAAGGTGGGGCCGCGGCCGCGCTCGACCGGCTTCCTGCCCGACAGCTCCCGCGCCTACGTCAGCTCCGAGAACGGCGGCTCGGTGGCCGTGATCGATGCCCAGGCCCACAAGGTGGTGCAGACCGATCCGGCTGAGCGGCGAGCTGACGCGGCCGATGGGGGTCGTGGCGGCGCCGGACGGCAGGCGCGTGTTCGTCTCGACCGGGCGTGGCAAGAACGTGGTGGTGATAGACACCGCCACCAACATGCCGACCGCGTCGATCGAGGTCGGCGACCGGCCCTGGGGCATCGCCGTCTCGGGCGACGGCAAGACGGTGTTCACGGCAAACGGCCCGTCGAACGACGTCTCGATCGTGGACGTGGACGCGGCTCAGGTGCGGGCGCGCGTGATGGTCGGCCAGCGTCCCTGGGGCATCGTGTTCGTGCCATGAGGAGGCCCGGGGAGGACGAGTACGGCGCCTACTACGGCGGCTACGTGTCGCGCGTGCCCGAAACCGACATCGTCGCGGTGCTGGAAGCCCAGGCGGCATCGATGGACCGCTGGCCGGCGCGCGTGCCGCACGACAAGGAGACCGTGGCCTACGCCCCGGGCAAGTGGACGCCCCGCCAGCTGGTCGGCCACATGAGCGATGTCGAGCGCGTCTTCAGCTATCGCGCCCTGCGCATCAGCCGCCGCGATGCCACGCCGCTTGCCGGGGTTCGACGAGAAACCCTACGTGGACCATTCGGTCTTTGCCGACGTGCCGGTCCAGATGCTGGTTGCCGAGCTGGCCGCGGTGCGCCGCGCCAACCTGCCGCTGTTCCGCCGCCTCGACGAAGAGGCGTGGTCGGCGAAAGGCGAAGCCTCCGGCATGGGGGTTACCGTCCGTGCCCTCGCGTACATCATGGCCGGCCACGTGCGCCACCACGTCGCCGTGCTGAGGGAGCGCTACGGCCTGACGCTCGAGTAGGCGGACGCTGGTTCACGCGAATCCCTGAAGCAAACGTCAGGAACAATTCAGGTGCCCGTGCCCGGATGGGCCGGATAGGATAGCCAGTCAGATGCGCTCGCGTGCCTTGCTTGACAACAGGCTTGTCAGTACACTGCGGGCGCTTTCTTTCGAGGTGCCATCGATGCGACTGCTCAGCGCCCTGTCTCTCGTTGCCCTGCTCGTCGTGGTGGTCGGATGCTCGCCGGCAGCTCCACCCGCGCCGACGGCGGCTGCCCCCCAGGTGAAGGCGAACCTGAACCAGGTGATGCGGGGCATCCTGTTCCCGAACTCGAACATCATCTTCGACGCGCAGGACACCGATCCGGGCGCGCCGCCGGATCCCGCCGCGGCCGGGTCGAGCCCGTACGCCGGCACCTACGGCGGGTGGGAAGCGGTCGAGAACGCCTCGATGGCGTTGGCCGAAGCCGCCAACCTGATCTCGCTGCCCGGCCGCGTCTGCCACAACAACAAGCCGGTGCCGCTGGACGATCCGGTCTACCAGAAGGGGCTCGCGGCGCTGCGCGAAGTGGCCCAGCTGTCCTACGAGACCGCCAAGGCCAAGAAGTCATGCCGACGCCATGCTGGACGTGGCCGACAAGGTCACGCAGGCGTGCGCGACCTGCCACGACGTGTTCCGCGACCGGGTTGTGGACGGCAAGCCCATTGGCATGGAGGACCGCTGCACCAAGGGCTGACCGGATGGCCCGGCGCTCTGCGGCCGGGCCCGGCGTTCACACGGGGGTCGATGAGCTGATGTTGCTGGAACTCTTCAGGTGGCTCGAGGTGAACCTGCCTGGAGGGGCGTATCTGCGGGAATCGACCTACGGGTTCTCGGCGCTCCTCACGGTCCACGTCGTTTCGCTCTGCATCTTCTTCGGCCTGATCCTGATGATGGACCTGCGGCTCGTGGGCGTGGGCAACCTGCGCACGCGAGCCGCCGACATGTCGGCGCGGCTGCTGCCGTGGCAGATCGTCGGGTTCGTGATCATGACCGTGACCGGCGTCGCGCTGGTGTGGGCGCAGCCGCTGCGCTACTACGGCAAGACGTTCTTCTGGTGGAAGATGGGACTGATGGTGCTGGCCGGCGTCAACGCCGGCGTGATCCACCTGATCACCACCAGATCGGCCACCGCCTGGGACAGTAACGCCGCGAAGTTTGCCGGCGCGGCGTCGATCGTGCTGTGGACCGCGATCCTGGCGCTGGGCCGGCTGACGGCCTACGAGTGGTACACCACTGAGTATTTCCTCGAGTAGAACTGGAGTAGAAAACTTGACCGTTCAAATTCCAACCAAACGTGTCAAGTTTTCCAGCCCCGCCGGAACCGGGCCCCGACACGCGTTCCTCAGCGTGTTGGGTGGTGGAGGCGGGGCCAAAAGACGCTGCCCTAGCGAGGCGAAGCCTCGAGGGTCTGCGGCGGAGCCTCGCTAGTGCTGCTGCCGTTCTTCGAGTGGATGGAAGGTGTCGCCGTCTACGGGTCCACGATCTACCTGGGCCCTGCGGTCAACATCGTGCACCTGTGCGCGATGGTCACGTTTCTCGGCGCGCTGATGGTCGTGGACCTGCGGCTGATGGGCACCGGGCTGACGCACCAGCCCGTGGCCGTGGTGGCGCGCGACGCGCGGCCGTGGATGCTCGGCGCGCTCGGCATGCTGGTCCTCACCGGCGTGCCCGCGCTGATGGCGACGGCCACGCTGCAGTACGCCAACTCCGTCTTCTGGGTGAAGATGTACCTGCTGGGCCTCGGTCTCCTCTTCACGTTCACCGTGCGCAACCGGGTGGCTTTTGCCGAGGAGGGCCGCGTCGGCAGCGGCACGGCGAAGTTCGTCGGACTGCTGTCGATCCTGATCTGGCTCAGCGTGGCGGCCCTGGCGCGGCTGATCATGATGATCCCGGCCAACTCGTTCGAGTGGTTGGTCGGGGGCTCAGTGCGTGTAGTCTAGAGGGGCGAGGCGGGTTCCAGCGCGGGGAGACTGAGGGTTCTATGCGTGGCGTGTGGCAGATACTGGCGGCGCTGGTAGCCGTGACGTGGATGGCGGCGGTGGGCCTCTCGGCCCAGGCCAAGGTGGGCGGCGACCCGAAGGCCGCGGCCCTCAAGAACCCGGTACCGTCGAATGCCGCGTCGATCACCAAGGGGCGCACGGCCTACAACAAGTCGTGCCGGCACTGCCATGGCCTGCGCGGCCTGGGCGACGGTCCGCTGGCGCCGAAGAGCCCCAAGCCCGCCGACCTCACCGACGCGGAGTGGAAGTACGGCGGCACCGACGGCGAGATCTTCACCATCATCTCCAACGGCGTCGGCGGCGATTCCGAGATGAAGGGCGTGCGAAGCGAAGTGACGGTGACCGACATGTGGCACATCGTCAACTACATCCGCAGCATCGGTCCCAAGAAGTAGTAGCTCAGGCCTTCCGTGAAGTCCTGGGCCGCTCTTTCGGTGTGCGCCGCGGTGTGGCTGACTGCGGTCGGCTGCGGCTACATCGACACCACCACGCCTCCGCCTCCGCTGGCCGGGCCCGGGTCTGCCCGGTGAGTCGCGCGCCGTCCTGACCACCGCGCGCCCCAACCTGCGGGTGGCCCTCGACGACTTCCTGGTGCGCCAGCCGGAACCCGTCCAGCCGATCGAGTTCCCGCACAACATCCACGTCGGCAAGCAGATCGCCTGCACCGAGTACTGCCACGAAAGCGTGACCACCGGGCCGGTGGCGGGGCTGCCGAGCGTGCGCACCTGCATGATCTGCCACAACGCCATCGCCACCGACCGGCCGCGGATCAAGCTGATCACCGCGATGCGCGAGAAGGGCATCGATCTCGCCTGGCAGCGCGTCTACGGCTATCCGGCGCCGTCGCACGTGAAGTTCAACCACGCGCCGCACATCCGCAAAGAGATCGCGTGCGAGACCTGCCACGGCCCGATCGGCCAGCAGACCGTGGCGCAGAAGACGGTGGACCTGACCATGGGCTTCTGCGTGAACTGCCACAAGGAGAGGCAGGCGCCGATCGATTGCCTGACCTGCCACTTCTGATGGATCGCCGCTCCTTCATCAAGCTCACTGCCGTCAGCGGCACCACCGCCGCGCTGGCGAGCTGCGGCAGGCCCGAGAACACGCTGGTCCGGTTCGTGCCCGACGAGGACATCGTTCCGGGCCAGGCGACGTGGAAGCCGGGCGTGTGCCCGATGTGCGCGTCGGGCTGCGGCCTGACCGTGCGCGTGATGGACGCGGACCGCGACGTGGTGCGCAACGGGCAGGCCGGCCTCGTGCGCATCTACGCGGCGAAGAAGCTGGAAGGCAGCCCCGAGCACCCGGTGAATCACGGCGGGCTGTGCACGAGAGGGCAGGCAGCGATTCAGGTCACCTACCACCCGGACCGCATCACGCAGCCGCTGAAGCGATCCGGCAACTCGCGGCGATGCGAAGTACCAGGCGGTGTCGTGGGACGACGCGATCGCCGAGCTGGTGGGACGGCTGGACATGCTGGCCGCCGGCGGCAGCCAGCGCGCGCTGGCGTTTCTGGGTCGCGCGCGCGACCGGCCATCGCGCGCTGGTCGTGCAGCAGTTCCTGGCGCAGCTTCGGCGCGCCGGCGCCGCTGACCTGGGAGCTGTTCGACGACGAGGTGGTGCGGCGCGCCAACGCGCTGAGCTTCGGCCGCGCGCAGATGCCCACGTTCGACCTGGCGAACGCGCGGTTCGTCCTCAGCTTCGGCGCCGACTTCCTGGGCACGTGGAACTCGCCGGTGTCGCAGAGCCACGCCTACGGCGCGATGCGGCAGGGCCGGCGTGGCATTCGCGGCGCGTTCGTGCAGGTGGAAGCGCGCATGTCGCAGACCGGCGCGAACGCGGACCAATGGGTGCCGGTACGCCCCGGCACCGACGCCGTGCTGGCGCTGGGGCTGGCGCACGCCCTGATGGCGGCGAAGGTGCGGACGCCCGGCCGACGCGGGCCGCGCCGGCGCGCTTGATCGAGGGCTGGGGCGCGGGCTTGCCGGACTACGCGCCGGAGGCGGTCGAGAAGCAGACCGGCGTGGCGGCGGCGAAGATCGAGCGCCTGGCGGCCGAGATGGCCGAGATGCGCCCGGCGGTGGCGATGATCGGCGGGCCGGCGCTGGCGCACACCAACGGCCTGTTTGCGGCCCTGGCGGTGAACGCGCTCAACGCGCTCCTGGGCAGCGTCGATCAGCCGGGCGGCGTGTCCTTCACGCCGCAGTGGAACGTCGCCGCGGCGGCAAAGGCCACGGCGTCGCGCCGCCGCTGCGTCGGCGTCGCTGGAGCGTCTGGCCGCAGCCGGTACTGGCGGGAGACGCGGCGGCGCCGCAGGTGCTGCTGCTGGACGGCGCGAACCCGGTGTTCGCCGCGCCGAAGGCGTGGCGCGTGCGCGAGGCCTTCGAGAAGGTGCCGTACATCGTCAGCTTCGGCAGCTTCCTGGACGAGACCAGCGGCCTCGCCGACCTGATCCTGCCCGATCACTCGTTCCTGGAATCGTGGGCGGACCACGTGCCGGAGTCGGGGTCGCTCGTCGGCGTGGCCAGCGTGGCGCCGCCGGCGATGGCGCCGCTGCACCAGACGCGGGCGACGGCTGACGTCTTGCTCGATGTCAGCCGCCGCTTGCAGACGCCGCTCGACTTGCCGTGGGAATCGATGGAGGCCCTGCTCGGCGCCACCTTCGCCGCGCTGCCGCCGGCCGCCGAGGGCGGCGATGCGTGGACCGAGGCGCAGGAGAAGGGCGGCTGGTGGGGCACGCTGCCGGCGCCGCTCGTCGCGCCGCCGCCGGCGGCTCCGGGAGGCGCCAGCACGGCGCCCGCCGGCGTTCGTCGAGCCGCAGTTCGACGGCGACCCGGCGAAGTTCCCGTTCCACTTCCTGCCTTACGCGTCGACCACCTTCTACGACGGCTCCACCGCGCACCTGCCGTGGCTGCAGGAGATGCCGGATCCGCTGACGTCCGCGATGTGGAGCAGCTGGGTCGAGATCAATCCGCAGACGGCCGCCAAGCTGGGCATCGGCGAGGGCGATCTCGTGGACGTGACCTCGGCGCACGGCACGCTGCGTTCGTCGGCCGTGATCACGCCGGGCATCGCGCCCGACATCGTCGGCATGCCGATGGGGCAGGGCCACACGCAGTTCACCCGCTACGCCACCGGCCGCGGCGAGAACCCGGCAGCGCTCCTGGCGCCGCTGACCGAGCCGTCCACGGGGTCGGTGGCCTGGGCCGCGACGCGCGTCGCGGTGGCGCGGGCCGGCGATCCCGACGGCCGCCTGGTGCTCTTTGCCGGCGGCAAGTTCGAAGAAGGCCACGATCACGAGGAGCACCGCTGATGCGCGTGGGGAATGGCCGCCGATCTCGACCGCTGCACCGGCTGCGGCGCCTGCGTCACCGCCTGCCACGCGGAGAACAACATCTCCACGGTGGGCCCCTACCAGGCGATGCGCGGCCGCGCCAAGCACTGGATCCGCGTCGAGCGCTACTGGGAAGGGCGAGTTCCCGGACGTCAAGCTGAAGTTCCGCCCGGTGATGTGCCAGCAGTGCGGCAACGCGCCGTGCGAGCCGGTGTGCCCGACCTACGCCAGCCAGCACACCGAGGACGGCCTGAACGCGCAGGTCTACAACCGCTGCATCGGCACGCGCTACTGCGCCAACGCCTGCCCCTACACGGTCCGCTTCTTCGACTTCTTCAACCCCGAGTGGGACAAGCCGCTCCACCTCCAGCTCAACCCCGACGTGTCGCTGCGCGAAGTCGGCGTGATGGAGAAGTGCACGTTCTGCGTCCAGCGCATCAAGGCGGCGACGATCCAGGCCAAGGCCGACGAGACGCCGCTCAAGGACGGCGACATCAAGCCGGCCTGCGTGCAGTCGTGTCCGGCGCAGGCGCTGGTGTTCGGCGACCTGGACGATCCCGAGAGCGCCGTCTCGCGGCTGTCGGAGTCGCCGCGCGGCAGCAAGCTGCTGGAGGACCTGGGCACGCAGCCCGCGGTGACCTACCTGAGCCGCCAGACGCAGTCATGAGCGGCCGTCCGTCCGACCGCCAGATCAACAGCGACCTGATGCGGCCGCTGCTGCACACCTCGTGGAGGTTCTACCTCCTGGTGCTGATCTTCGGCGGCATCGTCCTGGCGGCGTCGGCACCTGGTTCTACCAGGCCTACAACGGCTACGGCGTCACCGGCATCAAGTGGCCGGTGTTCTGGGGCTTCTACATCACCAGCTTCGTGTTCTGGATCGGCATCAGCCACGCCGGCACGCTGATCTCGGCCATCCTGCGGCTGGTGCAGGCCGAGTGGCGGCGGCCGGTCACGCGCTGCGCCGAGGTGATCACCGTGTTCGCGCTGATGATCGGCGCGCTGTTTCCGATCATCCACCTGGGGCGGCCGTGGCTGTTCTTCTGGCTGGCGCCGTATCCCAGCGAGCGGCTGATCTGGCCGAACTTCCGCTCGCCGCTGGTGTGGGACTTCTTCGCCATCAACACCTATCTGACCGGCAGCGTCCTGTTCCTGCTGCTGCCGATGATCCCGGACTTCGCCGTGGTGCGCGACAAGTCCACGCGGCCTGCGCAAGAAGATCTACGGCCTGCTGGCGCTGGGCTGGCGCGGCACGCCGAAGCAGTGGCACCGGCTGGAAACAGCGATGTCGATCATGGCGGTCGTGATCCTGCCGGTGGCCGTCTCGGTGCACACCATCGTCTCGTTCGACTTCTCGATGGCGCCGGTGCCGATGTGGCAGTCCACGGTGTTCGGCCCCTATTTCGTCGCCGGGGCCATCTTCAGCGGCATCGCCGGCCTGATCATCGCGATGGCGTTCCTGCGCAAGTTCCTGCACCTCGAAACCTACCTGCAGCCGGTGCACTTCGAGAACCTGGGCAAGCTGCTGCTGGTGATGGCCGTGCTGTGGGGCTACTTCGTGTTCAACGAGCGGCTGGTCACCTACTACGGCAACGAGCCGGCCGAGATGGCGGTGTTCTGGCGGACCCAGCGCGAGTCGTTCGCGCCGCTCTACTGGACGATGGTGACCTGCAACTTCGTCCTGCCGCTGATCCTGATGGGCATCAAGTACACGCGGCGGACGATCACCGGCTGCGTGATCGCGTCGCTGGGCGTCGTCGCGGGGATGTGGCTCGAGCGGTTCCTGATCATCGTGCCGTCGCTCGGCCACAAGTACCTGCCGTACGCCTACGGCATCTACCGGCCGCGGCCGCTCGAAGTGATGATCGCCGGCGCGACCTTTGCCGCGATCACGCTGCTCTACGTGCTCTTCGCCAAGGGCGTGCCGATCATCTCGATGTGGGAGCTGAAGACGCCGGAGCACGAGCCTGGTCGCCGGCCACGCACCCGAGACGCGTGCCTCGCTCGGTGAGGTGCGGCCGTGAAGGCGGTCTACGCGCTCTACGACGACGGCCACGCGGCACAGCAGGCCGTGAACCGCCTGCGCGCGGCCGGGCTGAAGGATCCCGACATCACGGTGCTCTCGGGCCGGCCGATGGAGGAGTTCGAGTTCGGCCACATGGACAAGGCCACCTGGATGTGGTGGATCGCCTGCGGCGGCGCGCTCGTCGGCATGGCCACGGCCTACGGGCTGGCCTGGATCACGGAGCATTCGTGGCCGATGAACGTCGGCGGTCTGCCCACCTTCGCCTGGTGGCCGAACCTGATCATCATGTTCGAGCTGACGATGCTGGGCGCGATCGTCGCCACCGTCATCACGCTGGTCGTGACGGCCGGTTTCGGGCGCGGCAAGGGCCGTCTCTACGACCCGGAAGTCTCCGACGGAAAAATCCTGGTCGGCGTCGAGAACCCCTCGGACGCGAGCGTCGGGCAGTACCAGCAGGCCCTCAGCGTGTCGCCCGACGCGCAGATCAAGACCGTCTAGCCAGGCAATCCTCCGCACCCCACGAGCGCACCCGTAGGCAGAATCTGCCTACCGCCAAGCCTGAGCGCCCGACCGATCAGGTCGCCGTCGGCGGATCGCCCTGGCATGTGGCCGGCACGGGTGTTTGTGTGCCCGTCGCCCACTGCAAAGGGCTCAGCCGTTGCACTCCTGACCGGGACCAACTCGCTCTCGTTCTGGCACGACACGCTTCGCCTCGAACGGGATGCACTACCGCCTATCCTCCCGCATCACAGCAGACGAAACCCTGCCGTCCCGCGTAGCTGCCGATCGAAGGTGACGGTTTCGTCGCAGCCGGCGGCTCGATTGGTAGTACCGATGACATAGTCGGCAAAGTCGGCCCTGCCGGTGCGAAACGCTTCGAATGCCTCGCGCATCCGGTCCTTCTCGACGATCTCGAACTGCTGGGTGGCAAGAATCCGTTCGAGCGTCGTCAGCAGCTGGTCCTTCGGCGTGTCATACGCCTCGCGGAGCACCCAGACCAGCTCGCACAAGACGACCGGTCCGATCACACACCGTTCCCGGCGGGCGACCGCGTCGTTGATCACCGCATCGGCTTTCCGTGCTTGCGCCGCGTCGTCCTGCGTCAAGTAGCGCACCAGCACGTTCGTGTCGAGCCCGATCACGGCCGACCTGACGCCTTGCGGATGACCTCGTTCATGCGCTCGACGGTAACCGGACGCCGCCCAGACCGGTGCAGCAGGCCTCGTAGCGCAGACACGTCCACGCTTCCGGCACGAACGCGAATTTCCCCGTCTGTGCCGATCGTGAACTCCACCGCGTCGCCCGTGTGCACTCGGAGCCGCTGTCGGATGGCTTTTGGCAGCGTGATCTGTCCCTTACTTGTGAGGGTGGCCGTTGGCATTCCTTACCTCTTGTGACTTTCCTTACATCATGATGGTATCACGAAGACGGGCAACGGGAGTGCCCGCCGCTGTAACCAAGTGCGACGATGATTCGGAACTAGACGTTGTGGCCGCGGCGATCGAACGGCAAGCAAGGAGCATCCGGCTAAAGGCGCGCGTGAATCGCCTTTGCGACGGTAGGGCTGGAGATACTGGACGATCGAATGCCGGTCGGGATCGTCACCGGTGATGTCAGTGCCGTCCTGCACACCAGCAAAGCCAATTGACTGCGCGATGACCGCGCGGCCAAGTGTCACGAAGTCCTCCGTGTGGCGACAGTTCAACCAACCACCGACTCTTCATCCTCACGCCGCCAGTACGTCACGGATCGCCGAGATGCTCGGCGCGAAAAAGTAACCTCCGCCCGTTGGCGTGATCCACTCGTCCTGCATCTGGATGCGAAACGTGCCCGCCGGAGTCGGGCAGTCGATGAACCTGATCCGTGATCCGCGCCGGCCGTTCTGACCGATGATGGGGTCGAATCCGCCAAGGTTGGGCTGCGAGGCGGAGTTCGACCATCGTCGCTGCAGGAACTCGAACTGATCCTCAATGCTGGCGCCGTAACAGAGAAACATCAGCCCGCGATCGGCGCCTATCAGCTTGCGCGTCGGCTTCTTGACGCCGACCAGCTGCGGCCCGTACGGGATCCCGCGCCGCAGGATCATCCGAGTGAAGGTGTCCGCAGGCTTGCCCATCTCAGTCGCCGTGTCCCGAGGATGAACCTTGCGGATGTGCGCGAAGTGCGGGCACACCTGTGCCAGGAAATCGGCAGCCGCCTGCGGATATGTGTCGCCGGGATAGCCAGGGATCGGACGCAGCGACGACGGCCGCGTGTCATCGTCGAAGATGAAGTGGTTGTTGGCGAAATCGTCATCGCCCAGCGCCGGATTGTCGCCGCCCGGCAGGCGCAGAATCGGCGCCCCGCTGGGCCATCGTCCGACCAGCATCGCCGCAAACTTGTCCCGTGCGATCCCAGTTCGCGCCGCCCCGCGAGCAACGAAGCTGTAGAACGCAGGGACATCCTGCTGAAGCCGCCGAACGACGAGATACGAGCCTCGCTTCGCCCACCTCGGGAAGTTCGACCCGGCGGCGATGGCATTGAGCTGGTCTTCCGTGCTCTGGCGTTGCTCGCCGAGGAGAAACTGTCCCGGCCAGACGAGCTGTTGCCCCGGCTTGGCGAGGTAGAGCCGTCGATCGTCGCCGGCTGCTATGTAGCGAGGCGTGATGTAATCGCCGGGTGCCGCGGACAGCTTGCCGCGCACGCCGGGCTGCGAGATGCCGTCCTTGAATCCGAAGTGTTCATGCCCGCGCAGATCGCCAGGTAGCGTGTCGCCGCGCTGCTCGAAGATCAGATCGAGGGCCGCGTCGTGGGCACGCAGCTTCAGCTGCGCCGCGAGGTCATCGAGAACGCCCCCCTGATCCGAAGCCAGAATGAGTACGATGGCGGCCTCGTTCTTCGGACCGCCCACTCTCCACTTGCGCGGGGATCCACGGTGCGCGGGCGACGTCGGATCGCCGAGGTAGGACGCCCGCTGAGCAAGCCCGAGCTGGAAGCTGCGATCGCCGAAAGCAGCGGCATCCGCCTTGTTGGCAAGCAGTTCGATCGCGCGGCGAGAGAACGCGATGTTGACCCACGTCGAGCTCAGATAAGTATTGTGCCTGCCAAGCAGGAAGCGTTTGGACCGGTACAACCGCCGAAACGCGATGACTTCCTCCATCGTCGAGATCCGCGGCACGATATCGCGGAGGAACAGCTTGGCGCGTTTCGGATTACGAATCCGGAAGAACAAGAAATGCTGATGATCCTTGTTGAAGCCCGGGATGACGTTGCCCTGAATGTCACTCTGGACTGCCGAGTCGAAGACCGGCTCCGGTGGAGAGCCTGGCACGTCCTCGTTCACGAGCGGCGTCAGCACCGGGACGTGGATGCCCTTGAGCGACTGCTTCGGGGCGAACTTGAACTCAGCAACCCCCGGCGCCGCGGATCGACTGGCTTTGGCTTTCTGCGGGCTCAGATCGATTTCCTCGATTGGCTGCCCGACGTTCTTCAGAGGAGCGTAGCGCTTTGATCTCACGACTGTCCTCCTCTAGGAGCGGTTGCCGGCCGTCCCGGTCGCCGAAACGGTGATGTGCTCGGCGATCTGGCCGCCGTAGACGAGCGGATGCCCGCCGATCCTGATGTCGCCGACGACAAAACCGAGGCCGGCGGGGACCTCGTACTCGAGCCGTAGGACCATCCCAGGCGATCCGCGTACGATCCGCCAGTAGTTCCCGACGGGTGAGCCGTTCGGCTTCGTGAACCCGCTGTCGTTCCACTCGACGATATAGAGTCCGACTGGATCGCGGAAGGTCACATAGAGTCCCTTCCTGATCAGCATGTGGACGTCGAACGACACTCGGGGATCGACCGCCGTCGGTTGATTGGCCAACGCGGGTCTTGCCTCGAAGTTGTCGTGAAATGGCGGCGCCGCGGTTCGTGCGCTTTGTGCCAGTCCGCATGCGGCGTTCAGTGTGTTGATCGTCTGGATATAGTGGACGATGCCGTCCACTGTGTTCCAGCGATTCAACTTGTTGTACGCGGTTCCCGTCTGGAGGTCAGCCTGGACGACGGCTGGACTGACGAGGGCCCGATACAGACTCACAACGAGGGCAGGGTCGGTGTCCCACAGCGTCTGGTAGTACTCCGGCGTTTCGGTCACGAAGGCGATTTTCGTGATCTTGCCTGCGCGATTCCGCGTGACATACCACTCGAAGTACTCATTCTGGGGATTACGCAGGGCCACGTCGGCATCGGCAGCGGCGTAGGCGGCCGGCTTGTTGTCACGATTGCCGGGGAGCAATAGGTCGCGCGGGAAGCCGATCCAGGTGAGCGTCTTGCTGGCAACGACGTTCACGTCGGTTTGTGTCGGATCGTAGAAGGCGCCCCCGTTGTCGCCGGGGCTCAGATCGGCCAGTTGCGTCGCGATGAAATTGCTCCAGGCGGCATAGAAAGGCGAACCGGCCGGTGCGTCCCTCAAGGACGCGGGTGTATCGAACATCGGCAATAGGGCCATACCGTACACCTCGCCCTCCGACGAACTGTGTCGGAGCCTGATCGTTATAACGCCAAAGGTCACCGGTTCGACAGTCGAATGGAGGCATATCGCTCGCGCAGTAGGACGGTGCACTCCGCATCATCAGATGATTCGATGCTGCGGCTCAGCCGTTTCGGCAGCCGAGTCATGACACGCCGATTCTTCGTCTACGGCTCGTCATCGCCGCAGCGGTGTTCGCGGTCGCCGGCTTGATTCGACTGGGTGGCGGGCAGCTGTCGACGCAGGGTGCCGACGCCCACCTGGGGCCCATTCCGGAAGGGTCAAACCGTCACGGTGACGATCTCGGGATTTCAGGTCGGCCGGATGCCGTGTCAGGTAACGGGCATCCGGGCGATGCTCCACACGCGCAACAGCGGCCTGCTGACACCGCCGACGGCCAGCGAGACGATCGCGGAGGCCACCATGACGATCGCCTACTCACTGCAGTAGGCACTCGGCCCGCCGGGGCTCTGCGCCTCTCGACCCGGACGACAAACAGCTCAGCAGTTTGCGGGCCGTATCCGGCCGCCTGGTTTGTTCCTTTCGTCGTTGCGCGACGTTTACCACTGTAAGGGCACGGGGGACCACGGCCAGAGGTGACCATCGTCGTTGTCCACGTGTTAGATTTGGCTGCAATCGACGGTCGGTTACCCTTCGCTTCCGAGGTCGCGACCATGGGATATGTCCCCGGCTTCAACAACGACATCTTCATCAGCTACAGCCACATCGACGATCAGGCGGTAGACGGCCCGGGTTGGGTCACCGACTTTCACCGGCGCCTCGTCATCGAGGTTGAGGAGGAGCTCGGCGAAAGTGCAGATCTGGCGCGACAAGCGGATCACCGGGGCCACGGATTTCACCAAGGATCTCGAGAAGCAAGTCCGAGGCTCGGCCATGCTGCTGGCGATCTTGTCGCCAGGCTACGTGAATTCGGAGTGGTGCGACTGGGAACTCACCGGCTTTGCCGGATCGCGGCCGGATCGGCGACCTCTGGGTTGATACGAAATGCCGCGCCATCAAGATCTTCAAACGTCCGGCGGACGTCGGCAGGCTCCGGGTCCTCGCCGAAACCGAGGGCATGAAGTTGTTCGACGTCGATCCCGCGACCGAGCGCGCGTATTGAGATGGTAGCGTCCTCGGACTTGTTCAAGCAGCGCCTGGACGGAGCTCGGACACGATATCGGATTCGTCCTGCGCGCCATGCGAAAGGCGCGATCCGTCTTCCTCGGCACGGCGTCCCCATCGCTGCACGACCAGAGAGAGAGGGTGCGCCAGGAACTGAATGGCCGCGAGTATCGAGTCCTCACGGCTCCGGATGGTCCGCCGGACGATCGTCAGATGAGCGTGCGCGCGGCGGTTCAACGAAAGCGCGTTGTCGGTCCTTTTCTACGATCGCGCGGCACCAGCGGAGCAATCAGCGGAAGCATTGGCGGCGGTCGAACGTCGAAGTCGCCATGGACCAGCGGGCCAGACAGATCGTCGTCGTCCGCGGACCATCGGACATTGCCTCACAGCCCTGGGACGAGCCCGGCGCGACAGGACGTGGATCGGCCAATGTCGAATGGCTGATCGAGCCCCAGACACACACGCTGTATCACACGGTGCTGCAGATGCTGGACGCGCAGTCGGTCCGAGCAACCTCCGACGAATGCCTCCCCGTCCGAGACGTCCCGCACCCCCCCCGACAGCAAACGATCCCGCACGGCCACCGGACCTTTCGGCTGATCTCCAGCCCGCCACCGGCTGATGGGGCTGGTGCGCGAAAGCTCGTTCGCGATCTACCTGGTGTGCGATCGGCGCGACCATCCGCTGCTCGAGCCCAACCGGGCACGCCGCCTCCGCGATCACCTGCTGGCACTTGGCTTCGAAGTCAAACTCCCTCTCGCCGATCATGATGACGCGCGCAGTTCAGTCGCGACAATCGCACCAAGCTGAAACAGTGCGACGCCGTGCTCGCTGTATTGGGGAACCGCGCGCCAGGCGTGGTTCGATCAGACGGCTCGGGGAGTTGATGCAGGCGCGCGGATGGCGACAGGGACGGGCGTTCGCCGCGCTTGGCGCCTACGTCGCCGATCCGGGAGGCCCGGTGAAAGAGAACTACGAGACGCGCGAACTGGACGAGCTCATCAAGCAATTCGAGAGCTTCGATCTCACCGATGCACGGCTCGTCCGATTTGTCGCGCGACTCGGGCAGGCGACATGACTGCCGACATGGTCGACGTTGGCAGCGCTCGCGTCCATCAGGGCAATCCCTTTCCCGGGCTGAGGCCCTTCGAGCCGCACGAGTCGACGCTGTTTTTCGGGCGCGAGGATCAGTGTGACGATCTGTTGACGCGTCTCGGGCGGCGGCGGCTCGTGGCCGTCGTCGGCATGTCCGGCAGCGGCAAGTCGTCGCTGGTGCGCGCCGGCCTTCTTCCCGCGCTCGACCGGGGATACCTGCCCTCGGCCGGTTCTTCGTGGCACATTGCGATCTTTCGCCCGGGCAGCGATCCGGTTGCAAACCTGACGCGCGGGCTCGCAGAGCGCCGCCTCCCGGGCGGTGGGGCGGCCGGGGAGAGTCCGGACGAAATCCGTGCACTGCTCGATGCGAGCAGCCTCGGACTGGCCGCCGTGGCGCGAAGACTGCTGCAGGACACCGGCGACAGCCTCCTCGTCGTCGCCGACCAATTCGAGGAACTGTTCCGTTTCGGGCGAATCGCGAAGAGCGATGGCGCCGTCGAGCGCGCCGCCGCGTGCGTGGACCTGCTCCTCAACGCGTCGCTGCAGGAGGAGATTCCCGGTTTATGTCGTCCTGACGATGCGCTCGGACTACCTCGGCGACTGCGCGCACTTCACCGGACTGCCTGAGGCGCTGAACGACAGCCAGTTCCTGGTGCCGCGGATGACGCGCGCGCAACTGAGGGACGCCATCGAATGCCCGGTCGCTGTCGGCGGGGCGCACATCACGCCCCGTCTCGTCCAGCGGCTCCTGCACGAGATCGAGGAGATTCCAGCGAGTCCGAACGAGCCGCGTGCCGCGCGGCGGGATCAGGATGAGCTGCCGGTGCTCCAGCACGCACTGATGCGGATGTGGGACGTCTCTCGCGCGGCCCGCGAACGCGGCGAGCCGATCGACCTGCCGCACTACGAGCAACCGCCGGTCGAGACGCTTCGTCATGCCCTGGACCGTCACGCGGAGGAGGTGTATCAGGGGCTGCCGACCGATCTCCATCGCGACGTGGCGCGCCTGCGTATTTCAGCAACTGACCGATCGCGACGCCGAGAATCGGGAGGTGCGTCGTCCGACGCCGCTCGCCGAGCTGACCGCGGTCGCCCGGCGCGCCGCATCAGGCACTGCGACTCCTGCTGACGAAGGCGTGATCAGCGACGTCATCGCGGCGTTCGCCGCCCCCGGTCGCGCGTTCGTTGTCGTCAACGCGCAGCAGGATGTCGACATCTCGCACGAGAGCTTCATCAGGAGATGGACTCGACTCCATGAGTGGGTGGAACGGGAGAGCCGATCGCGCCGCATCTACACGAAGCTCGCGGACGTCGCCGCGGCCTGGGAACGAGGACAAGCCTCTCTCTATCGGGGTCCCGAGCTGCGTTGATGCCCGCCGATGGTGGGATCAGGAAACGCCGACACAAACCTGGGCGAACCGCTACGATTCGCGATTCGATGCGGCGCATCGCTTCCTGGTCAAGAGCGTTCGCGGGCGTCGTCTCCGTCTTGGCCTGTTGTTCGGCAACGTCGCGTTGCTGCTCGTGGGCGCGTCGGCGATCGCGGGGCTGATGTGGCTCACGCCAGGGAAGCGGAACGTGACGAGGCCGAGGCGTTGGAAGTGCGCAACAACCACGGACGATCTCAATAGAAGGCTCGAAGAAGCCAACCGCTGCTCGAGCAGGCGATTGTTCTTCAGAGAGAGGGCAAGAGCAGCCAGGCAGATGCCCTGGTCAAGCAGGCGCAACAGGTTCAGGACGAAAAGGCCGGGTCGGTGCTGACGGCGAGCGAGCTGTCCGAGCTGGATCGCCTGCGACGCCAGGAGACGGCCTGGCGGCAGACGGAAGCCGATCTTCGCAACCAGCTCGCGGCGTCGCGTGACCGCGGCACGAGCCCCGACGGTGACGGCCCCGCCGAAATCGGACCTGACGGCGGCAGAGCGGACCGAGCTCGAGCGGCTGCGAAACGCCGAGTCGAGCTGGGAGCGCGACGCCGCCCAGCTCCGTCAACAGCTCGCCGCGGCCAACGAGCGATTGACGAAGTCGCAGCAGGCCGAGAGCGCGCTTCGGAAGAGCAATGAGGAACTCAGGCAGTGGCAGCGTCCGGCGACACTGACACGGTCCGCTGCTCCGCCGGCGGATACTGCGGGCATCGAGCAGGTCCTCCGCGAGTACGAGGCCGCGTACGAACGGCGCGATGCCGAGGCCGTGGTCAAGCTGATGCCCTCGGCAAAGGGCGCAGACCTCGACGAGAAGCTTTTCGCAGCTGCGCGCGTATGGGATGGAGATTCTCGACCCTCAGATTTCTGTCACTGGCGATACCGCCGTCGTGAACTGCACCCGACGAGTGTCGATCGAGCCCAAGGTCGGCTCGCGCCCCGCCCCGCGTCTCATCCCCACCGTGTTCAGGTTGAGGCAGTCCCAAGGCGGGTGGACGATCGAGTCGGTCGAGGAAAAACGGTAGCCACACGAACGCCGTCAAAACGAGTAGTCGACGCCGGCCATCCAGGTAAGGTTGTCGGTGAGGCCGTGCTTCGTGAGCGGGAACAGCACGTTTGCCGTGAGCAGCATGTTGCCGAACGGGTTGACCTTGAGGCCAGCCGACCCGAGCAACAGGTGGAGGTCCTCGCCTGGGTTGAACTCGAACTGCGGAAACTGAGGGGCCGAACTGTCGGGCTTGGCCCCCACGTGATCGTGCCGGCCTTCCGCAGGATCCGGCCCGACCGCATCGAATGCGACGGTTGTGCGAAGCGACAGCGCCAGGTCTGCGCCGGCTGCGTAGTTGATCTCTTCCGGAGGCGCGAACACAAAGGTATCCGAAGCATCGGCGGCAGCGCTCGCGCCGGAAATCGTGTACGCCGAGGTTCAGCGTGCGGCGACAGCCTCTCCCACTCTCGACGATGCAATGAACGTCAGCTTGACCTGAGGACCGGCGACGCCCAGCAGATCGAGCTCGTCTCCGGTCGGCAGTCGAACATCGACCGACTCGGCAATCGCCCACGGTCTTGCGTCTCAGGATGTTGTACTTGGCGCGGATGACCACGTCGCCGATGCCTGACGCCGTTCCCGAATCCGACGTGACGAGGAGCGGTTCTTCGTCGACTCCAGTCAGACGTATTGCCGATCCGTGTTGTCAGAGCGGCGCTCATGCTGACACGGTTGATGGGAACCGCGACACCAATGTCCAGCCGATCGGTAAGGCCATAGGTTGCAAACGCGTTCAGCGTGTCGGTCGTGACCTTCAGATCGAGTGAATCAGCGAAAAAGATATGCCAAGTCCGCGGTCAGAGTCGCGCCAAGGTAGCCCGACGATCTCGCTGCCGCGAAGGCTCCTGCCTTCGAGATGGTCGAACGTCACGCGCTGAAAGTTCGCGCCCACGTTCAGCCGCCTTCGGCCGATCGTCAGCGGCCGCTCGGCAAAAATCGGACCGAACGAATTGCTGGCGCGCGTGAACGTGGCCGACGCCGTGTCGACGTCCCAGGCAAATCCGCCTGAGGCTGAACCGAGCGGAAACGACGAGAGCTGATTTCCGGCCAGGCTGATGATGTTTTGACTGAGCCTCAGCCTTTCGATAAGGGCGTTCTCGACCTCTTCCTGGACGAAATCGGCGAAGGGGAACACTTCGAAGAATGCTCTGGCTTCGCGTCGGCTCACGTCGAAGTACCAACTGAGGAAGGACCTCAGTCAGTGGGCGGTCCTGGTTCTGCGCGGACGAATTCGCAGCCGCCAGGACCAGCGCTGAAAGCGTCATCGCGATCACGACCAGAGGCCGGAGCATGCAGGTTCCTTTCTGCAATCAACTGGGCCGACTGTACGACGGCTGCTAGCAGGACTTTGTCAGATCCACGGATTCGCTCCGGAGTCTGGCCCAAGGTCGGCTCGCGCCGCCCCGCGTCTCATTCCCACGGTGTTCAGGTTGAGGCAGTCCCAAGGCGTGTGGACGATCGAGTCCGTCCAGGAAAAGCGGTAGCCACACGAACGCGTCAAAACGAGTAGTCGATGCCGGCCATCCAGGTAAGCGTGTCTGTGAGACCGTTTTTCGTCAGCGGGAACAGCACGTTTGTCGTAACCAGCATGTTCCCGAACGGGTTGAGCTTGAGGCCGACCGATCCTAGGAGCAGGTGGAGGTCCTTGCCATCGATAAAGTCGAACTGCGGGTACTGGGAGCCGCCGAAGTCGCTTGGCCCCCATGTCAGCGAGCCTACCTTGCGCATCGCCCGGCCCACGAGATCGACCGCGATGGTTGTGCGAAGGGACAGCGCCAGGTCTGCGCCGGCGGCGTAGTTGATCTCTTCCGGCGGAGGGATGACAAAGGTGTCGGGATCATCGCCAGCAGCGCTTGCGCCAGAAATCGTATACGCAAGATTCACATGCGGCGACAGCGCACCAACGGTCGACGACGCAATGAACATGAGCTTGACCTGAGGTCCGGCGACGCCGAGCAGATCGAGTTCGTCTCCGGTTGGCAGGCGCACGTCGACAGATTCGGCAATCCCCCATGTATTACTTTTCAACATGTTGTACTTCGCTCTAATCACCACGTCGCCGATGCCCGACTTCGTCCCGGAGTCCGAGGTAACGAACGGTGTGATGTCAGCGTCGATTCCGCTCGACGTAAAGCCGATTCGGGACGTAAGAGTGGCGCTCCACGTCCACACGATTGATGGGGACAGCAATACCAACGTCGAGCCGATCCGTCACGCCGTAAGTGGCAAACGCGTTCAAGGTGTCGGTCGTGACCTTCAAGTCGAGTGCATTGGCGAAAAAGACATGATCGTCGACTGCGATAGGCACGCTGAGATAGCCGACGATCTCGCCGCCGCGAAGGTTCCTGCTTTCCAGATGGTCGAACGTCACATGCTGAAAGTTCGTACCCACGTTCAGCCGCTTGCGGCCGATCGTCAGCGGCCGCTCGGCAAAAATCGGACCGAACGAATTGCTCGCGCGCGTGAACGCGCCCGACGAGGTATCGAGCGTCCAACTGAATCCTCCCGAAGCGGAAGCGAGGGGAAACGACGTGAGCTGATTGCCGGCCAGTCTTATGATTGGAAACGTGTCGAACTGAAATCGGGCGAGTGCTCTCCCCAAAAGCTCGGTTTCATCGACGGGGATGCCAAAGATAGGAAGTCCCTGACAAACGCGACGTATTCTCGCGCGATGGCCTCCGCGTACAAATCTGGAAGGAGTTCAGACAGCGGACGGTCCTGGTTCTGGGCCGCCAATCTAACCGGAGCCACGAGCAGCGCTGAAAGGGTCATCACGATCATCACCAAAGGCCGGAGCATACAGGTCCCTTTCTGCAATCAATTCGGGCGATGTTACCAAACCCACTACTCGAGTCGGCCCGTATAGTAACCTGCGATGCGCGGTCCCCTTCTCGGCCCCCAGAGAGAATCAACGACGGATCGCGCCGGACCGAACGACGCTGTTGAGCTGAGGCCGACATCACGGTGCCGCCGGCTGAGCTCGCGCAGGTGCAAATATCTTCTCCGCACTCCGGCGACCGAGGGCGTAGCATTGCGCAATCGGCGCTCCTGCCATCCCTCGCGGAGTTCCCATGCCTTCCGGGACAACGTTCAATTTCGCCCGCCTCGAGATCGCCAGAACCCACGTCTCGACGGCTCGGCCGCTCAAGCGGGCGCTGGTCGATGTCGCCGTGATCGTCTCCGAAGCGCTCAGAGTGGAGCGGATCAGCACCTGGCGGTTTCTCGACGACAGACAGGCGATCCAGTGCCAGTGCCTGTTCCAGCAGGGTCAACTCGGGGTGGTGGACGGCGCCATCCTGCGGGTTCGCGATTTTCCTCGCTATTTCGACGCACTCAATCAGCGCCGGGTGGTCAAGGTCCGCAACGTCAGCGACGATCCGATGGCCGCCGAATTTCGCGAGCCGTACTTCGCGCCGCTGGGCATCTGCGCGATGTTGGATGCGCCGGTCTACGTCGACGGGGTGATGGTGGCCGTGGTGTGCCATGAGCACATCGGACCGCCACGCGACTGGTCCTCGGAAGAAGTGGAGTTCGCGGGCAGTGTGGCCGACGCGGTGGCACGTCTGTACGGCGAATCGCGATTCCGAGCGTCGCAAGACAACCTCGGGTCCGCGCGACGGCAAGTGGACCAGCTGTCCGCAGTGGGCGCGCTGGGCCAACTGGCGGCAGGCATCGCCCACGACTTCGGCAACATCCTGCTGGCCGCCAAGGGTCACGCGGAACTGATCGCGCACCACGCCGAGGCCGGGCCGCAGATTCGGCAACTGGCCAGCGATATCAGCAAGGCGGCCGACAGCGGACGAGAGCTGGTGAGTTCGCTCCTCCAGCTAGGCCATCACAATCCTGCCAAGCCACGGGTCATCGACGTCGAGGAGATGCTGCAGGAAGCCGAGCCGTTGCTGCGCATGGCCGCCGGCGACGGCGTCAGCCTGATCGTGGAAGCGGCACCTGGTCTCGCACGTGTGCTCATCGATCCGGTCGAGCTGCAACGCGCGCTCATCAATCTGGTGGTGAACGCACGTGAAGCGATGCCAGCCGGCGGAATAATTCGGTGCCGCGCGGTCCCGATCGTCCCGGCAAACCTGGTGGAATCAGGACCGCACGTGTGCATCGAGGTCGAAGACCAGGGACCCGGGCTGAGCCCGGAGGTTGCGGCTCGGGCGTTCGAGCCGTACTTCAGTGGCAAGGGCGCCACCCGCAGCGGGCTTGGTCTGTCGATTGTGCAGCAGACCGTCGTGATGGCCGGCGGGTCGGTGGAGGCCTCGAGCCGGCCCGGCAGGGGAACCGTGGTGCGGCTGGTGCTGCCGGCGATCGGCGTGCCCGTACCGTCTCTCAAGAAGTAGGGGGGCCGCACGAGGCCGTGCTAATCTGCGCCGTGCGAAAGGGGAGGTGTGCACGTTCCCTCATCACCTCCTACCCCGCGCCTCCCCCCGCCCCCCCCCCCTTCCAGCTCATCGCCGCGGCCGACGGGAGCCATCTGTGGTCGGAGCGCTACGATCGGCAACTCGCCGATGTGTTCACGGTGCAGGACGAGATCGCTACCGCGATCACCGCCGCCCTGCAAGTAACCTTGTCCCCGTCTCGGCAGCCGGCGCGGCGCCACGTCCCCAATCTGCAGGCGTACGAGCATTATCTCAAGGCGCTTTACGACGCGAGTCGGCGCACACCCGAGTCGATGGCCGGCGCGAAAGGGCACTTGGAACGGGCGATCGCGCTCGATCCACGGTTCGCGGCGGCGCACGCACAACTCGGCAACCTCTATGGGCTGCTCGGCGGGTACGGAGTGATGTCCCCGAGGGACGCGCTACCGCTGATGCGTGAAGAGGCCCGCAAAGCGGTGGCGATCGATCCACTGCTACCGGAAGGACACGCCATGCTGGGCACGGTCGCGGCGTGGTTCGACTTCGACTGGCCCGAGGCCGAGCGGCACTTCCGATTCGCAATGGCGCAGGGAGCCGTGCCCCCACTGGTGCGGTTGAACTACGCGATGTACTGCCTCCTGCCGACCGGGCGGGCCCAGGAAGCCGCAGACCACTACGCGATCGCCCTCAAGGAAGACCCGCTGAACCTGATGGCTCGGGCGGAACGTGCCGTTTGCTTGCGATCGGCGTCCAAGGATGCCCAGGGGAACGAGGAGCTGCGCCAGATTCTCGAGCTCGACGAGACGTTTTTCTTTCCCTACTTCATGCTTGGCGGCAATCTGGTTGCGGACGGCGAGATGGACGAGGCACGTCGACTGGCCGAGAGGGGTTTTGCGCTTGCGCCATGGTTCAAGCCGATGGTCGGCTTGCTTGCGGCCGTCCTGACACGGCATGGAGAGACGGACCGCGCCGAGATGCTGCTGCGCCAGCACCTGTCTCCCGAACAGGGGTACGTCGATCCGATCGGTCCGGCCGTGTTCCACATCCTGACCGGGGACGTCGATCGGATGGCGGACTGGGTCGAGAAAGCGATCGAGGAGCGCCAGTTCGCGGTGTTCTTCTTCCTGCGCTCGCACGGCCAGAGGTCGCTCCGCCCGAGTCCGCGATGGCCGGCGGTGGCCAGGTCGCTGAAGTTGCCCGAATGACGCGGCTATGGCTGTAGCGCCGAAGGCCACTGACGCCGTTCCGCCTTTCATCCAGGCGGTCGTTCACCCGACGGACTTCTCCGCGGCCAGCGAGCGCGCGTTCGCACATGCGCTCGCCGTTGCGCTGCTGCGTCGCGCGAGTCTCACCATCCTGCACGTCGGCACGGACGATCGGCCCGACTGGAGCGAATTTCCGGCCGTGCGCGCCATCCTCGAACGTTGGCGTCTGCTCGAGCCCGGCAGCTCGCGCGAGGCAGTCTTCGAACAGCTCGGCGTGAAGGTCACGAAACGCGCGATCTCCAGCCGTTCCCCGCATCGGCCGTGGTGGACTACCTGCACGAGGCTCCGGCCGACCTGCTGGTCGTCGCGACCGAGGGACGCGACGGCGTCGCCAGGTGGCTGCACGGCTCGGTGGCCGAGGCCATGGCACGGCGCTCGAAAACGATGACGCTGTTCGTGCCGGCCGAAGCGGGGCGCAGCATCGTCTCGCTGGCTGACGGCCACCTCACGCTCAACAACGTGCTGATCCCGGTGGATCACGCGCCTGACGCCAGCGAGGCCGTCGAATTCGCGAGGCGCGCCGCCGAGATCGTTGGCGACGGCAACGTGACGATCACGCTGCTCTACGTAGGAGCCGAGGCCGACATGCCGCGCGTGCATGCCGAGAACGGGGCAGGATGGACGTTCACGCAGATGCGCCGTGAGGGCGATCCCGTGAAGGAGATCCTGGCGGCAACGGAATCGGTTGGGGCCGAGCTCATCGTGATGCCGACCGCCGGCCGCGCGGGTGTGTTCGAGGCATTGCGCGGCAGCACGACGGAGCGCGTGTTGCGGCACGCCCGCTGTCCGATCCTCGCGGTGCCAGCAGCGCGCGAGGGGTGACATAAGTATCCAGGGCGTTGCACAAGCGTGCGGGGAGGAAGGCTCATGGTCGGCAGGTGGACGCTCGCGGTGGTGTTCGCGGCGGCAACTGGCGTCGGGGTGACGGCGGCCGACTGGCCGCAGTGGCGCGGCCCGACATGGGACCGGCACCACGAGCGAGACCAACCTGCCGGTGCGGTGGAGCGCCACGGAGAACGTCGCGTGGAAGGCGCCCATCGCGGGCCTGGGCGTGTCGTCGCCGATCGTATCGGGCGACCGCGTCTTCGTCACCTCGCAGCTCGGGGCGGGCGTGCGGCAGGAAGGCAACCATCCGCGGCTCGTCCAGGGCGGTAATGCCGGCCGCGGCCGGCGAGCGCGCCCTCGGTTCGCGCGCGGCGCGATCCGACGGCCGCACGGTCTTCGTCGTCGAAGCGTTCCACCGCGCCGACGGCCGGCGCTTGTGGGAGTACCGGCTGGACGCGGACGGGCCGCTGGCCGGCGTCCACGACAAGCACAACCTCGCCTCGTCCAGTCCGGTCACCGACGGCGAGCGCGTCTACGCCTGGTTCGGCACGGGCCAGATGGTGGCACTCGACATGAACGGCCGCCTGGTCTGGCAGCGGCACCTGGGCAAGGAGATCTCGCCCTTCAACGTCAACTGGGGCCACAGCAGCTCCCCGACGCTCTTCGGCGACACCGTCATCCTGCTGGCCGACCACGAACCGGCCGCCTACCTGCTGGCCGTGGACGCGCGCACCGGACGCGACCGTTGGAAGGCGGACCGCGGCAAGGGCCGGATGTCCTACAGCACGCCGCTGGTCGTGACGACGCCTACCGGCCCCGAGCTGATCGTCAACTCGAGCGAGCGCGTCGACGCCTACGATCCGCGGAACGGGATGCTGCTCTGGCACTTCGGGGGCACCAACCGCTTCCCGATCCCGATGCCCGTCTACCACGACGGCGTCATCTACATGAGCCGCGGCTATCGCAGCAGCCCGTACATGGCGTCCGGCCCGGCGGCCGTGGCGACGTCTCCAAGACCCACGTCGTGTGGGAGTCGCCGACCGGCGCGCCCTACATCTCGTCGCTCGTCCACGACGCCGGCCTCATCTACATGGCCACCGACGTCGGCGCGGTGACCGTGGTCGACGCAAAGACGGGCCAGCGCACGTCGCAGCAGCGGATCGACGGCATCTTCTCGGCGTCGCCCGTGGCCGGCGACGGGAAGATCTACTTCGTCAGCGAGACCGGCGAGACCATCGTGCTGCAGGCCGGGAGGAATCCCACCGTGCTGGCGCGCAACGACGTCGGTGAGCGGGCGATCGCGTCGCCCGCGATCTCGAACGGGCAGATCTTCATCCGCACCGACGATCACGTCTTCGCGATCGGTTCGCCGGCACGTGGGGCCGGCGATTGAGTTCCTTCCGCTGAACCTGCGGTCTACGGGATCAGAAACTCGAGCGGTTCCTGGAAGTCACGATCAGAAGTTCATCTCGAGGTTGAGGTGGATGACGTTGCCGTTCGCGCCCACCGGCATCGGGTAGGCCGTGTAACCAACCGGGCTCTTGTTGACGTGAATGAATTCGGCGTTGACGCGAACGCCGCGCTGCTTCAGGAAGTACCAGTTCTGGCCCACACGCCACTCCGATGGATCGCCGTAGTTGCCGAAAATCTGCGACCAGCCGACGTAGAGCTGGAGGACCTTCGGAACCGCCATCGCCGAAGTCTGCATCTGGTAACCGTTGTCGCTGATGTCGGGGATGCCCTCGGTGTTCATGCCGACGTAGTCGTTCAACCAGCGACGGTAGTACTCGCCCTCGACCGACATGCCCTTGTATTTGAAGCCCGCGTCGAGGCTCATCATCCGGTAGTTCACCTGATTCACCGAGATGCCGGGACCGAACAGATTGGGAGTGAAGATGACGCTGCCGTCGGTCAGCCGGATCTGGCTGTTCTCGATCCCCTCGGTTCCAGGCTGAGTCTGCTTGTCTTCGACGCTGTGCGTGTAGTGCCCGGCGACCCTGGTGGCGGCCTTCTGGTGATAGTCATAGTCGCCGAAGGTACCCCACAGCCCGAACTCGCCCGTCGTTGGCAGCCACTGGAGCGCGTAGGACTGGGTGTTGAACTGGTTGTCGAGTTGCGCGGCGCTGACGCCCAGCGTGCTGAGGTTGTTGGCGAGCATCACGTGGTACTTGACGTTGTTCTCGAGCTCGCCCTTCAGCCACACGCCCGTCGTGTACGAACCGCGGAAGAACTCGTCGGCTATCAGGCGGGCATCCACGGTGAGCCAGTACGGGAACTGGCCTTCGGTGCTCCGCGTCGACGGCAGCGACGTGATGCCGAAGCCTGCCGTGATGAAGCGGTTCCAGGTCCAGCTCAGGTTGCCGGCGCCAACCACCTGCGCCGCATCGCCCTGTGACGCGTTGGACGACCAGACGTACAGGTAGTAACGGAACCGCGGATCGAGGAACCAGCCCGAAAACGGCGCAAAGAACTTCGCCAGCTGCATGTCCTGGCGACGCTGCACCGATTTCGTGTTGCCGAAGGCGTCCACGTAGGTCTCATCGAGGTTCCGCTGATTCAGGTAGCGCGCGTAGCTGAACAGCCGGAAGTAGACTTGTCCCTTTTCACCGTTGAACAGCAGAAACCCCCCGTTCGGCACGTACGCAGGGGCGTTCTGCGTGACTTCAGTCACCTGCACCTGCGCCACCCCGCCGACGAGAAACACGCCGCTGCAGCCGTCGGAAACCCAGATCCCGACAGCATCGAAGCCCCAGGTGTCGCCGTAGAGGCACGGAGCGGCGCCCCTCGATCGAACCAGCGCGACGCCCGCCGACGTATCGACCGCGCACTGGATGCGCTGGCCGAGTTGCGACGAGCAGGTCACGAGGTTTGCCAACTGACCGCCCGCAGGCGCAGCCTGAGTGGGCGCAGGAGCAGCCGATTGGTCCGCCGCGGGTGGAGCCGCCTGGTCAGCCGCAGGCGCAGCCGGCTGGTCGCCGGCGTCAGCGTCCGACGATTGTGCGTGCGCCGTTCCCGTCAGCAGCAAGGCGCACAGACTCATAGTCTGGAGGCCCCTCCAGTTCGTCATGGTCAAGCGTTTCTCCTTGATGAGCGCTCCAGCGCTCGTGGTGATCCGGTCCGGGAATGAGCAGATTCCGTGCCGTTGTGGACGCGATCCGCAGACCAGGGTTCGGGACGCGGAAGGTTTCCTGATTTTAGCCCGGATCGCTGTGCGCGTCGTCGGAGCATGATATCGGGACGAGCGACGGAGGTGGGTGCGTCCGCGCCTGGCGTGAGAGGCTCGCCTCACGACGCTGGGCGCTGGCGCTCACGGCATGTTGTGAGCGGCGGCGGTGACACGGCAGGCCGGAGTGCGCCGATACGCAGGTTTCGCCCGTGATCGGTGCGGGGCCGCTCGACGCTCGAGGTGGATCGATCCTTGCGAAGATCGCGAGATGCCTGCTATTCACGTGCCCACGATCCTCTCAACGTCGTTCTCCGTGTTCTTCTGAGCCGCTGGTTGTGTGACTTTCACGGAGGTCTCGTCATGCGAACATTTCTTCTGGCGTCGTCGGTCGCAGGCCTCCTGCTCACCGGCCCTGTCGGCGCGGCCGTTCAGTACCCGCTTGCGCTGACGCTGGATGCGCAGTTCAAGTCCGGCGTGACGACCGTCACGTCGAAGATCACCATCCGCGTGGACCAGGCGATGAACGACTCGGTCAGGACCCGGGTCACCGACGCCTTGAAGTTTGGCGGCTATCCGAACTTCGTGAACACGCTTCGTCCCGTCCCGCCACTTGGCTCCATCGAGACGCAGTCGGTCAAGGTGGTGGTCCGCTATACGCGTGAGGAACAGGACGGCAAGGGCAGCCGGCTGATTCTGGTCGCCGATCGCCCCATCTTCTTCCTGAGCACCGACCCGACGAAACAGAAGACCGGGTTCGAACTGACCATCGTCGATCTCCGGTTCGACGACCGTGGCGGCGTGACGGGACAGATGTTCGGTGCGGCGCGGGTCAGACCCGCGGGAGACGGCAACGTGCTCCTCGACACCTACGTCGAAGAACCCGTGCAGCTCAAGGGAACGGTTGGAAAGCCGTAAGGGTCAGGGACCCGGCGTCATGTCACTCGACGTTTTCCTGGCTCTGAAAGGGCGCCTCGCGGAGATCTACGACCTCAACAAGGTGGCCGCCCTCCTCAGCTGGGACGAGTCGGTGACCATGCCGCCGGGCGGTGCTCAGGCACGAGCCGAACAGACAGCAACGATCGGTCGCATCGCCCACGAACGCTTCATTGGGCCCGAAGTCGGCCGGATGCTGGACGACCTGCAGGCATACGAGCAGTCGCTGCCCTACGACTCCGATGATGCCAGCCTGATTCGGGTGACGCGATACGACTACGAAAAGGCCAGGAAGGTCCCGTCGGAACTGCGCAGTGAGATGGCGCGCGTCGCCTCGCTGGCCAGAAACGCGTGGGCCGGCGCCCGCGCCAGTTCGGACTTCAAGGCGTTCCAGCCGTTCCTGCAGCAGACCATCGACCTGAAGAAGCGCTATGTGGACTGCATCGGCGGCGGCGACGACCCGTATGGCGTCCTGCTCGACGACTACGAGCGGGGGATGCCGACCGCCGAGGTACGCCGCATCTTCGCCGCGCTCAAGGAAGCAACGGTCCCCTTGATAGCGGCGGTGGCGGCGCGGGGCGACGTCGTGGACGACAGCTGTCTGCGAGGCGAGTTCCCCGTCGAACAGCAGCGCGGTTTCTGCCTGTCGCTGCTGCATCGCCTCGGCTACACCGACCGGGAATGGCGATTCGACCCGACCGCGCATCCCTTTTCGACCAACATGAACCTCGGCGACATTCGCCTGACGACCCGGTACAACGCCGGCGCCATCGCGCCGGCGGTGTTCGGCCTGATCCACGAGTTCGGGCACGGCTTGTACGAGCACGGCGTCAGTCCGTCGCTGGAACGAACGCCGCTCTGTGGCGGAACCTCGCTCGGCCTGCATGAGTCGCAGAGCCGGCTGTGGGAGAACCTCGTCGGCAGGAGCCACGCGGCGTGGACGTTCTTTCTCCCCGAGCTGAAACAGGCGTTTCCCCGTGAACTGCGCCACGTGGACGTGAAAACGTTCTATCGGGCCATCAACAAGGTGCAGCCGGGGGCGATCCGCGTCGACGCCGACGAGCTGACCTACGGCCTGCACGTCACCGTGCGGTTCGAGTTGGAGCAGGAGATGCTGTCCGGCGCGCTGAGCCTGGACGAACTTCCCGAGGCGTGGAACGCGCGCATGAAGGCCTACCTCGGGGTCGACGTGCCCGATGCGGCCCGGGGTGTTCTCCAGGACGTGCACTGGTCGCTGGGCCTGGTCGGGTACTTTCCGACCTATGTGATCGGTAGCATCGCGTCGGCGCAGATCTGGGAGAAGCTGCTGGCGGCGATCCCCGATCTGCCGGAGCAGATCCAACGCGGTGAGTTCCTCGGCATGCGCGAATGGCTGCGCGACAACCTTTATCGCTACGGGCGGAAGTTCACGCCCAGGGAGACGCTGCAGAAGGTGGTCGGAACAGATACGGTCGACGTCGGCCCGTACGTCGCGTATCTCCGTCGCAAATTCACTGAGATCTACGACCTTCCCGCGTGAGCGGCCGGACTTCTACCCGTTCACGGGTGTAGTATCGGCGTGTTGACCATCATGATTCGCAAACTGATCACCGCTACGTCGATGAGCGCGGCGCTGGTGCTCGCCGCCGCGTTCGCCATAGCCAACGCGCCGGCGCCCGCTGCCGCGGCCAATCCGGTTGAACCGGGCCGGTTCGTCTGGCACGACCTCATGACCAAGGACGTTGCCGCCGCCAAGCGATTCTATGGAGACCTGCTTGGCTGGCGATTCGAGGACACCAAACGAGGCGACCGTCCGTATGTCCTGGCCCGATCGGGCGCGACGCTCGTTGCCGGCATCGTCGACGTCACTGCGTTTGCGAACGCCGGCCCACAGTGGTTGACGTATCTGGCTGTTACCGACGTGGACAAGACCGTGGCCCAGGTACGTGCGGATGGCGGGAAGGTCCTGATCGAACCGCGGAATCTGCCGAATGCGCGGGCGGCTATCGTGGCCGATCCACAGGGGGCTCCTCTGGGCCTCGCGCAGGTCCGGGGCGAGATCCCGGACCCGGCGGATCCGATACCGATGAACTTCTTCTGGCAGGAGTACCTCGCCCGGGACGCCGCCAAGGCGCTCGACTTCTACAAGCGTCTCGCGGGATACGAGTCGATGGTTACGGACTCGCGGCTGGGCGTCGAATACCACGTCCTGCGAAAGACCCGCGCACACGCCGGCCTCTTCCAGCTGCCGGCGACGGTCGTGGACGTCGAGCCCAACTGGCTGCCCTATGTGCTGGTCAACGATCCGGCGGGGCTCGCTGCGCGCGTGTCCGGTCTGGGCGGTCGGATTCTCGTGCCGGCCGCGCCCGAGCGGCGGAACGGTTCGCTGGTCGTCATTGCCGATCCGGGTGGGGCGCCGCTCGCCCTGCAGAAGTATCCGTTTTGAGTCGACCGATCATGAGCCATCCGAACTTCGTCAACCGCATGTTCATCCTGGCGCTCACGCTCACCGCTGCGCTCGTTTCTCAAAGCTGCGAGGGTTCCGGCGGCATCGGCATGGGCACCGACTACGGTTCCCGTTGGGGCGGCGGAACCTCGGGCCCCCCGATCTTCGTCGGTGGTCCGTCCCGCTGAGTGTGATCACACCGCGTTGGGAATTTCGTTCATTCGGCCGACATTTCGGCGGGGCCGAGAGCCGGCTGGCCGAGCTGCCGCCGCAGGGAGTGCAGGAGAGCGACGAGCTGTATCTGCTGTCCGCCGCAGGCGGCACCGTGAAGGTCCGCTCTGGACTGATGGATATCAAGGCGTTGACGCAGGTCAATGCCGACGGGCTCGAGCAATGGATTCCGGTCATGAAGGCGGGCTTTCCGCTGCCCGCGGCCGAGACCGCGAGGGTGTTCGAAGCCTTGCGGCTGCCGGTGCCACCGCTGCCCAGCGCGAGCTACACCCTCGAGCAGTTCCTCGAAGAATTCGCCAAGCCGGACGGCCCGATCCGCGCGGTAAATGTCCACAAGCGGCGCACGCGCTACACGGTGGGCGGCTGCATGGCCGAACTCTCCGACGTGGTGGTGAACGGCAAGCCCACGCGCACCGTCGCCGTCGAGTCCGAGGACGCGGTGGCGGTGACCCGTGCGGTGTCCGAACTCGGCCTCGGCGGGTATACGAACACTCCCTACCCGCGCGGCCTGGCGGCGCTGATCGACGGCGAGCCGGCACGCTTTGCGGTGATCGATGTCGGCACCAACTCGGTCAAGTTCGTCATCGGCGAACGTGAGCCCGGCGGGGGGTGGCGCATGGTCATCGATCGGAGCGCAGTGACACGGCTGGGCGAGGGCTTCGGGGCGCAGCGCGTGATCAACGCCGACGCGCTCGAACGCACTGCCGCCGCGATCGCGGGCATGGTCGGCGAAGCCAGACAGCATGGAGTCCTGGCCCTCGCCGCGGTCGGCACGGCCGGCCTGCGCATCGCCGACAACGCCGATGAGAGCGATCGCCGCGATTCGTTTGCGCACCGGCGTGCAGCGTCGAGGTGGTGTCCGGCGAAGACGAAGGCCGGCTGGCCTATCTGGCGGCCAGGTCAGGACTGGGCACGTTCACGGGCTCGCTCGCCGTCTTCGACACCGGCGGCGGCAGCTCGCAGTTCAGCTTCGGCCACGATTCGATCGTGGACGAACGCTTCAGCGTCGAAGTCGGCGCGGTGCGCTACACCGAGCGCTTCAAGCTCGATGGTCGCGTGTCGCCCGACACCCTGCGCGAAACGATGGCGGCGATGTCGGCCGACCTGTCACGCATCGAAGGACGAGCGGTTCCAGACGCGCTGGTGGCCATGGGCGGAGCGGTGACCAATATGACGGCGGTCATGCACCGGCTGGCCACCTACGACCCCGCGGTCGTCCACGGCACCGTGCTCCACCGTGCCGAGATCGATCGCCAGATCGAGCTCTATCGATCGATGGATGCGGCCGCCCGGCGCTCGATCGTCGGCCTGCAGCCCAAGCGTGAAGAAGTGATCCTCGCCGGTGCCTGTATAGTTCTCACGGTGATGGGCAAGCTGGGCAAGGACAGCCTCACGGTCAGTGATCGCGGCCTGCGCCACGGCGTTCTGGCCGACCGCTTCGGTGCGTGAACCGACTAGAAAGCGGAACCAGAGATCATCATGGCCACCACAAGAACACAGACGAGTTGCCGCCGCGGCCGCCGCGCCTCGCTTCTCGCCGCAGGACGTGCAGAAGATTCTCGACCTCGCCAAGGGAACAAAAAGCATCGAGCTGAAGTTGTCGGTACCGCTCCCGGAGCAGCGTGCCACGATTGCCAGCATCGGGCTCGACCCGGTCGAGGCGCAACCGCGGCAGGTGTACTTCTTCGACACGCCCGACCTGGCCCTGAACCGCGCCGGCCTGATCGTGCGGGCGCGGCGCTTCCAGGGCGGACGTGCCGACACGGTGATCAAGCTGCGGCCGGTCGATCCGGCGACGGTCGACGCCGAGAGCAGGCGCTCCGACAGCTTCAAGATCGAGCTGGACATCATGCCGGGTGGCTTCGTCTGTTCGGCGTCGTATAAAGGCGCTGCCACCGGCGCGGAGGTGCTCGATGTCTCCGCCGGCACGATGCCGCTACGGTCGCTGTTCTCGAAGGAGCAACGTGCCTTCTACGACGCGCATGCGCCGGCGGGCATCAAGATGAAGTCGCTGCTCACGCTGGGACCGACCTTCCTGCTCAGGGCCAAGCACCAGCCGAAGGAGTTCAGGCGTGGCATCACCCTCGAGATGTGGCTCTATCCGGATGGCTCGCGCATCCTCGAGATTTCCACCAAGTGCCTGCCGACTGAGACCTTCCAGGCCGGAGCCGAGTTCAAGGGCTACCTCGCGGATCGCGGCATCACCGTCGGACCAAGCCAGGAGACCAAGACCAAGACAGCGATGGCGTTCTTCAGCGCGCGGCTCGAACCGGGCCCGGCGGCCAGCAAGCCGGCAAGGAAACCTGCCAAGGCGCCGCCGGCCGTTTCACGCCGGCGTAGCGCCGCCGAACCTCAGGCGGCCGAGGGAGACACCGCCGCGTGAATCAGTCCGCCAGCGAGTCCACCTCTGGCGTTCGCGATGTCAAGAAGGACCGCGTCCTGGGCACTAACGGTTTGACAGAATTCTCGCCAGCTCGGTCGTCCAGTGCTGCACGACGACCAGCGCTCGGGGCCGGACGTTCAGGTTGTGGATGCCGATGAAACGCCGCCCGTCCGGCGCCACGTCGTAGTTGGTCAAAAGTTCGTTCCCGAGGGCCAGCTGCAGGATCTGCCGGGGTAGCGTCTCGCCTTCCAGCAGCTCCATCACCAGGTAGTGCAAAGGGAGCTGCGCTGGAGAGTCGGACTCCTGCTGGCGGCAGCCAGGCTCATCTAGCTCGGCAATTGTAGCGTCTAGCCGTGCGGATCAGGGGAGGCGCGTGCCGAAGCCGGCTCGCAGCGTCTCACGGTTCACGCGCGTGCCGCGCAGGTAGACGCTGGAAATCTTGCGCGTGTTCGTGATGTCCTCGAGCGGATTCGCGTCGAGCACCACGAAGTCGGCGCTCTTGCCGGCCGCCACCAGGCCGAGATCGTCCTGCCCGACTATCTCGGCGGACGCTCGCGTGGCCGCCACGAGAACCTTGGCCGGAGGAATCCCCGCCATCACCATGTTCTCCAGCTCCGCGTGCATCGTCCAGCCGATGAACTGATCGCCCTGCTGGCCGCCGCCGTCGGTGCCGACGCCGATCTTCACACCTGCGGCACTCAGTCGCGAGATGCCCCGAGCCAGCCGATCCCAGGCGGCCTGTGATCGCGCACGCTGATCCGGGTCGGCCTGCGGAAACCTGCCCTGTAGGCGCTTGATCTGGTCCGGCAGCACGGTCTCGAGGATCAGCGGATGCACGGGATTGAGCCACGGAGCGTAGATTGCGCGGTGTGGGCCGCCCAACGCCGACAGCACGACGGTGTTGGGATGTTGTTTGAACAGCGCGACCAGTTCGTCGTCCACGTCGCCAATCATGTGCGCGAAGATGTCGATGCCGGCGCGCAGCAGATCCTTGGCGTCGTGCAGATCGGTGGCGTGGACGGCCACCCGAAGCCCGTGCTTGTGCGCCTCGTCGATGATTGCGCCGTACAACTCCGGCGTGAGCTTCTTGACGGCACCGCCGCGGTCATCGACCCACGTCTTGACGATCCGCACGCGCCGGGGGACCAGCTCCTGCACGGCCGCTCGCGCGCCCTCGGGTGTGGTGACCGGAAACGCCGCCTGCCGCATGTTGTCGGGGCTGATCTCCGACAGCGGCGACAGCCCTCTCCCCGCGGTCAGGAAACGAGCCGCGTCGGGGTGCTTTCCGGCGAGGATCTCGTCGCGCAGCTGAAATGGCAGCTCGCCGAAGTCGCTGCCCATCGCCTGGCTGGCCGCAACCCCGAAATACGCGAACCGGCGCATGTGGTCGAGGATGTTCTCGCGTGTGTAGTTCGCGGCGCCGCTCGTCAGGTGCTTCATGTAGCCGATGTGCGAGTGTCCATCGACGAGCGCGGGAATCACAGTCTTGCCGGTCAGGTCGACGCGAGCTGCACCCGAGGGCGCCGGTACCTCGCCGCGCCGCCCGATGCGCGTGAACCTGCCTCGCTCGACGAGAACGGCCGAATCCTCGACCGGGCTCGAGCCGTCGCCGGCGATCAGGCGTGCGCCTTCATATAGCGTGATTGTTGCGGATTGCGGCTGACTCTGGCCCCTGGCCCCGGTCAACCCCACGACGACGAGGCTCAGGGCGATCGCGAATCGAGAGGTTCTCACCTCAGTCAATTTCGGGCCAGCAGGGCACCGATGATGGCGAGGAGAGTCGTGACCTGGAGGCCCGCCAACCAGACAAAGTGGCTCGACACCCTCTGTTCCAACCCGTCGAGGCGGCGGTCCACCGTACCGAATCGTCAATCAACGGACTCGAACCGTGCGTCTATCCTGTGTTGGAGGCTGCGGACAGCTTCTCGCACTTCGACCAACGAGTGAGACAGTTCGCTCACCTGCCCCTCGATGTAGGCGCCTCGTTCCTCAAGGGTGGGCATCCTTCGGCTCCCAAAGAATAGCGCCTCCGGCTTCGCGGCTCAACGCAAGTGACGGAAGTCGCACGGTTCATGCCGCCCGTTTCTCCGGCCCACTTCGCCTGCAGGCTCCTCGGCATTTCCCTTCTTGCGGTTACCGACGAGGGCGTCGCCGTGACCTCGTTCATGCCCTCGATCTCGCGCGACGACGTCGAGGAGTTCATGCTGCGGCAGCTCACGGATGAAACCTACGTCCGCGGTCGCCCCCGCCTGATGTCCTGATGCCGGTGGCCCGGATTGCCCGGGCCGCAGCGGCGCCGGCGAGATCGGATCGCCCCAGCTGTCTTGTCCACGGCTGCAAGCCCAGGAGCCGCTTGCCTTCGTCGAACACGAACCCGAGGGCGATCAGCACGCCCAGGACCAGGAGGCCCAGCTTGGTCGCGTCGTTGATGGCCTCGTGCTGGCCTGCCCAGGGGCCACTCGCCGGCATGATCACGAGTTCGTTGGCCTGGAGCAGGTAGTAGATGACACCCAGCGCCACGACGTCGCCGGTCATGTGCAGCACCAGCCGCCATTTGGATACGTGAGGACGCCAGATGTTGACGAGCTGCAGCAGCAGGCCGAACCCGAGGAGCAGCGTAATCGCCAGAGAGACGTCCTGCCACACGGGCGCCAGTACCGGCGCATACCGCTCCGTGAACCAGTCCAGCCGCAGCAACTGCGGCAGCGGCACGCCGACCCACCACAACAGGTAGACGGCCAGGAACGCGGCGTGGCTGATGGAGGCCGCCCGCGGCACCGTAGTCGGCTCCTCCACGGGCAGCTCCGGCAGGTGGGCGGGATCCCACTCCGCATCGAAGTTCGGCTTCGGCGTTCCCCTCCCCATCTGCCAGAAGATGAGCGTCACGACGCCGAACCCGACCCAGGCGGCGTTGATCGACCGGCCCGCTGCGCGCAGCGCGCCGACCAGCGGGTTGTCGGCGCCCAGGGCGCCCACCACCATTCCGATTACCACCAGCGGCAGGCCGATGGTCGCCATCGTCCTCAAGGTCGCCACGTAGTACGGATACAGCGACGGGCCCACCAGGTACTGCGCGGGGCCATAGCGGCTGGCCACAACCACGGGCCGGCCGATGCTCTTGAGAATCGCGGCCAGCTCGGCCTCGGTGAGGTCGCGGCCGCGGTCCGCAGACTCCTCCTCGATCCGCGACTGGATGGTCTCGCGCAGCTCGGCGCCGATGTCCTGGCGCTGCGCGCCCTTGGGCAGGCGCCGCTCCACGGCATAGATGTAGCGATCGAGCAGTGACGACATGGCCTGGTCCTTTCTCATCGATTCAACGTCTGACCCGCGCTACGCCGCGGTGCGCGATCGGCCGACGATGGTTTCCACCGATGCGTTCAACTGCTGCCACTCGGCCAGCAGCTCCTCCAGCACGCGCGTGCCGTCGGCCGACAGGCGGTAGAACCGCTTGTTCCGCTTGTCCTCCTCGCGCCACTCGCTGACCAGCAGGCCCTGCGTTTCCAGGCGCCGGAGGAGCGGGTAGAGCGTGCCCTCGTCGATGTCCATCCCGCGGTCGTTCAGCTCCTTCTTGAGCGTGTAGCCATAGTGCTCGGTCCGGAGCTGGGCCAGCACCGCCAGCACCAGGCACCCGCGCCGAAGCTCCAGCCGGAGCGTGTCGAATTGGGCTGTGCTCATCTGAACCTGTGCGTCATATAGTGTGTGCAATACACTGTATGGCACATAGTATATGTTGTCAAGAAATTTTCTCGTGGAGACAGGGATCCAGGCTCCAGGCTTCAGGCTTCAGGCTTCAGGCTTGAGACAGGCGCCGAGTTCCAGGAGTTGTATCTCGCTCGTCAGGCCAATCTGGCGCCGCTTGGTGACCGGCCGCTGATCGTTCTCGTTGGGACCCGCGCCGATCCGAATGTGTCGACTTCGGATGACATCGCGCGCGAGAAGTGCCGGCTCAGGCCTGTAGCCCGTGGCCTGGAGCCTACGAGTCTGCGGAACTGTCGAGCAGATAGCCCAGGACGCCCAATACCACGAGCGCCACGAGCACCATGATCGTGACTGGTCCAGCGATTACCATCAGAACGCCCCGCCGATGAACGGCAGCATCCGGCCGAAGTACATCACGCCAATCCAGAGCAGCACCGCCGACGCGGCCATGGCTTTGACAGTTCCGGGCACCGCGTCCCCGGCGCCGACGCGGAAGGGCCCCTCGGCCTTGGTCAGGTAGAGCAGGTTGATGCCGGCCAGGACGAAGAGTCCCATTTTCCAGTGGAACGAGATGTTGTCCGCGTACTGCTCGGGCGTGGCGATCAGGAACAGCATGCCGGTGATGATGTTGACACCAAGTGCCAGCACCCCCCACGGGATCAGCCGGTGCAGCGCCGCATAGGGCACCTGCGGCAAGCCCCCGAGCAGGCGCGTGTTGACGGCGACGATCACGCCGAAGAGCACCGCCAGGCCGATGAAGTGCAGCGCCTCCAGGCCCGGCCACATCCACACGTGGTCGGTGACGAGCGCCTGCAGGGACGCGACCTTCAGGAACGCGGGTGCCGCGTCGCCGGTCGTCGGCCCACCGACGACGATCTCGGGATGACGGATTTCTCCGCCGAGAGAGGCCGCGCCGCTCATTACCGCCAGCGTCAGCGCTCCGGCGACAAGGACGGCATAAGTCGTGGACGGCTTGCGGATGCCGCGGCGCTCCTGCCACAGCGCGAGCCATGCCAGCCCGCCCGTCAACAGCATCAGCATCGAGCCCATCAGGGCGACGTCGTGGTGGCGGATCATCGCGTCCGCCGACACCTCGGGGACTTCGGCGAGGGCGCGCTGGGTGGCGATCCCGGTGATGTAGGCCGGCAGCGTCAACAAGCCGACGCCGTAGAGGAGCTCGAGGGCGATTTGCGCCACCGCGTTGCTCTTTCGCAGCAGGCCGGTGGCCAGCAGCGCCACGGCGATCACCAGGCCGATGGTCGGGACGTGGTTGAGGATCAGGTGCAGGTGCGGCAGATTCATGTTCATGGTTGAAGCTCCCAGCCTAGCCGCAGAGGACCCAGGTAGGCCATCAGCCGGCCTGCCGTGATCGCGCCCGCCCAGCAGGCGATGGACCCGTACGCCCAGATGCGCCCCGAGGCCTCCGCGCCGTCGCCGGCCGCCACCACGCGCTTGACCTGCTGCGTGCACAGCAGCGCCAGGATCACGAACAGCATCTTGATGTAGAAGATGGGCGCTGCCAGCTTGTTGCGGCGTCGGCCCCGAGCAGGATGAGGCCCGAGACCGTGGTCACCGCCAAGGCGATCCAAGCCACGCCGAACATGCCTAACAGCGAGGACAGCGGGATGCGGCGGCCGAAGCCGAGGACCCGCAGGTCCACCACACCGTTCACCCCGGCCACCGTGCCGAGTCCCAGGGTGTGGGCGAACAGGATGGCCGGGTAGCCCCACAGCGACCCGCCTTCCCGCAGCCACACCATCAGCGAGCTCTGTTCGATTACTTGAATGAAATCCATGGAAGTGAGTGTCCCGTGGAGGGCGGACGCATGCAGTCGGCCACAGAGTCTTGCACAACCGTACAGGGATCGCCAACCCTTTGGGGACGGGCTCCAGGCTCCAGGCTCCAGGCTCCGGCCTTCCGAATTAATGTCGCCGGCGGCGGCAATGCATCCCAGCATTCCGCGGCCGCCCGCGGTGGACTTTGCTCCGAGCGGCCACTAGAATCAGCTCGACGTTCCGCATGTTTTCCGAGGAAGCCATGACCCGACACAGTGCCTACCGGAACGCCTCGACGGCGTTCCTTGCTGCGCGCTCAATGCTCCTGGCCCTGGCTCTGGTGGCCGGCGGAGCGACGTCGGGTTTTGCCCAGACCGACTTCTCCGGCACCTGGGCGCCGATCTTTCACGAAGACCAGGTCGAGAGGATTCCGGGCCCCGACGTCGGCGACTACGCCGGCCTGCCGATCAACGACGCGCTGCGGCTGAAAGCAGATTCGTGGGACGCGTCGCTGCTGACGATGCCCGAGCACCAGTGCAAGCCGCATCCCTCGATCTACGGGTTCCGCGGCGTCGGCAACCTGCGGATGACGGCCGGCTTCAACGAGGCCAACCAGCAGCTGATGAAGATCTCCACGCACATCCAGTGGCAGGAGCAGCGCCGGGAGATCTGGATGGACGGACGGCCGCATCCGCCGGAATACGCGCCCCACACGTGGCAGGGGTTCTCGACCGGCCGGTTCGAGGGCAACGTGCTGGTGGTGCGGACCACGCATCTCAAGGCCGGGTGGATCCGCCGCAACGGGCTGACGCTCAGCGACGAGGTGACCATGATCGAGCGCTTCATCCGCCACGGCAACTACCTGACGCACATCTACATGATTGAGGACCCGCGCTACCTGACCGAGCCGCTGATCAAGACCAACGGCTTCGTGCTGACCAACAACGTCGCGATGCAGCCCTACCCGTGCGAGGCCGTGATCGAAGTGCCGCGCGCCAAGGGCGAGGTGCCGCACCATCTGCCCGGGGACGAACACCTTCCTCGAGGAATACGCCAAGAAGCACAACCTGCCGGTGGAGGCCATGCGGGGCGGGGCCGAGACGGCGCTGCCCGAGTACATGAAGCGGACGTCGGCCGCACCGGCGCCGCGCACGGGCGCGGAATAGCGACTTGGTGCAGGTCCAGGAGCCTTCGACGATGAAACAGGTGAAGAAATCGCAGCGCGCCGTGGTGCTCGGGTCCACGCTGTCGGTGGCCGCGCTGTTGATGGTGGCGGGGGCGGTGCGACCGTTGGCGCAGGCGCGCGCCGGTGGCGCCGCGCCCCCCGCCAACAACGCGACGGCCAACTGCGGAGGTGAAGTCGTTCCACGTCCAGGGCAACGTCTGGCTGCTCACCGGCGGCGGGTTCAACTCCACGGTGCAGATTGGTGACGACGGCGTGCTGGTGGTGGACACGCTGGTCGAGCCGCTGGCCGAGAAGCTGATCGCGGAGATTCGCCGCATCGCGCCCGGCAAGCCGATCCGCAACATCATCAACACCCACGTGCACGCCGATCACACCGGCGGCAACGCCAAGGTGGCGGCGGTCGGCGAGTCGGTGGTGGGCGGGAACTTCGCGCCGCAGGTGGGCGCCGCGGCCGCCAACGCGGCCTTCATCTACGCGCACGAGAACGTGCAGAACCGGATGGCCAACCCGCAGGGCCCGGACCCGAAGCTGCCTTTCCCGGCCTGGCCGACCAACACGTTCTTCGACGACACCAAGGAGATCTACTTCAACGGCGAGGCGGTGCAGATGTTCCACCAGCCCAACGCCCACACCGACGGCGACATCATCGTCTACTTCCGCAAGTCGGACGTGGTCGCGGCCGGCGACACCTTCGTGACCACGTACTTTTCCGGTGATGAACCTGGCGCAGGGCGGCAGCCTCAACGGCATCGTGGCGGCGCTCAACCGCATCATCGACATCACCGTGCCGAAGGACAAGCAGGAAGGCGGCACCTACGTGATTCCCGGTCACGGCCGCGTGACCGACGAAGCCGACGTCGTGGACTACCGCGACATGGTCACGATCATCCGCGACCGGTTCCAGGACGCGGTGAAGAAGAAGATGACGCTGGAGCAGGTGAAAGCCGCCCGGCTGGTGCGCGATTACGAGCCGCGATACGGCGCGTCGCAGGGCTTCTGGACCACGGACGCGTTCGTGGAGGCGGCGTATCGCAGCATGTCGCAGCCGGCGGCGGTGACGTCGAGTCGTTAGTGCCCCGCAAAGCGGGGCCAAAAGACGCTGCTCGGGCGAGGCGAAGCCTCGCTACAATTTGAGTGGCCGCGCGGGCGGCCTGAGACGAGACTCGGGACGGAGGACGGCAGATGAAGTACGGGATCCTGGTCGTGGCACTGGTGGCAAGCGCGGTTTCTCTCGGGGCCCAGCAGGGCCGTGGAGCGGGTCCGGCCCCCGCGGCGCCGCGGCCGCCGTCTCCCTGGGCGTCGGCGCCGATCGACGTGACCGGCTACTGGGTGTCGATCGTCAACGAGGATTGGCGGTGGCGCATGGTCACGCCGCCCAAGGGCGACTACGCCAGCGTGCCGCTGAACGACGCGGGCCGCAAGGTGGCCGACAGCTGGACCACCGCTCGCGACGGCAGCTGCGAGGCGTATGGCGCCGCCGGCCTGATGCGCAACCCCACTCGGCTGCACATCACCTGGGAGAACGAGAACACGCTGAAGATCGACACCGATGCCGGCGCGCAGACGCGGCGGTTCTTCTTCGATCCGGCGCGCAAGGCGGCGGTGGGTCCGGCGTCACTGCAGGGCCATTCGTTCGCCGAGTGGGAGCGCCCGGGCGGCGGCGGCCGCGGCGGCCAGGCGCCTGCCGGCGGCAACATGAAGGTCACCACGTCGAACATGCGCGGCGGCTGGCTGCGCAAGAACGGCGTGCCCTACAGCGCCAGCGCCGGGTTGACGGAGTACGACGATCGCTTCGCGGCGCCGAACGGCGACGAGTGGCTGGTCGTCACCACCATCGTCAACGACCCGACCTATCTCAACCAGGACTTCGTGACCAGCACGCACTTCAAGAAGGAAGCCGACGGGGCGAAGTGGGCGCCGGCGCCGTGTAAGGCGATTTCCTGAAGGGCTACAGGCCACGGGCTCCGGGCTACGGGCTACAGGCCCGCAGTCGGACCGAAGAACACGAGCGGCCCTCACGGGCCGCTTCGTGCGTACAGCGGGCGTGGAGCCGGTAGCCTGGAGCCCGTAGCCTGGGCACTACGAAGATCTTCGTTGACACATACGACGACCTTCGTAGATACTCGCGGACGTGGCACACCCGAAGAAACCAACCGAGGCCGAGCTGGCGATCCTGCGCGTGCTGTGGACGCGCGGAGCCAGCACCGTGCGTGACGTGGCCGAAGCCATGGGCCGCGGCGGCGCGTACACCACCATCCTGAAGCTGATGCAGATCATGACGGACAAGGGCCTCATCACCAGGGATGATTCGGCCCGCGCCCACGTCTACGAGGCTGCCTACAGCGAGGGTCACACCCAGAAGCAACTCGTCACCGATCTGCTGGACCGCCTGTTCGACGGCTCGCCGTCCAGGCTGGTGATGCACGCGCTGGCGGCGAAGCAGGCGAGCCCCGACGAGCTGCGCGCCATCCGGCGGCTGCTGGCCGATGCCCAGTCGCGGCAGAAGGCCGAGGGGGAGTCATGAGCTACGGCGACACGCTGGACCTCGTCGTGCGTGCCCTCGGGTGGGCCCTGCTGCATTCGATCTGGCAGGGCGCGCTGATCGCGTTCGTCGTCGCCGTGCTCCTGTCGTTGAAGGACCGGTCCGCACAACAGCGATACGTGGTGGCGTGCCTGGGCTTGGCGGCGATGGTGGCCGCGTGGATCGGCACGGCTATCCTCGTGAACCGGACGCTGGAGCCGGCGCCGCCGCGTTCGGTGATCGCGCAGGTGCCTCCGGTGGAGCTTGGGCCCGCGGGCCCAGACGACCGGACCCCGGCGATCCGGGTGATCGAATCGCCCGAGGGCCTGGGCCGCGTGGTCGAGCGAAGGCCGATGCGGCAGCGGATGGAGGCGTGGTCGTCGGCGGTGGTGCCGCTGTGGCTGGGCGGCGTCGTCCTGCTGTCCGCACGCCTGGTGCTCGCCTGGATGGGCGTGGCGCGGCTGCGGCGGGCCAGGACGCAGCCCGTCTCCGAAGCCGTGATCCGGCGTGTCGCCGAGCTGGCGGCCCGGCTGCAGATTGGCCGCGCCGTACGCGTCGTGCAGTCGGCGGCGGTGCAGGTGCCGCTGGTGGTCGGTTGGCTGCGGCCGATCGTGATGCTGCCGGCGAGCGCGCTGACCGGCCTGTCGCCGGCGCAGCTCGAGTCGATCATCGCGCACGAGCTCGCGCACGTCAGGCGGCATGACTATCTGGTGAACGCCCTCCAATCGGTGGCGGAGGTGCTGCTGTACTACCACCCGGCGTGCTGGTGGATCTCGCGCCGGATTCGCATCGAACGCGAACACTGCTGCGATGACATCGCCGTGGCGCTCTGCGGCGACGGTGTCACCTACGCGAGCGCGCTGGCCGATCTGGAACTGCACCGGCATACGGCCGGCTTCGCGTTGGCGGCGACCGACGGCCCGCTGCTGCAGCGCGTGCGCCGCGTCATCGCGCCCGAGTCAGAACACCGTCCGGCAGGTTGGGCGGGATCGCTGGCGCCAATCGCGCTGCTGGTTGTCCTCGTGGCCGGAGCGCAGGCTGCCGGCCGCGCCGCGATGGCCGAGTCCGCGCAAGCCCCGGTGCCGACGGTCGGCCGCGTTGTGCCGGCTGGCGAGGCCGTGCTGCAGGGCCGCGTGGTCGAAGCCAGCTCCGCGCGTCCGGTGGCTGGTGCCACGGTGCAGGCGATGGGACCCGACGGCGCCGCCGAAACCAGGACCAACGACGACGGCCGGTACGAGATGGGGGGCTTGAAGCCTGGCAGCTATACCGTCGCGGTCCGCGCCAAAGGCTTCGTGCAGGCCTACTACGGCAAGAGCGGCGCGACCCTGATGGACTTCGGCGCGCAGGTCACCGCCACGGGTGGCCGCATCACGTCCGGCCTCGACGTGCGCTTGGCGCAGGCCGGCGGCATCAGCGGCCGCATCACCGATGCCAAAGGCGTGGGCATCCCCGGCGTTGAAATCGAACTCGTACGCGAGCAGGGCCCCGGCGGCACACCGGGTCCAGGCGGCGGCTTCGCGCAGACGATCGAGGACGGGTCGTATCGGATGCCCGATGTGCCTCCGGGCGACTACATGGTTCGCGCCTACACTGCCCGGGGCCGCGCCGCCGATGGCGCCGAGGTGGTGTATGCGCCGACGTTTTATCCCGGCGTCGCCGATTCGGGCAGTGCCCAGCGCCTGCGCCTCTATCCTGGTCAGGAGCTGCTGGACGTGGACTTCGCCTTGGCCACGAGCCGGCTCTTCGTGATCGCGGGACGCGCCGTTGATGTCGGCGGCCCACCGGTCGCCGGGTTGGGCGTCCTCATCCATCCGATGGAGCCCAGCGGCCTCCCGGGCGGCGAACACAAGGTCACCGTGGACGAGAAGGGTGCGTTCGAGATCCGCGGCGTGGCCCCGGGCCGCTACATGGTGAATGTGATGGATCCGCGGCGGACGATGCGCTGGGTGTCGTCCATGAAGATGCTGACCGTGGACGGCGATGTGAGGGATCTGGAGCTGCGCGCCGAGCTGGGCGCGACCATCGAGGGACACCTGGTGCGCGATGTTGGCGCGACCAGGGCGCTGGATCTGGCGTCCGTGTACGTCGGCTTCACGACGCAGGTCGACGGGCAGGTGGGTGGCTTTACGGGCAGCAACTTCCCGGCGAGTGCCGACGGAACGTTTTCATTGGAGAGCCCCGGCGGGCTCACGCGCTTCAGCGTCAAGCGTCTGCCCAGCGGCTGGGCGGTGAAGTCGGTCTCGCTCGACGGCGCCGAGCTCGACGATGTGCCGATCGACTTTGGCAGCGGCCGGCGCCAGGTCGAGATCGTGCTGACGGACAAGGTCAGCATCGTTTCCGGCATCGTCGTCGACCGTAACGGAAGCCCGCTCTCCAGCTATTCGGTTGTGCTGTTCCCGCCCGAGCCGTCGCGATGGCACCGGGAGTCGAGGTTCCTGGCGACGGCGCGCTCCGACAACGCCGGCCAGTTTCGTCTCGAGAGTGTGCCGCCAGGCACGTACCTGGCGGTGGCCGTGGCGGCGCTGCCGATGGGATCGTGGCAGGACCCGTCCGTGCTGCAGCGGCTGCAGAGCAGCGCCGAGACGATCCGGCTGGGTGAGGGACAGCAGCTCACCATCTCGATTCGCGCGTCACCGACGCCCGATGGGCTGGTGAAACGGCAGGCCGGGCCGGAAGTCGCGTTGGTGATCGGCTGCCGATCAAACCAACGGCATGGTTGTGGTGTCTAATCAGCGAGACTGCCGGCAGCCTCTGCGAGAAAGGACCGTTATGGAGTGGCCCAGGCGATTCGTCTACGTATTCGGGGCGTTGGCCATCGGTTTCGGGCTGGTGGTCACATCGTCCCGCCTCGATGCGCAGAACCCGCCGCCGGCGCCGTCGGCGTCTCCGGTTTTCGAGGTTGCGTCGGTCAAGCCCAACAAGTCGGGCGAAGGGTTCATCCGCTTCGGGCTGCAGCCGGGCGGCCGCTTCACCGCCCAGAACGTGCCGGCGCGTGAGCTGATCCGCTTCGCCTACAACGTGCAGCCGTTCCAGATCGAAGGCGGACCGGGCTGGCTGAACTCGGACCGGTTCGATGTGACGGCCAAGGCCGAGGGCGATCTCCCGCCCACAGGGCCCGGCCAGTCCGGTCCGGTACAGCTGATGATGCAGAATCTGCTGGCCGATCGTTTCAAGCTGAAGGTACGCCGCGAGACCAAGGAGATGCCCGTCTACGAGCTGGTGCTGGCCCGAAGCGACGGTCGCCTGGGGAAGCAGATCGAGCCGTCGACGGTTGATTGCGCGGCGATGCGAGGCCGCGGCGCGGGCCCCGGCGGCGCGCGGACCCGGTGGCCCTCCACCCAGCCCGCCGCAGCCTGGCGAGCGGCCGCAGTGCGGCATGTTCATGGGCATCGGCAGCGTGGGCGCCGGCGACGTGGCCATTCAGCAACTGGCGCAGCTCTTGTCACAGAGCGTGCGGCGCATCGTCGTGGACAAGACCGGACTGACCGGCCGCTACTCGTTCAACATCGAGTTCACGCCCGATCAGATGCCGCCGCCCGGCGCGGCGCCGCCAGGCGTGCAGCTGCCGGCCGTCAATCCCGATGGGCCCTCGATCTTCACTGCCCTCCAGGAGCAGCTGGGGCTGAAGCTCGAGTCGGCGCGCGGTCAGGTGGAGACGCTGGTGATCGACAGCATCGAGCAGCCGACCCCGGACTAACAGATCCGTAATTCACAGCCTTTGGGGTCGGGTGTCGCCGCCGTGACCACGCCATCGATCCGGGTCGCCGTCGTCAGCTAACGCTGATGCTGCTGCTGGCCGCCGGCCACGCGCATGCGCAGACGGCTGAGGAACTGGCAGGCGTCGGTCACCTTCAACGGCGCGCCGGTGCCGGGCGTCACCGTGACGGCCACCCGCGCCGACGCACGCGTCGCCACGACAACCGACGCGCAAGGCATCTACCGGCTGCGCGGCCTCGAAGCCGGCACCTGGACGGTGTCGTCGGCGCTGGCCGGCTTCGCGCCGGCGTCGATTGACGTCGTCGTGCCGCCCACCGGCCCCGTGCCCACGCTGACGCTGACGCTGCTGCCGTTCGACCAGGTGGCCAGCGTGCGCGCCGCGCCGGCAGCTCCTGCAGTGGCTCCCGCGCCGCCCGCGTCAGGGTCAGCCGCTACCGGCACGCGTGCGCCGCCGGTGCCACCCGCGGCGCAGCAGCCGGCCGCGGCCAATGCCGCCGCGAACGCCAACGCCAACGTCCCCGCCGCAGCACCAGCAACGGCGCTCCCCGGCGACAACACCGACGATGCCGCGGGCGCCGCCGACGGCTTCCTGATCAACGGCAGCGTGAACAACGGCGCCGCGTCGCCGTTCGCGCAGGCGCGCGCGTTCGGCAACAACCGCCCGGGCGGCCGCGCGCTCTACACCGGCGGCGCCGGGCTGTTGTCGAGCCACTCCGCGCTCGACGCAAGCCAGTATTCGTTCACCGGCCGCAGCACGCCAAAGCCCGTCTACAACGACATCCAGTTCGTGGCCAACGTCGGCGGACCGCTGCGATTGCCGGGCGTGCGCAACGACCCGAACGCGTTCCTGGGCTACCAGCACATCGAGGACCACGCTACGACGGCGCAGTCGGGGCTCGTGCCGACCCTTGCCGAGCGCGCCGGGGACTTTTCGCAGTCGGTCAACCTGTTCGGCCAGCCGGTGCAGCTCGTCGATCCCGCCACCGGCCAGCCGTTCGCGTCGAACCGGATCCCCGCCGGGCGGCTGTCGCCCGAGGCGCTCTCGCTCCTGAACTACTACCCGCTGCCGAATGCCCCGCTAGGCGACGGCTTCAATTACCAGGTGCCCATCGTCGTCGCGCACGCAGCAGGACAGCCTGCAGGGACGGCTGTCCCAGGTGGTCAACGCCCGCCAGCAGCTGGTGGGATCGGTGGCCTATCAGCGCATCTCGACCGACACCGCCAACCTGTTCGACTTCGTGGACAAGACCACCGTGGCCAACACGAACGCCTCGCTGGTCTGGACCAATCGCCTGTCGCAGTTCATGTTCATGCGCGCGCGCTACGAGTTCACCAACCTCGCCACCGACGTGACGCCGCACTTCGCCAACCTGGTGAACGTTTCGGGCGACGCCGGCATCACCGGCAACGATCAGGACCCGACCAACTGGGGCCCGCCGGCGCTGTCGTTCTCGAGCGGCCTGGCGTCGCTCGCGACCGGCAACTACGCGCGCAACGACAGCCGGACGCACGGCGGCACCGTGGAGATCTTCCGCAACCGCGGGCGCCACAGCTTCACCTTCGGCGGCGGCATCCGCGACGTCGCGCTGACCGTGCTCTCGCAGCAGGATCCTCGCGGCGGGTTCACGTTCACCGGCGCGTCCACCGGCTCCGACGTCGCCGATTTCCTGATGGGCCTGCCGAAGTCGAGCACGATTGCGTTCGGCAACGCCGACAAGCTGCTCCGCCAGCACCTCGGGGAGGCGTACGTGAACGACGACTGGCGCGTGTCGTCGTCGCTGACCGTGAACCTCGGCCTGCGGTGGGAGTTCGAGTCGCCGATGACCGAGGACCGCAACCGTCTGGTCAACCTGGACGTGGCCCCGGGCTTCCGCGCCGTGCAGCCGGTCATCGCCGGCAAGGGCAGCGCGCCGTTGAGCGGCGAGGCGCTGCCGTCGTCGCTGCTCTACGCCGACGCGCGCGGCATGATGCCGCGGCTGGGCGTCGCGTGGCGGCCAATCGCCGGGTCGTCGCTGGTGATCCGCGGCGGATACGGCGTCTATCGCAACACCAACGTCTACCAGTCGCTGGCGCTGCTCCTGGCACAGCAGGCGCCGCTCTCCGCGACGGCCAGCGTGGAGTCCACACCGCGGGCGCCGCTGACGCTGGCCAACGGCTTTGCCAGCGCCGCCACGGCGCGATACGGCAACTTCGGCGTCGATCCGAATTTCCGCGTCGGCTATGCCGAGAACTGGCAGCTGTCGGCGCAGAAGGACCTGCCGGCGTCGCTCACGATGATCGCCACCTACCTCGGCTCGCGCGGGCACAACCTGATGCAGCAGTTCCTGCCCAACACCTACCCGGCCGGCGCGTCCGGTCGCGTGCCCCACGTGCCCGGCCGGCTTCGCCTACCTGACCTCCACCGGCCGATCGCTGCGAAACGCCGGCCAGTTCCAGTTGCGGCGACGGCTGCGCAATGGGTTCACGGCCAGCGTTCAGTACACGCTGGCCAAGGCCACCGACGATGCGGCGGCGTTTGCCGGCGCCACGCTGGCGGGGTCGGGTCTGGCGCAGAACTGGCTGGACCTGGACGCCGAGTACGGCCGCTCGGCCTTCGACCAGCGGCACCAGGTGACGGCGCAGGTGCAGTACACGAGCGGCGCGGGCATCGCAGGCGGTTCACTCGTGGACGGCTGGCGCGGGCGGCTGCTCAAGGACTGGACGTTCGTCAGCCAGTTGACGACCGGCAGCGGCCTGCCGCTGACGCCGGTATTCCTGGTTCCGGTGCCCGGCACCGGTTTCACCAGCACGCTGCGGCCGCAGCTGACCGGCGCGCCCGAGGACGACGTGCCGGACGGCGCATACTTGAACCCGGCGGCATACACGGTGCCGCGCGCCCGGGCAGTAGGGCAACGCGGGCCGCAATTCGGTGACCGGGCCGGCGCAGTTCGGCTTGAACGCCGCGGTGGGCCGGACGTTCCGCTGGGGCAACCGGTTCAACATCGACTGGCGCATCGACGCCACCAACGTCTTGAACCGCGTCACCTATTCCGGCGTGAACGCCTTCGTCGGCAGTCCGCAGTTCGGCCTGCCGAATCGCGCGAACCAGATGCGGCGCCTGCAGAGCAGCCTGCGCGTGAGGTTTTAGTCCAGATGCGATTCGATTGAAAGCGGTTCTTGTGATCGTGGTCCTGGGTTGGACGATCGGCGGCTCTGCGCAGCAGCAGCAGACGCAGCCGCCACGTTTTCCGCAGCGGCACGCGGCTGGTGGTGCAGACGGTGACGGTGAAGGATCGGACGGCAATCCGATCGAGGGGCTGACGGCGCGCGACTTCGTGGTCACCGAGGACGGCAAGCCCCAGGACATCGCGTTCGTCGAGTTTCAGCGGCTGCCCGATGTCCCCGCAGCGCCGGCGGGAGATCAGGTCGCGCAGGCGCCCCGGTGCCGGCGCCGGCGGCTGCGCCCGCGCCCGTCTCCGAGGTGGCATCGGTGACGCAAGGCGGCTTCGCCCCGGTGCCGGCCGGCGACACCCGGTTCCGCGATCGGCGGCTGCTGGTCCTGTACTTCGACCTGGCCGCGATGCCGCCGGGCGATCAAATCCGGTCCTACCAGGCGGCGCTGCGCTATATCGGGTCGCAGATGACGCCAGCGGATTTGATGGCGCTCGTCACCTACGAAGGCGGTGCGGTCCGCATCAAGCAGGACTTCACCGGCAACAAGGCGCAGCTGCAGGAGGCCATCGCGGTCCTGATCTACGGCGAGGACAAGGACGGCGACGGCGTGCGCGACCAGACGGATCAGTCCACCGCCTTCGGCCAGGGCGACGCCGAGTTCAACGTCTTCAACACCGACCGGCAGCTGGCCGCGATGCAGACGGCGGTCACGATGCTGCGGCCGTTCCCCGAGCAGAAGGCGCTCATCTACTTCGGCAGCGGCCTGCGCCTGAACGGCACCGACAACACGGCGCAGCTGCGCGCCACGACCAACGCCGCCATCCGGTCCAACGTGACCATCCATCCCGTGGACGCGCGCGGGCTGGTGGCCACGCCGCCGCTCGGCGACGCGACGCAACGGTCGCCCGGCGGCCAGGCGATGTTCACCGGGGCCACGGCCGGGGCGATGATCGCCAACTTCCAGCGCTCGCAGGACGCGCTGTTCTCGCTGGCCAAGGACACCGGCGGCACGGTGACGTTCGACAACAACGATCTGTCGGAGGGCATCAGGCGCGCGGCGCAGTCGGTGACCAGCTACTACATGCTCGGCTACTACAGCACCCACACCGAGGCCGACGGCAAGTTCCGGCGCGTGCAGGTGTCGCTGACCGGGGACCGCGACGTCGAGATCACCTTCCGGCAGGGCTACTACGGCGACAAGACGTTCGCGAAGCTGTCGGGCGTGGAGCGCGAGCGCCAGCTGGAAGAAGCGCTGATGCTCGAGAACCCGATCACGGACATTCCGATCGCGATGGAGGTGAACTACTTCCAGCTGAATCGCGCCGAGTACTTCGTGCCGGTGGCGGTGAAGATTCCCGGCAGCGAGCTGGCGCTGGCGCGCCGGCGCGGCGCGCAGCGCACGCTCATCGACTTCATCGGCGAGGTGAAGGACGACTTCGGCGTCACGATCCAGAACGTCCGCGACAAGCTGGACATCAAGCTGAGCGATCAGACGGCCGCCGAGCTGGCGTCACGGCCGATTCAGTACGAGACGGGCTTCACGCTGCTGCCGGGGAAGTACGTGATCAAGTTCCTGGCGCGCGATGCCGAGGCCGGCCGCATCGGCACCTACCAGGCGTCGTTTACCGTGCCGAACCTGAACCGCGAGGAGCGGATGCTGCCGACCAGCACCGTGGTGCTGGGCAGCCAGCGCGTGCCGCTCGGCGCCGAGTTGCACACGGTCAAGAACACCACCGGCGAGACGATGGCCGCGCACCCGCTGGTCTACGACGGGCAGAAGCTGATTCCCAGCGTGACGCGCGTCTTCAGCGCCAGCCGCGACATGCACGTCTACCTGCAGGCGTACGAGCGCGGCGCCACCACCACGCAGCCGCTGGTCGCCTTCGTGTCGTTCTACAAGGACGACGAGAAGGTGTTCGAGACCCAGCCGACGGCGGTAGTGGAGGGGCTGGACCCGCGGTCGAAGGCGGTGCCGGTGAGGCTGTCTGTGCCGCTCGTCGGTCTGCCGCCGGGACGCTACGAATGCCAGGTCACCGTGCTCGAACCGACCGGGCAGAAGGCCGCGTTCTGGCGCGCGCCCGTCGTGATCGTTCGCTGATGATCTACTGACACGCGCGAGAAGACTCGCTCCACCCGTTCTGCGGCGCCAAAGCGCGTGCTAGCATCCTCGTCACTAGCGACTTAGCCGCAACGACTCGCCGAGACTGTTCGGGCGATCGCTGCGAGGCCGGCGCGGGTCTTCTGAAGGTGTACGGAGGTCAGTGTTCGCCATGCTCGTCTTCAAAGGTAAGTTCTACGAGTTTCACAAGGAACGAGTGATCTCCCGGCCGGGCGCCGTGCTGTCAACGAGGCCTGGGATTGAAATCGGCCCGGAGATTTTTCATGCGCTGGCGTTGAGCAGAGTTCGCGCTGGAAAGGACGTCTACACGTTAGCTCGCGAGGACGCCAAACAGTTGGCGACGCAAGTGGGAAACGGGCGTCCCGCCGACGACCCGCCTCATCATCCAACCGGGCCCAGGCAGAGCCCACGTGAAGATCTCTATTATCGGCACTTCCATCCCGGAGGCGTTCATCCGGGTGAGGGCGGCCCCGGTCACGTGTTCTACGGTGATCGTGGCGAAGGGTTCGAGCCACGCAAGTAGAGACGTGCTACACACCAACGGCAGCCGAACCAGCCGCGGCAGCCGACGAGCGGCGCGGCGAGAGTGAGCTGATTCGACAGGAGGCCAACGTGATCGCCCACCTCCACAACCGACATCGCGCTCGTCGACAAGCCCTGGTCATGCTGACCGTCATCGTGTGCCTGACCATCCCTCTCAGCACAGCCGGGCAGGACCGCGTTGACCCGATGGCGGCGACGGTCGCCCAGCGGTTCTCGATGATTGAGCAATCCTTCGTCGCCCTGGCCGACGCGATGCCGGTCGATAAGTATGCGTTCAAGCCCACCGACGGCATGTTCGCGGACGTGCGGTCGTTTGGCGAGCAGGTCAAGCATGTCGCGTGCAACAACTTCGCGATGTTCAACGAAATCGAGAAGAAGGAACCTCCTGCCGGCTGCGGCGCCGGCGGGCCTGATCCAGCCACGACGAAAGCCGAGAACATGACCTACCTGCGTGACTCGTTCGCCTATGCGGACCGGGTGCTACGAACGATGACCGCGGCCAATGCCCTCGAACCGGCGGGCGGCGTCTACGGGGGCATGAGCACTCGCCTGGGAATGACCGCACTCGCCATCTGGCATATCTCCGATCACTACGGCCAGCTCGTCGTCTACCTCCGCATGAATGGCATCGTACCGCCGGCAAGCCAACCCATGCCGGTTACGCCGCCCTCGGTATCCGTCGCCACGACCTTCAAGGACGGAGGCGCGTACGGCATCGTGACTCGCGTTGAAGCCCCATTCGGGAATCTCGATACGAGTTTCCTCGAGTCGGACGTCCGTTCGATCGGGCTCACCATCGGAGACTCCTTTCAGCTGCGCTGCGGTGAGAAAACCTTCGAGGTCGTCCTCGGGCGCAGGTTTACCGACGTACGAGTCGGCAAGTGGGTGGCGATGTTTCTGTCCCAGGGCGCTCTGAAGATTGGGCGCAGCTATGCGAACGCCGCGGAGGCCTCTGGTTGCAAGGCTGGAGACCCGCTGTTTATCTCCAAGCGGTCCCCGGGCAAGTGATCGACTTCTCGCAACCCGGCTATGCGCCCGGCATCGATGCGAAGTACTGATCGTTCGGTTCTGGTCGTGATCGACGCGCAGCGGGCGTTCGTCGATCCTGAGGGCTCGCTGATGCGAGCGTTCGGCGCCGACGAAGTGCGACCGGGTGTCGAAGCGTTGGGCCGCCTGCTTGCGTACCTGGCCGAGCGTGTCGACCGTAGCCCGACCGTCTTCGTGCGCTCGGAGTATCGCGTAGGCCAGTTCACCGATGGGCACGTCGGTCACCCATTGGCGAGCTTGTGCGTACTCGGACGGAATATCGACTGTGAATGGGCGAACGGTCTGGTGGTGCCGCCGCATCAGATTGTCGTGACCAAACGCGAGGCGGACGCCGGTGAGTCGGCGACGTTTCGCGCCGTGATTGACGAACTCGTCCTGGCGGGAACTCGGCGAATCGTGATGGTCGGGTTTCAGCTCACGACCTGTGTGCAGGCAGCAGCATTGTCAACGCAGCGCATGGTTCGCAACCGGGGCGCCCAGGTGGCCGTCATAGAGGCTCTCACCGGCGTCAGAGCCAGTAGCCTGCGGTCTCCGGGTGTGTCGAGGGTCGAGACGACGCGCCGTCAGCTCGAATCGTGCGGCGTGGAGATCATCCGTCACGGGGAACACTCGGTCTGACAGGCGGGCGCTAGTCGGGTGGTGGTCGTAGCGGAAGTCGTCAGCGGGCCGCCGCAGGATCCGCACGTAGAGCGCGTTGGCGTCGCGGCGCGAGGGATCGCCAGTCACCTCGATCCGATCGCCCGGTTTCAGCGTGTTCTCGGTGAACCCGAGTTCCGCCAGCTCCCAGCGGTTGTCCATCTCCAGCGTCCAGATGCGCGCCGGTGCGCCGGGCGTGGTCACCTCCACCACGATTGAGGGGTGAGGGTTGACAAACCGCCACTGCTTGACGACGGCTGTGAGCGTGGTCCGCTTGTCCTTGTCGTAGACGGACGCAATCGAATGGTGCGCGACGACAGGCGCGGCGAACCCAGCACGAGCGCCGCAGCGATTGCTCTACTTGCGCGCACCGAACAGGCCTCCGAAGAAGTCGCCGTTGTTCCAGGTCGGCCGCGCGTCGGCGTCTGTGGCACCGCGAGCGATCAGGTAGTTCACCCGCGCGAACCTGGCGCCTGCGTTGTAGTCGATCGGCAGGTTCAGATCGTCGGACGGCTTGTGATAGTGCCGCTCCAGGAACCGTTGAAGACCTTGCCGCCCTCGCCCTTGCCGGCCGGCGTGTTCCAGCCGGTTGCGAGGGAAATCGACGGCACGCCTTGCTGGACGAAGCGATAGTGGTCCGTGCGCGTGAAGATCGCCTGGTCGGGCATAGGGTCTGGCGTCAGCGTCAGGCCTACCTGCTTGGCGGCGTCGCCGCCACTTGCTGCAGCGACGAATGCGAGGCGCCGAACGCGATCACGTCGGTGAAGTCGTAGAGCAGGATCGGCATGTCCATGTTGACCGCGGCGACGAGATTGCCAATCGGCACAGTGGGGTTGCGGGCGAAATACTCCGAGCCGAGCAGGCCCTTCTCCTCGGCGGTGACGGCGAGAAACAGAATCGACCGGCGCGGCCGGGTGGCCGACGTGGCTGCCGCGCGGGCGGTCTCGAGCACCGCGGCGATGCCGGCGGCGTTGTCCAGCGCCCCGTTGTAGAGGCGGTCGCCGTTGACCTCGGCCGCCAGGCCTTCGTGATCCAGATGGGCCAGCACCACCACATGTTCGGCGCTCAGCTCCGGGTCTGAGCCTGGCAGCACACCGGCCACGTTGGCGCTGGTTCGCCGCTCGTGGCGCGACTGCTGTGCCACCTCGATCGATACTGCCAGCGGAAAGCCTTTCGGCGTGCCCTTCTCCGCTTCGTCCCGCACGTCGGCGAAGGAGCGGGGCGCGCCCTCGAACAGCACCGCGCCGTCGGACGGACTCATCACCACCGAGGCCTGGATGGCCGGGGCGACGACGAACGGCTTGCCGTCGGGGCCCACCCACGCCATCCGCATCGCGTCCATGGTGTCGACGAACTGCGACCAGGGGGCTGACCTTTTCGAACCGCTCGGTGTAGACCGACACCATCGCGATGGCGCCCTTGGCTGCAGCCGTCGATTGCTTCTCGCTGAAAGAGCCGTAGTGCGCGCCTTCCTCACTCGGCATCGACGACGGGTAGCCGGTCAGGACAACCACCACCTTGCCGTTCACGTCCAGGCCGCTCGTAGTCGTTCACCTTGAACGCGGGAGCGTCGATGCCGTAGCCGGCGAACACAGCCGGCGCCGACGCCATGCTGGAGGGTTGCAACGGCGAGGAGGCGACGAGGAATTGCGTGCCCAGCTTCAGCCGCGTCGTCCGCGCAACCCGAGCGGACGACCATGCGCGCGCCGTCCTTCACCAACCAGTGGGCCTGGAGAGGGACCTGCTGCAGGTAGGACTGTTTGTCACCGGCGGGCTTCAGGCCCAGCTGGTGGAACTGCGCCGCGACGTAGCTCGCGGCCAAATCGTATCCGCGCGTCCCGGCTTCGCGGCCCTCCAGCAGATCGCTGGCCAAAAAGCGCATGTGCGCCTCGATCGCCGCCGCGGCGATGGCGTCGCCCGCGGGGGAGGAAGCCGGCTCTGGAGTCGCCGTGCTGGTGCCGCACGCGGACAACGTCAGCGCGACGAGCGGCGCCACGATCAGCCTGGTGAGCTCTGCCCATGGGCGGCATGGTACATCCGGGCGCGCCGCGCCGGGGCTACGGGCGGTCGAGCCAGGGGCGGCTGACCGGAAGCGTCTCGCCGTTGGCCCGCACGATGCGCTTGATCAGGCCGCCGCGTGGCTCGGATCGGGCGGGGTAGACGACGATCTGGACGGACTCACCGGCGCGCAAGCGTGGTGGCGGACCAGTTGCGCTGCTGCGCCCAGGAGAGGGGCGGACCTTCCAGCTCCCAGCGATCCTCGCCGCCGCCTGGTCGCGGCGCGGTGAGAATCACCCACGTGTGCGGCTGCGTCCAACGCCACTCGGCCACCCGTCCGGCGACGGTCACCTCGCGGTCGGTGTGATACGCGGCCGACCCGTGATGGGCCGACGTGGTCGGTCCGAGCGCCGCTGCGACCAGTAACGTCAGCGTCCAAACGCGCCATGAAACGGTCATCCTGAACCTTCGCTCCGCAATTAGGCCCGACCCCACTGTCCTCTACAAATGACGCCAGGGCCCGTTTATCATGGGGCCCATGTGTCGCAACATCAAGACGCTGGCCAATTTCGAGCCGCCGGCCACCGACGACGAGATTCGTGCGTCGGCGCTGCAGTTCGTTCGCAAGCTGAGTGGTACCACCCGTCCGTCGCGCGCCAACGAGGATGTTTTCAACCAGGCGGTGGAAGACGTGACCGCCGCGGCCCAGAGGCTCGTGCGTTCACTGACCACGGCGGCGCCGCCGCGCAACCGCGAGGTGGAGGCGACCAAGGCGCAGGAACGGGCCCGGCTGCGGTACGCCTGATCACACGCGAACCCGGCGCGCGAAAGGGGCGTGACATGCCAGGAAGCGTGCGGACACTGATCACGGTAGCGGTGGCGGCGAGCGTCGGCGCGCTGCTGGCCACGTGGGCCCTGCCGGTGGCGGGGCAGACGGCGGCGTATCGCGCGCCGCGGCTGGCCGACGGCCATCCCGACCTCAACGGCATCTGGCAGGCGATCAACGAAGCCAACTACGACCTCGAGCTGCACATGGCGCGGCCGGCGATGGCTCTGCGGGCCGGTCCGTACGGTCCGGTGCCCGCGGCGCCCGTGCTGGCGCTCGGCGCGGTCGGCGCTGTCCCCCCAGGCCTCGGTGTTGTGGAAGGGGAGATTCCGTACCGCCCGGAGGCGCTGGCGCGGAAGAAGCAGAACCAGGAGAACTGGCTGACGCTCGACCCCGAAATCAAGTGCTACCTGCCGGGCGTGCCGCGCGCGACCTACATGCCCTACCCGTTCCAGATCCTGCAGAGCGCCAAGGCGATCTTCATCGCGTATGAGTTCGCCGGCGCCGTGCGCGACGTCTACCTGAAGGACCCCGGGCCCGCGCCGGTGGATTCGTGGATGGGGCAGTCGGTAGGCCGGTGGGACGGCGACACGCTGGTCGTGGACGTGACCGGCTTCAACGACCAGTCCTGGTTCGATCGGTCCGGCAATCACCACAGCGACGCACTGCACGTGGTGGAGCGCTACACCCGCACGGCTCCGGACGTGATCTCCTACGAGGCCACGATCGAGGATCCGAAGGTCTTCACGCGGCCGTGGAAGATGAGCATGCCGCTGTACCGGCGGCTCGAGCGGAACGCGCAGCTGATGGACTTCAAGTGCGTGGAGTTCGTCGAGGAGCTGATGTTCGGCCAGTGGCGCAAGACGCCGCTGAGCCGCTAGAGTGGCCTAGGAGACGTCCGATATGACAGGTCGTTCTCTCCTGGTCGCGGGCGTCACTGCGGGACTGTCGCTGGCCCTCGGATCGCGTGGCAACGATTCGCGTGGCCGGCCAGGCTCGGGCCAGGCTCCAGGCCGCGGGCAGAAGCCCTATTCGCCGCCGCGCCTGCCCGACGGGCATCCGGATCTGCAGGGCACCTACGATCTCGCCACGCTGACGCCGCTGGAGCGTCCGGCCGGAGCGAAGGCGGTGCTGACGGCGGAGGAAGCAGCCGAGCTCGAAAGGCACGGTGGCCGCGCGCGTGCGAAGCCGGGGCGCAGCCGAGCCGCGGCGATCGCGCCGCGCCGCCCAAGGGCGGCGACGGCAGCCAGGGCGCGGCCGGCAACGTCGGCGGCTACAACACGTTCTGGCTCGATCCGGGCTCGTCCTACACGATCGTCAACGGCGAACGCCGCACGGCGCTCGATCGTCGATCCGCCGGACGGCAAGGTGCCGGCGCTGACGGCCGCGGCGCGCCAGCGCGCGGCGGCGTCCTGGCGAGGCCGACCGTCGGACGCGACGCAGAGCGACGACCCCGGGCTCGAAACGGCGCCCGGCGCCTACGACGATCCGGAGCGCCGTCCGCTCGGCGAGCGCTGCCTGCTCGGGTTCGGCTCGACGTCGGGGCCGCCCGCGCTGCCGAACTACTTCTACAACAACCTCCACCAGATCGTGCAGACGCCGAACGCGGTGATGATCCTGAACGAGATGGTGCACGACGCGCGCATCGTCCGGATGAACCAGCCGCACCTGCCGAAGACCGTCCGCAAGTGGATGGGCGACTCGGTGGGCCGCTGGGAAGGCGACACGCTGGTGGTGGACACGACGAACTTCACCGACAAGACGCGCTTCCGCGGCTCGAGCCAGAACCTGCACGTCGTGGAGCGCTTCACGCGCGTGGACGACCGGACGCTGCTCTATCGGTTCACGATCGAGGACCTGACACGTGGGAGCGGCCGTGGACGGGCGAGTACGCGTGGCCGGCCACCGACGAGCTGATCTACGAATACGCCTGCCACGAAGCCAACTACGCGCTGGAGAACATGCTGCGCGGCGCGCGGCGGCGGGAAGCCGACGCCAGGAGGTAGGTGCGATGCGATTGAGTCCGGAGCTGTTGAGCGCCGTCCTGCTGTGCGGCGCTGGCACTCGTCGCGCGGGGTGCAGGCGCATCACGCGTTCGGCGGCGAGTTCGACGCCAATCGTCCGGTGCTGCTGCGCGGCGCCATCGTCAAGGTGGAGTGGGTGAACCCGCACACCTGGATCCACATCGAGGTGAAGAAGCCGGACGGCGGCACCGAGGTGTGGATGATCGAGGGCGGCAGCCCCAATTCGCTGCTGCGCCGCGGCGTGACGAAGCAGTCGCTGCAGATCGGCACCGAGCTCGTCGTGGACGGCTATCAGGCGAGGGACTACACGCTGAAGCGCGCCAACGGCCGCAACGTCACGTATCCCGACGGCCGGAAGCTGTTCTTCGGCTCGTCGGGCACCGGCGCGCCGAAGCGACAACGCCGATCCGACCGAGAAGGGCGCCGCGCGCTGATTGTCCTGATTGGCGGAATTGGGGTCGGGTGTCCGTGGGGCGCCCGCGGGCTCACGGACTAGGCCCGACCCCAAACCGGTCCCCGTTACGCTTTCGTGATCGGCAGCTTGTAGATGCGCTTGCCGGTGGCGGCGTAGATCGCGTTCACCAGCGAGCCGGCGGCCAGCGCCGTGCTGGGCTCGCCGATGCCGCCCGGCGTCTCCGTGCTCGGCACGATGTAGACCTCGATCTTCGGCATCTCGTTGTGCCGCAGCACCGGGTAGTCGCCGAAGTGCTTCTGCACCACGCGGCCGTTCTGGATCGTGATCTCGCCCTTCAGCGCCGCGGCCAGCCCGTAGACGATCCCGCCCTCCATCTGCGCCTTGATCGTGTCCGGGATGGATCACCCAGCCGGTGTCCACCGTGCACACCACGCGGTCCACCTTCACCGCGCCCTTGCCGTCCACCGTGACCTCGGTCACCTGGGCCAGGATGCTGCCGAAGCACTCCATCACGGCGATGCCGCGGCCGCGGCCCTTGGGTAGCGGCGTGCCCCAGCCGGCCTTCTCGGCCGCCAGTTCCAGCGCCGCCTTGTGGCGCGGCGCCTTGCTCGAGCAGATCGCGCCGGAACTGATACGGGTCCTTGCCGGCTGTCGTGGCCAACTCGTCGATGAAGGCCTCCACCACGAAGCCCTGGAACGACGCACCCACCGAGCGCCAGAAGCCGAACGGGATGCCCGGGTCGGTCTCCTTGTACTCGATGCGCACGTTCGGAATCGCGTAGGGCAGGTTGGCGGCGCCGTCGAGCGAGATGAAGTCGACGCCGTTGGGCGGCAGCCCGCCGATGCGCTTCATCAGCGACTGCTGGATCAGCCGCTGCTTGAACACGGTCGGCGCGCCCGAGGCATCCAGCGCGCCCCACATCCGCGCGTAGCTGACCGGCCGGTAGTAGTCGTGCTGGATGTCGTCCTCGCGGCTCCACACGACCTTCACCGGCTTGCCGACCGCCTTGGACGTTTCCACGGCGTCGATGACGAAGTCGGCCTCGCCGCGGCGGCCGAACCCGCCGCCCATGTAGGTGGTGTGGATCTTGACCTTGTCGGCGGGCATGCCCGGACGCGGCGATGGCGGCCTGGTGCGACGGCGTCTGGCCCTGCGTCGGCACGTAGACGTCGCAGCCGTCGGCGCGTACGTCGGCCGTGCAGTTCATCGGCTCCATGCAGGCGTGCGCCAGGAACGGCGCCTCGTACTGGCGCTCGAACGCGCGCGGCGCCGGCCAGCGCCTGATCGGCGTTGCCGTCGTTGCGCGCCACGTTGCCCGGCTGCTGCGCCAGCGCGACGTAGCGCTTCATGATCTCGGCGCTCGACAGCGTGGCCAGCGGGCCCTCGTCCCACTTCACCTCGACGGCCTGCGCGCCCTTGGCGGCCGACCAGTAGTTGTCGGCCACCACGGCCACGCCGGAACTCACCTGCACCACGTGGCGCACGCCGGGCACGGCCTTGGCCTTGTCGGCGTTGAAGCTGGCCACCTTGCCGCCGAACACGGGGCTCTTGACGATCTTCGCCGTCAGCAGCCCGGGCAGCTTCACGTCGATGCCGAACCGCGCCGTGCCGTTCACCTTCTCCGGCACGTCGAGGCGCGGGCAGCGACTGGCCAAGCAGCTTGAAGCTGGCCGGCGCCTTGAGCGTGATCTGCGTCGGCACCGGCAGCGCCGCGGCCTTGTCCACCAGCGCGCCGTAGGCGAGGCGGCGTCCGCTGGCGGCGTGGATCACCTCGCCCTTGTCGGTCGTGAGCGTGTTCTCGGGCACGCCCCAGGTCTGCGCCGCGGCCGTCACCAGCATCATCCGCGCGGCCGCACCCGACTCGCGCAGCACCTTCCACATGCCGCGCACGCTGTTGCTGCCGGCCGTCAGCTGCTGGCCGCCGAAGTTGGGGTTGCCGTACTTGGCGTCGGCCGGCGCCCACTCGGTCTTGATCTTCCGCCAGTCGAAGTCCAGCTCCTCGGCGACGAGCATCGGCATCGACGTCATCACGCCCTGGCCCATCTCGAGCATGGTCAGCATGATGCGCACGCTGCTGTCGGCGTCGATGCGGATCCAGACGTTGGGCTCGAACGAGCCGGCGGCCGCGCGCCACCTCGCCGAGCGGCGAGAAGTAGCAGCCGAGCATCAGGCCGCCGCCGGCGGCGGTGGCGGTCTTGAGGAAGAAGCGGCGGGTGACGGTGTGCGCGGTGTCTCATCGCGTCCCCCCTTGCCCGCTCGCCGCGCGCTTGATGGCGCTGTGAATGCGTTGATACGTGCCGCAGCGGCAGATGTTGCCGGTCATGGCGGCGTCGATCTGCGCGTCGGTGGGGTTGGGCGTCTTGGCCAGGAGCGCCGCGGCCGACATGATCTGGCCCGACTGGCAGTAGCCGCACTGCGGCACCTGCTCGGCCACCCACGCCTGCTGCAGCGGATGCGTGGACGTGGGCGACAGGCCCTCGATGGTCATCACCTTCTTGCCGGCGGCCGACCCGACGGTGGTGAGGCAGGCGCGCACCGCCGCGCCGTTCACGTGCACCGTGCACGCGCCGCACTGGCCGAGGCCGCAGCCGAACTTGGTGCCGGTAAGGCCGAGCAGTGTCGCGCAGGACCCACAGCAGCGGCATGTCCGCGTGGCGGCGTCGACGTTGTGCGTCGCGCCGTTGACTTCGAGAGCAATCATCGGGACTCCTTCATCACTACAGGCTCACGGGCTCCAGGCTACAGGCTCCAGGCCTGCAGCGCCAAGAGCCTACTAGGGCCTGGGGCCTGGGGCCAGGGGCCTAAAAAATCAACGCCCCAATAAACAGCCCAATCATCAAGAACGCCACGCCCACCTTCAGCGCGGTGCCCACTGCGAACCCGACCCAGGCCGCCGCGCCCGCCTTCCCGACTTGGCCAGATCCTTGTGCACCGTCCATTCGCCGATGGCCGCGCCCACGAACGGGCCGACAATCAGGCCCGGCAGGCCGAAGAACAGCCCACCACGGTACCGATCATCGCGCCCGCCATCGCGCGCGGGCTGGCGCCCAGCTTCTTCGTGCCGATGCCGGCGGCCAGGAAATCAATGAAGTAGCTGGCGAGGCCCAGCAGGCCGATAACGACCAGCGTCGGGATGCCGACGCGGGTGAAACCCTCGGCTGCCGCGGCCACGAATCAGGCCCGCCAGGATCAACCAGGTGCCAGGCAGCGCCGGCAGCACCACGCCCGCCAGCCCCACAATCACCAGCGCCACGCCGATTACCCACAGCGCCACGGTCATGGCAGCAACGGATCGGGTGGGGCGGCGATATCGGCGCGCACCACCGACAACCGCTCGCCGGGCAGGTCGAGCCGCAGCAGCCGTCCGCCGTCCACCCACAGTTCCCACACCACCGGCGTGTCGCGGTGGACCGTGATTCGCCAGCGCGTCGCAGGGCGGAAGCCCGCCGGCGTCTGCAGCGTGGCCGCGTCCCGCCGATCGAGCGTGGCCTTGGCCTCTCGTTCGGGTACCGCGAATACGCTGATCTCGTCGCCCGGCATCGCCGCCTGCAGCCGCGCGGCCAGCGCCTCCCAGGCCCCGAACACGTAGTCGGGGAGAAAGATCGTGTCGCGGGGGACGTCGTTGGCGCCGAAGAAGACTTCCTTGTTCGGCACCACGATGTCGGTACGGGTCACAGTGCCCACCATGGCCACGTGCACGATCGCGTGCTCGCCTGGACTTATGACCTCCATCGTGAGGGACATCGGACGCCAGTCCTGGTCGTATTGGGTGTCGAAGTGCGGCACGGAGAGCTGGACGCGACCCTCGATCACGCTGCGGCTCGTGATGCGCCAGCCGTCCGGGGACGCTCTACGCTGACGTCTGCGCTGCCAATCACTTCGCCGCGCTGTGAGACCCGGAAGCTCGCGCTGCCAGGCGTCTGAGCCTCGCCATCGGCGCCCAAGAGGCCCCACGCCAAGGCAACCGCCGCCATCGCGCGTGGCGTCATGCGGATCACCCCGCTATCGTATCCTTGGGCGTGCATCGCAGCCGTTGGCTGGTGGCGGGCCTGCTGTTCCTCGTCACCGTCATCAACTACGTCGATCGGCAGGTCTTTAGCATCCTGGCTCCCGACCTGCAGGACGAAATCGGCTGGTCCGAGCTGGACTACGGCCGGATCGTCATTGCCTTCCAGGTGTCCTACGCGCTGATGACGCTGGGCGCGG
>CAVQMT010000024.1:0-7500 GCA_963713655.1 uncultured Acidobacteriota bacterium
ATCGCGGCGCGCGGCCGAGGGCGCGGGCCAGCAACTCTGCAATGTCCACCCTCGAACCCCACAACCTGTGAGGGGTTCCGCGGATTGGCTTCCATGAAAGGGCGTCCCGCCCTCGGCGTCCCCGCCGTAGCGCAACTCGGGCTGCTGCGAAACGATACCGAGCCCGCTGGCGACGACCAGCCAGATTACAAGAACGCAATGGGGTCGGGCGTCATTTCCAGAAAGCACAGGTGCTGACGTAACGCGGCCGTGGCTAGTGCGACGACAAGCGGCGTGCGGCGCGACGCTCGAGTTCCTCGAGCGTGCGCGGCCAGTCCTCCTTGAGCAGGCGCGACAGCGACCGATTGGCAAGCAGCCGGCCGCCGGTCTGGCAGGTGACACAGTAGTGGTTCGTCGGCGGCGTAGACGATGCGCTGCACCGGCGTGCCGCATCCTGTAGATCGCTGCCCGTAGCGGCCGGTGCACCGCCATGCCCGGGACGGAAGGCCGTGACCTTCTCTGGGAACTCGTCGCCGGCCTCGTCCTGGAGCCGCCGCGCCCACTCCAGCAAACGTCGCCCCGTGCGCGGCGTTGAAGCAGGCGGGCCATCTCCTGGTCGGTCAGCGACTGCGTCTGCTTGAAGGGCGACAACTTGGCGGCGTGGAGGATTTCGTCGGAGTAGGCATTGCCAATCCCGCTCAGCACGTGAGGATCGGTCATCGCCCGCTTCAGGGTGTGATTCTCCTGGCGGAGCGCGGCCGAGAAGGCCTCGCAACTGGTGTCTGAGAACCTCGAGCCCCCAGGGTTGAGGGAGCGGAGCGCGTCATCGCCGGACACGACGTGCAGCGACGCACGTCGCGTGGATCCCGCTTCCGTCAGCACAAGCGTGCCGTGCTCGAAATCCAGCGCCAGCAGGCCGACCTTGCCGGGGACGGTCGCGCCGGCGGGCCTCCACCTGAACCGGCCCGCAATCATCAGGTGGACGACCAGAGAGGCGTCTCCTCGAGCGCGAAGATCACGCGTTTGCCCATCCGCTCGAGCGCCACGACCGTTGCCCGTGCCGCCGAAACGGCGTCCGATACTCCGGAGCAGAAACCGCGCCACCAGCCGGATGGTTTCGATCCGGCGGCCGACGACGCGCGGCTCGAGCGCGTGGATGTACAACAGAATGTCAGGCAACTCAGGCATCGGTTAGACCGAACCGATCATGCGCCGCGTCTTCGGCATTGTCACCGCTTCTCTCGCTGTGCTGCTAGTCGCGGCGATGGCGCTGCTGTACTCGGGCTCTCGGGCGACGGCATTCGCAGCGCGATCGAACGACAGGCCGGTGCCTGGCTCGGCCGCCGGTCACGATCGCCTCCGCCGCGTCAACCTCTGGCCGCGCGTTGCCATCGCCTTGCGTCAGGTCGGTGTCGGCCGCCCGGCTCGCGTGCGTTTGAGCAGGTAGACCTGGCCGCATCTCCCCTGGCTCTCCTGGCGCGCCGCGTCGAGGACGCGGAAATCCGTATTCGCAGCAGCCGGCTGGAACTGCCTCTTCGGGTGGCGCTGCCGTTCGCTGCTCCGGGTCGAGGCTCGGGCGGGGGGCCGTCCGGGGCCGCCACCGAAGCAGGAGGAGTACCCGCGGCGGAGAAACGGACGGGTTCCGCATCGTGTCCGTCAGCTCGATCGTGCTCGACGACGTGGTGGTGTCCAGCCTCGGCCGCGAGCTGACCATCTCGGCCGAGTCGGCGTTGGTCGGGTCCCGCCTGCTCGTTCGCGAGCTGACGGCCGAATCCGGAGCGACGTCGATACGCGCTAGCGGAACCGTGGCGTTCGAACCCAGGGTGGACGCCGACCTGCGGATCGACGTCAACCGCCTCGACGTGGACGAGCTGCTGGCCGTGGCGCGGCGTTCCTGCCGGCGCCCGGCACCACCGCCGCTGGGCCGCCGTCACGGCTGAAAGCTGTCGTCAGGGCGCAAGGCCCGCGCGGCCGGCATCGATGCGATACAGTTCGCCGGCACCATGACCGTGGATGGCGACCGCGTGGCGCTGTCGCCCCTGTCATTCGAGTTGTTCGGCGGCCGCTACGACGGCTCAATCCAGGCGCGGCTGGGCACGACAATCAACGCCAGCCTGCACGCCGAAACTCGCAGGCGTGGACGTGGCGCAGGTCGCCGCGTTCGGCGACTCGCCGGACACAGTGTCCGGAACGCTCGCGGGCGAAGCGAGCGTGTCGGGCGCCGGCCGCGATCTCTCCGCGGTCCTGGCCAGCGCCCGCGGCACCGGCAGCGTGCATATCACCGACGGCAAGATACGCCGTCTCGGCCTGGTGCGGTCGATCGTCCTCCTCTTCGGCCTTCCCGAGGCCACGCGCCACCTCGACCGATCGCTTCGATCGCCTCGACGCGCGCTTCGCGCTCGCCAACGCCATCCTGCGGGCGAACAGCTTCAGCCTGCACTCACCTGACATCGATAGCGCCGGCACCGGGACGATGAATCTCGACACGAGTACCCTCAACGGCCGGATGAACGTGACGCTGTCCGAAACCTTGTCGCAGCAGGCCGGCAGCGATTTGCGCCGTTAACGAGGAGGGCAACCGGATCGTGCTGCCGGTGGCGCTCGGCGGCACGCTGAGCGCGCCAAGCGTGACGATCGACACGACGGCCGCTCTGCAGCGCGGGCTGCGGAATGAAGCCGGGCGGCGGTTGAAGGAATCCTCGATCGGTTCAGGTGAGGAGCGCCCCAAGCGGACGCTCCTGCACCCGTTCCCAATCTCAGCGGACGAAGTTGAACGTGGCGCCGATGCTCCGAGCCTCCCTAGAGTCGTCCACCGCGCGCACAACGATCTGATACTGCCCCCCGGGAAGTGCCCTGATCCATTGGGTCAAATCCACGGTGATTCGCCGTTGAGCACGACAGGCTTGCCCAGATCGCGCGACCGACGAGCGCCCATCCGTTCAGCGAGTAGATTTCGGCCACATAGCGGTCCACGATGGCGTAATGGTCGAGCGACGGCGTGAAGAACAGGCGCCAGTTAGTCAGCGTCGGGCTGGTGGATCCGTGGCATCGGGTGACGTTCCAGGCACCAGCACGGCGACAGAGACCGGAGTCGTGGACAATGGCGCCGTCCGAATCACGCGCCAGCGCCGTGACTCGATGCGGTCCGACACCGGCGGCGATCCAGCTGGCTGCGTACGGCGCCGCCGTGTCGAGCCGACACGCGTCGAGTCCACGAAGAACTCGACGGCCTCCACGCGGTCGTCGCGGTCGAAGGCGGTCGCGGCGAGCGCGAGCGATTTGCCTTCGACCAGGCTCGTGGCCGAAGACGGAGACGTCAGCGTGATCGTGGGCAGCTCGTTGGCGCTGGCCGCTCCATCGGACGTTGTCCAGAGTGGCGGTTGCCGAAGGCTCGTCCCGCCAGACAATGCCGGCCGATGTAGACGGAGCTGGGCAAGTTGATCGAATCGCTCGAGTGAGCGTCCAGGAGATGCCATCAGCAGAGGAAAAGACGCTGAGCATCGCATCTTGGCGAACCAGTTTCAGCCAGGCTGGAATGCTTCCCCTACCCAGCGGCGGAGGTCGTGGGCGGTAAGTCGTCGGCCAGCCGCCGCCAAACGGACCGGTCACCGCTCGGCGAAGCCGCGAGCCACAGGTAAGCGCTATCGGAGTCCAGCGTCCTCGCACCATCAGGCCTGCAAGCGCGGTGGCCGGGCTCAGGCCGGTCATGCGGACGGCAATCTCGGCGTCGCCGGCCACACGTTGAAACACGAAAGAGATGCCCTCCGGGGACGGCGTGCCGGTCTCCATTGCGAGATGGTCCAGGTCGGCTGGGAATATCGCGCCTGGCTCCCCGCCGAACCGCCGGAATCAACCTTCGTCCACCCGTCGGGCAAGGTCGAAAGAGGCACCATCTGCACATGCGACAGCGTAGCCGTGGCCATCGCGTCGGGCCGCTGGCTACTCACAGCCAGACCCGCGTAGGCGGGCTCCGGCAAGTCGTAGCGTCGCCCCTGGAATAGGCCCACTGCGTGCCGTCCGCCGACTGGGCCAGGGAAATCGTCTGTCCCTTCCGCTCCAAGCGGAGCCAAGCAGTTGGGGACAGCGCGGTGGCACTCGACTGGTAGACCGGGGCGTTCGCCTGGACCCGCTTCCCGGACGAGCAGGCCGCCGCCTGCGGTCTGCAGCAGCGGAATCTGCGCGGCGCCGGGGGTCATCGAGCCGCGGATGCTGAGCCCGGCGAGGGCCGAGGTCACGCCGCTGATTTCTGCAACACGCGCCACCAGGTACCCGTCGCCACGCAAGGTCCGGTGTGCGAAGGCGTAGACATCCTCCTGGGCCGTCAGCCCCCCGGCCGCGGTGATGGAAAACACCGGACACGACGTCGGGTCTGCGGAGCAGGAGATCGATTGAACCTGAGAGTAGGCGGGGCCGATGGAGGAGACGATCCAAGCGACCGTGACGTACTCCGCGGACCAAAGGGAAACCCCGCCGAGCATGACGACGGCGAGGGCAGCTGAAGCAATGATTCGAATCAACAATTCATGGTCCAGGGGGGATGTCGCTCGACCTGAGGCATTGGCTGTGCCATGTCGAGACATTGCTTGTAACTCTTTGCATTAATGCGTGTTGGTGACAATTTCTGGTTCTGGAATCGCGCCGCCCACCGCGTCAGAACTGCTGAGTTTCTTACACGGTCATCTCGAATCTTGTCGGTCCCTGTAGGTGCATGCAGTAGCTCGACTTAGCCCTTGGTGACCAGGGCTCTCGCCGCCAATGCCCACCGGCGGCACCATTAAGGAGTGTGGGGGAGCTGGCTTGGGGAAGGCGGTGTGAATCAGAAATGGGCGGCGCGCGTGATGGTGCTGAAGCCTGCGATTTGGGTTCGCCACCAAACAGAAAAACCCTGTCGCTGCGCCTCCGGCGCGGCGGCAGGGCTGAATGCCGGAGATCGGGGCGTCGATGCTGTTAGCGGCGACTCGTGCGGAACCCCATGCGCTGGCTGACGATCGTGAACGGGGCGTCGAAGTCGTAGGTGGTCGACACGCCGGGCTGACCGCGGCTGACGATCGCCATGATCGGGTCCTTAATCGCTCGAACTCTTGCCGCCGCCACGAAGCCCAGAGCAGACATTTCAAAGAAAAAGCCCGCGTCGCTTTACAACGACGCGGGCTCGACCCTAAGAATCGCCGTCAAGGCGATTCGCTGGATAAATACTCCCGGCAGTGACCTACTCTCCCACGCACCTACGCACGCAGTACCATCGGCGGTAGCAGGCTTAACTTCCGTGTTCGGAATGGGAACGGGTGTGACCCTGCCCCTATGACCACCGGGAAACTTGTCAGCCTGGGGTCCGACGTTGCGGGCTCAGCTATCGCCAAACCTCGTCGCCCGTCGATGTCCAGCATCTTGTCGCTGGAATCGCATCGCGATCTAGGAATCGCCGGCGCGCCATCATTCGTCCCAGAGCGACCTCAGAAACTCCCGTCTCGCGTCCGCAGATAGTCTGTCTATCTACCGGAACGGCTTAACGCCGTTCCTTGGGATCGCCGAGCTCCTGACGGGAGCTCCTCGATATTTCAAAGATCAGTATTCGACAACTGAATATCCTGCAAACGGTAGTTCCCTCTCTCCACGTACTCGCAATTGCTGAAGAAGAGAGAATATGGTCAAGCCGCACGGCTCATTAGTACCAGTTAGCTCAACGCATCGCTGCGCTTCCACACCTGGCCTATCAACCTGGTCGTCTACCAGGAGCCTTCAGAGGGCTTGCGCCCTGGGAGATCTCATCTCGTGGAGGGTTTCACGCTTAGATGCATTCAGCGTTTCTCCCTTCCGGACGTAGCTACTCGGCACTGCCACTGGCGTGACAACCGATACACTAGAGGTTCGTCCAACCCGGTCCTCTCGTACTAAGGTCAGCCCCACTCAAATCTCCTGCGCCCATCACAGATAGAGACCGAACTGTCTCGCGACGTTCTAAACCCAGCTCACGTACCGCTTTAACCGGCGAACAGCCGGACCCTTGGAACCTGCTACAGCTCCAGGATGCGATGAGCCGACATCGAGGTGCCAAACCCTAGCGTCGATGTGAACTCTTGGCTAGGATCAGCCTGTTATCCCCGGCGTACCTTTTATCCGTTGAGCGATGGCCCTTCCATGCGGAACCACCGGATCACTAAGTCCTGGTTTCCCACCTGCTCGACTTGTAGGTCTCGCAGTCAAGCTCGCTTATGCCTTTGCACTCTAAGGCTGATTTCCAAACAGCCTGAGCGAACCTTCGAGCGCCTCCGTTACTCTTTAGGAGGCGACCGCCCCAGTCAAACTACCCACCTAGCAATGTCCCTGATCTGGATAACAGAACGAGGTTAGAACGCCGGAGCAGTAAGGGTGGTATCTCACCGTTGGCTCCCCCGAGACCGAAATCCCGGGTTCAAAGCCTCCCACCTATCCTGCGCATACTGCGCCAGCATTCACTACTAGGATGTAGTAAAGGTGCACGGGGTCTTTTCGTCTTGTGACGGGCAACCGGCGTCTTCACCGGTACCACAAATTCGCAGTGCCCCTCGTTGAGACAGCGCTCAGATCGTTACGCCATTCGTGCAGGTCGGAACTTACCCGACAAGGAATTTCGCTACCTTAGGACCGTTATAGTTACGGCCGCCGTTTACCGGGGCTTCAGTTCAGAGCTTCGCCTTGCGGCTAACCCCTCTCTTTAACCTTCCGGCACCGGGCAGGCGTCAGACCCTATACGTCGTATTCGACTTTGCAGAGCCCTGTGTTTTTAGTAAACAGTCGCCTGAGCCTCTTTATTGCAACTCCCTCATGCTTCACCGGGCAAGCCGGCTGACACTAACGGAGCACCCCTTCTTCCGAAGTTACGGGGCCAATTTGCCGAGTTCCTAAACGAGGGTTCTCACTTGCGCCTGAGGATTTTCTCCTCGCCTACCTGTGTCGGTTTGCGGTACGGGTACCCATCCCACTCCTTAGAGGCTTTTCTCGGCAGCGTGGCGTCACCAGCTTTATGAGTCTTGCGACTCTCGCTTCGAGCCCTCAGGATTAACGACCCACCGGATTTACCTGGCGGATCTCCCTACGACCCTCAACCCGGACGTCCAATCGCGGGCCTGGCTAGCCTCCTGCGTCCCCCCATCGTGATAACGTGGAATAGGTAGTTCCGGAATATTAACCGGATGTGCATCCGCTACGCCTTTCGGCCTCGCGTTAGCTCCCGACTAACCCTGAGCGGACGAACCTACCTCAGGAAACCTTAGGCTTACGGCGGGGAAGATTCTCACTTCCCTTATCGCTACTTATGCCGGCAGGGTCACTTCTCTCCACTCCACCAGTCCTTACGATCTGGCTTCACTGCTGAGAGAACGCTCCTCTACCAAAACATCAACCCGCAGGTCGATGCATTCTACGGCTTCGGTGGTGTGCTTGAGCCCCGTTGTATTGTCGGCCCAGAGCCGCTTGACCAGTGAGCTATTACGCTTTCTTTAAAGGATGGCTGCTTCTAAGCCAACCTCCTGGTTGTCTAAG
>CAVQMT010000024.1:12500-94819 GCA_963713655.1 uncultured Acidobacteriota bacterium
GGCCCGGGTCGAAGTCGAGGAAACGCTCGAGCTGCGACCGGATGCCGCGCACGTTGGTCTCGACCTTCTCGGGACTGAGCAACGTGCGTTCGACCGCCTTTCCGCTCGGATCGCCGATCAGCCCGGTGCCGCCGCCCACCAGCGCGATCGGGCTGTGCCCGCATCGCTGCAGGCGCGCGAGCGCCATCACCGGCAGCAGCGATCCGACGTGAAGGCTGGCGGCGGTAGGGTCGAAGCCGACGTAGGCGGTCACGCGCTCCGCGGCCAGCACCTCCTGCAGGCCCTCGGTGGTGTCGTAGACCATGCCGCGCCACGCCAGTTCGCTGTAAAGGTCCATCAGCCGGTACTATACAACCCGGGATCTGACGACCAATGGAGCTCTCGCGTCGCAGCATGCTGACGGCGCTCGTCAACGGCGGCGTCGGTCTCGGCGTAGGCGGCTTCACCTACGGCGCGGTGCACGAGCGCCATCAACTCGAGCTCACCGCGACCGAGCTGCCGATCTCGGGCCTCGATCCCGTCCACGACGGGCTGCGCATCGCCTTCCTCACCGACATTCACCACAGCGCGCTCGTGCCGGCGGCGGACGTCGAGCACGCGGTGCGGCTGGCGCAGTCGGCGGCGCCCGATCTGGTGGTCCTCGGTGGCGACTACGTGACCTTCGGCGATCGCTCGTACGTCGCGCCGATGGCACAGCTGCTGCGGCCGCTCGACGCGCCGCACGGCGTCTTCGCGGTGATCGGCAACCACGACGAGGAACGCAGCGTCGGCGAGGCGCTCGGACGCAACGGCTTCGCGGTGCTGCTCGACTCGTGGACGCGCATCGTCGTCAAGCGCGCGCCGCTCGACATCGGCGGCATCCGGTTCTGGACGCGCCGCGGAGACCAGATCGCGCGGGCGCTCCGCGGCATCGGCCCGACCGTGCTGCTGCTGGCCCACGATCCGCGCCGGCTGCGCGAAGCCGCCGCGCTCAACGTGGGCGGCGTGCTGTCGGGCCACACGCACGGCGGGCAGGTGGTGCTGCCGCTCGTGGGCGCCCTCGCCGCGCGCAAGTTCCCGTGGCGTCAGGGCTCGCGCGGCAGGAGAACACGACGATGTTCGTCAGCCGCGGCATCGGCACGGTGTACGCGCCGGTGCGGATCGGCTGCCCGCCGGAAGTGTCAATCGTGACGCTGCGGCGGAAAGCGGGCTTCTAGTCCGCTCTGGGGCTCCCGCGCCGCCACCCAGCGGCGCCCCTCCACCCGGCCTCCGCCCACGAACATCCGCACGGCTGCCGGGTAGGCAAGGTGCTCTTCCTGCAGGATGCGAGCGGCCAGGGTCTCCTCGGTGTCGTCATCGAGGACCGGCACCGCGCGCTGCAGGATGATCGGCCCCGCGTCCAGCTCCTCGGTGACCAGGTGCACCGTCACGCCGCTCACCTTTACGCCGTGCGCCAGCGCCTGGCGCTGCGGGTGGAGGCCAGGGAACGACGGCAGGAGCGACGGGTGGATGTTCAGGATGGCGTTGGGGTAGGCGTCGAGCAGCGGCCGGCCGACCTTGCGCATGAAGCCGGCCAGGCACACGAGGTCTACCTGGTGACGCTGCAGCTCCTGCACCAGCGCGCGATCGAAGTCGTCGCGGCTGGGCCAGCCGCGGTGGTCGATCACGGTGGTCGTAATGCCGGCGCGCGCGAGCGCGCTCGAGCGCGAAGGCGTCCTCGACGTTGGAGATCACGATCGCAATGGTGGCGCCCAGCTGCGCCGCAGCGGCCGCGTCGATCAGCGCCTGCAGGTTGCTGCCGCGACCCGAGACGAGTACGCCGACGCGTTTAGCGGGCCCGGGCGTCATCTGCAGAGGACATTGGGGTCGGGTGTCATTGGTGCGTCGGCACCCGACGATCAGGCACGGGGGCACCGCAATTGCTGATGGAACGGCATGCCTCGTCGACGGCGGTATCGATGAACGGACACGTCTACCACGTCTTGAACCGCGGCAGCGAAGCGCGCTCGACTCTTCGACGCCGCGTCCGACTATCAGGCCTTCGAAGGCGTGCTGGAGGAAACCGTACTGCTGCACCGTCCGACGCGTCGCCGTCTTTGCGTACTGCCTCATGCCAAATCACTGGCATCTTGTCGCATCTCCGACTGCCCCTGGCGCACTGTCCATCTTCATGCATCGCTTGACGACCACTCACGCGCGTCTCTGGCATCGCGCACGGGGCTCAGCGGGTGAAGGCGCAGTGTATCAAGGGCGGTTCTCGGCGATTCCGATCCAATGCGATCGGCACTTTCTGATCGTGTGCCGATACGTCGAACGAAATGCTCTCCGAGCATCTCTCGTCAGTCGAGCCGAGGACTGGCCCTGGTCGCAGTCTGTGGCGACGAGCGTATGAAGAGCGCCGATGGCTGGCAGCGTGGCCGGTGGACCGGCCGCCGTCGTGGATCTGGCGAAGTCAATCACCCATCAGACACTCGGCCGAGTTGGAGGCCATACGGCAAGCGATTCGGCGGGGACGCCCGTTTGGCGACAGACGAGTGGAAAGCAGGACGTGTCGCCGGAGCGACTCGTCACATCGCCACGAGCCTGGTCGCCGACACCCGACCCCAAACGAGACGAGTTACGAATACGTAACCGAGGGGTCGCTCGCAGAAACGATCTCGCCGATCACGCGCGCGTCGCGGCCGCCTCGAGCCGCCAGCTCGCCGATGAGCGCCTCGGCGTTGTCGTGCGCGGTGACGATGATGAGGCCGATGCCCATGTTGAACGTGCGCCGCATCTCGTCGTCGTTGACCCGGCCGGCGTCCTGCAGGAACCGGAAGATCGGCGGCACGTCCCAGCTCTTCGTCCGAACCACCGCGCCGGTGCCATGCGGCAGCACCCGCGGCAGGTTGTCGGTGATGCCGCCGCCGGTGATGTGCGCCATCCCCTTGATGCGGCCGCCTTCGAGCAGCGGATGCACGATCGACAGGTAGGACCGGTGCGGCTCGAGCAGCGCCTCGCCGAGGGTCCGGCCCAGCTCGGGGACATGCGCGTCCACCGTCAGCCGCAGATGCTCGAAGACGATGCGGCGCGCGAGCGAATAGCCGTTGGTGTGCAGCCCGCTCGACGGCACCCCCACCAGCACGTCGCCGACGGCGATTCCCGCGCCCGGTGATCAAGCGCTCCTTGCGCACGGCGCCGACGATGAAGCCGGCGATGTCGTACTCGCCGTCCGCATAGAAGCCGGGCATCTCGGCGGTTTCGCCGCCGAGCAGCGCACAGCTGTTCTCCCGGCACGCTGCGGCCATGCCGCCGACGATGGCCTCCGCCACCGACGGCGACAGGCTGCCGGTCGCCAGATAGTCGAGGAAGAACAGCGGCTCGGCGCCCTGCACCAGGATGTCGTTCACGCAGTGATTGACCAGATCGATGCCGACGGTATCGTGCCGGTTCGCCAGAAACGCCACCTTGAGCTTGGTCCCGACCCCGTCGGCGCTCGCCACGAGCACCGGGTCGCGAAACCGCTCGGCGTCGAAGCGAAACAGGCCGCCGAACGATCCGATGTCGGACAGCACGGCCGACGTGAAGGTCGATCGCGCCAGGCCGCGAATCCGCCGGACGGCTTCGTTGCCCGCGTCGATGTCGACGCCGGACGCCTTGTAGTCCATGCTCAAGCCGGTCGGTGCGGCTAGCGGCTGCCGCGGGCCAGCGCCGCTGCCGCGACTTCCGGCAGCTCGTCGGCATCTGGCACCTGCGGGGCCGGCGCCGGCGCGGCACGGTGCTGCTGCCCTCTCCGTTCAACTTCAGCGCCAGCTGCAGGTACGCGTTTTCGTCGCGCGGGAACGCCACCGGATAGACGCCCGTGTAGCAGGACGTGCAGTATCTGGACGAGCCGCCGCGCACCGCGCCGGTCAGGCCCTCGATGCTCAGATAGGCCACGCTGTCGGCGTCCAGATAGCGGCGAATCTCCTCCAGCGTGTGCGTGGCGGCAATCAACTCCGAGCGCCGCGGCGTGTCCACGCCGTAGAAGCAGGGCGAGATGGTCGGCGGGCAGCTGATGCGCATGTGCACCTCGCGCGCCCCGGCGCTGCGCACCATGCGAACGATCTTCCGGCTGGTCGTGCCGCGCACAATCGAGTCGTCCACCAGCACCACGCGGCGGCCCTCGAGGATGCTCTTCACCGGGTTCAGCTTCACCCGGACGCCGAAGTGGCGGATCGACTGCTGCGGCTGGATGAACGTGCGCCCGACGTAGTGGTTGCGGATCAGTCCCATCCGCATCGGCAGGCCCGCCGCCTCGGCATAGCCCACCGCGGCGCACACGCCCGAGTCGGGAATCGGCACCACCACGTCGGCGGGCACGCCGGTTTCACGCGCCAGGCGGCGCCCCAGCTCCGTCCGCACCTCGTTCACGCTCTCCCCGAACACGTAGCTGTCGGGCCGCGCGAAGTAGACGTGCTCGAACACGCACTGCTGCGCGTTCTGGACCGGGGCAAACGGCTCGCGACGACGTCAGGCCCGCAGCGCTCGCCACCACCATCTCCCCGGGCTCGACGTCGCGCACGTAGGTGGCGCCAATCAGGTCCAGGGCGCAGGTCTCCGAGCAGATCACCCAGGCATCGTTCAGCCGGCCCACTGCCAGCGGGCGGAACCCATACGGATCGCGGACGCCGATCAGCTTGTCGGCGGTCATCATCACCAGCGAGAACGCGCCGCGCACCTGCGCCAGCGCATCCACGATCGCCGCTTCCGCCCCCTTTTCACGCGAGCGCGCGAACAGGTGCACCACCACCTCGCTGTCGGTGCTGGTCTGGAAGATCGCGCCCTCGCGCACCAGGGCGTCCTTGACCTCGCCGGCATTGACCAGGTTGCCGTTGTGGCAGAGGGCCAGCTGGCCGTGGGCGCTGTCGATGACGATCGGTTGCGCGTTGGCGAGCCGGCTCTCACCGGCGGTCGAATAGCGGACGTGCCCGACCGCGATCGATCCGGTGACGTGGGTCAGGGCGCTGCCGTCGAAGACGTCGTTGACGTGGCCCATGCCCTTGGACACGCGGATGCGCACGCCGTCGGCCGCCGCGATGCCCGCGCTCTCCTGCCCGCGGTGCTGCAGCGCATAGAGCCCGAGGTAGGCCAGGTTGGCCGCCTCCGGATGGCCGTAGATCCCAAACACCCCGCATTCGTCTTTGAACTTGTCGAGCATGTGTTGGCGCCTTCGGCGATCGGTGGCTCCCAGGGAGATTGTACCCGTTACGACCTACGACTGTCCGTTGCGCTCGAAGCGCCGCGGTATCGCCGTCGCCCACGCCGCCTCAGCATCGGCTACGGCAACGTCCACGGCCACCTGCCCCTCGACGGACAGGCGGATGCGGGTGCCGCCGACACGACCCGCCACGCGGGCCGGCACACCCTCGCGGGCCGCGCGCGCGAGCACTTCTTGTGCCTGCGCCGGCGGCGCGCTGACCACGGCCCGCGACGCGGACTCGCCAAAGAGGGTCTGCTACGGTGGCGAAGCCGGCCGCCGATTCCGGCGACGGCCGGCACGTCGACCTCGACGCCGAGCCCGGCATCGAAGCAGCACTCGGCCAGGGTCACCGCCAGACCGCCCTCGGCACAGTCGTGCGACGACGCCACGAGCCCGGCCTGCGCCACCCCGACCAGCACCCGCTGCAACGCGGCTTCAGCGGCGAGATCCAGTGCCGGCGGCGCGCCGCGCACCATGCCGCACACCGTCTTCAGGTACTCGCTGCCGCCCATCTCGCCGCGGTTCTCGCCGAGCAGGATCACGACGTCACCGTCGGCGCGGAACACGCGGCCGACGACGCGCGAGGCGTCTTCCACCAGCCCCACCACGCCGATCACCGGCGTGGGCAGCACCGCGCGGCCGTCGGTCTCGTTGTACAGGCTCACGTTGCCGCCGGTGATGGGGATGCCGAGCGTGCGGCAGGCATCGCCCATGCCGGCCACGGCCCGCGCGAACTGCCACATGATGTCGGTCTTCTGCGGGTTGCCGAAGTTCAGGCAGTTGGTCGCGCCGATCGGCTCGCCGCCGGCGCAGGCCACGTTGCGCGACGGCTTCGGCGACCGCCAACTGGGCCCCTCGATACGGGTCCAGGTAGACGAAGCGGCCGTTGCAGTCGGTGGACAGCGCCAACGCGCGGTTGGTGCCCTTCACGCGCACCACACCGGCGCCCATCCCCGGCAGGACCAGCGTGTTGGTGCGGACCATGTGGTCGTATTGCCGGTAGACCCAGCGCTTGCTGGCGACGCCCGGCGCCGCCAGCAGCTGCAGCAGGACCTCTCCGGCCGCCGCCGGCTTCGGCAGATCCGCCAGCGACAGGCGCTGCGCCTCCACGACATAGGCGGGGTCGGCAAACGGGCGGTTGTAGACCGGCGCCTCGTCGGTGAGCGCGCGGTTGGGAATCTCGGCCACCACCGTGCCGCGGTCTTTCACGCGCAGGATGCCGTCGGCGGTCACCTGGCCGATGCGAACGGCGTGCAGGTCCCACTTCTCGAAGATCCGCTCGACCTCCGCCTCGCGCCCGCGTTTGGCGACCAGCAGCATGCGCTCCTGCGACTCGGACAGCATGATCTCGTAGGGCGTCATGCCGGTCTCGCGCTGCGGCACCAGCGACACGTCGATCTCGACGCCCGCGCCACCGCGCGATCCCATCTCGCAGGTGGAGCACGTGAGGCCGGCCGCACCCATGTCCTGGATGCCGATGAGCGCGTCGGTCTTCATCACCTCGAGGCAGGCCTCGAGGAGCAGCTTCTCCATGAACGGGTCGCCCACCTGGACGGCCGGGCGCTTCTCGGCCGACTTGTCGTCGAACTCGGCCGACGCCATGGTGGCGCCGTGGATGCCGTCGCGGCCGGTCTTGGCGCCGACGTAGTAGACGGCGTTGCCGACGCCGGAGGCCACGCCCTTGACGATCTCGTCGGCGCGCGCGATGCCGAGGCAGAACACGTTCACCAGCGGGTTGCCGGTGTAGGTCTCGTCGAAGCCGATCTCGCCGCCCACCGTGGGGATGCCGATGCTGTTGCCGTAGCCGGCGATGCCGGCCACCACGCCCGCCATGGTGCGGCGGACCAGCGGCTCGTCCAGCGAGCCGAAGCGCAGCGAGTTCAGCAGGGCGATCGGCCGCGCGCCCATCGTGAAGATGTCGCGGATGATGCCGCCGACGCCGGTGGCGGCGCCCTGATACGGCTCGATGAACGACGGGTGGTTGTGCGACTCGATCTTGAAGACGGCCGCCAGGCCGTCGCCGATGTCCACCGCGCCGGCGTTCTCGCCGGGACCCTGCAGCACCCGAGGGCCGGTGGTCGGCAGCGTCCGCAGGTGCACGCGCGAGCTCTTGTAGCTGCAGTGCTCGGACCACATCACCGAGAAGATGCCGAGTTCGGTCAGCGTGGGCGTGCGGCCGCCGAGCATCTCGCACGATGCGGTCGTACTCGTCGCGGGTGACCCCGTGCCGATCGAGCAGCGCGTCCGAGATGGTGGCGGCGCTCATCGGCTGAGGCTGCTCAGCGCCTTGAGCACCGACTCGAAGATCACCAGGCCGTCGGCGCTGCCCAGCACCGATTCACACGCGCGCTCGGGATGCGGCATCAGTCCCACCACGTTGCGCGTCTGGTTGCACAGCCCGGCGATGTCGTTCACCGAGCCGTTGGGGTTGGCGTCCGGCGTCCGATCGCCGCCCGGCGAGACGTAGCGAAACAGCACCTGACGATCGCGCTCCAGCGCCTCGACGACGGCCGGCTCCGCGTAGTAGTTGCCTTCGCCGTGGGCGATCGGCAGCTTCAGCACCTGACCCGGCCGGCAGGCGGCGGTAAACGGCGTGTCGGTGTGTTCCACCCTGACGTGGACGTGCTCGCAGCGAAACTGCAGGCTGGTGTTCCGCAACATCGCCCCGGGCAGCAGGCCGGCCTCGAGCAGCACCTGAAAGCCGTTGCAGATGCCGATCACGGGGCCGCCGGCTGCGGCAAAACGCTTGACCTCCTGCATCACCGGCGAGAAGCGGGCGATCGCCCCGGTGCGGAGATAGTCGCCGTGAGCGAACCCGCCGGGCAGGACGACGACGTCCGCGCCGGCCAGCGAGGTGTCCTTGTGCCAGACGAACTCGGCCTCCTGGCCCAGCACGTGCTTGGCCGCATGGTAGGCGTCGTGGTCGCAGTTGGATCCGGGGAACACCACGACCGCGAACTTCACGGCGCGCCTCCCGGCGCATCGACCTCGATGCGATAGCTCTCGATGACCGGGTTGGCCAGCAGCTGGTCGGCGGCGCCGGCCGCGACCTGCCGCGCCTGGTCGGCCGACGACGCGTCGACGTCGAGCTCGAAGTACTTGCCCTGACGCACGCTGCTCACCGAACCGTAGCCGAGCGTGTGCAGCGCTTCGGCAACGGTCGTGCCCTGGGGATCGAAGACCGACGGCTTGAGGGTGACGAACACGCGAACACGCATCGGTTGGTGACTCTCCTAATGACGATTCCGGATCACACCGCTACTCCGGCGAACACGCGGTCGAAGATGTGATCGACATGGCGCAGCTGCTCGTCGAGATCGAACGCCCGCTCGATGTCGGCGGCCGGCAGCACCCGCGTCACGTCGGCGTCGGCGAGCAGGAGCGCCTTGAACGGCACCGCCTGCTCGAACGAGCGCATGGCGTTGCGCTGCACCCATTCGTAGGCCTGCTCCCGCGACACGCCGCGGCGGGCCAGCTCGAGCAGCACGGTGCCCGAGAACACCACGCCGCGCGAGCGCTCCAGGTTCTCGCGCATCCGCTCGGGGTAGACCACCATGCCGGCCACGATCCGCGTCAAGCGGCGCAGCATGTGGTCCAGCGACGATGAAGCTGTCGGGCAGGATCACGCGCTCGACCGACGAATGCGAGATGTCGCGCTCGTGCCACAGCGCGTTGTTCTCCAGCGCGGCGCCATCGCGTTGGCGCGCAGCAGCCGCGCCAGCCCGACGATCTGCTCGCAGCCGATCGGGTTGCGCTTGTGCGGCATCGCCGACGAGCCCTTCTGGCCCTTGGCGAACGGCTCCTCCACCTCGCCGATCTCGGTCTTCTGCAGGCCGCGGATCTCGAGCGCGCACTTCTCGAGCGTGGAGCCCGTGATCGCCAGCGCCGAGACCAGTTCAGCGTGGCGGTCCCGCTGGATCACCTGGGAGGCGACCGCGGCGGGCGCCAGGCCGAGCGACTCGCACACGTCCTGTTCGACCTGGGGCGGCAGGTGGGCGAAGGTGCCGACGGCGCCGGACAGCTTGCCGACCGAGACGATGTCCCGGGCGCGGCGCACGCGCTGCACGTCGCGCTCGAGCTCGGCATGCCACAGCGCGAGCTTCAGGCCGAAGGTCATCGGCTCGGCGTGCACGCCGTGCGTGCGGCCGATCATCGGCGTGCGCCGGTGTTCCTCGGCCCTGGTGCGGACGGCGCGCATCAGGCCGTCCAGGCCCTTGAGCACGATGTCGCAGGCCTCGCGCATCTGCAGCGCCTGGGCGGTGTCGATGACGTCGGACGAGGTCATGCCGAAGTGCATCCACCGGGCCGACGGCCCGACGTGCTCGGCGACGGCGGTGGTGAAGGCAATGACGTCGTGCTGGGTCACGGCCTCGATGGCCTCGATGCGGGCGATGTCGAAGGCGCCGCGCTCCCTGATGTCCCGCGCGGCCTCAGCCGGCACGATGCCGGCGCGCGCCATGGCGGCGGCGGCGGCGGCTTCCACTTGCAGCCACGTTTCGTATCGGCGCTGGTCGCTCCAGATGCGACCCATCTCAGGATTGGTGTAGCGCGGAATCATCTCGATGAAACGCGTCGCCTCCTCGCGCCGCCCGTCTGCTAGCTCAATGCCAAGCGATCGTGCGAGATCTCCAGGCCGTTCACGGCGCCCAGCACGGTCGCCGACAGCCCGCCGTTCGAGAACAGATCGTCGGTGACCCGGCCCACCACGTCGTGGTTCACCGCCTCCACGCCCCGCAGCGTGTCGTCGAGATCGTAGGGCCGGTCGAAGTACATCTCCTGCCGCGCCAGGTTCGACATGCGGCTCGACGTGCTCTCGAGCCCCAGCATCAGGTTGCCCTTCAGGTGATCCTTCGCGCGCTGCAGCTCGGCGTCCGACAGCGGCTCTTTCTTCAGCCGCCGCAGCTCGCCGATCACGACGTCGATCAGCTCGCCCACCGCCTCGTTGGCGCAGCCGGCGTAGATGGTGACGGCGCCGGTGTCGCGGTACGCGCTCAGGCCGCTGAACACGGCGTAGGCCAGGCCCCGCTTCTCGCGCACGTTCTGGAACAGGCGCGACGACATCGACCCGCCGAGCACCGTGTTCACCACGTAGCTGGCGTAGCGATTGACGTGGTCCTGGCGGTAGGCGCCCGGTGCCCAGACACACGTGGCTCTGTTCCAGTTCCTTGTTGCGGACGATCACCCGCGGCACGACCTGCGGCGGCGCTTCGGCGACGCGGATGCCGTCGGCCGGGATCCCCGCGAACGCCTTCGACACCAGGTCGAGCACCTGCGCGTGCTCGGTGTTGCCCACCGCCGCGACGATGAGATTCGGCGCCGTGTAGGTGCCGGTGAAATAGTCGCGCAGCGTCTCGCGCGTGAACGCGCTCACCGTGTCGGGCGTGCCCAGAATCGGCCGTCCCAGCGGATGGCCCTGCCACAGGTTCTCGGTGAAGATCTCGTGGACCAGATCGTCGGGCGTGTCCTCGACCATCTTGATCTCTTCGAGGATCACCTTCTTCTCGCGCTCGATGTCCTCGGGCGAAAAGGCCGGGCGGGTGACGATGTCGGCCAGCACCTCGACGGCGAGCGGCAGGTGCTCGTCGAGCACCTTGAGGTAGTAGCCCGCGTACTCCTTGGACGTGAACGCGTCCATCTGCCCGCCAATCGAGTCGATGGTCTGGGCGATGTCCTCGGCGCTGCGGGTAGCCGTGCCCTTGAAGAGCATGTGCTCGACGAAGTGGGCGATACCGCTGAGCTCGGCCGACTCGTGCCGCGAGCCCCGCGCGAGCCACACGCCGACGCTGACCGAGCGCACGTGCGGCATGCGTTCACTGAGCACGCGCAAGCCGCCCGGCAGGACGCTGCGATTGATCGCTGATGAAGTCTGCAACTTGTTGAAGGAGCAGGGATTAGGACGAACGCGGTGATCATAGCACGCCCGGGCGGACGCGGGCAACTAAAAGGCCCCATAGTATCTGTGTGGCTGCCATCGACCTGGCCGAGCTGGAGTTGGCCGACATCGAGCGCGCCCTCGAAGAGCGGCGGCATCCCGGCTATCACGCCCGGCAGATCTACCGGTGGATTTACCGGCGGGGCGAGACCGACCTGGCCCGGATGACGGACCTGGGAAAGGGCTTACGGGCGGAGCTTGCCAGGCGAGTTCACCGTCTCGACACCGCGGATCGTCGGCGACGAGGTGTCGGTGGACGGCACCCGCAAGCTGCTGCTGGAGCTTCAGGACGGCCAGCGCATCGAATCGGTGTACATCCCCGACACGCCGGCCATGACCTTCTGCGTGTCCACGCAGGTCGGCTGCGCGATGGCCTGCGCGTTCTGCCTGACCGGCAAGATGGGGCTGGCGCGCAACCTCACCGCCGGCGAGATCGCCGGTCAGGTGCGCGTGCTCGCGACCGCGACGGGCCTGCTCGACAAGCCGTTCAACATCGTGCTGATGGGGATGGGCGAGCCGCTGCACAACTACGACAACACGATGAAGGCGCTGCGCCTGCTGCACGAGGAGCATGGGCTCGCCGTGTCGCCGCGGCGGGTCACGCTGTCCACGGTCGGCATCGTGCCCGCGCTCGAGCGTCTGGCGCAGGAGCCGCTGATGCCCAATCTGGCGATCTCGCTTCACGCCACCACCGAAGCGCAGCGGACGGAGCTGGTGCCGCCGAACAAGAAGTACTCGCTGGCGGCGCTGATCGAGGCGTGCCGGCGGTTCCCGCTCAAGAAGCGCAGCCGCATCACGTTCGAGTACGTGATGCTGGCCGGGATCAACGACACGCCCGAGGACGCGCGCCGCCTGACGCGCCTGCTGGCGGGCATCAAGGCCAAGGTGAACCTGATTCCGCTGAACGCGGCGCCCGGCATCTCGTTCGAGCGCCCGTCGGACGAGCGCGTCGACCGTTTCGCGCAGATTCTCGCCGACCGCCACATCACCGTGTCGGTGCGCAAGAGCCGCGGGCGCGACATCCGTGCCGCATGCGGGCAGCTGATTGTCGAGGGCGGGCCGAAGCGGACGCGCCGCTCAACAGATGGCGCTGCTTATGCGCTAGTTGGTAGCTGGTGGTTGGCAGTTGGCGTTCCGGTTCTGACACGTCTGACTACTGACGACTAACGATTCTCGACGACCCGTCCTCGATGCGGGCCCTCGACCAGCACGCTCACCCATGTCGTTGCGCGTGCGCGGGCCGGTCGAGCGCGAGCTTCAGATAGTTGTCCGTGACTGCTGACGAGCCGTCGTCGACGACGAGCGCGCGGCGGACCTTGCCGACTTGCGAGCGCGGAAGCGCGCCGACAGTCGCTCGCCGATCGCGCGCAGGCGCGAGGCGCGGGCCCGAGATCACCGGCCCGTCGATCTTGTCCCGCATGCCGCTCGCCTCGGTGCCCGGCCGATCCGAGTACGGGAACACGTGGAGTGCGAGAGCGGCAGCCGCTCCAGCAGCCCGGCAAGCGCATCGGCCTGCGCATCGGTCTCGCCCGGGAACCCGGCAATGAGGTCGGACCCGATCGAGACGTCCGGAATCGCGGCGGCGATGCCGGTCACCAGCTCTTCGTAATACTCGGCAGTGTACGGCCGCCGCATGGCCCGCAGCATCGCGTTGTCGCCGTGCTGCAGCGGCAGGTGCAGGTGCGGGGCGATGCGGGGCGACGCCGCCACGGCCGCCACGAGCTCGGGCCCGCAGTCCATCGGCTCCAGCGAGCTGATGCGAAACAGGACGTCGGCCGGCCAGTCGCCCAGCATGCGGACCAAGCCGACAAGCGACGAGCCGTCGCGCAGATCCCGGCCGTACGACCCGAGATGCACGCCGCACACGGCGATCTCGCGGTAGCCGGCGCGCGACGGCGCCGTGCACCGCCTCCCGTACCCAGGCCACCGGCTTCGACTGTCCCGCCCCGCGCGTGCCCGGGATGATGCAGTAGCTGCAGCGCTCGTCGCAGCCCGTTTGCACCCGCAGCGTGAACGCGGTGCGTCCCGCCACGCCGGGAGCCAGCCGCGCACCGCACGGGCCGTCGTGGAGACCGGAATACCGCTCCGACGTGGTGCTCTCAGGCCCCAGGCTCCAGGCTCCAGGCTCCAAGGACAAGAGCAAGTGGGCCACGCGGTCCTTGTCGCTGTTTGGCACCACGCGCACGACGCCGGGCAGCGCGCTGCAGCTCGTCGGGCCGCCTGGTCGCGTAGCAACCGGTCACCACGATCCGCGCGCCGGGATTCTCGCGCGCCACTTTGCGGACCGTCTGGCGGGCACCCTGATCCGCGGTCGCGGTGACCGAGCACGTGTTGACCACCACCACGCTCGGCCTCCGCCGCGGGCACGCACGTCCGCCCCGCGCCAGCAGGGCGCCTTCGATCTCCAGCGAGTCGGCCTGGTTGACGCGGCAGCCGAAGGTGACGACGGCGTACTTCATCGGTCTGAATCGCCTTGCGGCCGATGTCGCTGCGGTACTGCATGCCGTCGAAGCGCACGTGGCGCGACGGCCTTGTAGGCCGTGGCGATGGCGTCTGCGAACGACGGCCCGCGCCCCACCACGGTCAGCACACGGCCGCCGGCGGTCACCACGGCGCCGTCGCGATCGGCGGTGCCGGCGTGAAAGACCAGCGCGCCGGGAACGGATCCCGCGGCGTCCAGGCCGAGAATCGGCCTTGCCGGTTTCCGGCGTGTCGGGATAGCCGCGCGCGGCCACGACCACGCCGACGTGCGGCTCGTCGCGGAATCGGGCACGGACACCGTCGAGTCGCCCGGTCGCCGCGGCCATCAGCAACTCGGCCAGACTGCCTTCCAGCATCGGCAGCACGACCTGCGCTTCCGGATCGCCGAACCGAACGTTGAACTCGATGACCTTCGGCCCTTGCGCGCGTCAGCATCAGGCCGACGTAGAGGAAGCCGGCGAACGGCGTGCCCTCAGCGGCCATGCCCTCGATCACCGGCGACACCACCCGATCGATCACCTGGCGCTCGAGCGCTGGCGTCAGCAGCGGGCTGGGCGCGAACGCCCCCATCCCGCCGGTGTTCGGGCCCCGGTCGCCGTCGAAGATGCGCTTGTGGTCCTGCGCCGACGACATCGGCACGAACGAGCGGCCGTCGGACAGCACGAAGTAGGACGCCTCGGGTCCGGACAGGCACTCCTCGAGCACGACGCGGTCTCCCGCCGCGCCGAACCGGCGGGCGACCATCGCCTCATCTACCGTGGCCAGGGCGCTCCGGCGATCGTCGGCGATCACCACGCCCTTGCCAGCCGCCAGCCCGTCCGCCTTGACCACCACCGGAAAGCCGAGCTCGGCGCGGGTGATGACGTCGCGGGCCTCTGCGGCGCTGGCGCAGACCCGGTAGCGGGCCGTCGGGACGTGGTGGCGCGCCATGAAGTCCTTGGCGAACGCCTTGCTGGACTCGAGCGCCGCCGCGGCCCGGGTGGGACCGACGATCGGGCGTCCGGCCGAGGCAAACAGGTCCGCGACGCCGTGGCTGAGCGGGAGCTCCGGACCGACGACAGTCAGGTCGACCGCCTCACGTTCGGCGATGGCCAGCAGCGCGGCGGGCTGGGACACGTCCACGGGGACGCACCTCGCGCGCCGGGCGATGCCGGGATTCCCGGGGGCGCACACGACGTCCACGCCCGGCTCGGCGCCCAGGGTGTGGGCCAGGGCGTGCTCGCGCCCTCCTCCTCCGACGACGAGAATCCTCATGTGGTTGACGGTGGTCCAAGTGAACCTAATGCTAGTGGGCAAAATTACGTTACTACGACGGCCGCGACTATTTCGTTGACGCCAGGACCGGTTGCGCCTAGAATCCGCGCCGGCCTGTGATAGCCTACTCTTTTCGTTTCTTTTGAAAAGACCGCTCCTAGAGAGCGGATGGCCCGGAGGGGGGTGCATGTAGGCGTGGCCGAAGTGAAGATCCAAGAAGGCGAATCGATTGAGAGCGCGCTCCGACGCTTCAAGAGGAAGGTTCAGCAAGAGGACATCATCAAGGACATCAAGAAGCACTCCTTCTATCTGAAGCCGGGTGACAAGCGTCGGGCGAAACAAGCCCTGGCGCGGAAGCGCAACCGGAAGAAGCTACGGAGGGAGCTGGAATAGGACGCGCGGCACGGTCGAGAGCTCACGAGGTGGCCACTCATGGAGTTCCAAGACAAGTCCCTGGCGTGTGTGGATTGCGGAAGCGAGTTCGTGTGGACAGCCGGCGAGCAGATGTTCTTCGCCGACAAGCAGTTCAAGAACGAGCCCAAGCGGTGCAAAGCCTGCAAAGCCAAACGGGCAACACGCGCCAGTGCCGGGAACTCCGGGCCGGGGGGACGGGTCGAAACTCGGGCCACCTGCTCGGCTTGCGGCAAGGAAACGACCGTGCCATTCCGGCCGACCCAGGGCCGGCCGGTGTTCTGCAAGGACTGCTTCCAGCAGCGGAAGAGCGCTGGGCTGGGCGGCTAGCCTCGCAGGGAACGCCCTTCAAAAACGGCTCGGATACACGCACCACGAAGGCCAGGCGCACCCCGCCTGGCCTTCTCTATCTGTGCGTCTGTGCTAAGATCTCCCTCTTTTTGAGGGCGTATGCAGATCGACGAACGGGCCGCCGGCGACGTCACCATCCTTGACCTGAAGGGCCGGATGACCCTCGGTGAAGGCGACGAGTTGCTGAAGGACAAGATCAACAGCCTGGCCCTGCAGGGGCGCAAGCAGATCGTCCTCAATCTGGCGGAAGTGCCCTACATCGACAGCGCCGGGCTGGGCGAGGTCGTGCGTACCTACACGACCGTGAAACGGCAGGGCGGCAGCCTCAAGCTGCTCAACCTCACCAAGCGCATCACGGATCTGCTGGCCATCACCAAGCTGCTGACTGTCTTCGAGACCTACGACAGCGAAGCCGACGCCGTGCGCAGCTTCACCGCCGCGGCGGGCGCCCGCTGAGCTTCGGCTGAGCGCTGCACGCGCGCGGTGGCCTCTGGCGCACGCTTCCCCGCTTCCTTCCTTACATCGCTCCGTCCCGAGCAGTGGTCCAAGAACGCGTTCGTGTTCGCCGGGCTCCTGTTCGGCGGGCGCCTGACGCAGGGCCCTCAGTACCTGGTGGCCGCCGGGGAGGCGTTCGCCATCTTCTGCGGATTGTCCGGCGCGGTCTACCTGCTCAACGATGTCGCCGATCGGACGGCCGACGCCGGGCACCCGCTCAAACGGCGCCGCCCGATCGCCGCCGGCGACCTCTCGCCGTCGGCGGCGGTGATTGGCGCCGCCATCCTGGCGCTCGCCTGTCTGGCCGCGGCGTTTGCGACCTCGCGCGGTCTGGGCCTGGCGGGCACGGCGTACCTGGGTCTGCTGGCGCTGTACTCGTTCTGGTTGAAGCACGTGGTCATCCTGGACGTGCTGACGATCGCCGGGGGCTTCGTGCTGCGCGCCGTGGCCGGTGCGGTGGCGGTGGACGTGTCGATCAGCCCGTGGCTGCTCATCTGCGTGACGCTGCTGGCTCTCTTTCTCGGCCTCAGCAAACGGCGCCACGAGCTCACGCTGCTCGGGGTCGGCGCCGGAGGACACCGGCCCATCCTGGACGTCTACAGCCCCTACCTGCTGGACCAGATGATCTCCGTGGTCGGGGCGGCGACGCTGGTCGCCTATAGCGTCTACACCACCAGTTCGGAAACGGCCGCCCGGGTCGGCTCGAGCCACCTGGCGCTCACCATCCCGTTCGTGCTCTACGGCATCTTCCGCTACCTCTACCTGGTGCACCGCGAGGACGGCGGAGGCAGCCCGGCCGCATTGTTGTTCACGGATCGTCCGCTTCTGGCCTGCGTGGGGCTGTGGGGGCTGACGGTGGCCGCGATGCTTTACGGGCCGTGGGGATGAAGTCTGACAAGGCGAAAGGCTAAAGGCAAAGGGCAAAAGGAAGATCGGAACTAAAATCCTTTGATTACCGATGGCTACTGACCAGCACTCCCACGGAAACCGGCGGCCCCATTTCCATCGCGGGCGCCGCGGGAACGAGCGGCGCGGCGACCGGCGGCCGCAGGCCCCGGCCGCGGCCGGAACCGGCCCGGACCGACGGCATCGACGTCGATCAGATCGTCCGGGAAATCAAGGCGCGCATCGCCCAGCGCCATGGCATCGACTTGTCGGCCAGCCAGATTCAAGAGCTGGCGGCGCGGCGTCTCGAGGCCATCCTCGACCCGCGGGGCATCAAGCCGTCGCTGCTCGAGCAGCTGCGCAAGAGCGCCGGCACGCCGGCCCAGATCGCGCCTGTCGAGCCCCCCGCCGGCTACGACTTCGAGGATCACACGATCTACGACTCGCACAACGGCCTGCTGCGGGGGATCCGCAAGCTGCTCAATCCCCTGTTGAAGCTGTTCTTCAACCCCAATCCGATTGCGCACGCGCTGAACACGCAGGCCAAGCTGAACAAGGAAGCCGCCAAGCGCGAGCAGGAGCGCGAACGAACGCAAGCCGAGTGGAACGCGCTGCACTACACGCTGGTTGAACGGCTGGTCACCGAGCTCTCGCGGACCAGCATCGAGGCGCAAAGCCTGGCGATGAAGGTCGAGGCGCTGTCGACGCGCGTGGATTTCTACGAGCGCCGCGTGCGCGGACTGGAGAACACGGCCCAGCCGGCCCAGGCCGCCGCTCCGGCACCGGCCTACTCGCCCGTAGCCGTCGGCGAGGCCCTCGGGCGGCGCGGACAACGGGGCAACGGAGGCCACCGGGGACGGCGCGCGCCGCCGGCGCCGGCGGCGCCGTGGACGCCGCGGTCCCGGCGCGCCCGACGGCTCGGGAGCCGCAATCGCCGGAACCGCCGCCATGCAGCAGATGCCGGGTGACGACGAGGGCGACGATGGCCAGCTGGGCGACGCCGACGGCCCTGACGAGAACGGGATGGAGCCGGTCCCAGCCTTCGCCGCAGCGCCCGACGCACCGGCCGAGCCGCCACCGCCCGCGAGCGTGCCCCAGGTAGTCAGCGAGCCCCAGGTGCCGGCAGCGCCCGCGGCGGAGCCGGTCGCGGACGGGGGACCGACGGGAACTCCAGAAGGATCGTGAAGCTCGCCGTCGTGGTGCAGCGCTACGGCTCCGACATCGGCGGCGGATCCGAGCTGCACGCACGATACATCGCCGAGCACCTGGCCGCGCACGCCGACGTCCGTGTCCTCACCACCTGTGCGCGCGACTACGTGACCTGGCGCAACGAGTATCCGCCCGGAGAGGAACGCGTGAACGGGATCGCCGTCGAACGGTTCCCAGTGGCCCGCCAGCGCGACACCCGCGACTTCGCGCGCCGGTCGTCGTTCGTGTTCGAGCACCGGCATTCGCTGGAGGACGAGTTCTCGTGGCTCGACTCGCAGGGACCGGTCAGCCCCGGGCTGCTGGCACGCGTCGAGCGCGCGGGCGGGGAGTTCGACTTCGTCGTCGCCTTCAGCCTGCGCTACCACACGGCCTACCACGCCGCACGACTGTCGCCCGGTCGCGCCGTGCTGGTGCCGACCACCGAGCGAGATCCGGCCCTCGGCCTGGCCATTCTCGGCCCGGCGCTTCGCGCCGCGCGAGCGGTCATGTACAACTCGCCCGAAGAGCGCGCAACGCTCGAGGCCGTCGCCGCCACACGAGACGTCCCCGGCGTCACGGTGGGCATCGGCTCCGATGTGCCGCCCGCGACCGACGCCGGGCCGCGCGCGGCGCCGGTTCGGACTGGCCAACCCGTTCATCGTCTACGTCGGCCGCATCGACGCCAACAAGGGCTGCGAGGACCTGTTCGACTACTTCACCCGCTTCTGCGCGCGCACCGAGCGGCTGCTGGATCTGGTCCTCATCGGCACGCCGGCGCTGCCGATTCCCGACCACCCGCGGATCCGGCACCTGGGCTACGTCAGCGACGTGGACAAGTTCGACGTGATCGCCGGCGCCGAGGCGCTGGTGATGCCGTCGCCGTTCGAAAGCCTGTCGATGGTGGCGCTGGAGGCCTGGGCGCTCGGGCGTCCCGTCCTCGCCAACGGGCGGTGCGACGTGCTGGCGGGTCAGTGCCAGCGCAGCAATGCCGGCCTGTACTACATGAACGGACGGGAGTTCGAGGCGATGCTCGAGGCCCTGCTCGACGACCAGGCGGTGTCGTCGCGAATGGGCGAAAACGGCCGGGCGTTCTACGCCGCCAACTACGCCTGGCCGGTGATTGAGCAGAAGTACCTCAGCATGTTCGACCGCCTGACCAGCGAGAAGCCGCGGGCATCGATTGAGCCCCGGCCACCGGGCTGGTTCGCCCGGCGCCGGCGCCGGCTGCCGCCCGCGGCGGCGGTCGTGGCGGCATTGCCAACCGGGCCGGTACGCGACCGGCCGGAATCCTCGAGTCGACCATCGTGAAACTTGCCTTCATCACACCGCGCTATGGCGCGGACATCCTCAGCGGTCCCGAGCACGCGTGCCGCCTGCTCGCCGAACACATTTCCCGCCGCCACGACGTCGACGTGATCACCACCTGCGCGCGGAATGCCGGACGCCTGGCGCAACGACTACGCCGAAGGCCCCGATCGCGTCCGTGGCGTCCGGATACGGCGGTTTCCGGTGACGCCGTCGGCCGCCGGGGACCTCTCGCTGACGAGCGCGCGGCTGGCGGCGGAACCGCACGGCCGCGCCGACGAGCTCGACTGGGTGAAGCAATCGGGGCCCTGGAGCGCCGGCTTGCTGGAGCACCTGAAGCAGCAGCAGCACGCCTACGAGGCGGTGGTGTTCTTCTCGATGTCAGCCGCCACTACCGTGTTCGGCCTGCCGCTGGCCAGCGCGCGCAGCGTGCTATTCCCCTACGTGCAACTGACGCCCGAACTGCGGCTCGGCCTCTGGTCTGACGTGCTGTCATCGCCGCGGGGGATTGGCCTGGTGTCGGCCGCAGAACGCCCGCTGATGCGGCAATTCGTCCGCGCGGCCGTGTCGAACGAGGAAGTGGTCGGCATCGGCATCGAACGATCGCCGCAGCACTCCTACCCGCGCCACCAGCAGGACCCGGCCGACGACCTCGTGGACGACGACGGCCCGGCAGCCGAGATCGAGGCCGCGGCCCAGGAGTCGACGCTCGAGGCCCGTGGCGTTCCCTTCAGGCGCCGGCATCGCCTCTACGGGTCGTTCGCGCTCTACGGCGGCCGCATCGAGCCCGACAACGGCTGCCAGGAGATGCTCGACTACTTCGACAGCTACGCGTCCACCAATCCGGACGCGCTGTCGCTGGTGCTGATGGGCGTGAAGATGATGCGGGTCGCCGAAGCGCCGTACCTGCGCCAGGCCGGCGTGCTGCCCGACCGCGAGCGGATGGTGGCCTACGAGGCCGCCGACGTCGCGATTGCGCCCGCATCGGCAGACCTGCTCGCCGAATCCGTGCTCGAAAGCTTCGCCGTCGGCACGCCGGTGCTCGCCAGCGCTCGCAACGCCGCCGCCGTGGAGCACTGCAGCAAGGCCAATGCCGGGCTGTATTACGAAAACCGCGACGAGTTCGTGGAGTGCCTGCAGCTCCTCGCGTCCGACCCGTCGCTGCGCCAGAAGCTGGGCAACAACGGCCGCCGGTACATCGAGGAGCACTACCGGTGGGACGGCGTCGTGATGCGCCTGGAGCGCCTGCTCGGACGGATTCGTGCCGAAGTAGCGCCTCTCGCTACTCCCGCGTCAGTGCCGTAGCGGGACCGGAGCGGGACTTCGGGCCGTCGGAGCCGTCGCCGTAGGATCGCTTGCGCCGCGCATCGATCTCGTGGCGCTTGATCATCTCGTTCAGCGTCGTCGGCTTGATCTTCAGCAGCTCGGCGGCCCGCTTCTGCACGCCACCGGCGGCCTCGAGCGTGGATTCGATGAGGCGGCGCTCCACACTGGTGATGACTTCCTTGAGCGACAGGCCCTCGGGCGGAACGACGAAGTTCGGGATCCGGAAGGTGGGAGCGGTCCGGATGTAGTCGGGGATCAGGTCGGCGCCGATGCTGGTGCCTGAGCTCAGCACCACGGCGCGCTCGATCGTATTCTCCAGTTCACGCACGTTGCCGGGCCAGCCGTACTCCATCAGCAGGTCCAGGGCTTCGGCCTTGATCTCGATGCCGGCTTTGGCATTCTCGGCGACGTACTTCTCGAGGAAATGCTGCACCAGCGGCGGGATGTCTTCCTTTCGCTCGCGCAGCGGCGGCAGGTAGACGTTGATGACGTTGAGCCGGTAGAACAGATCCTCGCGGAAGCGGCCCTCGTCCACCATCTCCTTCAGGTCGCAGTTGGTGGCGGCGACGATGCGTGCGTCGACCTTGATGGTCTCCATCCCGCCGAGCCGCATGAACTCGCGCTCCTGAATCAGCCGGAGCAGCTTGGCCTGGGTCTCTGGGGCGATGTTGCCGATCTCGTCGAAGAACAGCGTCCCCTTGTCGGCAAGGTCGCACAGCCCGCGCTTGGGGCTGATCGCGCCGGTGAACGCGCCCTTGACGTGGCCGAAGAGCGTGGACTCGAGCAGATCCGGAGGCAGGTTGCCCGAGTTCACGGTCACGAAAGCCCGGTCGCTCCGCGACGAGTTGGCGTGAATCGCCCTCGCCACCAGCTCCTTGCCGGTGCCGCTCTCGCCCGTAATCAGGATGGTGGACCGGCTGGGGGCCGCCTGCAGGATCAGGTTGAATACCTGTTTCATGCGCGCGCTGCGGCCGATGATGCCGGAAAAGCGCTGCGCCTGCGCCTGCAGGCTCTGCCGCAGCGCGGTGTTCTCGGCGATCAGCTGGCGCCGCTCGACGGCGTTGCTGACCACGGCCAGCACCTCGTCGTTCTTGAACGGCTTGGTGATGTAGTCGAACGCGCCGCGCTTCATCGCCGCGATGGCGGTCTCCACCGACGCGAACGCCGTCACCAGCACGACCGGCAGCTCGTCGTCGAGCTTCTTCAGCTCCTGCAGCGTCTCGATGCCGTCGATGCCGGGCAGCATCACGTCCACGACGGCCGCGTCGAAGGACGACGACCGTGCCAGCGCGAGGCCCTCTTCGCCGGTTCCGGCCGTCGTCACGCGGTGGCCGTCGGCGGTGAGCAGCGACTCGAGGATCTCGCGCATCACCTCTTCGTCGTCGATGACCAGGACCGAGCTGTGGCGGCGCATAGGTCAGCTGCGGCTCGCGGCCGCGGGAGATCGCAGGGCCACGACCGGGAACGACAGCACGAAGCGCGTGCCCTGCCCCACCGTGCTGTCGCATTCGATGGTGCCGTCGTGCTCGCGCACGATGCCGTAGGTGATCGACAGCCCGAGCCCGGTGCCCTGGTTCATCGACTTGGTGGTGAAGAACGGATCGTAGATGCGGGACAGGTGCTCGCTGGGGATGCCGCCGCCGGTGTCGGCCAGCTCCACCATGATGCGCTCGGGCTCGACCGCCGTGCGCACCGACAGCCACCCGCCCTTCGGCATCGCGTCCTTGGCGTTCAGGAACAGGTTGAGGAACACCTGCTGCAGCTTGTGCTCCATGCCCGACACCAGCGCCGGCTCCTCGCTGAGCTCCTTGCGTACCTTGATGCGATGGGTGGCGAACTGATGCTCGAGCAGCCCGAGCACGTCGGCCAGCACGGCGTTGACGTCGATCACCGCCCGGTCGGACGACGCAGCCGAACCCGGCCGCGACAGGCTCAGCAGCCCGTTCACGATCTTGGCCGCCCGGAACGTCTGCCGCTCGATCTTCTCGAGCAGGCGCGTGCGTGGATCCTCGGGGTCGGCGCCCTGGAGCAGCATCTGCGTGAAGCTGGAGATCCCGGTCAGCGGCGTGTTCACCTCGTGCGCCACGCCGGCCGCCAGCAAGCCGATCGAGGCCATCTTCTCGGAGATCTGCAGCTGCTCCTCCAGCTGCACGCGAGCGGTGACATCCTGCAGGATGACCACGGTACCGACGGTGACGACGTCGTCACCGTGCGACGCACGCAGCGGCACCACCGCGACGTTGACCAGCCGCGCGGCGTCGGCGGCGCCGGAGCGCGCGGCGATCGGCACCCGCGACAAGACCGCGCCCGCAGGGGACTCGCGACGCGCGGCCCTGACGGCCTCGAGGAACGGCGCGTCGAACAGGTCGTCCACGGGCCGGCCCATGGCCTCCCGCCGGCTCACGCCGTAAGTGCGCTCGAGCGCGTGGTTCCAGCGCACGACGCGATCGTCCAGGTCGGCCACCAGCAGGCCGTCGTCGAGCGATTCCAGGATGTTCTCGTTGAAGGCGCGCAGGCGGTCCAGCTCCACGGCCTTGAGGTGCAGCTGCCCGTAGAGGCGCGCGTTCTCGAGCGCCGTGGCAATCTGGCCGGCCACCGCCGCCAGCAAGGCGATGTCCTCGCTGCTCAACGGCTCGGTGCCGTGCTTGAGGCCCAGCGCCAGCACGGCGGTCGTGCCCGCCGAACGACACGCACGGCACGAAGTAGAACAGGCCCGCGTCGCGCCACGGATCGATGTCTTCCGGCGCGTAGCGAGCCACCGCTGTCGGGTCGTCGAGCGTGACCTGCTGCCCGTCGGCGAGCCGCTGACCGATCGCCGACGTCCGCTCCAGCACCGGGCTCGGACCCTCCAGTCCGTGGCTGTGCGTGGCGATGAACCGGCCGTCGCCGTCGTGATCCATCAGGATCGCCATGCGATCCACGACCAGCGTCTCGACCACCCGCGACACCAGCCGTTGCGCCAGGCTGGCGGGGTCGAGGTCGCTGTTCAGATCGCGGGCGAAGCCGACCAGCGCGCGGCGGTAGTCGTAGCGATCGCGGTAGAAGGCGCGGTCGAGCGTCGTCTGCACCACGCTCTTGACCAGCGGGGCGAGCAGCAGCGCGATCAGCGTCCCGAGCAGCGCGAACACCCAGTTCTGGCCGTTCACCTGCGACGGGAACATCCGCTGCGCGGCGGCGAACAGGCCGAAGAACATGGCCACGATCACCGCGACGATGGTGGCGAACACCACCGCGCGCTTGATGATGACCTCGATGTCGCGCAACCGGTAGCGGACGATCGCCGAGGCGTAGGCGAGCGGGATCAGGCTGAGCGGGATCGCCGAGAGCTGCCACGGCAGCGACGGCTCGACGCCCCGGGCGTACGGCAGCGCATAGCCCAGGGCAAAGGGCCCGGCGCCGAGCGCCGTACCCCAGGCGATCCACTTCAGCTGACGCCGCACGATGGTGGAGCGGGCGCGGGTGAGCGCGCGGGTGAGCACCAGCACGCCGCCGATGAAGCAGACGGCCAGGTACAGGAGCTCCAGCCGATCCAGCGCTTCGCTGACGCGCACGAACTCTGCGGCGTCGGCGGAGCTACGGGCCACCGCCACCACGCGGGCGAGCCCGAGGATGACGGCCGGGGCGTAGGTCACGATCGAGATCGCGCGGTCGAGGCGGCTACCGGGTCCGGCGGCGCTCGGGGAACACCCTCGTGAAGTCGAGGAACAGCGGCGGCAGCGCCAGGATGGCGATGACGTCCGCCCAATAGAACACCCAGTCCAGCCGGTCCAGCCGGCCGCTGAACGAGAACGTCAGCAGGCCGAAGAACGCGGCGGACAGCCACAGGAAGTGCAGGGTCGCCGGATCGCGTGGCCGTCGCAAACGCACGGCGCCGCCGACGAGCAGGGTGAACATGGCCACCGCCGCCAGCACGTAATAGAGCGCTCCGGGACGTCCGGGCACCGGTGCGACGCGCAGGTCCACCACGTCGCGAGAGCCCAGACGCAGCACGGTATAGCGGAGCGTGGACTCACGCCCGGCGGCGTGCAGAACTTCGACGACGTCGGCGGGGTCGTCCACCGGCTTGTCGTCGATCGCCAACAGCAGATCGCCTCGCTGCAGCCCGACCGCGGCCGCGGACGTGCCCGGCGCGATCTCGGCGGCGACAACGCCTTCGGCGCGGGCGGCCCACAGGACGCCGTCCTCCACTTCGCGCCAGGCTGAACGGGAGGCGATGTTGGCTGCGCCCAGGCAGACCAGCCCCGACACCACCAGGACGGGCAAGATCGGACCGAGCCACGCGTGTGGTGTCAGCCGATTGGCGTCACGAATCCAAGGTTCAGAAGCAGGCATTCAATAAGATGGAGACGTCGCCGAGGTCAAAAAATGGGGAGGCACCGGAATCCTCCCCGCTTCTTTCGCTGGCACGCCGCCACCGGCTCGCTAGAACTTGACGGTCACACCTCCCAGAATCCGCGTCGGCGCGCGGACGACGAGAATCTCGTCGTAGAGCGATGTGGCTCCCCCCACGCCGTAGAACATGTTCCGCACGGCCACCAGCGCTTCCCATTTCGCGCTGGTGAACGCCAGGAACGGCAGCGCCTGGTTGATCTGCACTTCGAAACGGTTGCCGCCGGCCGCAGCGTCTTCGTCCATCAGGCTGCTGGCCGTGTTCAGCTGGTAGACGACGAACAGCCGGGTTTCGGTGGGCGCGACGAGGCTCTCGACCGAGGCCGACAGGCTCTGAACGCGGTCGTTACGCCGGTAGATCTCGTCCGGCACCGACACGGAGATGAGGGACGGACGAAGACTCCGCTGCCATGCCGCACGAGGCCTGCTGATAGTCGAGGGACGCGCGGGTATGCGGCGCCCAGCCAGGACTCTGCGGCGACGCCCCATCCGAGGGCCTGGAAATCTCCCGCCGAACCGACGTAGTAATGCCCCGTTCTCGAGGCGGCCGGCTGCGCGCCGAACACGCTGACCACCTGATCGGTGGTCTGCTGCCTGAAGGCTCGTGCCGAGACGATCACGGCGCCGATATCCTGCTCGATGCCGGCTTCGACGTGATCGACGCGCTGCGGTACGAACCGCCGGTCCCCGAGCGAGGAGAACGTGCGCTCCGGCGGCAGCCAGACGCCGCCCACGGGGGGCAGGAACTCCACCGCGCCCGGCGCGCTCTCGGACCGGCTGACGTCGGCGCGCAGGCGGAAGGTCGGATCGGTGGGGACCGGCTGCACGACGATGCCGGCGCGCGGGCTGAACAGGCGCTGGTCGTCCAGGTAGTCGTAGTCGGAGTACCGCGCGCCGTAGGACAGCTGGAGGCGCGGCGACACCGTCCAGTTGTCGTAGGCGTACAGCGTGCCGACGTTGCGACTGCCGTCGCGGAGCGCCACCAGCGCTTCGGCGTTGCCGCCGAAATACCGCTGCATCGCATACGAGACGCCGGCTTCGTAGGCGTGCGCCGCCTCGGTCTTTCGCATGAACGACCCGGACACGATCCACGACGACAGGTCGCCCTGTGTGATGGTGCCCCGCATGCGCCACTCGCCGCCCTCGCCGGGGGCTACCAGCGACAGGAACGCCACGCCCCGTGGCATCTCGCCGTAGGCGGAGAACAGATCCTGCGGCCGGTCGAACGACGTGGAGGTCAACAGGTTGAACTGGCCGTTCAGGTCCAGGTCGGGCAACAGCGACGGACGCCAGGCGCGCCGAGCCTTCCATGGCCCAGCCCAGACCGGCGAGGATCGTTTCCGGCTGCTGCGGCGCCTGCTCATCGGCGTCCGCCTGGTAGGTGGCTTCCTTCAGCACGCTTCGCCGTGAATGGCGCAGGCGCCACGCCACCTCGGCGTGATCGTGCTGGTCCGGCTCCTCGGCTTCCGGCTCCGGGCGCGGATCTACCGGGCCGACGCCAGCGGCAAGCACCTGCGGCGGATCGTCGGGCGACGCCACCCGCTTCTGGAGCGTAATCGACAACAGGCCGCGCGGCGCCCGACGACACCTGCACGACGCGCCCGCGCGCGGGGGCGTAGCCGTGCAGATGCGCGCGAAGCACGTACGGGCCGGCGGGCAGGTTGCGAAGCACGAACCGCCCGTCGCGATCGGACAGGGCGTAAGCGGACGCGGAGCCGAGCGCAGACACCACCGCGCCCTTGAGCGGCTGGCCGTCGGCGTCCACGACGATGCCGGTCAATTCCTGGGACACGGTCGCCGAGGCGCTGTCGGCGAGACGCGCCGTGGCCGGGAACGTCTTGCGGGAGACCTGGGCCGCGGCAGGGGTCGAGCACACCGCCGCGTATAGCAGCACCAGGACGACCGAAGCGCGACAGGCTGAGTGCATGGCCGTGCCCTTCCCTTGCCCCCGCACGGACCCGCCCGAGCTCCGTAAACGCGCCCGGTGGGACAACGTAACGTGCTACGCCGGCAGAACCGTAAACGTGACGTTCTGAACGACGGACTTGCTCGAGGTCTTGTCCGTGACCTTGATCTCCAGCCGATAGTCGCCCGACGGGAAGCTGGACAGCGGCACCGTCAGCGTTCCAGGCAGTTGATGACCGGCGGCGACATCGAACTCCGGCGGCAGGCTCTGCGCGTTCAGCGTCTGCGGCTGGGTGCGGTTGAAATACTTCTCGCCCTCGGCCAGCTTCTGGTGGAACGCGTACTCGATCTGCACGTCCGGCTTGCCGCCCGCCGCGGCGGCGGCGCCGTAAATCCAGAACACGAGGTTCAGCTCGCCGCTCTTCGAGAACTTGCCGTCGGACAGCCCAATCTTCATCGGGCCGAACACGTACGGGTTCATCTCCTGCTGCGCCGGCGGCAGCGGCGCGTTCAGCACTTCGATGGCGCTGGCCACCAGGATGCTGCTGGTCGTCAGCTCGGGGCCGTTGAAGTCGGGAATCGACAGGTCCTTGCGCAAGAGCCCCATCTTGGCCGGGGGCGCGTTGTTCTCCTGCTTCTCGGTGCCCTTCTCCTTGACCGTGATGAACGCCTCGTACTCACCGGGCTTGAGCGCGATCGCGCGGGACAGCTTGCCGTTCGAGGGGATCTCGATGAACGTCAGGTTGTCCCACGGGTAGACCGGCCGAGGCGCCGGCTGATTCTTGGCGTCGCCCTTGGCCTCCGCCGGGGGCGCGGGCGCCGGCGCCGGGGTCGCTGTCTTGGGGACCACGCGCACGTAGAACGCCACGTCGGCCTTGCTCAACTTGGTCCGGTCGATGTTCAGCGTGAACGGCAGGTAGGTGATGCCGTCCTGTCCCTTCACGAAGTGGTTGCTCTCCCACGCGATGGGCACGTCGGTCGGAGCCGGCTGCAACCCGCCCGCGACGCCGTCCACCAGGCGCACCACGGTTTCGAGGTCGGCGAGTTCGGCTTTGCTGCGCTGCGGCTTCTGGTGTTGTTGTTGTTGTTGTTCCGCTGCGCAAAAAGAGGTGCCGTGGCGAGGGTGATGGTCACGGCGGCGACGAGCGCGGCTACCCTGCGAATCCTCATTCCCTGTGTCCTTTCCGTCGAGCGGCGGGCGCTCGTCCGCGGCTCCGGAGGCGCGGATCGGCCGGAGCTCCAATGCCGGCCAAGTCGCTCGATCATAGGCGTGGATCCCCGGGCAAGTCAATCGAGCGACCGCGCTAAATATCAGCCAAACCAAGGGTTTTATCGGGCATCTGCGGGTCGCCGACGCTATCATCGTGCGGATCGCTTTCACGCGCGGTCGAGGCGGTTCAGAGCGGATGAGGCGCGGCGAATGAGCTTGGACGATGTGCTGGTGATCCTGCTGGCCGGCGGGGCGGGCGAACGGCTGCACCCCCTGACCGCCGAGCGCGCCAAGCCGGCCGTGTACTTCGGCGGCCCCTACCGCATCGTGGACTTCACGCTGAGCAACTGCATCAACTCCGGGTTGCGCCGGATCTTCATCGCCACCCAGTACAAGAGCTTGTCGCTCAGCCGTCACATCCGCATGGCGTGGAACGTGGTGTCGGAAGAGCTGGGCGAGTTCATCGAGCTGCTGCCGCCGCAGAAGCGGGTCGGGGAGCACTGGTACCTCGGCACCGCCGACGCGGTGTTCCAGAACCTCTATTCCATCGTCCGCGAATCGCCGAGCCACGTGGTCGTGCTGTCGGGCGACCACGTCTACAAGATGGACTACTCGAAGATGCTCCGATTCCACCTCGACAAGGGCGCCGACGCCACCCTCGCCGCGCTGGAGGTGCCGGTCGCCGAGGGCCGCCGGTTCGGAATCCTCGGCGTGGACGAGGACGACCGCGTGCGTGACTTCCAGGAAAAGCCGGCGGTGCCGCCCGCCGTGCCGGGATCGCCCGACGTGGCGCTGGCCTCGATGGGCATCTACATCTTCAAGGCCGAGGTCCTGGTCAAGGCACTCGAGCACGACGCGGCCCAGATGGACAGCCAGCACGACTTCGGCCGGAACATCCTCCCGTCGCTCTTCCACACCCGTCCGGTCTACACCTACCGCTTCTACGACGAGAACAAGAAGGCGGCGAAGTACTGGCGCGACATCGGCACGCTGGACGCCTACTACGAGGCCAGCATGGACCTGTGCCAGGTCAGCCCGGAGTTCAATCTCTACGATCCGGAATGGCCGCTGCGCACCTACCAGCCGCAGGCGCCGCCGGCGAAGTTCGTGTTCGGCCGCGACGGCGTGCGCTGTGGCCAGGCACACGACTCGGTCGTGTCGAACGGCTGCATCGTGTCGGGCAGCACGGTCACCGGCAGCATCCTCTGCCCCAACGTCCGCGTCCACAGCTTCAGCACCATCGAGCACTCGATCCTGATGCCTGGCGTGCGCGTGGGACGCCACGTGAAAATCCGGCGCGCCATCATCGACCGCGACGTGGTCGTGCCCCGAGGCGCTATCATCGGCTTCGATCCGGTGGAAGATCGGCGGCGCCACACGGTTTCCGACGCGGGCGTGGTCGTGGTGACGGCCAACGACGAGCCGTTGGTGGTCGCCATCGATGCCGAGGCGCTCGAGCTCGAGGCGGCGGCGGATCGCGGCAGCGTGCCCGCGCAGTAGCGCCCAGTCAGAACCCCATCCTCATGCAGACGATTACGCGTATTCACGGAAGAGAAATTCTGGATTCGCGCGGCAACCCCACGGTGGAAGTGGACGTCTGGGCCGGCGACATCATGGGCCGGGCGGCAGTGCCGTCCGGCGCTTCGACCGGCGAGCGCGAAGCCCTCGAGCTCCGTGACGGCGACAAGACGCGGTATCTCGGCAAGGGCGTGCGGAAGGCCGTCGCCCACGTCAACGGCGAGATCGCCCAGGCGCTCGTCGGCCAGCCGCTCGACCAGCGGGCCGTCGACGGCCGCATGATCGCGCTGGACGGCACGCCGGCCAAGAGCCGCCTGGGCGCCAATGCGCTGCTGGGCGTGTCCATGGCCGTGGCGCGGGCCGCAGCCGCGGCGGCGCACCGCCCGCTCTACGCGCATTTCGCCGCGCTCGGCGGCGTGAGCGGCGCACGAGCCGTACGCGCTGCCGGTGCCGATGATGAACATCCTCAACGGCGGCGCGCACGCCGACAGCAGCGTGGACCTGCAGGAGTTCATGGTGATGCCGGTCGGCGCGGCCACCTTCGCCGATGCGGTGCGGACGGGCGCCGAGATTTTCCACGCCCTGCGCGCCATCCTGAAGAAGGCGGGACACTCGACCGGCGTCGGCGACGAAGGCGGCTTCGCGCCCAGCCTGAAGTCCAATCAGGAGGCGCTCGACGTCGTGATGGAGGCGGTCGGCAAGGCCGGCTTCAAGGCCGGCGAGGACGTGTTCCTGGCCCTCGACGTCGCGGCCAGCGAGCTGTGGGACGACGGGCGCTACGTGTTCAAGAAGTCGGGCGAAGCCGACGCGGACCCCCGACCAGATGGTCCAGATGTACACGGACTGGGTCCGGCAATATCCCATCGTCTCGATCGAGGACGGGCTGGCCGAAGGCGACTGGGCCGGCTGGAAGGCGCTGACGAGCGCGCTGGGGAAGACCGTCCAGCTCGTGGGCGACGACGTGTTCGTGACCAACCCCGAGATCCTGCAACGTGGTATCGCCGAGGGCGTGGCCAACTCCATCCTCGTGAAGCTGAACCAGATCGGCACGGTGTCGGAAACGCTGGATGCGATTGCGATGGCGCGCAGCGCCGGCTACACGACGATCATCTCCCATCGCTCCGGCGAAACCGAGGACGCCACCATCGCCGATCTGGCGGTCGGGACGTCGGCGGGCCAGATCAAGACCGGCTCCGCCAGCCGCAGCGACCGCGTGGCCAAGTACAACCAGCTGCTGCGGATCGAAGAGGAGCTGGGCGCCGGCGCCCGCTACGCGGGCCGCGCCGTCCTGCGGCGGCCGGTGCGCGCGTGAGGCGGCGACGGGCATGATCCGGCTGGTGCTGCTGCGGCACGGCGAGAGCGTCTGGAACAAGGAGAACCGGTTCACCGGCTGGACCGACGTGGACCTGACCGACAAGGGCCGCGAGGAGGCGCGCGAAGCGGGCCGGCTGCTCAAGGCCGGAGGGTTCGAGTTCGACCGTCGCCTACACGTCGGTGCTGACCCGGGCGATCCGCACGTTGTGGCTCGCGCTCGACGAGCTGGGCACGCTGTGGATTCCGATCCACTCGTCCTGGCGGCTCAACGAACGCCACTACGGCGCGCTGCAGGGGCTGAACAAGGCGGAGACCGCGGCGAAGCACGGCGAGGCGCAGGTCAAGATCTGGCGCCGCAGCTACGACATCCCGCCGCCGCCGCTCGAGGCGGGCGACGAGCGCCACCCGTCGCGCGACCGGCGCTATGCAGGCCTGCCGCCGGCCGACCTGCCCCTGACCGAATCGCTCGCCGACACCGTCGCACGGTTCCTCCCCTACTGGCACGAGACGATTGCGCCCGCCATCCGCGGCGGCAAGCGGGTGATCATCGCGGCCCACGGCAACAGCCTGCGCGCGCTGGTGAAGTACCTCGACCACATCTCCGAAGCCGACATCGTCGAGCTGAACATCCCTACCGGCGTCCCGCTGGTCTACGAGCTGGACGAATCGCTGAAGCCGCTGCGCAAGTACTACCTGGGCGACGCGGAGGCGGCGGCGCGCAAGGCGCAGGCGGTGGCCAATCAGGGGAAGGTCGTCGGGCGGCTGATCGGCGATGGCCAGCCCGCCCTCCTTTCGGACGCCGGCCGACATCGCGGAGTCGACCCCGACACCGACATCGGGCTGCCCGGCGAGTTTCCCTACACCCGCGGCATCCACTCGACGATGTACCGCGGGCGGCCGTGGACGATGCGGCAGTACGCGGGCTTCGGCAGCGCCCAGGAATCGAACGCCCGCTACCGGTACCTGCTCGCGCAGGGCGGCACCGGGCTGAGCGTCGCCTTCGACCTGCCGACGCAGATCGGCTACGACTCGGATCACCGCCTGGCGGCCGGCGAAGTGGGACGGGTCGGGGTGGCGATCGACTCGGTCGAGGACATGGCGGTGCTCTTCGACGGCATCCGCCTCGACACCATCTCGACGTCGATGACCATCAACGCCACGGCGATCATCCTGCTGGCGCTCTACGTCGCCGTGGCCCGGCGGCAGGGGGCCGACGTGGCCGCGCTGGCCGGCACGCTCCAGAACGACATCCTCAAGGAGTACGTCGCCCGCGGCACCTACATCTTTCCGCCGCGGCCGTCGATGCGCCTGGTCGCCGACGTGGTGGGCTTCTGCGAGCGGGCCATGCCGCGATGGCATCCGGTGTCGGTCAGCGGCTACCACATCCGCGAAGCCGGCGCGACCGCCGTCCAGGAGGTGGCCTTCACCCTGGCGCACGCCTGCGCCTACGTCGAGGCCTGCGTCGCCAGCGGCCTCGACGTCAACGCCGTCGGGCGCGCGCCTGTCGTTCTTCTTCAACGCCCACAGCAACTTCGTGGAGGAGATCGCCAAGTTCCGCGCCGCGCGCCGGCTGTGGGCCCGCGTGATGCGGGACCGCTTCGGGGCCACCGAGCCGCGCGCGCAGCAACTGCGGTTCCATGCCCAAACGGCCGGCAGCACGCTGACGGCGCAGCAGCCCGACAACAACATCGTGCGCGTGACGCTGCAGGCGCTGGCCGCCGTGCTGGGCGGCGCGCAGTCGATTCACACCAACGGCCGCGACGAGGCGCTGGCGCTGCCGACCGAGGAAAGCGCCACCATCGCGCTGCGCACGCAGCAGATCCTGCTGCACGAGAGCGGCGTTGCCGCCACCGCCGATCCGGCCGGCGGGGCCTACGCGGTCGAGGAGCTGACCGCCCGCATCGAGACGCGACGCGCGCCGGATCATGGAGGGACTCGACGCCCAGGGCGGCGTGCTGGCCGCCATCGAGCGCGGCACCGTGCAGCGGGAGATCCAGGAGTCCGCCTATCGCACGCAGCGCGCGATCGACGCCGGCGAGCAGGTGGTGGTCGGCGTGAACCGGTTCGCCGACGACGCCGCGCCAGGCGTGGACGTGTTCCGCATGGACCCGGGCATCGAGCGGGCGCAGGTGGAGCGCCTGCGGGCGCTGCGGGCCTCGCGCAGCGACGCCGGCGCGCGGCAGGCGCTGAGCGCCGTGGACGCCGCGGCGCGCGGCGGCGACAACCTCGTCCCGCCGATCATCGCCGCGGTGGAGCGATTGGCCACGCTGGGCGAGATTGCCGATACGCTCAGGGGAGTGTTCGGCGAGCATCAGGATGCGCCAGGTGTCTGCAGGCGACGCGCGTCCTGACGTCGCGCGTCACGCGCCGCTGCTCGACGTGCGGCATCTGACCGTGGAGTTCGGGCCGGCCGGCCGCGCCCGGCCGGCCGTGAACGACGTCAGCTTCCAGATCCTGCCGGGCGAGACGCTGGGCCTGGTGGGGGAATCCGGCAGCGGCAAGTCGATGACCGCGTTCTCGATCCTGCGGCTGCTGCCGCCGGGCGGCCGCATCACCAGCGGCGAGATCCTGTTCGACGGCGGCAACCTGTTGCAGCTCGGCGAGCGCGAGATGCGCGAGGTGCGCGGGGCACGCATCTCCCTGATCTTCCAGGAACCGATGACGGCGCTGAACCCGGTGATGCGCGTCGGCGATCAGATCGCCGAGGCGCTGCTGCGTGCACGGCCACTCGCGCGCATCGGCGGCGCAGCAGGCGGTCGAGCTGCTGGAGGCCGTGCACATTCCGGATGCCGCCCGCCGCGCCCGCGACTACCCCCACCAGCTGTCCGGTGGCATGCGCCAGCGCGTGATGATTGCCATCGCGCTCGCCTGCAAGCCGCCGCTCGTGATCGCCGACGAGCCGACGACCGCGCTCGACGTCACCATCCAGGCGCAGATCCTCGACCTGCTGCGCGAGCTGCGGGCGCGCTTCAACCTGGCGTTCCTGATCATCACCCACGACTTCGGCGTGATCGCAGAGATGGCCGACCGCGTGGCCGTGATGCACGAAGGGCGGCATCGTCGAGGACGGGCCCGGTGCGCCAGATCCTGCGGGCGCCGGCCCACGCCTACACGCAGCGGCTGCTCGCCGCGGTGCCGGGGCTCGGCGCGTGACGCCGCTGCTCGAAGTCCGCGGGCTGGTCAAGCACTTCGCCGGCCGCGGCGGGCTCTGGCGCCACGCCCACCGTGGTCAAGGCCGTGGACGGCGTGGACTTCGAGATCCACGAGGGCGAGATGTTCGGCCTGGTCGGCGAATCGGGCTGCGGCAAGAGCACCACCGGGCGATGCATCCTGCGGCTGGTGGAGCCCACGGCCGGCGAGGTCCGGTTCCGCGGCGAGAACGTGCTCGCGTTCCCGCGCGAACGCATGCGGCGCGCGCGCCGCGACATGCAGATCGTCTTTCAGGATCCGTACTCGTCGCTCAACCCGCGCATGCGTGTCCGCGACATCGTCGAAGAGCCGCTCGTCATCCACAAGCTGGGATCGCGCGACGAGCGGCGGGCGCGGGTCGAGGAGCTGTTCGATCTGGTGGGGCTCGAGCGGGCGCACCTCGATCGGTATCCGCACGAGTTCAGCGGCGGCCAGCGCCAGCGCATCGGCATCGCGCGCGCGCTGGCGCTGCACCCGGCGCTCATCGTCGCCGACGAAGCCGTGTCGGCGCTCGACGTGTCGATTCAGGCGCAGGTGGTGAAGCTGCTCCTGGATCTGCAGGCACGGCTCAAGCTGACCTATCTCTTCATCGCCCACGATCTGCGCCTGGTGGAGCACATCTGCCACCGCGTGGCGGTGATGTATCGCGGCCGGATCGTCGAGATGGGCGAGACGGCCGCGCGCTGTTCGCCAGCCCCACACACCCCTATACCCGGGCGCTGCTCAGCGCGGTACCGGTGCTGGACCCGGACGCGCCGCGGAAGCGCATCGAGCTGGACCCGGCGTCGTTCACCCACGGCGCGCCACTCCGCGAGGTGAGTGCGGGCCATTGGGCCGCTGTGTAGAACGCGCGGCGGCCTCAGTGCTGTTTCTGGCTTCTGACTTCTGACTTCTGAATTTTGGTATCGTTGGCCCCCTTGGCCACGACTGCCGCCCGCGCGCGGATCGACTCGATCGACCTGGTGCGCGGTCTCGTCATGATCATCATGGCGCTCGACCACGTCAGGGACTACTTCCACGGCCCGTCGCAGCACTTTGCCCCCGAAGACCTGACCCAGACCGATGGCTGGCTGTTCTTCACCCGCTGGATCACGCACTTCTGCGCCCCGTCGTTCGTGTTCCTGGCCGGCACCGCGGCATATCTCTATGCCAGGCGCGGGCGCACCACGAGCGAGTTGTCCAGGTTCCTCTGGACCCGCGGCCTGTGGCTGATTCTGCTGGAGCTGACCATCGTCCGCTGGTTCGGGTGGGATCTCGGCATCGGCGTGTCCGACCCCGGGCTTGCGGTGATCTGGGCGCTGGGCGCCTCGATGGTGGTGCTCGCCGCGCTGGTCTGGCTGCCGTGGCGGATCGTGCTCGCCCTCGGCGTCGGCATGATCGTGTTGCACAACACGCTCGACGCCATCCGCCCCGAGCAGTTCGGTCCCGCGCATTGGCTGTGGCGGCTCCTGCACGTTCGGGGACGGCTGCTGCCCGGGACCGAGGTCGGCATCCGAGTGGGCTACCCGGTCCTCCCCTGGATCGGCGTGATGGCCGCCGGCTACTGCTTCGGCCGCATCCTGGAGCTCCGACCGGAACACCGCCGCCGCATGCTGGTGCGCCTGGGCGCTGGGCTCACCGCGGCCTTCGTCGTCCTGCGATGGTCGAACCTCTATGGCGATCCGGTACCGTGGACGGTGCAGCCGTCGCTGGCGTTGACGATCGCATCGTTCCTGAACTGCGAGAAGTACCCGCCGTCACTCCTGTATCTGCTGATGACGCTGGGGCCGATGCTGCTGGTACTGGCGGCATTCGACCGCGTGCGGGCACGGGCATCGAACCCGCTGCTCGTGTTCGGGCGAGTGCCGCTCTTCTACTACCTGCTGCACCTGCCGCTCCTGCACGTCACGGCCGTCGCGTTCGCGCAAGCGCAGTACGGCCGGTCGGCATTCATGCTCGTCTCGCCGCCGTCGCTGCGAGGGCCGCGGCCCGACTTCCCGACCGACTACGGCTACGACCTGTGGGTCGTGTACCTGGTCTGGATCGCGATCGTGGTCGCCCTCTACCCCGTGTGCCGCTGGTACGCCGGCCTGAAGCAGAGGAGCAAGTCGCCGATCCTCAGCTACCTCTGACTTGTGACTTCTGACTTGTGACTTCTGAATTGTGACTTATCCTTGATCCCATGACCCGCGTGTACGTAGACGGGCAGGAAGGCACCACCGGGCTGCAGATCCGCCAGGTGCTGGCCGCCCGTGACGACATCGACGTCCTCAGCATCGACCCGGACAGGCGCAAGGACCCGGCCGAGCGCGCGCGGCTGCTGAACGCGGCGGACGTGGCCTTCCTGTGCTTGCCCGACGCCGCCGCGCGAGAAGCGGTGGCGATGGTCGAGAACCCCGCGACCTGCGTCATCGACGCGTCAACCGCGCACCGGACCGCGCCCGGACTGGGTGTTCGGCTTGCCCGAGCTGGCCCCCGATCAGCGCGCGCGGATTCAAGCAGTCCAAGCGCATCGCCAATCCCGGCTGCCACGCCACCAGCTTCATCCTGCTGGTCCGCCCGCTGGTGACCGGCGGCATCGTTCCGGCGGCGTTCCCGCTCACGGCCACGTCGCTCACCGGCTACTCAGGCGGCGGCCGCAAGATGATCGAGCAGTACGAGACCAGCGGCGATCCGCGCCTGACCGCGCCGCGGCCCTACGCGCTGGGCCTGTCGCACAAGCACCTGCCGGAGATGACGGCGCACTCGGGCCTGACCGATCGCCGCCCGTCTTCATGCCGGTCGTCAGCCAACTTCTACAAGGGGCTGGCGGTCAGCGTACCGCTGCAGCTGTCGCAGCTCGCGCCGCGGCACCAGCGCGCGCGCGCTGCACGAAACGCTGGCGGCCTACTACGCCGGCGAGCCCTTCGTTCGCGTGATGCCGCTCAACGATCCCGAAGACCATCGCCGCCGGCGGCTTCGACGTGCAGGGCTGCAACGACACCAACCGCGTGGACATCTTCGTGTTCGGCGGCGACGACCAGGCGCTGCTCATCGCGCGGCTCGACAATCTGGGCAAAGGCGCCAGCGGCGCCGCGGTGCAGAGCATGAACGTCCACCTGGGCGTGGACGAAGCGCTGGGGCTCGAGGCAGTGGGCTCGTCGCTCACCGCATAACCTCCATCGACCGATCTTCAGCCCAGTCACATCTCCGCGGTGCCCTGGCCCAAGGTGTCGACGGAGACTCCGGACCCGAGCCTCAGTTCGCGTCGATGTAGTAGCCCGACATCGCGAAGTGATCCGCGTGGAACGTCCCAATCGCTCTCGATGCCCAACCCACGCGCACCGAACTGCCAGGCGCAAGGTACCACCGCACCATCTCCTCTTCGGACGCCAGGCCCGACGTCAGCGGGCGAGCGACGAAGTAGCGGTCCTGAAAACCCCCTCCCACGAGCGTCTCCCGTATCTGGTTCTGGAAGAAGCAGCTTGGAGTGCAAGCGCTCGACCACTCGGCGAACGTGCTGAAGTGGTCGACCACCAATATCTTGTCCGCTGGAACCGTGAAGGTAGCGTCAGCAGTGGCCGATCCTGCGAAATAGAACGGGGCCCGCCCCGGCTCATCGACGTTCTTCACTGCCACCGTCCCGCCCTGGCCGCCCGCCAAGGTCACTGGCAGTGGCAAAGGGCTGACGGATATCCACTGGCGACGCAGGCCTGTGCAACGCGTACCTGTGCCTGCTCCTGCTGGGCGCCAGCGCGGCCGGAGTTGATGAACGCACCGATCAGGATGACGAGCACGAAAATCGCCGCCGCCGGAAGAACGACAGTAACTCTCTTGATGACTCCAACTCCCCTCACGAGCCAGAGAAGGCAACGTGCTGCACGCGTTCCGCTCATGAAACGGTGCGCTCGAAACTCACCGCGGGACACCACCACCGAGGCAGCGCGCACGTTCAGATGGGCGCGCCAGACCCGCGGGATTGTACTCGACAGCTATGACGGCGACTGCGCAGGTCAGGCGGCGCGGCGGACGTCTTTCTCCACCTGACCGTCTCGCACCGAGATGGTCCGATGCGCGAACGCAGCGACGTCGGCTTCGTGCGTGACGAGCACGATGGTGTTGCCGGCCTGATGCAGGCGGGCGAAGAGCGCCATGATCTCGGCGCCGGTCTTCGAGTCGAGGTTTCCGGTCGGCTCGTCGGCGAGGAGAATCGACGGCTCGTTCACCAGCGCGCGCGCGATGGCCACGCGCTGGCGCTGGCCGCCGGACAGCTCGTTGGGCCGATGGCTCATGCGCGACGCCAGCTCCACCTTCTCGAGTGCGTCCTTTGCGCGCACCTGCCGGTCCTTCGCCGGCACACCCGCGTAGACCAGCGGCAGCTCGACGTTCTGCAGCGCCGAGGCCCGCGGCAGCAGGTTGAACGTCTGGAACACGAAGCCGATCTCCTGATTGCGAATGCGGGCCAGCTCGTTGTCGTTCATCTCGCTGACCATCTTGCCGTTCAGGAGGTAGCTCGCCCTTGGACGGGGTATCCAGGCAGCCGATCAGGTTCATCAGGGTGGACTTGCCCGAGCCGGACGGGCCCATGATCGCCACGTATTCGCCGCGCTCGATCTCGATCGGACACGCCCGAGCGCGTGGATCTCCTCCTCGCCCATGACATAGGTCTTCCACAGATCCCGGGTCTCGATCAGCGCCATGTTGTCTCGATACGGATGGACTCGGGTCACGGGTTCCTGTCCGTGGAGCGCTCCGGGTGGCCCTGAAGCCTGGGGCCTGGGGCCTTGCTCTCAGTGCTCGTCCTGGTACTGTTCCTTTAACCGGGCGACGACGCCTGGGTCGGCCAGCGTGGTCGTATCGCCCAGGGCCTTGCCCTCGGCGATGTCGCGGAGCAGCCGCCGCATGATCTTCCCGGACCGGGTCTTGGGCAGGTCGGCGGTGAAGATGACGTCGTCGGGACGGGCGATGGCGCCGATCTTCTTGACCACGTGCTCCTTGAGCTCCGCCACCAGGGACTCGCCGCCCTTGACCCCTTCCTTCAGGGTGACGAAGGCAGCCACGGCCTGGCCCTTGATCTCGTGCGGCCGGCCCACCACCGCGGACTCGGCAACGCTGGGGTGATCGACCAGCGCGCTCTCCACTTCCATCGTGCCGATCCGATGGCCGGCGACGTTCAGCACGTCGTCCACGCGGCCCGAGCAGCCAGAAGAAGCCGTCCGCGTCGCGCTTGGCTCCGTCGCCGGTGACGTAGACGTCCGGGGTCCAGCGGCTCCAGTACTGCTGCACGTACCGCTCCGGGTCGCCGTAGATGCCGCGCAGCATCGCCGGCCACGGCCGGGTCAGCGCCAGCAGGCCGCCGCCGGCGCCCTCGATGCTGGAGCCGTCTTCCCGTTCTTGATCTCGGCCTTGATGCCGGGAAACGGCCGCGCGGCCGACCCCGGCTTCGTGTGCGTGATGCCCGGCAGCGGCGTGATCATGATCGCGCCGGTCTCGGTCTGCCACCACGTGTCCACGACCGGGCAGCGTTCGCCGCCGATGAAGCGGTGGTACCAGACCCAGGCCTCGGGGTTGATGGGCTCGCCCACCGACCCGAGCAGCCGCAGCGTGGACATGTCGCGCCGCGCCGGCCACTCGGTGCCCCACTTCATGAACGCGCGGATCGCCGTCGGCGCGGTGTAGAAGATCGTCACGCCGTAGCGCTCCACGATCTCCCAGAACCGATCCTTCTGCGGCCAGTCGGGCGCGCCCTCGTACATCACGACCGTGGCGCCGTTCGACAGCGGCCCGTAGACCACGTAGCTGTGGCCGGTGACCCAGCCGATGTCGGCCGTGCACCAGTAGACGTCGTCTTCCTTCAGATCGAACACCCACTTGGTGGTGGCGTAGGTGCCGACCAGATAGCCGCCGGTCGTGTGCACGATGCCCTTGGGCTTGCCGGTCGTGCCCGAGGTGTAGAGCGATGTAGAGCATGTCCTCGGCGTCCATGCGCTCCGGCTCGCACACGTAGGCGGCGTCCTGCATCAGCCGGTGATACCAGTGGTCGCGGCCCTCCTTCACGTGCACCGGTGCCGGCGCGCCGTGCAGCCGCTGGACGATCACCACGTGCTTGATCGACGGTGTGCCCTCGAGCGCCACGTCGGCCATCTGCTTCAGCGGCACCACCTGCCCGCGGCGCCAGCCGCCGTCGGCGGTGACGAGGAGCGTGGCCTGGGCGTCGTTGATGCGATCGCGCAGCGATTCGGAGCTGAAGCCGCCGAAGACCACCGAGTGCACGGCGCCGATGCGCGCGCAGGCCAGCATCGCGATCGCCAGCTCCGGCACGAGCGGCAGGTAGATGGCCACGCGGTCGCCGCGCTTGACACGCCGAGCGACTTGAGCACGTTGGCGAACTGGCTGACCTGGCGGTAGAGGTCGAAGTAGGTCAGCGTCCGGCGATCGCCGGGCTCGCCTTCCCAGATCAGGGCGGCCTTGTTCCGCCGCGGGCCGCGCACGTGGCGATCGACGCAGTTCACGCTGGCGTTCAGCGTCCCGCCGACGAACCACTTGGCATGCGGCGGCTGCCAGTCCAGCACGCGGGTCCAGCGCGTGAACCATTCCAGCTCGTCGGCGAAGCCTTCCCAGAAACCCTCGGGGTCGCGCTCGGCGCGCGCATAGACGTCGTTCGAGGTACGTTCGCTCGCTCGCGGAAGCCTCCGGCGGTGCGAACGTGCGATCCTCCTGGAGCAGGTCGGCGAACTGCGGCGAGGCCTTCGGCTCGGACATGGGCTTCGACGTTACACCATCTCACCGGGGCGCGACAGCTGCGAGGCTCCGCTCGACCGCCGAGCTGGCTCCGCTCGCAGTCCAGTGTTTGACCCGCCCTCCGGGCGGGCGGTGGGATGGAGCGTTATTGCGCGGCAGCGGTGGCGGCGGCGGCGGACCACCGAGGGCGGGCGGGACGTCCTTGCGGAAGAACATCGCGGCCAGGACGCCGCCGATGGCGGCGAACACGCCGCCAGCGAAGAACATCAACATGAACCCGAACACGAAGCGTCCCACCGACGACGGCTCACCCAGACTCTCGAGCACCTCGCGCGCCTCGGGCGGCAGGTCGCGGGCGTTGCTGAGGATGGAGCCGATGACGGCCTGCTGCAGCGGGGCCATCAACAGGTCCATCAGCAGCGCCACGGGAATCCAGACGAAGGCGCCGATGAGGCCCGCGGATCCGCCGACGATCGCCCCCTCACCCGGCGTCAGCGAGGCCGGCTGGTTGAGGCCGGCCAGATAGGCCGCGAGCACGCCCCCGGACACGATCCACAGGCAGCAGCAGCAGTTGGCCGCGCCGACAATCGGCAGGGCCGACAGGATGCCGATGAAGAGGCCGCCGAGCGCCGCGGGGCGGAGCATCGAAGATCTAGGCTCCGGGCTCCAGGCTGCGGGCTCCAGGCCCCTGTGCCGGCCCGCGTCGCAAAGCGACGCTGGGCCCAAACAGACACTGTTACGACTAGCGGCAGGCGCCATGCTAGTCGTAGTACTCGCGGCCCAAGTGGGTGATGAGCTCCTCGCCCATCATGTGGCGCAGCGTGTTCTTCAGCTTCATCAGCTGGATGAAGAGGTCGTGCTCGGGGTACACCGACGGCGCATGCATCGGGGCCTTGAAGTAGAACGAGAGCCACTCCTGGATGCCCGACATCCCCGCCCGCTTGGCCAGGTCCATGAACAGCGCCGTGTCGAGCACGATCGGCGCCGCCAGGATGCTGTCGCGGCACAGGAAGTTGATCTTGAGCTGCATCGGGTAGCCCAGCCAGCCGATCAGGTCGATGTTGTCCCAGCCTTCCTTGTTGTCGCCGCGCGGCGGGTAGTAGTTGATGCGAACGACGTGGGTCAGGTCCTCGTAGAGATCCGGATAGAGGTGCGGCTGGAAGATGTAGTCGAGCGCCGACTTCTTGCTCTCTTCCTTGGTCTTGAACGACTCGGGATCGTCCAGCACCTCGCCGTCGCGGTTGCCCAGGATGTTGGTCGAGTACCAGCCTCGCACGCCCAGCAGGCGCGCCTTCAACCCCGGCGCGATGATGGTCTTGATCAGCGTCTGGCCGGTCTTCATGTCGTTGCCGGCGAGCGGTGACTTGGTCTGGGCGGCCAGTTCCTGCAGCGCCGGGATGTCGGCCGTCAGGTTGGGCGCGGCGTTCACAAACGGCAGGCCCTCGCGGATGGCGGCATAGGCATACACCATGCTCGACGGGATGGTGTCGTCGCTGGCCTCGAGACCCTTCTCGAAGGCGGCCAGGGTCTGGTGCACCGGGCCTTCCTTCATGAACACCTCGGTGCTGCCCACCCACAGCATGACCAGACGGTCGCAGCCGTTGTTGGCCTTGAACGCCCGGATGTCCGCGATCAGCTGCTCGGCCAGATCCCGCTTGTTCTTGCCCTTCTTGACGTTGGGGCCGTCCAGCCGCTTCACGTAGCGCTGGTCGAACACGGCCGGCATGGGCTTGACGGCCTCCAGCTCGCCCTTCACCTGGTCGAGCTGCGCCGTTTCCAGCACGCCCGCCGTCCGCGCCGCTTCGTAGCAGTTCTCTTCGAAGATGTCCCAACCGCCGAACACGATGTCGTCGAGCCCCGCCAGCGGCACGAACTCGTTGATCTTCGGCGCGCGCGCTTCGGTGCGCTTGCCGAGACGGATCGTGCCCATCTGGGTCAGCGAGCCGATTGGCTTGGCCAGGTTCTTCCGGATCGCCACCACGCCGGCGATGGTCGTGGTGCTGACGGCCCCGAGCCCGACCAGCAGGACGCCCAGCTTGCCGCGTGCCGGGGCAATGTCGGTGTGATTGAGTCACAATCGGCCACTATATCATGGGGAAATGGGCATGTTTTTGCGGCGTTCCACGCACGCGCGCGATCCGTTGGCGGTGGCCATGAGCGGCGTGCGCCTGGGTGAGCGCGTGCTGCAAGTGGGCGTCGACGACGCGCGACTGGTGGGACTGATCGCCGCGAAAACCGGACTCAGCGGTTCCGCGGCTTGTGTGGTCGCCGACGAGCAGCAGGCAGCGAAAGCGAAAGCGTGGCGCCGATGAGGCAGGCGTGCTCGTGGAGATCGCTGTCGTGCCGGCCCGCACCCTGCCCCACCCCGACCACGCATTCGACGTCGCCGTGATCCACAGCGTGTCAGGGCTGCTGGCCTCGCTGGATGCACCAGCGCGACGGACGCTGCTCGCCGAGTCGGCCCGCATGCTGCGGGCCGGTGGCCGGATCATCGTGATCGAACCAGGCACGCGGACCGGCCTTCGCTCGATGTTCAAGCCGGTGCCGGCCTCGCAGGCGACCTACGATGGCGGCCGGCGGGGCCCTGGCCGACCTGCGAGCGGCCGGGTTCTCGCCGGTCCGCGAACTCGGCGATCGGGAGGGCTTACGGTTCGCCGAGGGAATCAAAGCAGGCGTGGGCGGCCAATAATTTGGACATCCGTGCGGGCAGTGTCCAGATCCCGGCCCTTTCCTGCAACCACCGACAGGCAAGGCTTTTGCCTATCGTCGCAGTGGACTGATTCACCCATGACGTCTCCCGGCACACCACCGTTCTCGGGCCCGGCCCGGACCACGGCCCTGGCCATCGTCACGGCACTATCGCTTGGCGCGGTGCCGGCCGGACAGGACCAGGACGTGGCGCGCTTCACCAGCGGAATCGAGCTGGTGAACGTCACCGCTACCGTGACCGACGGCGACGGCCGCTTCGTGGACTCGCTGCGGAAAGAGGACTTCCTCGTTTACGAAAACGGGAAGTCGCAGGAGGTCTCGCACTTCAGCTCGGGCAGGGTGCCGGTCAGTCTCGGCATCGCCCTTGACGTCAGCGCCAGCATGACCCCGGAAAAGATGTCGGCGGCGCGATCCGCCATCAATCGGTTCATCTTCGACCTGCTGCACGACGAGGACGAGGTCTTCTTCATGAGGTTCTCGACGCGGGCCCGGGTCACACAGGAGTGGACCACCGACCGCGCCGCGATCAGCCGCGCCGTCGAGCAGGTGGAGGCCGCGGGCGGCACCGCGATCTACGACGCCGTGGCGCAGGCCCTGCCGATAGCCGCCTCGGGACAGCACCGCAAAAAGGCCATCCTCGTGATCTCCGACGGCAACGACACGAGCAGCAACATCTCGCCGGGCGTCCTGCGCACGAGGATTCGCGAGAGCGACGTGCTGGTGTACGCCCTTGGCGTGGACAGCACGACCCCCGTTGACACGGGATACACGAGGCTGCCGCCCTTCCCCACACCCCGGCCGTTTCCCTGGCCGGGCGCCGGCCGCGGCACCCGGCGCGGCCAGCCGCCGATCATCTTCGGCGGTGGCCGGCCCCCCAGGGTGACGCCGGGTGAGCGGGTCAACGGCGATGCGCTGCGCCAGCTGACCGACGACACCGGGGGCCGGACGGAGATCGTGCGCGGTTTCAACGGATTGGACAGCGCCACGGCTCGCCTGGCGAGCGAGCTGAGCATGCAGTACTACCTGGGCTTCTCCTCTACCGAGCCGAAGGACGGCCGCTGGCACAGCATCCGCGTCGACGTGCGGGATCGGAAGTTCATCGTCCGGGCGAGGCGGGGATACGTCGCGTCGTGACCTGGCTCCAGGCTCCAGGCTCCGGGCTCCAGGCCTCGTAAGGTTCGTCATTCTCACCGCACTGCATTGCCGCCGAACGACCGTGCCTGGGCCCGTGGCCCGTAGCCCGCAGCCTCTAGCCCGGCGGCGAAGGCGCTATGATGGCGGTTTGTGTCGACGTTCCTGATCGCGCTTGGGCTGAGCGTTGTCGGCGGCCTGGGCGGCCTGCTCGTCGCCTCCGGACTGCTGCTGGTGCGCGACTCCACCCGCTCGGCGCTGGTGCCCTGGCTTGTCAGCTACGCCGTCGGCGCGCTGCTGGGGGCATCGATGCTGGCGATCCTGCCCCAGACCTTCGACCAACTGCCTGCGACGCACGTCCTGGGCACGCTGCTGGCGGGCATTCTGCTGTTCTTCGTCCTCGAGAAGCTGGTGTTGTGGCGGCATTGCCACACCCACGACTGTGAAGTGCACGACGGGTCGGTGGTACCCGTGCTGGTCGGCGACGCCTTTCACAACTTCGTGGACGGCGCCGTGATCGCCGCGGCGGTGATGACGTCGATTCCGCTCGGCATCAGCACCGCGGTGGCGGTGGCAGCGCACGAGATTCCCCAGGAGCTCGGCGACTTCGCCATCCTGCTGCATTCGGGGTACAGCCGCAGCCGGGCCATGCTGCTCAACGTGCTATCGGCGGGCGCCAGCGCGGTCGGAGCGGTGGCGGCGTTCGCGGCGTTCGACGTCATCCCGCGAATGCTGCCGTATTTTCTGGCCCTCGCAGCGGCGAGCTTCCTCTACGTCGCCATGGCCGACCTGATTCCGGGGTTGCACCGCGGTCGCACCGATGCCAGCTCGCTCCGCCAGATTGTCCTCATTGCGGCCGGCATCGCCACGATGCTGGTCCTCTAGCCATTTTTCACCACGAGGGCGAGGACTGAAGCTTCGCCAAGCGCGTCCGCGAGAGAGGACAGCGCGTGGGAACCTGACGGTTTCCTTACGGATTTCCAACCCTTTGTCCGCTGTCGGACCTGGCAAGCTCCTTGCCACCTAAGTAGGCAATGAGATGAGTACCGAAGCGGGCGGCCTGCAGTGAGGGCCGAACCGCTATGGAGGCTCCGATGGTTACGCGATTACTCACAGTGATCTTCTTGATCGGCGTATCGGGCGCCCCCGCCCGAGCGGCCGGCACCGAGAACCTGCAGCTTTTCCGCGACGTGCAGAAGCAGGTCCTCGGTTACTCGTGGTTCAGCATCTTCGACAACGTCGAAGCGCAGGTCAACGACGGCGTCGTGGTGCTGCACGGCAAGGTGACGATGCCTTACAAGCGCGGCGACATCGAGCAGCGGGTGGCAAAACTGGACGGCGTGAGGCAGGTCGTCAACAAGATCGACGTGCTGCCGGTGTCACAGTTCGACGATCGTCTGCGCCGCCAGCTGGCACGGGCGATCTACGGCAACCCGGCGTTCAGGCCGTTTGCGTCCATGGTCAACCCGCCCATCCACATCATCGTGGAGCGCGGCCGCGTCACGCTAGAAGGCGTGGTCAACAACAACGTGGACCGGCAGATCGCGAACTCGATCGCGAGCCAGGTGCTGGCGTTCGAGGTGAAGAACGAGCTGAAGACCACGGCAGAGGCGAGCGCCGAACTGGAAAAGCTGTGAGCTTGGAACGACTGACGACTAACGACTAACGACCAGCGAGCATCAGCGGGCCGATTCGATAATGTCGGCCCGCCGACCCCGGCGGACGAGCAGCCAGATCGCGATCGCGAAGGCCAGCCCCGCCGCCACAATCGTGCCCCCGAACAACAAAAGCGTCGAATAGAGGATCGACTCGGGCTCCATCTGGAACTCCATCTCCAGGGGAGCTCCTTGTGCGCGCTCGGCGAGCGGCTGGTCCCACCCCAGGATGTTTCCACGCTCCACGCCGCTGCGTGAGTTGTGGAACGGGATCTCGCTGGGCACGTGGACGCGGAACCTCACGGCCTCGTCGCCGGTCCAGCCCACGTCGCCAACGGGCTTGCCCGCCGCGGCGCCCACCACCTGGCGGAACTCGAGCGCGTCGTCGCGCCGATCGAGCCGATAGCTGGACCAGCCAAACGGCGGCACCTTCGACAGCCGGCGGACGTCGACGACCTCGATGCTGACGTGAACGAAGCGGCGCCCATCGCGCCGCGACAGGCTGACGCGCGTCACGGTGGCGCCTGGTCCGGAAAAGAACGCACGCACCTGGTCGCGATCGAGCCGCGCCTGCGGATCCACCGGCAGGTCGGCGCCGCGCAGCGCCACCAGCGACGGCACCGATGCGTTGACATTGACGGTGGCCGTGCCGTCGACGCCGAGGTAGATCTCCTCCTCGTACTCGTAGAGCCGCCGACCGAGCGGCGAATCCGCGCACGCGGGCGCAAACAGCACGAAGAGCAGCGCGGCCGCCTGCGCCAGCCGCCGCCGCGGAGACATCGACACGATTCCCAATGATATCCTTGCCCCTGTCGCGCCTCCGCGGCGCCGCCGCAATGTCCCGCCCACAAATCTTCCTCATCGACGGCAGCTCGCAGATGTACCGCGCCTACCATGCCTTCCGCGGCAAGGGGCTGTCGAACCAGGAGGGACAGAGCACGCACGCCGTCTACGTGTTCGTGACGATGCTGCGCAAGCTGATCGCCGACCACGCACCGCCGCTCATCGCCGCGTCGTTCGACCTGGCCGGTCCGACGTTCCGCAAGGAGCTGGCCGAGGACTACAAGGCCAACCGCGTGGCCATGCCCGACGACCTCGCCGAGCAGACCGCGTGGGTACGTGAGGCGTGCGAAGCGCTGGGCGTGCCGATCCTGACCGCTCCGGGCTACGAGGCCGACGACGTCCTGGGAACATTGGCGCGCCGTGCGGCCGATGCCGGCTTCGACGTGGCCCTGGTCTCGATCGACAAGGACTTCTTTCAGCTGGTCGGCGACAAGGTCCGCGTCTACGACCCTCGCGAGGACGGTCAGTGGTTCGACGCCGCCGGGGTGAGGGAGAAGTTCGGCGTCGCGCCCGGCCAGGTGGTCGACGTGCTGGCGCTCGTCGGCGACACCAGCGACAACGTGGCCGGCGTACCGGGCATCGGCAAGAAGGGCGCGATCGATCTGATCTCGCAGTTCGGCAGCCTCAGCAGCCTGCTCGAACAAGCCGACAAGCTGAAAGGCAAGCAGCGCGAGACCCTGACCACACACCGCGAGGACGCGCTGCGCAGCCAGTCTCTCGTCACCATCCGCACCGACGTGCCGCTCGAGGTCGACTTCGAGTCGCTGCGCTACCGGGGCGCATCCCGCGACAAGTGTTACAGCCTGTTCTCGCGGCTCGCCTTCCGGTCGCTGATGAACGAGTACGCGCCGTCGGCCGACAGCACCGCGACCGCCTACTCGCTGGTCACCACCAGCGAGGAACTCGAGGCGCTGATCGCCAGCTGTCGCGCCGCCGGCGAATTCGCGGTGGACGTCGTGACCAATGCGCCCGGCGGCGTGCAGGCGGAGCTGGTCGGGTTGGCCTTCTCGCACGCCGATCGGCAAGGCGCCTACCTGCCGCTGGGCCACGGCAGCCCCGGTCCCGCGGACGATCTGCTGAGCGTCTCCTCCACGCCGGTGCAGGTGGACCATGCGGCCGCCGTCGATGCGCTGCGCCCGCTGCTCGAGGATCCGGGCGTTCGCATACTCGCCCACGACGCGAAGCCGGTGTTGATGACGCTGGCGCCGTACGGCGTCGACGTGAAGCGTGGCGTTCGACTCCATGCTCGCCAGCTACCTGCTGGATCCGACGCGCTCGCAGCATGGCGTCGCGGACACCGCGCTGGAGCATCTGGGTTACAAGGCGGTGGCCGAGGCCGAGCGTGCTGGGCGCGGGCGCCCGGGCGGTGCGGGCGAGCGACGTCGCGCCTGAGGCACTGTTGCGCTATGCGGCCGAACGCGCGGATCTCGCGCGGCAGTTGTCGCGCGGTCTCGCCGCGACGATCGAATCCGAAGGCCTGGCGGCGGTGAACGAGCAGTTCGAGCTGCCGCTGGTGGCGGTGCTGGCGGACATCGAGCGCGCCGGCGTGCGCGTCGACACCGACGCGCTGGCGGTGCAGTCGCAGCGCCTCGAGGCGCAGCTGGCCGAGCTGTCGGCGCGCATCTACGCGATGGCGGGGATGGAGTTCAACGTCAACTCGCCCAAACAGCTGGGCGAGGTGCTGTTCGAGCGGCTGAACCTGCCGGCGCTGAAGAAGACGGGCAAGACGCGTTCGGCGTCAACCGCCGTGGAAGTGCTGGAGGAACTGGCCGAGTCGCACGAGCTGCCGCGCCTGATCCTGGACTGGCGCAGCCTGCAGAAGCTGAAGGGCACCTACCTCGATGCGCTGCCGCTCGCTGGTCAATCCGAAGACCGGGCGCGTCCACACCAGCTTCAACCAGGCGGTGGCCGCCACCGGCCGGCTGAGCAGCTCCGACCCCAACCTGCAGAACATTCCGATCCGCACCGAGATCGGCCGCGAGATTCGCCGCGCTTTCATCGCCGCGCCGGACCACGTGCTGATCTCCGCCGACTACTCGCAGATCGAGCTGCGGGTGCTGGCGCACCTGGCGGGCGACGAGACCCTGATCCAGGCGTTCGAGTCCGGCGAGGACATCCACGACCGGACGGCGCTGAAGGTGTTCGGCCCGTCGCCCGGCCTGGATCCGCACGAGCTGCGGCGCCGCGCGAAGATCGTCAACTACGCGCTGCTCTACGGCAAGACCGCCTTCACGCTGGCACGAGACATCGGCGTCACCAAGGAGGCGGCGCAGGAATTCATCGACGCCTATTTCGCCGGCTTCCCGCGCGTCCGTAAGTTCATCGACGACACGCTGGAAGGCGCGCGGCACACCGGCGTCGTCAAGACGATGTTCGGCCGCCGCCGGCTGGTGCCGGATCTCAACAGCCGCAACGGCCAGGTGCGGGCGGGCGCGGAACGCGCCACGGTGAACATGCCGATCCAGGGCACGGCCGCCGACATCCTCAAGCGGGCGATGATCGACGTGCACGGTGAGCTGAAGGCCCGCGGCGGCAGCGCCCGCATGATCCTGACCGTGCACGACGAGCTGCTGTTCGAGTCCCCACGGGCCGAGGCCGAAGCCGTGGCCGATCTGGTGCGGTCGCGGATGGAAGGCGCAGTGACCCTGGCCGTGCCCCTGACGGTGGACATCGGCATCGGCGACAACTGGCGCGACGCAAAGGCTTAGCGTCGCGTCCTCGAATCGCTAAGCCTTTGGGCAGTGTCTGATTGCCTGCCCTTCGGGCAGGCGTTGGCCTAGAGCGTCAGTCGAGGAAGCGCCGCCAGTCGATGCCGTAGGCCTTCAGCCGGTAGTTGAGGATGCGGCGGGTGGTCCGCAGCAGCCGCGCCGCGGTCGCGCGATTGCCGCGTGCGCTCTTGAGCGCGTCCTGCAGGGCGTCCTTCTCCACCGCCTCCACCAGTTCCTGCAGCGACCGGTTGGTGACCGTGCCGGTGGATTCGGCGGTCTGCAAGCGTCGGCGGCAGGTGGTGCGAGTGGATCACGCCGCCGTCGCACACCACCACGGCGCGCTCGATCGCGTTGGACAGCTCCCGCACGTTGCCCGGCCAGTGATAGCTCATCAGCATGTCGATCGCCGGGGTCGAGATCCGGGCGATCTGCTTGGCCTGTTCGCGCGCGAACTTCTCGAGGAAGTGGTCCGCCAGCAGCAGCACGTCGGCTTTCCGCTCCCGCAGCGGCGGCACGAAGATAGGGAACACGCTCAGGCGGTAGTAGAGGTCCTCGCGAAACTCGCCAGCGGCGATCGCCTTGTCCAGGTTGCGGTTGGTGGCCGCCAGCACGCGCACGTCGAGGCTGATCGTCTGCGTGCCGCCCAGGCGCTCGAACTCGCGCTCCTGCAGAACGCGCAGCAACTTCACCTGGACCTCGGGCGGCAGCTCGCCCACCTCGTCGAGGAACAGGGTGCCGCCCTTGGCCAGCTCGAGCCGGCCTTTCTTGGCGGAGTCCGCGCCCGTGAACGCTCCCTGTTCGTAGCCGAAGAGCTCCGACTCGATGAGCTCGCGCGGCAACGCGGCACAGCTGACAGTGACGAAGGGCTTCTTCGCCCGCGGCGAGGTCTTGTGAATCGCGTATGCGATCAGGCCCTTGCCGGTGCCGGACTCGCCGCGCAGCAGGACGGTGGTATTCGACGGCGCCACCTGACCAACCAGGGTGCGGACTTGTCCCAGCGGTCCGCTGGTGCCAACGAGCTTCGACAGCACCGGCTGACCGGCGGGATTCAGGTCCCCGGCCTCCTCCTGGAACCGCTGGCGCTCCTGTTCGAGGCGCCGATCCGCAGCCACCGCCTGGGCCAGCATCGACGCGAACAGGCCGACGAAGGCCGCCGTCCGATCGAGATCGCGCTCGGGGCTGAATCCGTACTCGAGCGCGACCGCCCCGGCCGCGCGCCCTTCGAGCACGAGCGGCACGGCGATGATCGTCAGCTCCGGCCCTCCGCGCATGCCCGCCATCGAACCGGTGCCGACATCCTCCGACGCCCGCGCAATCGTCACCGGACGTCCGCCCTCCAGCGCCCGGCGGATGGAGGCGTCGGCGCGTGCGGCCGCGCCTCGCCGCCACACCGCCGGTGCACCCTCGGTGACGCGAATATCGCTCTGGCGGCGCGCGTCGCCCAGCACAAAGACGATGCCGCGCACGACCCCGCCGTGACGCCTGAGCGTCAGGCTCTTGAGCGCGCCGGCGAGCGCCAGCCGAAGCTCGGCTTCCTCGGCCAGCACTCGGGCAACCTGGTCGAGCGCGGCCAGATCCTCGACGCTTTCTGCGCCGGTTTCAGGCGCAGTCGGGCGAATCCGTTGCGCAGATGCCGGGAAGGAGGACATGGCGAACCTTGTGGGGAGAAGTGGCACGCGCCATTTCCGGCCGAGCCGGAGCCGGCGTTGCCGGGTTCATCGAAGGGAAACCACACGTTTCCAGGGTGATTGCGCGATCGGAAGTCATGGCTGCCTCGCCCGCAGCGCGCGCCAGCGCGAGCCACCGCCGCCGCATCGGCTTGAGGGCGAGAACGGCGAGCAGTGCCGTGGTGGCGTCCATCGCGATGATGACGGCGAACACCGGGATCCAGGACTGCGTCCGCTCGTGCAGCAGCGCCGCGACCGGCCCGCCGAGCACCGAGCCTACGCCCTGCGCCATGTACAGCAGCCCGTAGTTGGTGGTGGCGTGCGCCGGACCGAACGTGTCGGTCAGCGTGGACGGGAACAGCGAGAAGATCTCCCCCCAGCCGAAGAACACGAGACCCGACAGCAGCACGAACATCACCGGGTAGTCCCGCAGCAGCAGCCACAGTGTCATGGCCACCGCCTCGAGCGCGAACGCGATGAACATCGTGTTCTCGCGACCGACGCGGTCCGACACCCAGCCGAAGAACGGCCGCGTGGCGCCGTTGGTGACGCGGTCGATCGACAGCGCCAGCGGCAGCAGCGGCAGCCCCCACAGGACGGTCGACGCCATGCCGAAGTCGGCGGTGAACGCCCCCATCTGGGACGTCACCATCAGGCCGCTGGTCGACATCATCGTCATCATCACGAACAGCAGCCAGAACACCGGCGTGCGCAACATGGTTCGCGGGCCGACGCTGGCCACGTCCGTCGCGGCGGCGGCCGGATGCTGCGCCGCGCCCTCGCCCGGCCGCCGCAGGCCCTGCGCCACGAGCACGCCCACGAGGCCGAAGGCAAGCCCGAACGACCACATCGCGGCGCGATGACCGGTCTGGGCGATCGCGTTGGCGATCGGAAAGGTGAACAGCAGCGCGCCCATGCCGTAGCCGGCCGCCACCAGCCCGGTGGCCAGGCCGCGCCGGTCGGGAAACCACTGCACCACATGCCCGACGACGCCGACGTAGACGATGCCGGTGCCGATGCCGCCCAGAACGCCATAAGTCAGGTAGAACGCCGTCAGGCTCGATGCCTGCGAGGCCAGCACCCAGCTGAGGCCCGAGAGCGCCGTCCCGATCGACAGCAGCAGCCGCGGACCAAACCGGTCCACCAGCAGGCCCTGCGCCGGCGACAGGAACGTCTGCACCACGATCAGCGCCGAGAAGGTCACCTGCGTCTGGGCCAGCGTGGCGCCCAGCGCCTCGCTGACCGGCCGGGTGAAGAGCGCCCAGACGTACTGCGGGCTGGCGATCATCACCATCGACACCATGCCGATCGCCAGCTGCCACCAGCGGCTGGCGAGCACCGATGCAGAGTCGCGCGCGGCAGCGGCCCGTGCCGGCGCCGCGGCGATCGAGCTGGCGGGCACCGCGGCGACGAAGGAGTGTCGTTCCACGAGGGGTCCTTTGGCCGGCACGGCTACACCGCAAACGGTTCCGGGATTGCGGCGCCGTCCTTGCGGGGGTCCGACGCGCCGTAGTTGGTACCGTGGCCGTCGCGCATCACGCTCTGGCCGCCACCGACCAGGCTGGAGTAGCTGCCGATCAGCTCCAGCTCGTGGCCGAATCCAGTCAGCCGGCCGCGGACGCCTGCCGGCACGCGGTCCTCCACCAGCACGTCGTTGCCGTCGAACGTCAGCTTCGTGACCCGAGGCGCGTCGAGGGCGGCCTGAATGTTCATGCCGTGGTCGACGACGTTGGACACGAACTGGACGTGCGCCTGGGCCTGATTCCAGCCGCCCATGATGCCGAACGCGACGGTCGTGTCCCCGCGCGTCATGAAGCCGGGAATGATGGTGTGCAGCGGGCGCTTGCGCGGCGCCAGGACGTTGGGGTGCGCCGGATCCAGCGTGAACAGGCCGCCGCGGTTCTGCAGCGCAAAGCCGAGCGTATCGGGCACGATCCCGGTGCCGAAGTTGGCGAAGTTGCTCTGGATCAGCGACACGGCGTTGCCGTCGCGGTCCACCACCGCCAGATAGGTGGTGTCCGCTCCGCGCTCCGGCAGGACGCCGGCGCGCACTTCGGCTCGTGCCTGCCAGGGATCGATCGTGGCCGCGCGGCGGCGCCCGTAATCCGGCGTCGAGCATCCGCTCCACCGGAACGGCCGCGAGGCGTGGATCGGCGACGTGCCGCCGCAGATCAGCGTAGGCGAGCTTCTTCGCCTCGATGATCGCGTGCAGCGCCTCGGCCGATCCGGGGCCGTAGCCGGGCACGTCGAGGTGGGAGAGGATCCGCAGCATCATCAGCGCCGCAATCCCCTGGCCGTTCGGCGGCAGCTCGTACACCGTCCAGCCGCGATAGGGCGCCGTCAGCGGCTGCACCCACTCGGGCTCGAACTCGCGCAGATCCGCCGGGCTGAGGGTGCCGCCGAGGGCAGACGCACACGCGAGCAGACGGGCGGCGATCTCGCCGGCATAGAAGGCGTCGCGCCCGCCGGCCGCGATCTGCTCGTAGGTCGACGCCAGATCGGGGTTGCGAAAGACCTCACCGACCTGCGGCGCACGGCCCGACGGCAGGAAGGTCCGGGCCGCGTTGGCGCTGGCGCGCAGGGTGGTCTCGCTGCCCTGCCACTCGGCGGCCACCAGCTCCGACACGGGAAAGCCTTCGCGCGCGACCGCCACGGCGGGAGCCAGCACGCGTGACAGCGGCAGCCGCCCGAACCGCGCGTGCATCGCCGCCCAGCCCGCCACCGCGCCAGGCACCGTGACGGCGTGAATGCCGATCTGCGGCATCTCGCTCACGCCGATCGACGCCAGCAGCATCGGCGACAACGCCGCCGGCGTCCAGCCGCTGGCGTTCAGGCCGTGCAACTCGATCGCGGGCGGCGTCACGAACGATCGCGAAGAGATCGCCGCCGACGCCGTTCATCATCGGCGCCACCACGCCCATCACGGCGTTGGCCGCGATCGCGGCGTCCACCGCGTGGCCGCCGGCGGCGAGCACCGATGCCCCGGCCTGCGACGCGAGCGGGTGCTCGCTGGCGACGATGCCGCTGCGTGGCGGCCACCATCGACCGCGCGTGCGTGCGATCGACGATCACGCGCGCGTAGTCCGACGATCGGACCGTCTGGGCCGGGGCGGATGCGAGGGTCATGGCGGCAATGGCTCCGGTTGCCTCCTTACCAGCCCAGGCGCACCTGGAACTGCATCGAGCGCGCAAAGCCGCCGACGGTCGTGATCTGGCCGAAGGTCGCCGTGCCGAACGTGGTGATCGGCGAGAGGAAGAGCGGGTCGTCGAACAGGTTCAGCACGTCCACGCGCAGCGACAGCGTCTTGCCGCCGCCGATCCGCTGCGTTTTCGATACGGCCAGGTCGGTCGTGCGCTGACCCGGACCGCGCCAGTCGGGACTGGTGCGCGGCACGTTGCCGAGCGTGAATGCCGGCGCCGCGGTGAAGGCCGCCGGGTTGATCCACCCGCTCACGGCGCGTTCCTCCTGGCTGCCGGTCGTCATCACCTCGACGCCGGGCACCAGGTTCGGTCGCTGGTTGCTCCCGAGCAGCCCGGAGTTGTTGCTCGATTGCGAGATGTTCACCGGGAACCCGCTCTGGTACCGCCCGGCCACCGTCACCGTCCAGCCGCCCAGCAGCGCGTCTCCCACTCCGTCGTCGAGCCAGCGGTGGCCCTCGCCGAACGGCAGCTCGACGGTCGCGTTCACGTTGAGGCGATGCGCGACGTCGAGCAGCGAGACGCCGAACTCGCCGTCGAGGTCGTAGTTGTCCAGCGCACTCCCCTGACCGGTTCGAGAACGAGTTCGACTCGCCAAACTGGTTGTCCTCGAGTCGGCTGAAGGTGTAGTTGACGTCGAGCGCGTAACCGTTCGTCATGCGCTTGTTCCACCGCGTCACCACGGCGTTGTAGCGCGCACGCGCCTGGTTGACCCGATGCATCAGGATGTTGTCGAACTGCGGATATGGCCGCAGGAGCTGCCCCCGCGAGATCGTCGAGGCGCGGCTCAAGTTGCCGAACTCGGCGATGCCGAAGAACGGGTTCGGCACGAGCTGCTGCAGCACGGTGCCGAGCGACAGGTACTGTGGATCGAGCTGGTTGATGTTGACCGTCGCGTCGGACGTGCCGCCCAGGCTCAGACGTTCGGAGCGGCTGCCCATGTAGCCGATCCCGACCACGCTGCCGCCCGGCAGCTCCAGCTGGTAGTCGGCCGAGTACCTGCTGGACGTAGCCTGGCTTGGAGTCAGGGTCCACGAAATCGATCACGCCGCCGGCGCCGGTGAGCAGTCCAAGCGAGTTCCCCTGTGGCGGCACGACGCCGTTGGGAAACGGGTTCGAGATCGAACCCGACGGCGTCAGGTTGCCGTCGGTGCTCGCCAGGTAGGTGGTGGCCGCCGAGTAGCCGCGGGTGCCCATCACGGCCTCGCTCAGATTGGGCAGCATCGTCGGCGCCCAGAACAGCCCGTAGCCGCCGCGAATCACGGTCTTCTCGGTGACCGACCAGGCGACGCCGCCACGCGGCGCGAACGAGTTGAGCCCGTGCGCCTGACGCGTCGGGTTGCCGTCCACGCCGGCATACATGAGCCCGCCCTTGAGATCCAGGCCAGGCACCTGCACTGGAAAGGGCGTCGTGCGATCGAAGCCGACGGTGATGGCGTCGCTCCTTTCGGCGATGCCGGGCTCGTATTCCCAGCGCGCCCCGAAGTTCAGCGTCACGCTGGAGCTGATCCGGTAATCGTCCTGCGCGTAGGCGGATACGTAGTTGATCAGGAACTCGGCGGGCGTGGACACGTTGATCTCGCCGCTCGCCGGGTAGCCGAGCAGGAGGCTGGCGATCGCGTCGCCGGCAACGGCGCTGGCGGTCGTCGGCGTCGGGCCCTGCGTGAACCCCTGGTTGTAGGTGAATGCGCCGGCCGAGGATCCGTAGACGAGCGCATTGGCCTGGAGGTTGCGGTAATCGGCGCCGAACTTCAACGAGTGGCTGCCGGCGAGCCGGGTCACGGTCGCGTTCGTGGTCTGGCTGATGTGGGTCGCGAGGCTCGGGCCGTTGTTGCCGATCGTGGTGCCGGTGCCGGTCCCGTAGCCGGCCAGCGTGATGTTCGGGTAGGTGTCGAACGGGAGCACCGACGTGTAGGAGGGTGGGAACCCGAGGCTGGCGGCGTCGAAATCCAAGTAGTAGCCGCCGTTGTCGAGAAAGTGGTTGTAGCCGTAGCGGACCGAGACGGTGGTCTGGTTGTCCGGGATCCAGATGTTGTTCACGGCCCCGAAATTGACGACGCGGTTGTTCTTGCCGCCACCAGGATCGCCGGGCACCGTTGCGTGCGGTCCCCAGAACGCCGAGCCCGGCTCACGCGTGTGCTGCCGGCCGTACATCCCGGTGGTGAGCCACGAACTGCTCCACCGCTGATCGACCTTGACCGTGGTCTGCGTCTGCGGTCCGTCGTCGAGCGTCGCCTGCCCGTTGTACGAACGCCCCGAGTCTGGCAAGGGCATGTTGGCCAGCATCGCGCGAGAGATCGGATTCAGCCGGTTGGCCGGGATCACGTTGCCCGGGAACGCATCGCGAATGAAGCCGCCGGCGCCATTCGAGCGCGTGGTCAGGGGGTCGTAGATGACGATGAGCTGCCCCGCCGCGTTCCGCGATTGCGAGAAGTCGCCGTTGCGTTCGAGCGCGGTTGGCACGGTGAGCACGTTGTTCCGCGTGCTGCGCTGCAGGTAATCGTCCTTGCTGAACCAGAAGAACGTGCGGTCGCGGACGATGGGACCGCCGACCGAGCCGGCCCAGCTGTAGTAGTGCTGCGGCGGTTTCGCGCTGCCCGCCCGCTTGGCGAAGAACAGCTGTCCGCTGGACCATTCCGGCTTGTTGAGGAAGAGGGCGCTGCCGTGCCACTGGTTCGAGCCCGATCGTGCGGTGACGTTGAAGACGCCGCCGGCGGCGCGGCCCATATCGGCGTCGTAGGTCTTCACCTGGACGCGCATGTCCTCGAGGGCTTCGGTCGAAGGCGTCCACGACGGACGGTTGACGAAGTCCGTGATCGAGACGCCCTCGACGAGATAGGCGTTGCCACGCCGCGGCCCGCCGCCGAGCGACAGGAACGACGCGTTCGACTGATCCTGATAGCGGACGAACTGCGGGTCGCCGGTCTGAATCACGTTCGGCGTGGCGATCGCAGAGTAGAAGGTGTTGCGGCCGAAGATCGGCAGCGCCGTGATGTCCTTGGCGGTGAGCGACGTCGCCACGGTGGCCGTGGCGCGCTCGACCAGCGGCGACTCGCCGCTCACGGTGATCTGCTCCGAGAGCCCACCTACCTCGAGCGTGAAGTCCTGCACCACCTGCTGCTGCGTCGCCAGCTGCAAGCCAGTGCGCTCCTCGGTACGGAACCCAGGGAGCGAGGCGCGCAGCGTGTAGGTGCCGGGCAGCACGCTGGGGAAGACGTACTCGCCCACTTCGTTGGTGATGACGGTTCGCGCCGCGCTGGTGGATTCGTTGACCAGGGTCACCTCGGCGGCGGGGATGATGCCCTGCGCGTCGCGGACGATGCCGCGAATCGTGCCCTGGTAGGTCTGCGCGAGCGCCGCTGTCGCGGCCGCGAAGAAGACGATCGAAGATGTGAAGGCGCGTAGCAGCGCCGCCGCGCGTGAATGCATGGCTTCTCCTGAGCAACATCCGAGGGAGTCGCATCCCTGCCGTGGCGTCCGGGGCCGGTCGAGCGCGTCGGGGCAGTGGCCGCATTCGGGGCGGCGAGCTGGTGGCGGCGTGCGCCGCGGGGCGCACGATGTTCTCAGGCAAGGAGCAATATGTGCGCCATGCGACCCGCAACGCCACGCGCCGGCGCAGATGCGTGTTTCCCGGCGCAGAACCGCGAGCTGAGCGCGGCGGCGGCGCTAAGCGGGCGGGGCTGGCACCGACAATCCTGGACGTCAGCGGCGCCCGTCCATCGAATTTGTCGGAACTCTCGCGCGGGACGGCGTGCCGCGTGACCGCAGCACAGCCGCAAGGTTCGCGGCGACGGCTCGCGGCCTGTCGCCGGCGCGGTGCCGACGGGGACGACCGGCGCCGCGATTGCACCGGCGCTCCTGCGGCAATCCGACATTCTTGGATGGAGGGACGGGCGGCGATGGACCAACGTGTCACGGCCGCGGCGCCGGCATCTGCGTCGAATCGATCGCCCTGCGCGCGCGTCAGGCGATGTCAACAGCTGCGGGATTGGTTGGTCCCGGTCTTGCTAAGATTCGCGGCCATGAAGCACTTCAACATCCGTCTCGCATTCGCCCTCGCCCTCGCTGCTTCGGTTGGCGCCCTCGTCACCTACGCCGCAGGACGCCGCTGAGCCGCGGCAGACCAGGCAGTCGCTCCCAGGCGCGCCTGCGCCGATTGTCGGCGGCACGCGCCCGCCGGTACTGGGAGCGTCGGGCGGCGTCTCCGCGGGACACCCGCTCACGTCGACCGCCGCCCTGGAGATCCTCCTGAAGGGCGGCAACGCGTTCGATGCCGGCGTCGCCTCGGTGCTCGTCGGCGGCGTGATCGAACAGGATCTCTATAGCCTCGGCGGCGAGTCGCTGATCCTCGTGTATCCGGTGAAAGACGCGAAGGTGACGTCGATCGTCGGCCAGGGCTGGGCGCCGAAGGGCGCCACGCTCGAGTACTACCAGTCACATGGCAAGAAGCTCGAGGAGGAAGGCCTCAACCCGGCCGTCATTCCGGGTGCGCTCGCCGCCGCCCTGACGGTGCTCGAAAAATGGGGCACGATGAGCTTCGAGCAGGTCTCGGCGCGCGCCATCGCCTACGCCGAGGGCGGTTTCCCGTTGCGGCCACGCACCCTCGCCACGATTCAGCGCAATCTCGAGTTCTTCAAGTCGTGGCCGGACAACCAGAAGTACTGGTTGAAGCCGGACGGCTCGATGTACCTCCCCGGCGAGACCATCAAGCTGCCCACCCTCGCCGATACCTTGAAGAAGATGGTCGAGGCCGAGCGCAAGGCCAAGAAGAAGGGCCGCGCGGCGGCGATCGTGGCGGCGCGCGACCGGTTCTACAAAGGCGACATCGCCGATCGGATGGTGGCCTTCCTCCAGAAACACGACGCGCCGTTCGAGAAGAGCGACTTCTCCGAGTTCTTCGCCAAGGTCGAAGAGCCGACGTCCACCACCTACAAGGGCTACACGGTCTACAAGCAGGGCTTCGGCAGCCAGGGGCCGTCGCTGCTGCAGACGCTGAACATCCTCGAGAACTTCGACCTGCGCGCGATGGGGCACAACAGCCCGGACTACATTCACACGCTGATCGAGGCGATGAAGCTGTCGTACGCGGACCGCGACACCTATTACGCGGACCCGGCGTTCGTGAAGGTGCCCGGCGAAGGCCTGCTGTCGAAGGAGTATGCGAAAGAGCGCGCCGCACTGATCGACATGAAGCGAGCCTCGACCCAGCTCATCGCCGGCGACCCCCTCAAGTTCGACACCCACGTGAAGACCTGGCCGTTCTGGGTCGCCAAGGCGGAAGCGGACCTCGTCGACCGAGTTGACGCCGATGCCGCTGCTGCTCGCGAGCGCCGGTATCCCGAAGGACACGACGCACATGTCGGTGATCGACAAGGACGGCAACATGTTCGACACGACGTCGAGCGGCGGCTGGATCAGCGGCGCCGTCGTCCTGGGCGACACCGGCATCCCCATGAGCACCCGCGGCGAGCAGTTCTGGCTCGACGAGACGCGCGCCAACCAGCTGCGGCCCCGCGCCCGGCCCCGCTACACGCTGACGCCGAGCCTCGTGCTCAAGGACGGCAAGCCGTTCATGGCCATCGGCACCCCGGGGGGCGACAACCAGGAGCAGACGATCCTGCAGGCGTTCCTCGACGTCGTGGAGTTCTGGGAGGACTGGTACCCCAACCTGCACACGGCCTTCGCCTGGCCGCGCGTGCAGACGATGCACTTCTACGGCTCGGTGGCGCCGCACCGCGCCGGCTTCAACCGGATGAACGCCGAAGCGCCGATTCCCAAGGCGGTGCAGGACGAGCTGAAGGCGCGCGGGCACTCCATCAGCCAGGTCAACCAATACGGCGTCAGCGGGTGCGCGACGGCGGTCATGATCGACCCGGCCACCGGCAACAGGTTCGCCGCGGCCGATGCGCGGCGTGACTGTTACGCCATGGCGTATTGAGTCGGGCCACAGGCTACCAGGCTCACAGGCTACGGGCCAGGAGAACCACACGGGCTGAAGGCTCCGAAGCCTGTGGCAGCCGTGAAGCCCGTGCCGTCGCCTGCGAAGGCGCTCTACTGACCTTCCGTGAGGCGCCTGCAGCAGGCGGTAAGAGAATTCGAGCCCGTCGTAAAACCACGTCTCGTGGATGCGTTCGTCGCGGCCGTGGGCGCGGATGTCGCCGGCGTCATCGAACACGCCCGACACGCCATAGACCGGGATGCCGGCCCGCCGCAGGTAGAAGCCGTCGGTGGCGGTCGTTCCCATCGTGGGGATGACCGCTACGCCGGGCCACAGCTCCTGGGTCACCGCCTCAACGGGCCCCAGCAACTCCGGCAGGAGCGGTGAAGGCGCCACCACCTCCGCGTCGAACGTCGGCCGGACGGCCACGCCGGGGTCGCCGATCGCACGCGTGAGCGCCGCCATGACGCTGGCCGGCGAATCTCCCGGAATGATCCGGCAGTTCACCATCGCGCGCGCACGCTGCGGCAGCGCGTTCTCCGCATGGCCTGCCTCGACGCGCGTGGCCACGCAGGTCGTACGAAGACGCGCGTTGTACTCCGGCAACGCCGACAGCGCGGCGTCGGCCGCCGGGTCCGCCGGATTGCGCAGGAGCGCCCGCATGGCTGCGGCTACGTCCGCGGACTCGATGGTTGCGGTGCGTTCGAAGAACGCCCTCGTGACGTCGCTCAACATCACCGGGAACCGGTAGCCGTCCAGCCGGGTCAGTGCCGCGGCCAGCTGGGTGATGGCGTTGTCACGCCGCGGCAGGGAGCTGTGTCCGCCGCTGTTGGTGACCAGCAGCTCGTAGTTCTGGTAGGTCTTCTCGCTCGCCTGCAGGTTGTGGGACAGCCGGCGGCCCTGCTTGAGGACGCCACCCCCGCCCTCGTTCAGCGCGAACGCCGCGTCAATCAGCCCTCGATGGTTGCGGAGCAGCCAGTCCACGCCGTTGTGGGCGCCTGCTTCCTCGTCGGCCGTCAGCATCAGCACGACGTCGCGGTCGGCCGCGTAGCCCTCGCGCCGCAGCCTGATGAGCGTCGTGGTCCAGATGGCCGCTTCGTCCTTGTCGTCCATGGTGCCGCGGCCGTAGAACCAGCCATCGCGCTCGGTGAAGGTGAACGGCGGGACGGTCCAGTCCTGGGGCAGCGCCTCCACGACGTCCAGGTGGGCCATGACGAGAATCGGCTTGCGCACGATGTTCCGGCCGCGAAGGCGCGCGACCAGATTGCCCCGGTTCGGCGCCGGACCGAGCACCTGGATGTCGGCCTCGGGAAACCCCGCGGACCGCAGCCGCGCCGCCACGGCCTCGGCCGCGCGCGTCGTGCTTCCCGACTGGGTGGTGTCGATCTCGACCAGCTCTTCGAGAATCGCCTTCGCCAGACGCTCGTGCTCCAGCGGGCCCCGGTGTCCACGGGCCGGCGTCTGCGCCTCGAGCACAAGAAAGGCAAACGCGGCGAGCATCGCCGCCAAGACAGCATTGGGCATGGGCTGCCCACGCAGCAAGCTGCGAGCCACCGCCCATCCCCACTGACGACCCACGGCTATCGACTAACGACTAACGACTAACGACCAACGACTAACGACCAACGAGATGGACGAAGTTGTCCACCGCGGCCGCACCTAAGCCACAGAAGTGGCGGTCGCGACGAAGCGGCACGTCAAACTGGGCGTCATCGCCCCGGGTCCGGTTCTTGCTCCTTCAGCTGCAGCCACGCGTCACCCGCTCCCGGATATCCCATGAAACCAGCGACGTCGATCGGCCTTCTCCTCACCCTCTTGGTTGGCGCGGCAGTCCTCCAGGCCGAAACCCACCGGTTCGCCCCTCGCGCGTTCGTCACGACGTTCTCGGGGTCCCACGCGCCGGTACTGCGTATCAAGAGCGGCGACACGGTGGTGACGGCGACCGCGAACCGCTACGGCGCCGACGCCGACGCGGCCTCGATGGCCGCCGCTGCTCCTCCCCAGACGGGTCCGTTCTTCGTCGAGGGAGCGGAACCCGGCGACCTGCTGGTCGTGACGATCGAGCGGCTGGAGCCGAACCAGCCGGTCGGCTATTCCACGGTCGGGCCTGTCCGCGAACGCGGTGCCTGCGGCAGCGCTCTCGCGGCGTCCCGACACCAACCGCTACGTCTGGATCATCGACAAGGGGCGCGGTGTGGTCCGGTTCGATCTCGAGGCGGCGATGCCCGCCGTGAACTGGGGCTCGCGCTTCAGCATGGCGGCGTTCGAGATGCCGCTGCGCCCCACCCTCGGGTCGATCGGCGTCGCCCCTGCGGGCGAGGAGGCGCTCGCGGCGACCGCCGCGGGGCCGTTTGGCGGCAACCTGAGCGCCGCCGCGGTCACGGTGGGCGCGCGCGTGATGCTGCCGGTGCTTCGGCCGGGCGCGCTGCTGTTCCTGGGCCATGGCCTGGCTCGCACGCGGCGACGGTGCGGTGACCGGCACCGGCATCGAGACGCCGCTCGACGTCGAGTTCAGCGTCGAGGTGGTGAAACGCAAGAGCTGGCCGCACAGCAGCGTCGTGCGCGGCTCCACCGTGGTCGGGGAGTTCCCGATCGGCGCGCCGCGGGTCGAAACCGGCGACTACCTGATGGCGATTGGCAGCGGCGCGTCGCTGCCGCAGGCGCTGCAGCACGCCACGATCGAGCTGCACCACTGGCTGGACGACGACTTCGGGCTGAACGAGAGGTCGGTGTCGATCCTCGTCGGCCAGGCGCTGGAATACGAGGTCGCCAATCTTGCCGGACCCGACGTCACGGTGGTGGCGAAGATGCGGAAGTCCTACCTGCCGCGCCCCGCCGCGAAACCCTGAGCCGGCGCCGGCCGCTGCCGTTTCCTGCTGCCGGCTGGTTCGCAGGTAGTGGGGGCTGTACTCGAGGCCGTACGGCGTGCGAAGCCTGACGCCCGCCTTGGCGCGAAAGAACTCTTCCGCAGCCTGCAAGCGTGACGCGCGTTCGGCGTCGGTGGCATCCCGCAGGGTCGCTTCCTCACGCTGGGCGAAGAACACCTGCCCGATCGGCATGCTGTGCGCGGCCGAAATCGATTCGCCGGGCTGGAGCACGTAGCGGAACTCGGTCTCGTGCGCGTACCAGTCCGTCTCCACGCGCACCGTGAAACCCGGCGCCACGGGACGCTCGATCGTGTTGAAGATCGGGCTGTAGACGGTGTCCCAGCCTGGAGGCGTCTGGAAGCTCCAGGCGCCGCGCAGCGTCACGGCGCCCGCCGGCGTGCCCAGGTCCTCGGGAACGATGAACATCCGCGCCATCAGGCGCGCCGTCTCGCGCGACTCTGGCGTAGCGGCGACGTGAAGCGTCACGTCCTCGCTGGCCGCGCCCATCCCGCCGGCGGGAAGCACGAAGGTCGCCGAGAAGATCCGCTCCCACCGCGCGCCGGTGGCGTTCACCGCATAGTCCAGCCGGTAGCGGCCCTCGCCTTCGAACGACACCTGATAGGACTCGTGTTCGCCGAGCGGGGCATGCACCAGGAAGCCGAGCGCGCTTCCCGCCTCGAGCACCGGGCAATGCCGCGCGTGCTGGGGCAGATGCGGCCGCTGTGCCTCGCGGCGCGGCCGCATGCCGATACCGGGCCGGCGGGGGTTGGGGTGGAGGGTGACTTCCATCGGGCTCCAGGCTACCTGGGCTACGGGCTACGGGCTCACGGGCCAAGAGCGTCTAAGACATGCTCGTGCCGAGCGACGCGAGGCACGGGCATGAACTCTGGACGGGGTGGGAGCTCGACACTTGTAGGTGTCGAGTCCCTACACCGGTTCAAAACTCCAAGCGGAAGCCGAGCTGGGCCGAGCGCGGCACGTAGGCGTTGCCCGACGAGGCCACCGGTTGGCCGAACGCCGCCGAATCCAGCTGCGTGTTGTAGCCGCCGAAGTTGTCGCGGTTGAAGAGGTTGAACGCCTCGGCCAGCAGCGTGGCGCGGAAGCTGCTGATGCTGCCGATGGTCTTCGACAGGCGCATGTCCACCTTGTAGAGCGGCAGCCCTCGCAGCGCGTTGCGCGGCCACACCTCGCCGGTCGCGATCACCGCCGGCCCTTCCCAACGGTCGAGAACGGCGGCCGGAATCCTGATCGGCGCGCCGAGGTTCAGGCGGTTGGTCCCCGGCTTGTTGTACGGCCGGCCGGTCAGCGTGGCGTTGTAGTAGCTGCCCGAGCCGTAGAAGAACGAGGCGCCCACCGTCACCTGCCACGGCAGGTTGACGATGCCGTTGGCCCGGAACGTGTCGCGCTGGAAGTCGGTGGAGCGCGACCAGTCGCCGTCGAGATCGAACTGGTTGTTGGCCTGGATGCCGAAGCCGGTGGTGTTGTCGTTGCGGCGCAGCGTGCGCGTGTAGGTGACGCCGGCCTGGAAGTTGTCGCGGAACCGCCGGGTGAACGAGGACGCGAGCAGCAGCGACTCGGTGGCGCCTTTGCTCTCCATCCACTGGATCTCGCCGTAGATCGGATTGGGGCGCCCGTAGCGATTGGGATCGAGGTTGTAGCCGGTGACCGGATCGTAGAACAGGTTCGGGTCGCGGCCGCGCACCTGGTTGCGCTCGTCCAGGTAGGTCAGATCCACGTCGAAGCCCATCACCGACCCGAGCTGCTTCTGGAACCCGATCGAGCTCTGCCAGCTGGAGGGCATCACGTAGTCGGACGCGATGATGCGAGCGGTCTGGACCGGCGCCGGCACCTTCCCCGACAGGTAGTCCTCGGCGGTGACGCCGCGAGTCGGGTTCTCCATGAAGCCCGGCCCGTCCGGGAGGAACGTCGCCGCGATGGCGCGGTTGTAGAACTGGTGGCTGTAGGTCACGTTCGACACCGGGGTGTTGTAGTAGAGCCCGCTGCCGCCGCGGATCACCAGGTCGCCCCGGCCGCCGACGTTGTAGGCAAAGCCGGCGCGCGGGGCCACGTTGTTCAGGTCGCGGATGCCGGTCTTGTAGCCGAAGTCACCCGATTCGAAGCCGTTGTCGATCATGATGACCGTGTCGGTCACGTGCGGCGGGTTGGTCGCGCCCCAGTCCGCATCCCAGCGCAGGCCGAAGTTCACCGACAGGTTCTCCGACACCTGCCAGTTGTCGCCGAACCAGATCGCCAGCGTCGGCCGCGGGATGTCGACGATGTAGTCGGGGTGGAAGTTGATGTCGAACCGCTGCAGGTAGCGGCTCCAGTCCGCTGATATCCCAGCTGGCCGGATCGTCCCAGGCGTCGGCCGGGAAGCGGCGTTCCAGCTCGGCATCCGACGGACGGGTGTTGAACACGTAGGTGCCGCGGCGGTTCAGCGACCAGTTCTTGGTGTCCTGGACGCGCAGGAACTCGGCGCCGAACTTCATGTTGTGCCCGCCCTGGTTCAGGATCGTGTCGAGCCGGGTGCTGTAGGTGTCCTGCCACGTGTAGTTCGGGTAGTTGCGCTGGCCGCCGAGCGTCAGCGCCGGGAATGTTGATCTGCGGCACCATGAACGGCGTGCTGTAGAACTGCACGTCGTTCGAGGGAATCGCGTCGTTGAACCAGGAGAAGCCGTTGTAACCGCCATGCAGCTGCAGCATCAGGTCGTTGCTGACGATGTGCGTCCAGGTGCCGAAGATGTTGGTCGTGTACTGCCGCAGCTGCTCGGCGGTGGACGGGTGCGCCGTGCCGCTCGAGATCTGGAACGGGTTCTCGAACTCCCAGCGCTGGCCGCGGACGGTGAAGGTGTTGGCGCTGGAGTACTGCATGTCCACGCGGGCCAGATAGTTCTTGTTCACGTCCTTGGTCTGGAACTCGAAGGTCTGACTCGGCAGCCGCACCGGCGCCAGGAACGCCGTGCCCGGCTGCCGTTCGTATTCATACGAGCCGAAGAAATGCGCCCGGTCGCGCAGGATCGGCCCGCTCAGCGTGCCGCCGACCTGCTGGTTCTGGAACGGCAGCACCTTGTTCGCCACCGGGTCGGGCGCGTTGAACCTGTCGCTGCGGAAGAAGCCGTAGCCGACCGCCCTGCAGATCGTTGGTGCCGGAGCGCGAGATCGCCTGCACCTGCATCCCGGTGGAGCGCCCCTGGGTGATGTCGAACATGTTGGTCACGATCTGGAACTCGGCGATCGCCTCGCGGCTGACCTTCGGCTGACCGAAACCCGATCCGGCGACGCGCTGCGTGATCTGCTGGCCGTCGAGATTGAGCTGGAACTGATCGTCGGAGGCACCGGGCGTGTTGCCGATGTTGTTGGCGGTGACGCCCTTGACCATCAAGCGACAGCTCCTGCCAGTTGCGGCCCTGCAGCGGCAGCTCCGCCATCTGACGCCGATCGATGTTGCCGGCGACCTGCGACGAACGGACATCGACCATCGGTGTCTGGGCGCTGACGGTGATGGCTTCCTCGACGCCAGCGAGCTTCATCGCCACCGGCGGCACGGTGGCGTTGGAGCCCACCAGGAGCTCGATGTTGGCGATCTCGGCGGTCGCGAACCCGGGCATCTCGATCCGGATCGTGTACTGGCCGGGGCCAGGTTCTCCAGACGATAGCGGCCTTCCTCCGACGAGACGGCGACCGACTGGCGGCCGGTGCCCACCTCGGTCGCGGTCACGGTGGCACCCGGCAGCACGCCACGCTGCTCGTCGACGACCGCGCCCTGAACCGTCGCGTTCTGCTGCGCGACGGGATACGTGCGACATCAACAGCGCGAGCACGAGCAGGCAACCTAGGTGGCGTGGCATCGGATTTCCTCCTTCACGAACGGAGCGGCGCCGGCGGCGGCGGCGGCAGAGCACACTCCCAGTGGGGGGCGCAGCGTCACGGCGAGGTCACGCGAGCCTGTGCGGTTTCGTTCAGCAAGCGCGGGGCCATCGACGCGCGGTGCGGCGCCGGCGGGATTGTTTTGCAGGCGATTCCGCGGACGCAGCGCTCGTCCGGCGCGTTCACGCGATCGAGCCGGCGCGCGCAGAAGGCACGCACGTTGTAGGCGCACCGTGATCGAGCTGTTCGAAATTGTCCACGAGACTCTGCACGCGGCCGTCACGCGGTCGGCGGGTCCTCGCGGACGCCAGCTCGCTCGCCGCGCCGGTCCGCGGATATCCGACACAAATAGCGCTTCTGCGGCCGCGGCGTGAACAAGGATGTCCACGCGCACACGCCTCCGGGCGGCCGCGCCGCCGCTCCGTCCGCTACCGGCAAGTCGCGGTTGAACACACAGTTACAGCCGCCGCCAACGCGCGCGCGCGCGAGCGTCCTCGATGGACTGTCACTTGCTCTTCAACCCGCGTTCGAGCCCGAGGCGGCGCGCCCGGGTCGAGCTGTATCCCGAGCCCGGAGGACGCATGAAGGTCAGGTGGGGTCATCTCGTCGTGGCATGTGGCGCGGTACTGACGCAAGCGGCGGTCCAGTCCGCGCCCGGGCAGTCCCCGGCGCCGGTGCGGCCGTCGCCCGTCGCATCCAGCCCGCGGACGTCCGCTCCCGCGCTGGCGCGCAGCACCACCGTGGAGCCGCCCTCGCAGGCGTTCGTGAACACCTACTGCGCGACCTGCCACAACCAGCGCGTGAAAGCCGGCGGCCTGGCCCTCGACACGCTGGATCTCGCCGACGTCGGCGCACACGGCGCGGAGTGGGAGAAGGTGGTGGTCAAGCTGCGCGCCGGCCTGATGCCGCCGGCCGGCATGCCGCGCCCGGAGCAGGCGGTGATCGACGGCTTCGCCACCTCGCTCGAGGGCGCCCTCGACCGCGCAGCGGCCGCCAAGCCGAATCCGGGCCGAACCGAGCCGTTTCATCGGTTGAACCGGGCCGAGTATCAGAACGCGATCCGGGATCTCCTCGATCTCGAGGTGGACGCCACCACGTGGCTGCCGACGGACGAGATCAGCTACGGCTTCGACAACATCGCCGGCGTCCTGAAGCTGTCACCGCTGCTGACCGAGCGGTATCTCAACGCCGCGCAGAAGGTGGCGCGGTTGGCGCTCGGCACTCCCGCACCGCCCAACGGCGACCTGTTCCGCGTCCCCGATCAGCTCGATCAGGACGTCCGCCTCGAGGGGATGCCGGTGGGCACGCGCGGCGGCACGCGCGTGGACTACCTGGCCTCACGCGACGGCGACTACGTGCATCAAGGTCCGCCTGAGCCGCGGCATCGACTACGACATCCCGTACTTCATCGGCGAGCAGCAGCTCGAAATCAGCGTGGACGGGGCGCAAATCAAGGTCTTCACCGTGCCGGCCACGCCCGGCGAAGCGCTCAACTACGAGCGACAGGTGGCCCAGCCAGGCCGCTCGCCTCAGGTCCGGGGGGGCGATCAGCCCAACCGCGTGAGCCAGCGCGAGGCGGCAATGGCCCGCAACAGCCTCGACGACGACTGGACCGTGCAGGTGCCGCTCACGGCTGGCGTGCACGAGATCCGCGCCACGTTCCTGATGAAGACCGGCGCCGTGTCGGAGGGCTTCCGCAGGCCGTTCCTCAAGCCGTACATCGGCCGCGGCACCGACGACGAACGCGAGACGCGCGAGGGCGCGGCGCTGCGCGAGATGGAAGTCATGGGGCCGCTGAATCCCGGCGGCGGCGCCACGCTGCCGAGCTACCAGAAGGTCTTCGTCTGCCGCCCGGCGGTCCCGTCCGAGGAGACCGCTTGTGCCCGGACGGTGCTGTCGAAGCTGGCGCGGCGCGCGTATCGCCGCCCGGTCACCGCCGACGACATCGGCGTCCTGATGAACTTCTATCGCGAGGGCCGGGCTGCCGGCACCTTCGACACCGGCGTCGAGCTGGCGCTGCAGCGCATCCTCATCAGCCCCTCGTTCCTCTTCCGCACCGAGTTCGCGCCCGCCTCGTCCAGCGGCGCCTACCGCATCAGCGACCTCGAGCTGGCCTCGCGCCTGTCGTTCTTCCTGTGGAGCAGCATCCCCGACGACGAGCTGCTGGACCTGGCCGAGAAGAACCGGCTCCACGAGCCCGCCGTGATCGAGCGGCAGACACGCCGGATGCTGGCCGACCCGCGCTCCGAGGCGTTCATCTCCAACTTCGCCGGGCAGTGGCTGTCGCTGCGGCGGCTGCCGGACATCGTCCCCGATCCGTTCCTCTTTCCCGACTACGGCGACACGCTGGCGCTGGCGTTCCGCCGCGAAGTCGAGCTCTTCTTCGGCAGCATCGTCCGCGAGGACCGGCCGGCGCTCGACCTGCTGACGGCCGAACTACACCTTCGTCAACGAGCGTCTGGCGCAGCACTACGGCATCCCGCACGTCAAGGGCATCAACTTCCGGCGGGTCACGCTGGCCGACGACAGCCCGCGGCGCGGTCTGCTGGGCAAGGGCGCGATCCTGACCGTGACGGCGTTCCCCAACCGCACCTCGCCGGTGGTGCGCGGCAAGTGGGTGCTGCAGACGCTGCTCGGCGCCCCGCCGCCCGAGCCGCCGCCCAACGTCCCGGGCCTGCCCGAGAACGGCGAGAAGGTGACCAAGGTGCGCACGCTGCGCGAGCGCCTCGAGCAGCACCGCGCCAGCGCCACCTGCGCGTCGTGCCACAAGCTGATGGACCCGCTGGGCTTCGCGCTCGAGAACTTCGACGCCGTGGGCCGGTACCGGACCTACGACGAGAACTTCGAGCCGATCGACAACACCGGCGTCTACGCCAACGGCACCCGCATCGAGGGCACCGCGGGCCTCAGGCAGGTGCTGGTGGACCACGGCGATCAGTTCCTGGCCAACGTCACCCAGACGCTGATGACCTACGCGCTCGGCCGCGGCGTCGAGTACCTACGACGCGCCGGCGGTGCGCGCCGATCCTGCGCGGCGCCGCGCCGGCAGAACTACCGCTTTTCGTCCATCGTGCTCGGCATCGTCAAGAGCATGCCCTTTCAGATGAGGAGATCGGACTCATGATGATCACGAAGAAGGCACTGTCCCGCCGCACCGTTCTCAGGGGCCTGGGGGTGTCGGTGGCGCTGCCCTTGCTCGATGCCATGGTGCCGGCTCTCTCGGCGCTCGCCACCACCGCCGCCAAGCCGGTGCATCGCTTCGGGTTCTTCTACATGCCGAACGGCGTGGCGATGAACCACACCGGCGTCAACTTCTGGAAGCCCGACACCCGTCGGCGCCGACTTCGACGTTCTCGCCGATCCTGACGCCCGCTCGAGCCGTTCCGCGACCAGCTCACCGTCGTCAGCGGGCTGCACAACCGGCAGGCCGAAAGCCTGGGCGACGGCAACGGCGATCACACGCGCAGCACCGGCTCGTGGCTGACCGGCGCGCACATCAAGCGCACCGAAGGCTCGGACTTGCGCAACGGCGTCTCGGTGGACCAGTTGATCGCGGCGCAGTTCAAGAAGGACACGCCGCTCCCGTCGCTGGAACTCGCGATTCTGCCGAACTCCGTGACCGGCGGCTGCGACACCGGCTACAGCTGCGCCTACGGCACCACGCTGGCGTGGGCGTCGCCGACGACGCCGCTGCCGACGCAGAGCAGCCCCCGCCTGGTGTTCGAGCAGCTGTTCGGCGACGGCGGCCCGGCCGCGCAGCGGCTGGCCGCGGTGCGGACGAAGAAGAGCATCCTCGACTCGGCGATCGGCGAGATGAACGGCCTGCAGGCGAAGCTCGGGCTCGAAGGATCGCTCGACCGTCTCCGATTACCTCGACGTGCTGCGCGAGGTGGAGCGCCGCATCCAGCAGACGGAAGCCAAGAACGCCGAGACGCCGCTGCCCGACTACGACCGGCCCGGCATCGGCGTGCCCGAGCGCTTCGACGATCACGCCAAGCTGATGTTCGACCTGCAGCACCTGGCGTTCCAGGGTGACATCACCCGCGTGACCACGTTCATGTATGGCGCCGAGCAGCGGGCGCGGATGTATCCCGAGATCGGCCTCAACGAGTCGCATCACGCGATGTCGCACCACGGCAACTCGCCGGAGAACTTCGCCAAGTACGCCAAGCTGTGCACCTGGCACGTGGACCTGTTCGCGTATCTGGTGGAGAAGATGCGCAACACGCCCGACGGCGACGGCACGCTGCTCGACCACTCGCTGCTGATGATCGGCGGCGGCATGAGCGACGGCAACATCCACTCGCACATGGACGTGCCGATCGCGCTGGTCGGTGGCGCCGGAGCGCTCGCCGGCAACCGCCACGTGGCGACCACCATGGGCACTCCGCTCTCGAACCTGCTGCTGACCGTGGCCAACAAGGCGGGCATCCCGGCCGACAGCTTCGGCGACAGCACCGGGACGCTGGATCTCGACGCGCACCGCGCCGCCAAAGGCATCGACCGCATAGTCGCACGGCGTGACGGCCACGCTTCGACTCAGGGGAGGGCGCGATGAGGCAGGTGCGACGAACGAGACAGTGGATGCGGGCGGGCATGGTTCAGACGGGGTTCGCGCTGGCGGCACTCGCCGCCGCGCCGCCCAGCGCGTCGATGGCCGCCGGGCCGGCAGTGCCGCTCGTGGATGCCGTGAAGGCCGGCGATCTGGCGACGATGCGCGGGCTCTTGAAGCAGCCGGGCGCGGCAAAGACCGCCACGGCCGACGGCACGACGCCGTTGCACGTGGCGACCGACCTCGATCACCTGGAGGCGGCCGCGCTGCTGGTGCGAGGCGGCGCCGACGTCAAGGCGGTCAACCGCTACGGCGTGACGCCGCTCTACTCCGCCGCGCTCAACGGCAACGCGGCGATGATCGAGCTGCTGTTGAACGCGGGCGCCGATCCCAACGCCGCGCTGCCCGAAGGCGAGACGGCGTTGATGACCGCGGCGCGCGTCGGCAAGGTCGACGCGATGCGTGTGCTGCTGGCGCGCGGCGCCAAGGTGAACGTGAAGGAACGGTGGAAGCAGCAGACGGCGCTGATGTGGGCGGCGCACGACGGCAACGCCGAGGCGGCGAGGCTTGCTGCTCGAGGCCGGGGCGACGATCAACGACCGGTCGGTGTTCGGCTGGACGCCGCTGCTCTTCGCCGCACGGCAGGGGCAGGTCGCGACCATCAAGGTGCTGGCCGCCGCCGGCGCCAACCTCAACGACACGCTTGCCCGATGGCACCAGCGCCATCGTCACGGCGGCACAGGGTCAGAACTACGAGGCCGCAGCGGCGCTGCTGGAACTCGGCGCCGACCCGAACGCGTCCGCCCAGGGGTGGACGGCGCTGCACCAGATCGCCTGGTCGCGACGGCCGCAGCGCGGGCAGAACAACCCGGGCCAGAAGCCGCTCGGCAGCCTGAGCAGCCTCGACTTCGCGAAGAAGCTGGTCGCCCACGGCGCCGACGTCAATGCCCGGCAGACCAAGGAGCCGACCTCCGACATGGAGGGGCGCAACAGCCTGAACCGCTACGGCGCCACGCCGTTCTTCCTCGCCGCCAAGTCGGTGGACGTGCCGCTGATGCAGGCGCTGCTGGATCTCGGCGCCGATCCCTTCATCGCCAACGTGGACGGCGACACGCCGCTGATGGTGGCGGCCGGCGTCGGCGTCTACTCGCAGGGCGAGAGCCCGGGGCTGCCGGAGGAATCGGCCGATGCGGTGAAGATGCTGCTGGACCTCGGCGCGCCGGTCAACGACGTGGACCGGAACGGGGAGACGGCGCTGCACGGCCCGGCGTGGCGCGGCTCGAACGAGGCGGTGACGCTGCTGGTCGACGCCGGGGCGAAGCTGGACGTGCGCAACAACCGCGGCTGGCTGCCGCTGACGATCGCCGACGGCGTCTACTACAACGCCCGCGTGATGATGAACATGCACACCGCCAAGCTGCTGCGCGAGCTGATGGTGGCGCGCGGCCTCGACGCCAGCGACAAGGGCACGAACCTGGGCGGCGCGATCCGCAGCGAGATCGAGGACGAGGCCGCCGAGGACGCGGTCAACCCGTCCGACATCCAGCGGCGGCTGCTCGAGGAGCAGGAGCGGCGCCAGGAGGCGCTCAAGAAGCTCCAGGGTCAGGCGAGGTAACGGCGATGCGCACCTCGACCACAATCGGGCGCCTCGTGAGCCTGGCCGCGGCCGCGGCCCTGCTGCTGGCGGGCACCGCGGCCACCGACGCCCAGCGGCGCAACCGCGACAACTCCACGCAGGGCCTGCCGGTGGCGACGACGTCGCTCGTCCGCACTCCCGAGGCCTACTACGACAAGCTGGTGACGATCTCGGCCGGCGTCGATCGGGTGCTGTCCAAGACGATGTTCGTCGTCGATCAGCGCAAGGCGGCGAGCGCGACCTCGGTGACGGCGATCGGCTCGCCGGTGCTCGTCGTGGCCCCGTTCCTCGACCGCCCGCTGAGCCCGAACAGCTATCTGCAGATCAAGGGGCAGCTGATGAAGTTCGGCTCGGCGTCGTTTGCCCGCCTGGCCACGAGCTACACGCCCGACATCGACGCCGAAGCCGGAGCGGCGTATGACGGCCAGCCGGTGCTGGTGGCCAGCTCGGTGCTCGACTCCACCTACAAGGAACTGGCGCTGCGCCCGCCGCCCGGGTCCGGACGAGATCACGCTGAGCGCGGCGATGAAGGCGATCAGCGCCTCGGTGAACACGCTGCGCACGGCCACGCAGGCGTCGAAGATCGAGCCGGTGAAGGAGCATGCGGCAAAGCTTGACGCGGCGTTCGCGCAGACCGAACCGATCTGGTCGAAGCTGGCGCTCGGCACCGGCCCAGGATTGGGCGCGCGAGGCGCGCGGGCACGTGGCGGCGATCGAACGCGCCAGCGCTGCTGGTGATTGGGAGGCCGCGAAGACATCGGCCACGGCGCTGAACACGCTGTGCCAGAACTGCCACGGCGCCTATCGCGAGCGCCGCGACGACGGCAACTTCGGCCTGAAGTTCGTACTTCGCTAATCTGGCTGGCGAGCTACGGCTGCCGCAGCTGGCGGCCATCCTGCGGCGAGAAGACCCAGTCTTCTCGCCGGTTCTCCATCAGCTCTTCATAGACCCACGGCGCCCGCATCAGGCCGCTGGGGCTGTGCCGTCCACCCGGCAACAGCAGGTGTCCGACCTCGTGGGCAATCGCGCGGCCCAGCAAGCGGCTGGCCGGCACGCCGCTGTTCCGGGCTACCGACTGGGCGCTTTCGTAGTAGACGGTGGCAAGAATCCCCGCCTCGACGAATCGCCCACCGCGGCGAACCCCAGCTGCAGATCGACGGCGCCTGAGAAAGCTCGAATCGAGAGCGCGTCTCGCGACCGGCTCAGCGCCGCATCGGGCATCGGCATGATGCGCACCACCAGCTCGCGCGCGCCGGGCACCGTGCGGCACGGGTGGTCGGCGCCGCCCCGGCTGCAGTCCATCCACGTCACGATCACGCCGGCGTCGTCGACGATGGCCGCGGCGGTCCGCATGGCCTCGGCCCGCACCTCGGGTCCGGCCGCGGCCACGTCGTACATGCGGATCACGAGGCGCGGCGCCTGGGCGTGGAGCTGCGTCGAGGCAGCTGCCAGGGTCGAGAGGACGACGACGGCACGAAGGACGCTGTGCGACATGGCGGCGCGCAACAGGGAACGCCAACAACCCGCGAGGGCAGGCAACCCGGCCTTGTCCCCCCAAAAACACGGCTAACCTAGCACGAACGAGTCATTTGGAGGCCGGTCGCGCCGAACTTGTCGGATTACCGTGTGGGATGTCCATTCCTGTCCACCGCGGCGATGGCGTTACACGTGCGTTCTACGGGGCGATCACGCGCAACCTGGGAAAGTAGTCGCGGTATCGGCGGGCGTCCCGGGTCAGCAGCGCATGGCCGGCAACGGCCGCGTGGGCGCCGATGTAGAAATCGGGCAATGGCGCCGTGGTCTTGCCGCCACGCCGGCGGTACTGGACGAACGCTCGCCCGGCGAGGAACGCCGCTGCCCACGGCAGCGGTTCACGCCGCAGGTAGGTCTCAGGGAGCGCCGACTCCACGTCCTCGATGGAGTCGAAGCCGGCTGCCACTTCAGCAAAGACTATCGGGTTGATGACCAGGGGACCCCGGGAGGCGCATCGGGTCAGCATCGCGTCCGACCATTCGCGCCACTCCGAATCCTCGTCGAACAGGTCGATGAGTACGTTCGAGTCAACCAGCGTCGAGCTCATCCGGCTCTTCCCGGAGCAGTGCCAGCAGCTCCGCGCTCGACATCCGCATCTTGGCGCCGTGCGTTTTCAAGTGGCCGACGAGGCGTTGTGCCCGCGGAAGGGTTCCACGCTTCGGACGGAGAACCGCGACACCCCGCTCGATCGCGAACTCGACTTCCGTGTTCGGCAACAGGCCGAGCTGTTCGCGGATCGCCTGTGGGATGGTGACCTGGCCTTTGCTGGTAATCCGCATGGTAAGAATAAGACTGGTAAGAATCTTACCACGGGCTGGGGATTCTTTTGCCGCGGGCGGGACCTCTATTCCCAGCGGCCGACCGTCTTGCCGTCCGGGAACCTGGCGCCGACGAATCCTCCGGCCGGGCCGCCGTTGTCCATCGGGTTGAGCCGGATGGTGACCTTGGCGCCCGGCGGGAACGTGGAGGGCCGGATGCCTTGCCGCCCGAGGTTGTTCGGGCTGCCCCACTCGACGCTCCACTCGGTCTGCTGGCCCTTGTCGTCCTCGACAATCACCTGGATCCAGCTGTGCGGGTTCTTGAACTGGAACTCCTTGATCGTGCCGGTGATCTCCTTGACCTTGGTGTTGTCGAACCCGGCCGCCGAGTGGTGCGCGCGCAACCGGCAGCGCGCGCCGCCAGCAGCATCACGACCGCCGCCACGAGCTTCTGTCGCATGGTCGTCCCCTGCCTACTTGTTGAGCACGGCGCCGTCGGGACCGAGAATCAGCGTCTTCCCGGAGGTCGCATCCACGGGATTGCGGTTGTTCTCGGCGCAGCCGTAGTCGTAGACGCGGGTCCCGGCCGGCTGCTTGCGAAACTGCTTCGTGACCGGCCACGGCCTGGTGAGCGATATCGGATCCTCAATCGTCATCCGCACTTCGAGCGTGGCGGGGTCGAGCTTGCGCATGCGCGTCGTGACGTGGGCCTTGTCGCTCAGCACCAGTCCCGTGCGGTCCAGGATCACGTCCTTGTCGCGGAAGCCCTTCAGCGCCCGCGTCGTGAACACCAGGGTGTCGCCTTCCCAGTGGCCGACGGAGTCACCAGTATAGGTCTCCCATTGATCGGCGAGGTGGGGACGGCCATCCGTGTAGACGCGCAGGATGTTGGGGCCGTTCTCGGTCAGCACCCACACTTGTTCCGGCCGGACGATGAACTCGTAGGTGTCGGGCAGGTTGAAGAGACGGGGAAAGCCCGCCGGGACGCCGCAGTTCGAATCGTGTCGGGAAAGCGGTTCTTGTCCCGCAAATCGAGGTGGGTGCGGTAGATCGCCTCCCACTCGGCGTTGTACGGCGGGTGCTCTCGAACACCCGGCGTGGTAACGGCGCCCTTGCCGGTCTGCGTCGCGGTGTCGAACACGGTCGGCCCGACCATCGTCCACACACCGCTCCAGTCGGGCAGCTGCGCCAGCGCGGCTCGAGGTACCAGCCATGCGGTGATGGCCAGGACGCATACGAGCAGTGCAGCTGCGCAGCGCATGGGCTCCTCAGTAGGGATACCGGAGGTAGAGCGTGTATTGCAGCGTGCTGCCACTCATGTGCACGACGTAGATGGCGCACGACTGTCCGGCGTTGATGTGCGGCAGGATCTCGTCGTAATCGTTACCCACCTGGCCGCGGCGCTCGACGCGGACACCGCTACACCAGAACTCCATGTCGTAGTCCGCCGCAGTCGAATTCCAGGCCGCGAACGCCCGTACGTCGCCGCTGTGGTGCGACGCCACCGGATAGGCCCGGCACGGCCGGCCGTTGCTCAAGCCCGGGCACGACGACGAAGCGCTCGGTCCGAGCGGGTGATAGAACTCCTGGTCGACCCAGCGGAACACCGGCAGCAGGTTGACCTGGATGCCGCTGACGTTCCCGCCCGACACGGTGACCGACTGCGTCGCCGTTTCGTAGCCCGCCTTCGCGACCCGCAGGGTGTAGGTGCCGTTGGCGACATTCGGGACGGTAAACGTGCCGTCGGCGATCGAGCCCGTGGCGACGCTGCCCGACAGCTGCACTTCGGCGTCGGGCACGCGCGTCGAGGTCGTGGGCGCCGTCTCTGAAATGGTGCCGCTGACCGTGAAGGTCGGACCAGAGGGAGCAGGGGTAGGGGCTGGCGCTGGAGCGGACGTGGCGACCGGGGTCGGCGCCGTGGATTCGTTGTTCTCACAGGCGCTGATGGTCAGCGCCGAGACGACGGCAAGAGCAAGAACGGCGCGGGCACGAACCTCAATCATCCAGGCCTCCAGCGAGAGTGTTATCGGGGCTATCGGGGTACGGGCCTGGCAAAGAGTTCGACGGTGGAGAGATTGGCCGAGCCGGCGACGCCGTGGCCGCCGCCAGGGGCCAAGGTCGCCAGTCCCACTTCGTCAACCTTGCTCAGGTCCGGATTCATCACTTGCGAAGTCACCACGACCTTGGTCGGGTCCAGCTTGAACCACTTCATGTTGCCGAACGAGATCTCGACCTGGAGGAACTCGCCATCGGTCGAGACGCCGCGGTTGCCGGCGATGAAGGTGCCGTCGGCCAGCTTCACCACTGGATACAGCGTGTGGATGCTGGACGTGCGGACCATCCAGCGCAGGCGCGCCAGACCGCTCAGGTCCACGAAGTTGCGTTTGTCCCTGAGCGTCACCGCCACCGGCGACGTGGCCATGCCGGTCCACAAATCGAAGCGACCTTCGTGCTCGGCGGCGCGGATCACCGAGGCGTGCGTGCCGTAGAGCTTCGCTTCTATATTCGGGTTGGTCACGACCGCCGGCGTGACGCGCATGTTCTCGCCCGTTCGGCGCTCCCTGATGCGGCGGCAGCTTCCAGTCCTCCTTGAAGAGGGGGGCGGGCCTCGAGGCGGGCGGGGGCGCCTGCGCGTGCACAAGCGGAGGCAGCGCGCCCAGGCTAATGGCCACAGCGATTCCAACGGCGGCAGCGCGGAAGTGTTCAGTCATAATGCCTCGCATTCTAGCCGGTTATCGGCATGTGGCAGGATCGGCTTCATGAAGCCCGACCTGGTCGTCATCCACGAGCACCCCGAGTGGCAGAAGCCGTTGTTCGAGGCACTCGAGCGGCGCGGCGTTCGTATGCGCCGTTCGACCTGAAGCAGGCGGCGTTCAGCAACGTCGAAGAGCCCGCGGCGCGGCTCTACTTCAACCAGGCCAGCCCCAGCGCCTACGTCGCGGCAACACGCGGGCGGTGCCCCTGGCCCTGGCCTACATGCGGACGCTGGAGCGCCGTGGCGCGCGGGTGCTGAACGGCGCCGACGTGTTCGCGCTGGAGTTGAGCAAGAGCGCCCAAGCCACGCTGCTCCAGACGCTCGGCATCGACACGCCGCGGTCGATCACCTTCAACGACGTCAGCGCGCTGCGCGGTGCCAAGCGCGATCGCCTGGCCGGCGGTGCTGAAGCCCGATCAGGGCGGCAGCGGCGCGCGCATCCAGGTGGTGAACTCGATGGCGGAGGTCGAGGCGATCTTCCCGCGGACCCGGCCGTGTGGCTGCCCGACAACCTGTTCCTGCTGCAGGAGTACCTGCCGCATGACCCGGAACAGGGCATCGTCCGGCTGGAGTTCCTGGGCGGCGAGCTGCTGTACGCGATGCGGGTGAAGACGCACGGGCGCTTCAACCTGTGCCCGTCGCCGGTCTGCAATCCGGATGACGGGGATGGCGTGTGCGAGGTGCCGGCGGCGACAGTGGCGGCGCCGCCGGTGGAGTTCTACCCCTATCCTGAGGTGCCCGCGACGCGGTGGAAACGGCGGCGGCGATCGTGCACGCGGCGCGCCTCGACGTCGGCGGCATCGAGTATCTGGAGACGCCCGACGGCCGGCGGTGTTCTACGACATCAACGCCAACTCGAACCTGCGTCCGTCGGTGGCGGCGGCGTTCGGCTTCGATCCGTTCGAGCGCGTGGTGGACTACCTGGAACGCCAGCTGGCGCTAACGCTGGCCTGAGCCGGCGGCCGCGCCGCCGGTACATCGCCTTGCCGCCGACGATGGTATAGGCGATCTCGGTTGACGGCAGGTAGTTGTCGGGGGCAACGATGATGTCCTGAGTGAGCACCGTGACATCGGCGAGCTTGCCGACCGCCAGTGATCCTTTCAGGTGCTCCTCCTTGGCGGCATACGCGGCATTGCAGGTGTAGGAGCGCAGCGCCTCCGCGCGCGTCATCCGCTGTCGCGGAAAGAACACGGCTGCCGTCCGTTCGTCTTGCGAGTGATCGAGGCGTGGAAGTTCTGCGATCGGACTCGATGCGCTCGACCGGCACGTCGGTGCCGTTGGTCGATGATCGCCCCGCCGTCGATCAGCTTCCGCCACACGTAGGCGCCCTCGGCCACGCGCGCTTCGCGCCGAGACGCGCGGGCACGTAGGGCGCGTCGGACGTGGCATGAATGCCCTGCATTGCCGCAATCACGCCCAGCTGCGCCGAAGCGCGGGATGTCCGCGGGATCGAGGTGCTGCGCGTGCTCGATGCGCCAGCGGAAGTCCTTCGCCCGGGCGCTGCTTGAACGCGCGCTCGTAAATGTTCAGCACTTCGCGGTTGGCGCGATCGCCGATGGCGTGCGCGGCCAGCTGGACGCCGTTCGGCGGCGAGCCGCGCCGTCTGCGCGACGCTTTCGGGCGGTCGGTGGAGGCCGATGCTCGACGGCGAGATCGCTGTAGGGCTCGAGCATCCAGGCGCCGCGCGAGCCGAGCGCGCCGTCAGCGATCATCTTGATCGCCGCGATCGTCAGGTGGTGGTCGTCGAGACCAACCGCCTGGTACGGCGCCAGCTTCGCGGCGATGGTCTCGTTGCTGTCGCGCACCATCACCCACAGCCGGATGCCAAGAGCGCCTTCGGCCGCGCCTGCTTCAGCACGTCGATGGTGGCGAAGCTCGAGCCGGCGTCCTGAAAGCAGGTGATGCCTTTTTCGCAGGCTGTCCTGGACGGCCAGGCCGATCTGCCGGCGGGCATCGGCGTCACGCTCCGCGGGCGTCTGCGTCGACCGCGAGTCCTCGAGCGCGCTGCCGGCAAGGTCGGAGGCGGTTTCGCGCAGCAGACCGATGGGCCGGCCGGCCGCGTCCTTGAGAATCTCGCCGCCCGACGGATTGGCGGTGGCGCGAGTGATGTTCGCCGCCGCCAGCGCCTTCGCGTTGACGAAGCCCGCGTGGCCGCTGGCATGCGTCCAGGAACACCGGGTTGTCCGGCGACGCCTGGCTCAGCGCGTCATGGACCGGAAAGCCTTCGACATTCGGCTGCGGCGGCGACGACCACTTCTCCTGATGCCAGCCGCGGCCGCGAGGATCCACTCGCCGGGCGCAGCGCGCAGTCGCCGCGCCGCGCACCATCGCCACGATGTCGTCCCAGTTCGCGCCCGTCGGTGAGGTCGAGCGACCATGCGCGACTGGCCGAGGCCCATGAAGTGGCCGTGGCCTTCGATGAAGCCGGCACGGCGGTCAAGCCGGCCGAGATCGATGACCTCAGTGGCGGGACCGACGTAGGCCTGAGCTCTTCGGCGCGTGCCCAGGCGACGATGCGGGAGCCGCGGATCGGCCATCGCCCGCGCTTCGGGCCTGGCCTCGTCGACGGTGAGGATCTTGCCGCCGCGCAGCACCAGGGTCGCTGGCTCTATGGCGGGCCCACCGCCGCAGGCGTACATGGGAACCAGCAGCAGCACCCATCCCGCCGTCCGGGACATTTGCGTCACCGGGACACTGTTCTTTACCGTCAGGATCGAAGGCAAGGCATTATGTGGTTGCTCGCAGGAGGACAGGATGGGGAACAGGATCTCCCGGCGGGCGGCGCTCCGTGCCGGCGCCGCGGCCATCGTCGGTTCAGGGCTTGGCACCACCGCGCTCTCGAGGGAATCGATCATGCAAAGCTCACAGCCGCTTGCTTCCGGCCTGCGAGCGGTGAAGGCGCTCGTGTTCGACGTGTTCGGCACCGTCGTGGACTGGCGCACGTCGGTGACGCGCGAAGTCGAAGCGCTGGCGAAGCGGAAGAGGCTGACGGTGGACGGCGCGAAGTTCGCCGACGCCTGGCGCGCCGGCTACGCGCCCAGCATGAACCGCGTCCGCACCGGCGAGCTGCCGTGGACCAAGCTCGACGGCCTGCACCGGATGACGCTCGACCGGCTGCTGGTCGGAGTTCGGCATCACCGGCGCTGTCGGAAGCCGAGATCGACGACGCTCAATCGCGCGTGGCATCGGCTGCGGCCCTGGCCCGACGCCGTCGCCGGGCTGACGCGCCTGAAGAAGCAAGTTCATCATCGCGCCGCTGTCGAACGGCAACATCGCGCTGATGACCGACATGGCGAAGCATGCCGGGCTGCCGTGGGACTGCATCCTGGGCGCCGAGCTGGTGCGTCACTACAAGCCGGATCGCGAGGTCTACCAGTCGGCCGCCGATTTCCTGACCTCAAGCCCGACGAGGTGATGATGGTGGCCGCGCACCTCGGCGACCTGAAGG
>CAVQMT010000025.1:0-145135 GCA_963713655.1 uncultured Acidobacteriota bacterium
CTCGCATTCCGGCGATGGTCTACGGGCCGAGCGACATCCTGCGCACCGTGATGCTGCGGCCCTATGCCGGCCCGCTGCGGGCGGCCTGCCGCAAGCTGTTCACGCGAATGGGGCACGAGTGGCGCGATCCGCCGAACCGCCTGTTCGCCGTCGTGCTGGCGCTGGTGGCCGGGGGGTTTGGCGGCCACTTGTGGTATCTCGGCTCCCGCCGCCGCGCCGCCCGGCGGCTGCTGATGCTGCCGGTCATCTGGCTCACGATTCCGTATGCCTGGTATGAGGCCGTGCGGTGGTTGCTGGCCGACCGCCGGCAGTTCGAGGACTCGGTCGCCGTCGACGCCCCAGCGGCCTTGATCCCGCGTCCGATAGTGCGGCGAGGGTTGGCATAAACACTGCTTTTACCGGTCGTGCAGCGATTTCTCTGGGTGGTTTGTCTTCTCTGGGTGACGGCCTGTGACGGGTGCCCAACCGGCCCTCGGTCACCCTGAACGAGCGGTTCACGCTGGCCGTCGGCGAGACGGCCACGCTCGACACCCCGCGCGTCCGGCTCGAGTTCGTCGAGGTGTCCGGCGACTCGCGATGTCCGGCGGACGCGATCTGCATCCAGGGCGGCGATGCGATCGTGCGGCTGCAGGCGACGGCCGGCACCGCCGCCACGACGCTCGAGTTGCACACCGGCGATGCGTCCCGGGCCGCCGACGTGTTTCAAGGACTGCGCGTCGAGTTGAAGGAACTGCAGCCGTATCCGTTCAGCAGCCGCACGATTGAGAAGGGCGACTACAGGGCCACGCTGACGGTGACGGAGCAGCGGTAGGAGAGCTCGCCATGAACCGACGCCTCGCGATCCAGTCCGGACTGCTGGTCGGCCTCGGCTCCACGGCGCTGGCCGCGCCGTCGAGGCGGCTGCCGGCGGGCAGGAAGGCGACCAACAGGCCGTGGCATCCGCGCTGCACGACATCGACAACACGCTGCAGCGGCAAGCGGAGAACCGCAACGCGCACTGGCGCGTGGTGCGCCAGGTTCAGGAGCAGCAGCGGATATTCCTGAAAGCCTCGCACCATTATCCGGAATTCATCGAGGTGGGCGTGCGGGTCTGGGAGGCCCTGGTCGAGTGGCACGTCCGCGAGCAGCAGACGCTGAACGTGACCCGGGTCGCGGACGGCCGCTACGTGATGTCGTTCATGTTCACCACCGTGCTGCTGCGTCCCGACCTCGACGACAACTACGTCAGCACCGCGTACGACAACGAGCGGACGCGCTGAGGCGCGTCCACGGTCTCCAGTCTCCAGTCTCCAGTCTCCAGTAAAGACCTGGAGCCTGGGGCCTGGAGCCTGGAGCCCTTACTCCAACGGTTCCAGCTTGACGATCGACGCGCCGTGGTTGTTGCCGACCCAGAAAGTGACCGGCGTCGTCCGGTTGTCCACCCACACGCGGCGCACGTTGGTCTGGCGGGGCAGCAGGTACTCGATCATCCGGCCGGAGGCGGGGTTCAGGCGGACGATGCGGTCGTTGTATTCGTTGCCCGCCCACGCCTCGCCGGTGCGGTCGGCGATGACGTCGTAGGGCCAGCCTTGCGTCGGCGGCTGCCACTCCTTGAACTGGCGCGTCTTCGTGTCGAACATCCCGATCTTGTCGCCGCGGTTCTCGCCGAACCACAGCCGCTCCTCGGCGTCCATCATGCCGCGCCGCGGCCCCGACCCCTTGGTTGGCGTCTTGAACATCGTGATGGCGCCGGTCTTGGCGTCGATGCGGCCCACTTCCTCGGCGCCGAGCGGCAGATACCAGCCGTTGTTGTCCTTGTCGGGGATCACGTCGTAGACGTTGGGCCGCGGAATCGGGTAGGGCGCGAACATCTCGAACTCGCCGCTCTTCACGTCCAGCCGCAGAACGGTGTAGGTGCCGGCATCCTGCAGCCACACCTTCCCGTCCACCTTGTGGCGCCCGGGGCTGATCTGGTTGATCTGCACGTGGTCACCGTTAAGATGCGGCGGCAGGCTCCAGACCTGGAACTTCTCGGTCCTGGTGTCGAACTTCGCAACCCCGCCCTGGAACTGCAGCGCCATCCACAGGTTCTCGTCCTCGTCGAACCGCATGCCGAGGATGCCCTTCGGCGCGGCCGGCTTGAGCGTCGGCACAGTGAACTCGGTGATCTTGCCGGTCGTTGGATCCATCTTGCCGATGATCTGCTCGCCGAAGGCGGCGTACCAGACCGTGCCCGAGCGAGTCCACGATCACGTCGTGCGGCTGGCGCGTGCGAGCCGGCAGGTCGTACTCGGTGTAGATCACGCGCGTGGCGGCGCCGCTCGGCCGTGGAAACGTCTTCAGCGCGTAGTTCCACAGGTGCCGGTGCCCATGTTCAGGGTGCTCAGATAATCGGCCTGCGTGCGCCACCCCTGCAGTTGCTGTTCACGCGGCACGGCGCCGGGGCCGATGCGCGGGGCCGGGGTCCGCTGAGGCATCAGCGGGAACGCCAGCGGGGGATAGCCCGACATCCGCTCCACCACCTTGGTGAACGACTCGGCGTCGTGCTTGGAATTACGACCAGTCCCAGCGTGTGGCAGTGCGCGCAGCCGCGCACCGACGCCTTCTGCTGGTCGGTGCCCGGGAAACTGGCCAGCCACTCCGAGTTGGTCAGCTGCGAGGCCAGGTTGTGCGCCTTGCGCAGGGTCAGGTTGGCGGTGGCGGTGCCCGACGCGGCGATCGTCACCGTCGGCTCGCTGGCCAGGTCGTAGCCGACGGCGCGGATGGACACCGCGTAGGTGCCCGGTTCCAGCCGTGTGCGTGGGAACTGGTAGCGCCCATCGCTGCCGGTGACGACCGTGGTCGCCCGTTTGGATCCCGCCTGCTTGACCGTCACCAGCACGCCTTCCATGGCGGGCTCCTCGGCCGAGGACACGACGCCGGTGAGCGCGGCTTGCGACTGGGCAAGGGTGGTGGGGACCGTCGAACGCGAGCACCACGAGTAATGCGGCGGCCGACGCGAGCAACCACAACCGGGCGTGCATGGTGACCTCCTGTGCGCGGGCGACGCGGCCGGCGCGCGCCTAGCTTACCGTGCCGGGGCCGACGCAGCCGGTCGACGGGGTTCCATCCGGGTGTGTCACTCTCGCTCGAGCCGGATGTCGGCCTCCCGGCTCACGTAGCGCCACTCCGGCGTGCTCCGCAGCCGCGCCAGCAGCGTCGTCGAAAGCCGGCGCATCGGCCGGCGCGAACTCGAACCAGGTCAGGAAGTCGAAGGGCTCGGGCCGGCCGAGGTCGCGGCAATGGTGCAGTCGGCGCGCAACGGCGGGGAGGTAGTCCATCCCGATCCGGATGTGTCCGGATGTCTCCTCGAACACCTGCCGGCGCTCGTCCTGCGTGAGGCCCACCACTCGTCGTCCTTGGAGATCGGAATCAGTGCCGCGCACGTAGCCTCGGGTCGGCCGAGGCCCGGCTGACGCGGCCACCAGGCTGGTTTTCTCCGGCCGCGTGACGTAGCGCTCGTTGCTGGTCAGCCCGCTAAGCGTCCAGGGGGAGCCGTTCGGGGTCTCGTGTCCCGCGCACGACGCGGACGCGGGTGCTGCGGGAAGCGCGTCGCCGACAATGGCGCGGCTGCTCGCGACTCGCCAGGGCCCGTCGCCGCCGCCGATAAAGGAAAACAGACGATTGGGCTGCACGCTCACTCATCGTCAGTCGCCGCGGGCTTGCCCTTACTTACTGAAGGGGGCCGAGGGGGCGCTGCGCAGCGTCCCTTCCACGGCCACCGCATACACCGACGCGATGTAGGTGCCCGCCGGCAAGCCGGCAATCATGGAACGGATGTCTGCGACGCACTCGCCGTTCACCACTGCGGGTTTGCCCAGGTTCTGTGACACCAGCGGGACGGCCACCGATGGGTCGGACCCCGCTCGAAAGATGTCGAGCACGTAGCGGTCCACCAGGTTGTGGATGCTGGCGGGGGTGAACACCGCCCTGGACAATGTGCCGGTGGCGGTCACGGTTATGTCGCGGGTGCTCGACACCGTGACGGCGCCGAGGTTGTCGCGCGCCACCGCCGTCAGACTGTAGGAGCCCGCGGGCACGTTTGTCCACACGAACTCGTATGGAGCCGTGGCGTCCGTGCCGAGCAGCGTCGTTCCGGCGTAAAAGCCTACCATCGCAACACTGCCGTCGGTGTCGCTGCCGGACGCTTTCAGTGCCACTGTGGCCGGTGCCGCAAACGAAGCCCCCTGTGCCGGCGAGGTCAGCGATACCACTGCCGGGTTGTTTGTAGCGGTTACCGTCACGGTGCGAGTCGCGGACGTGGTGCTGGTTCCCCCGTTGTCGGTGGCCACCGCCTTGAACACATAGGTGCCCACGGGCACGTTGGCCCAGGAGAAGGAGAACGGGCTGGACGTGTCGGTCGCCAGCAGCGTGGTGCCGGCGTAGAAGGCTACCTTGGCGATGGTGCCGTCAATGTCGTTGGCGGCGGCAGCCAGTGCCACCGTGGCCGGTGCCGCAAACGAGGCCCACTGCGCCGGCGTGGTGAGCAACACCGTCGGCGCGGTGTTTGCGGTTACCGTCACGGTGCGGGTCGCGGAGGTGGTGCTGGTTCCCCCGTTGTCGGTGGCCACCGCCTTGAACACATAGGTGCCCACGGGCACGTTGGCCCAGGAGAAGGAGAACGGGCTGGACGTGTCGGTCGCCAGCAGCGTGGTGCCGGCGTAGAAGACCACCTTGGCGATGGTGCCGCCAATGTCGCTGGCAGTGGCAGCCAGTGCCACCGTGGCCGGTGCCGCAAACGAGGCCCCCTGCACCGGCGATGTCAGCGACACCGTCGGCGCGGTGTTTGCGGTTACCGTCACGGTGCGGGTCGCGGAGGTGGTGCTGGTTCCCCCGTTGTCGGTGGCCACCGCCTTGAACACATAGGTGCCCACGGGCACGTTGGCCCAGGAGAAGGAGAACGGGCTGGACGTGTCGGTCGCCAGCAGTGTGGTGCCGGCGTAGAAGACCACCTTGGCGATGGTGCCGCCAATGTCGCTGGCAGTGGCAGCCAGTGCCACCGTGGCCGGTGCCGCAAACGAGGCGCCCTGCACCGGCGATGTCAGCGACACCGTCGGCGCGCCGCTTGCGGTTACCGTCACGGTGCGGGTCGCGGACGTGGTGCTGGTCCCCCGGTTGTCGGTGGCCACCGCCTTGATCACATAGGTGCCCACAGGCACGTTGGCCCAGGAGAAGGAGAACGGGCTGGCTGTGTCGGTAGCCACCAGCGTGGTACCGGCGTAGAAAACCACCTTGGCGATGGTGCCGTCAACGTCGCTGGCGGCGGCAGCCAGTGCCACCGTGGCCGGTGCCACAAACGAAGCCCCCTGCGCCGGCGATGTCAGCGACACCGTCGGCGCGCTGTTTGCGATTACCGTCACGGTGCGGGTTGCGGAGGAGGTGCTGGTCCCCCGGTTGTCGGTGGCGACCGCCTTGATCACATAGGTGCCGACGGGCACGTTGGCCCAGGAGAAGGAGAACGGGCTGGACGTGTCGGTAGCCACCAGCGTGTAGCCGGAGTAGAAGGCCACCTTGGCGATGGTGCCGTCGCTGTCGCTTGCGGCGGCAGCCAGTGCCACCGTGGCCGGTGCCGCAAACGAGGCCCCCTGCGCCGGCGATGTCAGCGACACGGTGGGCGGAGTGTTTACTACTACCGTTGCCGTAGCCGAGCTGGCTGTGGCCCCCCGGTTGTCGGTGGCCACCGCCTTGATCGCATAGGTGCCCGCGGGCACGTTGGCCCAGGAGAAGGAGAACGGGCTGGACGTGTCGGTAGCCAGCAACGTGGTGCCCGCGTAGAAGGCCACTTTGGCGATGGTGCCGTCGCTGTCGCTGGCAGTGGCGGCGAGAGCGAGCGTGGCCGGCGCGCGCACCGTCGATGATTGCGGAGACGTCAGCGTCACCTTTGGCACGGCATTCAACGACGGCGATTGGGCGGCCGCCGGCATTTCACCCGCGGCTAACAGTAGTGTAATTAGCAGTGCTCCGACGGCTAACGCATGGATGCGCGCGCGACAAGTATGAAAAATCGACAGACTGACGCCTCCTCTGCACGCCCGAAAATATTGATGAGCGCGCGGCCGAGGTCATCGCGAGGCAATATTCGCGCCGGGCGCTAGCTGCCCGCTCGCGGCAATCATCGAACGACGTCTGCGCTGCACTCGCGGCTCACCGCGGGTTTGCCGAGGTCTTGCGAGATTAGCTGGTCGTGCACCGATAAGTCGGATCCAGGAAAGACGTCGAACACGTAGCGGTCAACGGACATACCTTGCCGAGGCCAGCTCGAGGTTGAAATCCTGGCACGTGGCGACGCCTGGCTGGACACCGGCACGCACGACACGCTGCTCGAGGCCGGCCAGTTCATCGCGACCATCGAGAAGCGGCAGGGGCTAAAGGTGGCTTGTCCCGAGGAAATCTCCTACCGGGCAGGCTGGATCAGCAGCGACGACCTGGAGCGTCTAGCAAAGCCGATGATGTCGAACGGCTACGGACGCTACCTCATGGCGCTGTTGAACGACACCGTGTACTAGGCTCGGGATTGCGTGCGCATCCCCACCGTGCTCAGCACGCCGTCGGCGTCGGCCTGCGCCGCGATCTTGCCGTCCTGGCATTGCTCCTCGGCCATCGCCAGGTCCGCCTTCAGCGTCCGGGTCCCCAGCAGGTAGTGCAGCGCCGCCCACACGTTCAGGGCGCCGATGAGCGCCAGGGCATAGCGGAGCGACTGCGCGCCGTAGGCTGGGGCCAGCCGATCGCTGATGTAGCCGGCGAAGAGCGGCCCCAGGCCATAGCCGATCATGGTCTGCACGAACAGCATCAGCGAGCTGGCCACCGATCGCATCCGCAGCGTGGCCAGCGCCTGCGTCATCGTGATGGTGGGGCCGAAGAACGCCGCCGACAGGAACGTCATGGCGGCAAAGGCCTCGCAGCGCCGGGGTCAGGCCGCCTGACAGGTAGGCGGTGAGCTGGAACGGCACGATCGCCAGCGTGGCGATGCCGGGCACCCACAGATACCACCGCTTGTCGTTGGTGCGCACGCTCAGCCGGTCCGCCAGATAGCCGCCGAGCAGCGTGCCCAGCCCGCCGACCACCGCGAACAGCGTCAGCCAATTGGCCGCGGTGGCGGCCGTCATCTGATGCGACCGAATCAGGAACGCGGCGTTGAAGGCGCTGCTGGCGTACCAGACCACGGCGTGGAGGGCCGTGGCGAGGCACAGGTGGCGGAACGACGGACGACGCCACAGCACCGTCATCGCTTCGAACAGGCCCGGCGCGGGGCCCGTTCTGCCGCAGCGCGCCCGCCGTGATCGGACAGGCCGCGCGGCGGCTCCTTGATGGTCAGCGCTACCAGCGCCGCGACCAGCAGGCCCGGCAGGCCGACCAGCACGAACGTGGTGCGCCAGCCGTAGGCCTGCACGGCCTGGCCGGCGACGAAGGTGCCCAGCGCCGTGCCAAACGGCACCCCCAAGCGCGAAGATGGCGAACGCGCGTCCGCGCTCGCTCTTCGGAAAGTAGTCGGAGATCAGCGAATGCGACGGCGGAGTGCCGCCGGCTTCGCCGATCGCCGTGCCGACGCGGGTTGCGAACAGCATCCCGAAATTCACGGCCATGCCGCAGAGCGCCGTCATGCCACTCCAGACGGCGATCGAGATCGCCAGCACGTTCCGGCGGCTGGAACGGTCGGCCAGGGCGGCGATCGGGATGCCGAACGTGGAGAAGAACAGGGCGAATGCGATGCCGGTCAACAAGCCCAGCTGCGTGTCGGTGGCGCCGAACTCGGCCTTGATGGACTGCAGTGAGACCGCGAGGACCGACGACCGATCCATCACGTTGATGGCGTACGACAGGAACAGCAGGCCCAGGACGTAGTGGCGGTACCACCACGCCGTCATCAGCGCCGTGCCGCTGTCGAGGCTCTTGTGCATGAGAACGAGGCGATAGATTAGTCCGGAACGCAGAGCAGTCGAGCGGATGTTCCGGGCTCGCCGGGATTACCCAGATTTGGGTAATCAGCTAGTGAAATGCCGCCGCCCAAGACGGACCGCGGCGGCAAGAATCCCGGTCAGGACACGTTCTGCAATAGAGCCTTTTGCGGTCTGGACGACAGCGCGGCCGAGGCGGCGCCGGATGCGACTTCTGGCCTTGACCGACCCCCGCGCGGGGATAGCCTTTACCCGCAACACAACGCCGTATGCCACCGCACGGTCGGCACGCTTGGCGGACGGCCCTCGGGGGCCTGGCAGAGGGCGAGCGCGCCTCGTCCCTCTGGCCCTCGCGGCGTGGTGTGTCCTGTCTCTGTCGGGGGCGGACACGGCGGCCCGTCAGGCTCCGCCCCGGGCCAGGGTGCGCCGGACTCGCAGGCCCTGATCAAGCAGGTCCTGCGTCACCTGCCACAACCAGCGCCTGCGGACTGCGGGGCTGTCGCTCGAGACCTTGAACGCGGCCGACCCGGCTCAGGACGCCGACGCCTGGGAGAAGGTGATCGGCAAGCTGCGCGCCGGGTCGATGCCGCCGCCGGGCATGCCGCGGCCCAACCCAGCCGTCGCGCACGCGGTGGCAGTGTCGCTCGAAGAGTCGCTCGATCGCGCCTGGGCCGCCGCTCCGGCCCCGGCGCGCCTGCCGGCGGTGGCTCGCCTCAACCGCACGCAGTACAGCAACGCGGTGCGCGATCTGTTCGGCCTCGACCTCGACGTGCGCCCGCTGCTGCCCGGCGACGAGACCGCCGACGGCAGCTTCGACAACCTGGCGGACGCGCTGTCGATCTCGACGGCTCACCTCGAGCGCTACCTGTCGGTGGCGCGGCAGGTGACGCGGCTGGCCACGGGCCTGCCGCCCGCCGGGCCCGGCATCGAGCGGTTCGAGATTCCGATCCACGTGCTGCAGGACGATCGCCAGAGCGACGACCTGCCGTTCGGTTCGCGCGGCGGCATCGCCGTGCGCCACGTGTTTCCCACCAGCGGCGAGTATCTGATCAAGGTCAAGCTGCAGCGCCAGTACCAGGAGTACCTGAAGGGCATGGGCTGGCCGCAGCAGCTGGACGTGCGCCTGGACGGCAAGCTGGTGAAGCGGTTCGTGGTCGGCGGCGACGCCAAGGGCCGTCCGGCCGCGCTCAGCTACGCCGGCGACGGCGAGCCGGGCTTCGCCGGCGATCCCGAGTGGGAGATCTACATGCAGACCGGCGGCGACGCCGGCCTGGAGGTGCGCCTGCCGGTGACCGGGGGCCCGCACGTGGTCGGCGTCGCCTTCGTCCGCGAGCTGTGGGAGCCCGAGGGACTGGTGCGCACCGCCGCAGCGCGGCCGCACCATCACCAACGACAACGACTACATGGGCTACGCCAACGTGGGCGAGGTGCAGATTGGCGGGCCCTACACGCGGCGCGACAGCCCGGCGGCGCCGGGCGGCGTGTTCACCTGCCGCCCGCGCAGCCGAGGCCACCGAGCGCGCCTGCGCGCGGCAGATTCTGTCGCGCATCGCGCGGCAGGCGTACCGGCGTCCGGTGACGAACGCGGACGTGGACACGCTGCTCGAGTTCTTCGACAGCGGCCGCCGCGATGGCGGCAGCTTCGACGCCGGCGTGCAGCTGGCGCTCGAACGCGTGCTGGTCGATCCGGACTTCCTGCTGCGCGTCCATCGCGCGCGCGCCGGCGAGCGTGGACCAGTTCGAGCTGGCGTCGCGGCTGTCGTTCTTCCTGTGGAGCAGCATCCCCGACGCACGGCTGCTCGACCTGGCCGAGCGCGGACGCCTGGCCGATCCCGCCGTGCTGGCGCGCGAGGTGCGGCGCATGCTGGCCGACCGCCGCGCCGGCGCGCTGGTCACGGACTTCGCGGCGCAGTGGCTGAACCTGCGGCGGCTGCCCGAGGTGGTGGTCGATCCCGACCGCTATCCCACCTATGACGACAGCCTGCTGCAGGCATTCGAGCGCGAGACCGAGCTGTTCGTCGCCAGCACCATCGACGAGGATCGCAAGGTGGCCGACCTGCTGACGGCCGACTACACGTTCGTGAACGAGCGGCTGGCGCGCCACTACGGCATGCCCGGCGTCTACGGCAGCCGCTTCCGGCGCGTCACGCTGCCCGACCGCCGCCAGCGCGGCGGGCTGCTGGCCCAGGGCTCGCTGCTGGCCACCACCTCCTATCCGGATCGCACGTCGCCGGTGCTGCGCGGCAAGTTCATCCTCAACAACATCCTGGGCCTGCCGACGCCCCCGCCGCCGCCGGGCGTGGACACCAACCTGGCCGAGGCCAAGCCGGGCGCGGCGATCCCCGCCATCCGCGAGCGGCTGGCGCAGCATCGCACCAACCCGTCGTGCGCGAGCTGCCACGCGGTGATCGATCCGCTGGGGTTCGCGCTCGAGCACTACGACGCGATTGGCGCCTGGCGCACGGCGGACGAAACGGGGAATCCAGTCGATGCCAGGGGCACCGCCGCCAACGGCGCGCCGATCGACGGCCTGGACAGCCTGCGCGCCATGCTGCTGGCCCAGCCCGAGCAGTTTCCGCGCACGGTCACGGAGAAACTGCTGGCCTACGCGTTGGGCCGGCCGCTCGAACACCGGGATCGCCCGGCAATTCGCGCCATCGTGCGCGACGCCGCGGCGGGCGGCTACCGCTGGTCGTCGTTGATTTTGGGTATCGTGAGAAGTCCGGCGTTTCAGGCGCCGGGCACTGCCGGCACGCCTGACAAGAGGGGATGACGATGGCATTCGCCACATCGAAGTCGCTGCCGCGCCGCACCGTGCTGCGGGGGATGGGCGCCGCTCTGGCGCTGCCGATGCTGGATGCGATGGTGCCCGCGTTCGGGCCGCGGTGCGCGCGCCGCCAGCACAGCCCGTGCACCGCTTCCAGGCGTTCTACGTGCCCAACGGCATGGCCATGCAGTACTGGCTGCCGAAGACCGAAGGGCGCGGCTTCGAGCTGACGCCGATCCTCGAGCCGCTGGCGCCGTTCCGCGAGCAGATGCTCGTGCTGTCGGGCCTCAACTCGAGCTGGAACTACATCCACGCCGGCGCGTCGGGTTCGTTCCTGACCGGCACCGCGCGCGGCGGCAAGCACCGAGGTCGAGATCCTTGCCGACGTGTCGATGGACCAGCTGCTGGCGCGGCACTTCGCGCAGGAGACGCAGCTGGCCTCGCTGGAGCTGGCGATGGACGGGCCGGCCAACGCCGGCGCGTGCACCGGCATCCTGAGCTGCGCCTACACCCACACGATCGCGTGGCGCAGCGCCACCCAGCCGCTGCCGATGGAGCACAACCCGCGCGCCGTGTTCGAGCGGCTGTTCGGCGACAGCGGCACCACCGAGCGCGGCCCGCGCGAGGCGCGCATGCGCCAGCACAAGAGCATCCTGGACTCGGTGAACGACAAGCTGGCCCGGCTGCGGACCGAACTCGGCCCGCAGGATCGCGTCAAGGTCGAGCAGTATGCCGAGGCCGTGCGCGACGTCGAGCGGCGCATCGCCCGCGCCGAGGAGCAGCGCGACGTCGAGCTGCCATCGCTCGATCAGCCGCAGGGCATCCCGCCGGTGTTCGAGGATCACCTCGCGCTGATGATGGATCTGCAGCTGCTGGCGCTGCAGTCGAACCTGACGCGCGTCGTCACCTTCATGATCGGCAAGGAGCAGAGCGCGCGGCCCTACCCGCAGGTCGGCGTGCCCGAGGCGCATCACCCGCTGTCGCACCACAACGACGTGCCCGAGCTCATCGCGCACCTGTCGAAGATCAACCGCTACCACACGCAGCTGTTCTCGCGCTATCTCGCCAAGCTGCGCGCGACGCCCGACGGCGACGGCTCGCTGCTGGATCACATGACCATCCTGTACGGCGCCGGCATCTCGAACAGCACGCGCCACTCGGGCCAGAACCTGCCCCTGATGCTGGTGGGCGGCGGCGCCGGACGGTGGCGCGGCGGCCGCCACCTGGCGTTCAGCGACAAGGACAAGATCACCAACGCCAACCTGCTGGTGACGCTGATGGACAAGCTGGGCGTGCCGGTGGAGAAGGTCGGCGCCAGTACCGGCAAGCTGGACATCGACACGCTTGCCGGGGGTGTAGGAGCGCTGTCGGTGACAATTCAGAATTCAGAATTCAGAATTCAGAAACTGCAGGCGGAACTGCATTCGTGGCGGTGCGGAACTGCATTCGTGGCCTTGCTGCTCGCGGTCGTGTTCGCCGTGCCGGCCGCGGCGCAGGTGTCGGTGGTCGCGGCCGCGAAGGGCAAGGACCGCGAGGCGGTGCGGCAGCTGCTGTTGCAGAAGCCGGCTGACGTGAACGGCGCGGAAGGGGACGGCACCACGGCGCTGCACTGGGCCAGCCATCACGACGACGTGGAGATGGCCGGACTGCTGCTGCGCGCGGGAGCCAAGGTCAACGCCGCCAACGACCTGGGCGCCACGCCGCTGTGGATCGCCAGCCTGAACGGCAGCACGGCGATGGTGCGGCGGCTGCTGCGGGCCGGGGCCAATCCCAACGCGGCACTGCTGCTCGGCGAGACGCCGCTGATGGTCGCGTCTCGCGTGGGCAGCGCCGACATCGTGGCGCAGCTGATCGAGGCCGGCGCCAAGGTCGAACGCCCGCGCGGCGCGCGGCCAGACGGCGCTGATGTGGGCGGCGGCGCAGCGCCATCCGGACGTGGTCAAGGTGTTGCTGGCACACGGCGCCGACATCGCCGCCCGCACCGACACCTGGAGCCAGGTCGAGGCGGTATCGCCGCACGGGCGCCTTGAATACAACCGCTCGATCCCTTACGGACGGGATACGGCGCTGATGTTCGCGGCCCGTTCGGGCGATCTCGAGTCGGCGAGGCTGCTGGTCGGCGCCGGCGCCAACGTCAACGACACCGACGCCTGGGGCGTGAGCGCCACCGCGCTGGCGGCCCACGGCGGCTTCACCGAGCTGGTCGAGTTCCTGCTGGACAAGGGCGCGGACCCGAACGCGGCCGGGGCCGGATTCGCGCCCCTGCACGCGGCGATCATGCGGCGCGACGAGCGCATGGTCACGGCGCTCCTCGATCACGGCGCCGACCCGCAGCATGCCGCTCAAGAACTGGACGCCAACCCGCCGGACGTCGCGCGACTACAACTTCGAGCCCGAGCTGGTGGGCGCCACGCCGTACTGGCTGGCGTCGCGCTTCACGCAGCCGCGGGTGATGCGCCTGCTGGCCGCGCGCGGGGCCGACCCCAAGTTCGTGCACAAGAGCCACCGCATCGTGGACGGCCGCGGCGGGAAGGCCTACGACGACAGGTACGAATCGATCACGACGCTGATGGCCGCCGTGGGGATGGGTGGCGGCGGCGCTCCGTGGGTCGCGCCCGATCGTGCCGCGCGCGAGGCGCTGATCATCGAGGCCGTGAAGATGGCGCTGGACGCGGGCGTGGACGTGAACGCCGAGAACACCGACGGCCGGCGTGCGCTGGACGTGGCAAAGACCCAGAAGCTCGAAACCGTCGCCGCGTACTTGATCGAGCACGGAGCCAAGCCCGGCGTCGAACCCGAGAAGAAATGACGGTGCGGCGGGCGGCGTTCGGGATCATCCTCGCCGCGCTGTTCCTCGTTCCGGCCGGTGCACGCGCGCAGGGCCGCGGCGGCCCGCCGCCCACGGGCCGTGCGTCGGCCCCAATCGACCTCACCGGCACCTGGGTGGCCCTCGTGAACGAGGACTGGCGGTACCGGATGCTCACCCCGGCCAAGGGCGACTACCGCGGCATTCCGATCTCGAAGGAAGCGCTCCAGGTGGTCAACGCCTGGGACCCTGCGGCCGACGAAGCGGCGGGCAACCAGTGCCGGTCCTACGGCGCGGCCGCGATCCTGCGTGTGCCCGGCCGGATCCGCATGACCTGGGACGACGACAACACGCTGCGTCTCGATGCCGACGCCGGCACGCAGACGCGTCTCTTCCGGTTTGGCGCTTCTCCGCAGCCGGCCGGGGAGCCGACGTGGCAAGGCACCTCCATCGCTCAGTGGAACCTGGCGGGACGTGGCGGCAACCCGGCCGCGCCGCCGCGCGGCGGTTCGCTGACCGTGGTCACGACGAACATGCGGGCGGGGTACTTGCGCAAGAACGGCGTGCCCTACAGCGCCGACGCCAGGCTGACGGAGTATTTCGACGTCTCGCCGCTTCCCGGCGACGGACGGCTGCTGGTCGTGACCACCGTGGTGGACGATCCGCGCTACCTGACCCAGCCCTACATCATCAGCTCGCACTTCAAGCAGGAAGCGGACGGGTCGAAATGGGATCCCAGTCCGTGCTCGGCCACGTGGTAGCGATGCGGACGGCGCTCGTGGTCTTCGTGCTGCTGGCGCCGATGAGCCGCACGGCGACCGCGCAGTTCGAGCTTGCCGGCTCGTGGGCGGCGCGCAACACCGAGGACATCTCGCGCGATTCGTTCCCGGTCGATTACATCGGCCTGCCGCTGAACGACGAGGCGCGGACCCGGGCGCTCACCTACAACGAGTCGCAGCTGGCGATGGTCGAGCGCCAGTGCGAGGGCTGGCCGCAGTTCTACTTCGTGCAGGGTCCGTTCGGCTTGAAGATCTGGAGCGACACCGATCCGGTGCGCGGCGGCGTGATCTCCTACACCATCGGCGCCTGGGAAGATCGCGCGCCGATGACGATCTGGATGGACGGGCGGCCGCAGCCGTCAGCCTATGCCGAGCACACGCGCGCAGGCTTCACCACCGGCACGTGGGAAGGCGACACCCTCGTGGCGCGTCACCACGCACATGAAGGCCGGATTCCTGCGCAAGGTCGGTCCGCCGTCAGCAGCGATCAGGCGACGATGACGTCCCGGTTCTTCCGCCACGCCGACATCCTGACGGTGCTGGTGGTGATCGAGGATCCGATCTACCTGACCGAGCCCCACGTCATCACCAAGAGCTTCCAGCTCTCCGCGGCGCCGATCTCACCGACCGGCCCGCCGTGCGTCTCGACGTTCGAGGGCCGGCAGCCGGGCGACAGCACGCCGCACTACCTGCCGGAGAAGAACCCGTTCGTGGACGAGATGACGCAGGCGCTTCGGCGTCCCGCGCGAGGCGGCGCTCGGCTACACCGAGACGCTGTATCCGGAGTACCGCAAGAAGATCAAGGCCGGGTTCGTGCCACCCCCGCCCTGCAAGGCGAACTGCGGCGCGCCCCCGGTACGTTAGTAGGTCTGGAGCCTGTGGCCGAGCCCGGAGCCCGTAGCCTGGAGCCCGGAGCCCGGAGCCCGGAGCCTGGCCTGTCTACTTCGCCGCCTCGCACGGCTCGCCGCCCAGCACCGCCAGCAGCACCAGCGGCCGGTTGCCCCGGCGCTCGAACGAATGCGACGCGCCGCGCGGCACCGACAGGAAGCCGTTGGTGGCGATCCGCGAATCCTTCCCGTTCAGCCGCATCGTGCCCTCGCCGCCGAGCACGTAGTAGACGACGTCGGCATCCGCGTACATCCGTTCCGGCAGCGGATCGTTGACCTGCAGCATCGTGGTGCGCGTGCTGCCGCTGCACGACAACAGCGACTCGCGCCTCGGGTTGCGGCCGACGAACTCTTTCTCCAGCAGCTCGACGACCGACAGCGACTGCGGCTGGCCGGTCGGCCCGGTGACGGCCTTGGGCGCCGCGGCCACCACTGGCGCGGGCGCTGGCGCGGGCGGCGGCGGGAGGCGGCTTCGGCGCCGGGTTCAGCGCCACGTCGACGGCCAGCACCTGTCCCGCGCGCAGCGACACTTCGCGCTCGAAGGTCACGACGTCTTCTCCTGAGAACCGCAGCCGATAGTTGCCGGCCTGCATTCCCGGGAAGCTCAGCTGCCCGCTGCCGTTGGTCTCCGCCGTGCGATCAGTGGATGCCAATCACTTCGACGCGAATCCCCGGCAGCGTCGCACCGGCCGGCGTGGTGACCGTGATTGCCATGCCGGCGCGGCCGGCTGGCGCGGCCGGCGCCCGCCGCACCGGGGCCGGTGCCGGCGCGGTCGGCTGCCCCGTCGCCGGTGCGGCGGGTTTGGGTGCTGGCGTCGCGGGCTGCCCCGTCGGGGGCGTGGCGGGTTTCGTTGTTTGCGGCGGGGAGGTGGGCTTCGGCTGCGCGGGCGCCTGTTGGCCTGCGGCGCGCGACGAACGTGCCAGAAGCCACCACGCAACTGATGAGCAGCGTCATCTTCATGCCGCTCATTACAGCAGAAAACGTGCCGCCGGACGATGCCTGGCACCGGCCGGCCGCCTGCGCCCGCCGGCCGGCGTGCCGCGCGCCGTATAATCCTGGTGGCCGCCAGGGGTATCCCACTGTGTGGGATTGAGACAGACCCTTGGAACCTGATCCGGTTAAAACCGGCGGAGGGAGCGCGGCGATCCCCAGCGGACCCGCCTTAACAGCACATGATCGACTTCTCGTCTGCCTATCCCAACTCGCGGAAGATCTTCGACGCGCGCACCGCGCGCCTGACGCCGGACGGTCCAGAGGTTTCCGTGCAGGTGCCCTTGCGCGAGGTGTCGCTCTCCGGCGGCGAGCCGCCGGTACGGCTCTACGACACCAGCGGCCCGCAGGGTCACGACGTGCGCCAGGGCCTGCCCAAGCTGCGCGAGCCGTGGATTGCCGCGCGGCGCGCCTCCGGTCAGGTCGGCACCCAGCTCTACTACGCGCGGCGGGGCGAGATCACCCCGGAGATGGAGTTCGTCAGCGCCCGCGAGGGGCTGCCCGCCGAATTCGTCCGGTCGGAGGTGGCGCGCGGCCGCGCCATCATCCCGTCCAACATCAACCACCTGGAGCTCGAGCCGATGATCATCGGCCGCAACTTCCTGGTGAAGATCAACGCCAACATCGGCAACTCCGCGGTGCGGTCGTCGATCGAGGACGAGGTCGAGAAGCTGCAGTGGGCGACGCTGTGGGGCGCCGACACGGTGATGGACCTCTCCACCGGCAAGAACATCCACGAGACCCGCGAGTGGATCGTCCGCAACTCGGCGGTGCCGATCGGCACCGTGCCGATCTACCAGGCGCTCGAGAAGGTGGGCGGCCGGCCCGAGGATCTGACCTGGGAGGTCTATCGCGACACGCTCATCGAGCAGTGCGAGCAGGGCGTGGACTACTTCACCGTGCATGCCGGCGTGCTGCTGCGCTTCGTGCCGCTGACCGCGCGGCGCCTGACCGGCATCGTCTCGCGCGGCGGCTCGATCATGGCGAAGTGGTGCCTGGCGCACCACCAGGAGAACTTCCTCTACACGCGCTTCCGCGAGATCTGCGAGATCATGCGCGCCTACGACGTGTCGTTCTCGCTCGGCGACGGGCTGCGGCCCGGCTCGATTGCCGACGCCAACGACGAGGCGCAGTTCGGCGAGCTGAAGGTGCAGGGCGAGCTGAACGAAGATCGCGTGGGAGTTCGACGTCCAGGTGATGAACGAGGGCCCCGGCCACGTCCCCATGCATCTCATCAAGGAGAACATGGAGAAGCAGCTGGAATGGTGCCAGCGAAGCGCCGTTCTACACGCTCGGGCCGCTGACGACCGACGTGGCGCCCGGCTACGACCACATCACCTCGGCGATCGGCGCGGCGATGATCGGCTGGTACGGCACGGCGATGCTGTGCTACGTGACGCCGAAGGAGCACCTCGGCCTGCCCAACCGCGACGACGTCAAGGCCGGCGTCATCGCCTACAAGATCGCCGCGCACGCCGCCGACCTGGCCAAGGGCCACCCGCGGGCGCAGGCGTGGGACGACGCGCTGTCGAAGGCGCGGTTCGAGTTCCGCTGGGAGGACCAGTTCAACCTGGCGATGGACCCGGTGACGGCGCGCGCCTACCACGACGAGACGCTGCCGGCCGACGGCGCCAAGGTGGCGCACTTCTGCTCGATGTGCGGGCCGAAGTTCTGCTCGATGGAGCTGACGCAGCAGGTGCGCGACTACGCGGCCGAGCACGACCTGACCAGCGTGGACGCGCTGAAGGCGGGCATGCGCGAGAAGTCCGAGGAGTTCAAGAAGGCGGGCGAGATCTACGTGAAACGATAGTCGGCCTCCCACGCGACCGGCGACCTCCGCTTGCACATTTGACCTTACGGCCCCGCTTGCGTATAAGGTGGCCAGGCTTAATCAACTCCTGCGGCTTTGAGATGCGGCGTCCACGACTGAGCGCGTGGTTCGAGATGAAGGAGGCTGTATGGGAAGACTGGCTCGAGTCCTGATGTTGGCAGGCCTGACGCTCGCTCCGGCCGTGGCCTTTGCGCAAGCGTCGTTGTCGGGGCTGGTTCAGGACAGCTCGGGTGCGGTGCTGCCAGGCGTCACAGTTGAAGCGGCGAGCCCGGCCTTGATCGAGAAGGTCCGAACAACGACGACCGACAGCCAACGGGCGGTATTCCATCCCCGACCTGCGACCCGGGGCGTACACCGTGACCTTCACACTCGCGGGCTTCTCGACATTCAAACGCGAGGGTGTGGAGCTGACGGGCACGGCCGTCGTCTCGATCAACGCCGACATGCGCGTCGGCTCGCTCGAGGAGACCATCACGGTGTCCGGCGAATCGCCGATCGTGGACGTGCAGAGCACGACGCGACAGGCCGTGATCGACCAGGAGGTGCTGGCGGCCATTCCGAGCGCGCGGAATCCGTTCACGACCGGGGTGTTGATTCCGGGCGTGAGACGGGGCGGCGCCAACGTGCCGGACGTCGGCGGCTCGGTGGTGCAGGAGGTGGCATCCCTCGAGTTCAACGGCAGCCGGCAGTCGGACCAGCGCATGATGGTCAACGGCGTGGCGCTGAGCACGATGATCGGCGGTGGCTGGGGCGGCGGAGCGGTGCCGAACGCCACCGGCATGGCGGAGTTCGCCATCGATGTCTCGGGTGTGGACGCGCAGGCGGCGACAGGTGGCGTGCGCATCAACTTCATCCCACGGGACGGCGGCAACAAGCCGGCCGGCACGATCTTCGGCGGCTATACCAAGGAAGCGTTCGCGTCGGACAACTTCACGGGTTCAGACGTCCAGTCGCGCGGTCTGACGGCGCCGCCCCGCATCAAGGGGAACGGTGACTTCAATCCCGGTTTCGGTGGGCCGATCGTCCGCGACAAGTTTTGGTTCTTCGTCTCGGGGCGCTATCTATACGCGGACAACTACGTACCCGGGATGTTCTACAACGCCAACGCGAACGACTTGACCGAGTACCGGTAAGTGAGCACCGGCGAGCAGGCCATCATCCATCAGGACCAGACGATGTTCCAGGCTCGGGGCACGTACCAGGTGAGTCAGAGGAACAAGATCGGCTTCACCTTACGACCACGAGGCGCTGTGCAGCTGTCCCAACCAGATCTCGGCGACGGTCACGCCCGAGGCCTCGGTCGACCGGCGATTCCCGCTGCAGCGTTTCATCCAGATGGACTGGAACAACCCGCTGAGCAGCCGGCTGCTGCTCGAGGCGAGCGCGATCCACCGTGTGGAGCGATGGGGCGCCATGCACCTCCAGACGGGCAAGGGCGACAACATCGATGCCATCGCGCCGGGCATGGTCCCGGTCATCGACAATCCGTCGCTCGCCACCGGCGCCAGCTTGAACTACCGGGCGTTTGCGACCGGCGCGACGCCTTCAACAACTCCTGGAACTGGAACCTCCATTATCGTGCCGCGATGTCCTACATCACGGGTTCGCACAACTTCAAGGTCGGTTTCAACAACGCCTACGGCCATCACGAGAACACCAGCTACACCGACCCGACGACGCCGTACCTCTACACCTTTGCGCTCGGTGTGCCGACGCAGCTCACCTACCGGATCACGCCGCGGACGGTCGCGGTGAACGTGGACCGCGACCTTGGACTGTTTGCGCAGGACAAATGGACGGTTGGCCGATTGACGCTCGCCGGTGGTATCCGCTACGACCACTTCAAGAACAGCTTCCCGCCGCAGGCGATTGCGCCAACGGCCCTGGCGCCAAACCTCAACGTGCGGTTCGACACGATTGAGAACTACAGCTTGCACGACATCGCGCCGAAGATGGGCGCGACCTACGATCTATTCGGGAACGGCAAGACCGCGCTCAAGGTCACGCTCAACAAGTATCTGGAAGGCCTCGGCACGACGGGGGCGTTGTCCGACGGACCCAACCCGATCAATCGGCTGATCACGAGCACGACTCGCCCTTGGACCGACTCCGACACCGACTTCACGCCCGATTGCGACTTGCTGAACTACGGGGCAAACGGGGAGTGCGGTGCGCTCGTGAACGCCGCCATCTTCGGGACCGTCGTACCCGGCACCACCTACGATCCAGAGGTGCTGACGGGCTGGGGGAAGCGGTTCAACAACTGGGAGTTCACCACCGGCGTGCAGCACGAGCTGCTGCCACGGATGTCGGTCGACCTCCAGTACGCCCGGAGGTGGTACGGCAACTTCCGAACGATGGACGACCTGGCCGTCGGACCTGCGGACTACGACCGGTTCACGATCAACGTGCCCAGCGACTCGCGGCTGCCAGACGGCGGCGGGTATACGCTGACGGCCTTCGACCTGAGGCCGGCTGCGTTTGCACTGGCCCAGAGGAACTTCGTGACTCTCTCCAAGAACTACGGGGATCAAACCGAGGTCTTCAACGCCGTGAGCTTCGGCGTCAATGCCAGGCTCCAGAACGGCCTGTTCGTTCAGGCCGGTGCCGGAACGGGCCGCGCCGTTACGGACGATTGCGCGGTGGTGGCGGCACTGCCAGAAACCCTGCACGCGAACTCCTTTACCGGCAACCCGGCGAACCCGGTCACGACCAGTCGTTCGTTTGCGGTTGCCGCCAGGACTCTCGAGCGCTGCCGCCAGGATCACGGGTGGCGCACGTCGATGCAGGGCATGGTCGCCTACCTGATCCCGAAGATCGACGTCAACGTCAGCGGGACGTTCCAGGACCTGCCAGGGTCGAGCGCCAGCAACAGCACCGGCACCAGCATGAGCGCGAACGCCGCGACTCCGGCTGCGAGCACGACACTCGGACGCGCGTACAGCAGCGGCCCGAATGCGAGGTTCTTCAATATCATCGAGGCCGGAGACGTCTACGTCGAGCGGATGCGGCAGCTCGACCTCCGCTTGTCCAAGCTCTTCCGGGTGGGAACGACGCGGACGAGCTTCAACTTCGACTTCTACAACGTGCTCAATTCCAACTCGGTGATCAACGAGAACATCACCTACGGCGCGGCGTGGCGTACGCCGCAGCTGATCCTTCTGCCGCGCATCTTCAAGCTGAGCGCGCAGTTCGATTTCTGAAGGCGCGGCTCCGAAGTAATCGGCTTCCGGCTTCTGGCCACGGGCTTACAGGCCCGTGGCACAGACTAGTCTGCGGGCTCGATTCGCAGCACGGCGCCGTCGTTGTCGTCGGTCAGCAGATAGAGGAGCTCGTCGGGACCTTGGCGCACGTCGCGGATACGCTGACGCAGCGGCACCAGCAGGGACTCGCGGCGCAGTTCCTCCATCTTCTCGTTGAACAGGATCCGCTGGAGGTGCCCGGTCCCCGGGACCTCGCCGACACGCATCGCGCCGACGAAGACGTCGCCCTTCCACTTCGGCAGCTTGTTGCCGGTGTAGAACGCGATGCCAGATACGGCAATCGACGGCACCCAGAAGACGACAGGCTGTTCGAAGCGCGGCTGCCACGGCACGTCGGACTGCCGCGGCCCTGGGTAGGTGCGGCCGTAGCTCGAGATCGGCCAGCCGTAGTTGCTGCCAGGGTGCAGGATGTCGATCTTATCGCCGCCGTTGGGCCCGTTCTCGTGCTGCCACATCTCGCCGGTGCCGGGGTGCATCGCCAGGCCCAGCGAGTTGCGATGACCGAGTGTGTAGATCTCCGGCCGCGTTCCGGCCTTTCCGACGAACGGGTTGTCTGGTGGCACCGTCCCATCGTCCCGGAGGCGCAACACCTTGCCGCCCAGGCTGTTGAGATTCTGCGCCCCCTCGCCTCCGCCGCCGCCGGTCGTCATGTACAACGTGCCATCTCGGGCAAAGGCGATCCGTGAGCCACCGCCGGCTCCTTCGGCGATGAAGACGTCGGTGACCGCGGTCAACGCCTTGCCGTCCCATGTCGCTCTCGCGAGCGCCAGCGTGGACTTGTTCGGGCCGATCGGCTTGGTGTACGTCAGGTAGACGTAGCGGTTCTCGGAGAACCGCGGATGCAGCGCGATGTCCATCAGCCCCGAAAGCCCCTGTGCCTGCACCGCGGGCACGCCCGCGACGGGCGCCGGGTCCAGCACGCCGTTCCGGATGATGCGCAGCCGCCCGCCGCGCTCGGTGACCAGCATGTCGCCGCCCGGCAGGAACGCGAGGCCCCACGGGCGGGCGAGACCGCGTGCCACCACCACGACCTTGATCCTCTGCCCTTCGGCGGTGTCGAACGTCACCGGCGCCGTCGGCAGCGGCACCGCCGGTATGCCTTGCGGCGCCACCGGGGTGTCGTTGCGGAACGGCACGGTCTGCTGAGCAGCGTCGGCAACCGCCCAACAGCAGGCGAGGGCAGCGACGCAGACGGCGTGTTCGAGGCGGAGCGGGCGAGATGGGGCACGGCCTTACCTCCTCGGCGTAGCCAGTATAGAGCGGGTGTGTGGTGTCTGCTTCTCTGGAGAGGAGCATGCGACCACATCGAGATTGACGACGCCCTGATGCGCGGACATGCGGGCCGATGCAGCGCTCGCGTCGACAGGCTGCGATGCTGATTGCTCCGCGGCACGTGCCATCCGCGCCTCCGCGCAAGGTGAAGTGGATGGCGACCTCGAAGACCCTCCGCGCACGCAACCGTGACACCGTCGTCATCGGACAACTGCGGGTCGAAGCTTTGCGTGTCCGGCGTCAGCGGTTCAATCCGGCACGCTCGGCCGACCGCTCGTCAGCCACTTCAGCGGATCCTCGGCAAGCCGCGGCTGCGCATCCGGCTTCGCTCTCGCCAGCAGGCTGCGGCTGCCGGCCGGCGTGGGTTCACGCTCCCAGAGCGCACGGGCCGCCGACAAGTCGGCCGGGACGCCGGCACGCGTCCCGCCCACGTGGCTACGCGATTTGAACCGCCAGCCTTTTGCAGTTCGCGCGTAGATGTCCTGATACCAGCCGTTCCAGTAGATCTCGTGGGCCGGGCCGTCCATCATCAGGAGATACGAGATTCCGCGCGCGTTGCCATCGGGCGTTGGCTCGATGATGGGCGCGAGGTTGACGTGCACCTGGTTCATTGCGCCGCGCTTGCGGAACTCGCTGCAGTTGCCGTCGGACGTGCGCCCTGCCGCCCTGGCCAGGGCCTCGCGGCCCCTCGTTGCGCGTCCGAACTGTCCGTCCTCGGTGTAGAGGTCCGCATACTCGTAGCCGTTGCCGTGATCGGGACAACTGTCCAACACGTACATGTAGCGATGCAGCAGCTCGTGGATCTCGAGCCTGTCTGCCGACGTAAATGGCGGTGGACTCGAAGGTCGTTGTCGGGCCTCCAGGAGCGCGTATGCCCCGAAAGCTGCCAGTGCGATCGCGGCAACGCGAGAGAGGTTCTTCCCCACCGATCTCAAGTGGTTCGTATCCATGGTCTCCCCCCCAGGATGTTGACAACGTCAGCACGCCTGCTGCAGCCGACGCAGGCGGCAACGTCGGCCCTAGCCTGCTGCAGCCGACGCAGCGGCAACCCCGGCGGCACCCTGCGCACTTTGGATCCCCCAATCGGAAAAAAAAAAAAAAAAAAAAAAAAAAAAAAAAAAAAAAAAAAAAAAAAAAAAAAAAAACCCTTAGCATGATCCCAGCGGCAACCCTGCGCACTTTGGATCCCCAATCGGGACTGAAGTGCCGGCTGAAGTGCGGGGATCTCGCAGGTCGCGGTAATCTACTGATGTGAATCAGGGGGTCTTCATGACGCTGCCACACTTCGTCGGCTTGTGTGCCGGGATCGTTGTCGGCACCGCTATCCTCACGGCTCAGCAGGTGGCACCTGCGCCGGGGCCTCGTCAGGAAGTCGTCACCGACGCCGTCACCTCCGGATCGAGCAAGCAGACCCGGAACGACGTCTTCGTCATCGACGAGCGCGGCCAACGGCGCTTGCTCGAGACGATGGAATCGACACAGGAGACGCTGGCGAACGGCAGGAGCCGCACCGTCGAGACGACGAGCGCTCCCGACGCGAACGGCCGTCTCGGCGTGACGTCCCGCTACACCGAGGAAACGACGACGACGGCGTCCGGACGGCGCGAGACCGTGGGGATCGTGCTCGTGCCCGGCGTCAACGGAGCGCTCCAGGAAAGCCGGCGCACCGAGTCCACCGAGCGCGAGGTCACGCCGGGAGTGATTCGCGTGGAGAGCACCGAGCGCGTGCGCGGTCAGAACGGCGGCTGGGAAACGGCGGAGGTCCGAACCCGCGAAACGCGGCCGATCGGTCCTGGGGACTCACTGGAAGAGGAAACCATTCAACGGCCGGACTCGAGCGGACGGCTGGCCGTCAGCCAGCGGAATGTCACGCGCCGCACCGAGGCGAACGGACGAGTGGTGGAGGTCACCGAAAAGTTTGGAGACAACCTTCAGGGCCGGACACGTCCCCACACCCCGATGGGCCTCAGCGAGCGCGTTACCAGGACGACCACCGCCACCGCGGGCGGTGGCAGCTCCACCGTCGAGGAGGTCGAAGGGCGCAGCCTGGCCGCTCCCAACGAGCCGATGCGCGTGGTGAGGCGAATCGTCGAGACCGTCCGCACCGTCGGCTCCGGTCAATCCGAAACCCAGCGTCAGATCTTCGAGCGGGATACGAACGGCCGCATGGTCCTGGTCTCCAGCGACACCAACACGTCGCAACGCTGAAGTGCTCGCCGCGCTGTAGACTATCAGTCACTCGCTCGTCCCCGCTCGGCACGCCAAAGGAGGTTGCGATGACGCGTCGCCTTCTCGCTCCCGTGGCTCTCGTCGGATTCCTGCTGGCCGCGTGGTTGGGCCCCGCTCGTCACCGCCCAGGCCCCGGCGCCCTCGACGCCGTCGCGTGGTGCCGCGAAACCGTGGAAGGTGTCGCGCACACCGGACGGACAGCCCGACCTGCAGGGTTTCTGGAGCAACACCACCTACGTGCCGCTGGAGCGGCCGAAGAACGTGACCAAGGAGTTCTACACGCCGGAAGAGGCCGCCGAGATGATCAAGAAGGCGGCGCTGACCGAAAGAGAGCAGACCGAGCCGGGCACTGTCGCCGACGTCCACTACGACTTCACACAGTTCGGGCTGGACCGCAGCCAGAGCGCGCTCGCGCCGAACCTCCGTACGTCGCTCATCGTGGATCCGCGGGACGGGCGCATCCCACCGATGACCCCGGAAGGGCTGAAGCGAACCGCCGAGCGCGCCGAGGCCAGGAAACGGGCCGGCGGGCCCTACGATGCCGCCCAGAACCAACCGCTCAGCGTCCGCTGCATCATCATGGACCGCATCGGGCCGCCGATGCTGGCTGGCGCCTACAACAACAACTACCAAATCGTGCAGACGCCCGGCTACGTGATGATTCTCGTGGAGATGATTCACGACGTTCGCATCATCCCGCTCGACGGACGACCGCAACTGCCGTCTCAGGTGCGGCAGTGGACCGGAAGCTATCGCGGGCGTTGGGACGGCGACACGCTCGTGGTCGAGAGCACGAACTTCAACGGCAAGAACCCGTTCCAGGGCTCGAGCGAGCAGTTGAAGCTGACCGAGCGCTTCACGCGCATCGACGAGAAGACCATTCGATATCAGTTCACAGTCGACGATCCGGCCACGTGGACGCGCCCCTGGTCGGCCGAGGTGCCGTGGGCCAAGACGATCGGTCCGCTCTTCGAGCACGCGTGCCACGAGGGCAACTACGGCCTCGCGAACATCCTGGCCGGGGCGCGCGCCGAAGAGAACCGTGCCGCCGGGACGGCGGCTGCGAAGGCCACGCCGAAGTAGAATCGAGATTCGTAACCGGAGAGAAAAAAAAAAAAAAAAAAAAAATGAGACCGAAGACCGACGACTGGAGACCGTGATGACACAGTGGCACATCGGACGGCGGACGTTCCTGGGCTATGGCTCGTTGGCGGCGGCGGGGCTGCTCGTCGACGGATTCGGACGTCCCCTCCTGGCGCAGGACTCGCGTGGCCTGCCGATGTCGGCTCCGGTGGCGACGGCTCACGGCCGCGTGCGCGGGCTGGTGCGCTACGGCGTCAACCAGTTCTACGGCGTGCCCTACGGCGCCTCCACCGCCGGCGCGAACCGCTTCATGCCACCGGTCAAGCCGGCGGCGTGGACCGGCGTGCGCGACTGCTTCCAGGTGGCCAACCGCGCGCCGCAGGATCCCGACGGTCCGATCTCGGAAGTGTTCGCGATGGATCGCCGCGAGCCGATGGGCGAGGACTGCCTGGCGATCAACGTCTTCACGCCGGCGCTCGGCGCCGGCAACCGGCCGGTCATGGTGTGGCTGCACGGCGGCGGCTTCTCCGGCGGCTCGGGCAACTGGCTGCTGTATGACGGCACCAACCTGGCGCGCAAGGAGGACGTGGTGGTGGTGTCGGTGAACCACCGCCTCAACCTGTTCGGCTTCCTGCACCTGGCCGGGCTCGGCGCCGGCGAGAAGTGGAGCCAGGCCAGCAACGCCGGGATGCTGGACATTGTCGCCGCGCTCTCGTGGGTCAAGGAGAACATCGCGGCCTTTGGCGGCAATCCGAACAACGTCACCGTGTTCGGCCAGTCGGGCGGCGGCGGCAAGGTCACGACGCTGATGGCGATGCCGGCGGCCAAGGGACTCTTCCACCGGGCGATCGCCATGAGCGGGTCGGCGCTCCGCGGCGCCACGCGCGAGAACGCAACCAAGAGTGCGGAGCAGTTCCTCGCCAAGCTGGGGCTGAAGCCGAACCAGCTCGATCAGCTGCAGCAGATGCCGTGGCAGAAGGTGCAGGAGGCCTACTTCGCCGAACCGCGCATCCAGGGGCTGGGCAACGGCCCGGTGGTGGATGGGCAGACCCTGCCGCGGGATCAGTGGACGCCTGACGCGCCTGCCTTCTCCTCCGATGTGCCGCTGATGGTCGGCTCGGTCCAGACCGAGGACGCCTGGAACGACCCACCGCCGCCGCTGCAGATGTCGGAAGAGGAGATGATGACGCGGGTCAAGCGCATCGCCCGCAACGACGACGCCAAGGCGCGCGAGCTGGTGGCGCTCTATCGCGGCAAACACGCCGGCATCACCAACACCGACGTGTGGCTGATCATGAACGCCGACAACACCCGCCGCGCCAACGCGCAGCTGCTCAGCGAGCTGAAGACGGCCCAGGCCAAGGCGCCCGCCTACCTCTACTACTTCACCTGGCGGTCGCCCGTGCACCTGGGACAGATGAAGTCGTACCACACGCTGGACATCCCGTTCGTGTTCGCCAACGTGGACGTGGCCGCGTCGATGACCGGCTCGATGAACAACCGCTACGCGCTGGAGCACCGCATGAGCGCGGCGTGGGCGGCGTTTGCCCGCACCGGCAACCCGAACCACAAGGACCTGCCGCAGTGGCCGGCGTTCAGCGCGTCCAGCTACCCGACGATGGTCCTGAACGACGAATGCAAGCTGGTGAACGACCCGAACAAGGAAGAGCGGCTGGCGCTGAAGACCCTGCGCGCCGGCGGCACGGGAACCGCCGGCGACTGACGCGGCTGGAAGGCTATCGAGCCGGCCCGGGCGGCAAGTGCTCCACGAAGTAGCGGGCGATCCGGTTGAAGACGTGGACGGACGTGCCCGGCCCCTCCGAGATCGAGTGGGTGCGGTTGGGATAGACCATCAGGTCGAAGGGCTTGCCCAGCTCGATGAGACGGTTGACGAGGCGCTCGGTGCCTTGGAAATGGACGTTGTCGTCGCCCGAGCCGTGGATGAGGAGTAGCTGGCCGCGCAGGCCCTCGGCGAATGAGATCGGTGAGCCGCGCCGGTACCCGTCGGCGTTGTCTTGCGGCAAGCCCATGTACCGCTCCTGGTAGATGGTGTCGTAGAGCCGCTGGTCGGGCATCGGCGCCACCGCGACGCCGACCTTGTACACGTCGGGGTAGCGGAACATCGCATGCAGCGTGCTGGACCCGCCTCCGCTCCATCCCCAGATGCCGATCCGGTCCCGGTCGATGAACTGATGCCGGGCAATGAGCGCCTTCACTGCTTGCGCCTGCTCCGTCGCCGACAGCTCCCCGACCGCGCCGTACACCACCTTGCGCCAGGGGACTCCCTTCGGTGCCGGCGTACCGCGGTTGTCGACGCTCACCACGACGTAGCCGGCCTGGGCGAGCGCGCGATTGAAGAGCGCTTGCGCACCGCCCCAGCCGTCGGTCACGGTCACGTTGGCAGGCTCGCCGTAGACGAACACGATCAGCGGATAGCGTCGCGACGGATCGAACGACGGCGGTTTCAGCATCCAGCCATCCAGGACGGCGCCGTCGCCGACGTCCACGGTGAAGAACTCGGTGGGCGCGGGTATCAGCGGCGCTACCGCCGCGCGGACCGCCGTATTGTCCGTGAGGGCCCGCAGCGAGCGGTGATCGGCGACGGCGACGACATCGCGCGCAGGAGGCACGTCGAAGCGCGAGTAGGTGTGCAGGGCCAGCCGCCCAGTGGGATCGAGAACGTAGGAGTGCGTGCCGGGTTGGCTGCTGGGCGTTACCCGCTCGGGCGTGCCGGTGCCATCCAGGCGCGACCGGAACAGATGCCGCTCGGTCGCCTTCTCGGGCGAGGCGATCACGTAGAGCCAGCCGCCGCGCTCGTCCAAGCCCGCGACGTCCGTGATGTCGGCGTTGAAGCGCGTAATCAGCGAGCCGTTGCCACCCCCCGTGGGCACGCGGTAGACGTGACGCCACCCGTTGCGTTCACTCACCCACAGAAACGCCTGCCCGCCGTCGATCCAGCGCACACCCTCGACGTCCACCCAGGCCTTCGATTCGTCGCGATAGACGCGCCGTACTTCACCGGTGGAGGCATCACCCAGCAGGAGGTCATTCTGGTTCTGCAGCCGGTTCAGTTGCTGCATCGCGACGCGGGAGGCGTCGGCCCAATCGAGACTCGCCAGGTAGGAATTGCGTGGGTCGCCGGGCGTCTTCATCCAGGTCGTGGGTCCCCCGTCGGCGCCGACCACGCCGATACGAGCGGCGGAGTTCATGGTGCCGGCCTTCGGGTAGGGGAGCAGCGTGACCTGCGGGTACAGCGCGTCGGTGTTGTTGACCAGTGAGAACATGCCGACACCCGTCGAATCGAACTGCCAGTAGGCGATGCGCCGCCCGTCCGGACTCCAGCGGAAGCAATCACGCACGCCCAGCTCCTCCTCGTAGACCCAGTCGGAAGTGCCGTTGATGGTGGTTGCCGAGCCGTCCGACGTCAGCGCCACCCGTGTGCCGTCGCCAATCGACTCGACGTAGATGTTGTTGGCAGTTACGTAAGCCACGCGGGTCGCGTCGGGGGAGAACTTCGCGAACATGAGCGAGGCCTCCGGCGCCGGGCCCCCCATCTTCTTCAGAGCACCAGACGCCACGTCCAGCACCCAGTAGTCGCCGCGGGTGTTGTCGCGCCAGACCTTGCGGGTGTTGGTGAAGATGAGGAGCCGAGTCCCATCCCCCGACCAGGCGTAGTCCTCGATCGACAGCGGCGCGGTGGCGCCGGGCGGGACCAGGCGCGCCGCCGGCATCACCACGGTGCGGGCGCCGGTGGCGGCGTCGTAGCGGACGATGTCGAAACCGGATGGCGCCGAGGTCGAGCGCTCGACGATGGCGTACGCCGTGCCGTCTGGGAGCCAGCGGGCGGGACCGAATCGCGGGACCGCGTAAGCCCCGGAAGAGAAGATCCGCTCGATCTGCTGCGCAAGCCCGGTGCCCTGGTCGACCTGGGCGCTGGGCCAGGCCCCAGCCAGGAGCAGCACCAGGCCGCACGCCGCGTATCGCCGATGACGTGCCATTTGCAACCCCAATGCTTCTTGGCCTCCGTGACGAAGACTCCAGGTCGAATGATACGTAAGATGGCGAGTGCGCACCGATGGTTTTCGCCAAGCAGCTTCGTGAGGGTGTCCGCCGCGGCCGGGTGCGCTGCAGCGTCCGCATCTGGCAGCGCCTGCACGTCAAGGTCGGCGGCGCCTACCCGATGGACGACGGCCATGTCGTCGTCGATTCGATCGAGCAAATCACCCTGAAGGACGTGACCAGCGACTTGGCGCGCGAGTCGGGCTTCGAGAGCCGGAAGGCCCTGCTCGAGACCGCGAAGCACGGTCCCGGCAACCAGGTGTACCTGATCCGCTTCCACTACCGTCCGCCGGGGGGTTGGGGTTAGGAAAAGGCAGAAGGCAAAAGGCAGAAGTCAGAAGGAGAGACTGCGAGAACTGCAGGAGTGGCCGGGCGACCAGAAGACGATCGACTGGCGAAGTCCCGGCTTCTCACACCGAGAAGTTCGTTGCGGCTGCGCGTAGACCAGCGGCGCATCGTCGCAGCGGCTGCGGCGACGTCGTCCCCGAACATCACCAGCCCTTCGCGGAGATGTTGCATGGCCGCGCAGCCGGACTTCGGTCGCCGCCGGCCCAGCCGCCCGGCAATCAGCTGGAGCACCTCCAGCTCGCATGTCGTATCCGCCACCAGCAGCAGCCGGCCGGCGTCAGGGCCGATCCAGCGCCTCGCTCCACCTCCCGCGAAAGCCGCCTGGCCGGGCGACAGCACCACCAGCCGGGCCTGCGCCATCAGTTCGCGACGCGCCCTGCCACTCGTCATCGGCCAGGACTTCGTCGTCGGCGAACGAGCCCATGAAGTAGAACGCCGTGCCCTGGGCGATCGCTCCCGGTGTCTCGACGGCGGTCGCTACAGACCACAGGTGGCGAGATGAATCATCGGAGGAACGCGAACGGGCACGTGACTTGCCCCATGACCGCGGCCGTGATCCAGGGTGGCGAGCGCGTGGATGGCCGACTGCGGACGGCTCTTGGCGAGCGCTGTTCCGAAGCGAGCGGCCGGGGCTGGCTTCGGAAGTGAGCCTTGATGACCTGGGAGAACGACCGCCCCGCCTGCTTGGCCGCGACGCAGGTTGTATGCCTCCACGTCGAGGGTGAGGTCACGAAGCCAGGCGCGTATTCATGCAGTTGTCCCGCGCCGCCCGTCGAGCATCAACCCGACATCTCACGGCCGACCCGATTCGACCCCTGGCGTCTTAGGCCGTGAAGCCGGGAGCCGCGCCGAGGCGAATCGACGACCCGGCGCTTCGATTCCACGGGCCTTGGCCATCACCTTTGGTGACGCACCAGGTGGTCATCGCGCGCATCCCCTGAACCACCGTGGTCTTGAGCGGATTCCGCCAGCTGCCCGCCCAGGCCGCGCAGTCCACGTCCATCAGCATCGCCTCGTCCACGATAAAGCGGTCGGAGCCGTCGGGCAGACGGACGCGGCGGCCGCCGGGTCCCAGCAGCGACTCGAGGCCGATGTTCGAGGCCAGGCGAGCGAAGAGCAGGCCGCGAGGCGCCAGCACGCGCCACAACTCCCGCACCATGCGGCCGAAGTGGTCGGCGTCGTCGGCGAAGTGCAGGACGGCGCTGCAGATCACGGCGTCCATGGCCGCGTCGGGCCACGGCTGGCGGTCTGCTTCCGCGACCTGGAAGTGGATGTCGGGCGGTGGGCGGGGCGAGCGTGGCCGCCATGCGGCGCACCTGCTCCACCGCGCGCGGGTCGCGATCGGTGGCGAAGCACTCGAAGCCGTGGGCCAGCAGGAAGCGCAGGTTGCGGCCGTCGCCGCAGCCGGCGTCGAGCACCCGCGGCCGGTCGTCGAAGCGGCCGCGCAGCAGCTGGTCGAACAGGTAGATGTCGATTTCGCCGAACGTATCCCGCAGTTCGGCGCCCAGGGACGCCATCACCCGCGGGCTAGTTGGCGGACGGCGCGGGCGCGGCCGGCGGTGCCGGCGGCCGCTCGGTCATCACCCGGCCGTCGGCCAGCGTCACCGAGACGAACAGGCCGCCCGGCGAGCCGTCGCGGAAGGGCCGCACCGTGACGCTCACCTTTTCGCCGGCCTTGATGGTGCTGGACTTCCAGCCGGCGCGCAGCAGGAACGTGGGCGAGGTCATCTCGATCGACCAGGTGTCCACGACGCCCTTGTCGTTGGCCACGTCGAGGTCGATCCAGGCGTGCGGGTTGCCCCAGCGGAACTCCTTGACGACGCCGGTGACGGTCTTGCTCTGGTTGCGATCGATGCCGGCGGCCGAATGGTGGGCGAGGGCCGCGCCGCCTGCCAGCAGCACCGCGGCGCACACCGAAGCCAGCCAGGAGCGTGTCTGTGTCATCGGACGTTTTCCTTCGAGCGCGTGCTCGGCATGTGATCGTTGAGGTCGGGATAGCACGACACCTCGGCGATGTCGCGATCGTCGACCCGGTTCCAGCGCTTGGTCCACTTCCACTCGCCCTCGAACGTCTTCGGGTCGCGGATGGCGTATCGATCTCGAGCGTCTTGCCCCTCGTTGACCATCTTGACGCGCTCGACGATGTGCATGGCGTCGCTGGCGGGAATGCCCGAGTCGATCCAGTGGTGGTGGCCGATGAAGTACTGGGTGTCGATCACCAGCGTGTCGCCCTCCCAGCGCCCGATCGACTCGCCGTTGTGGCTCCGCACCACCACGTCCGGGTCGGAGTGCGGGCCGGTCGAAATAGACGATGCGCAGGCTGTTCATGAACTCGCTGACCATGTAGATCGCCGTCGGGTACTGCATCATCGCGATCGGCCAGACCCGCGTCATGATCACCGGCAGGCCCGCCGGCCAGCACTGGCCGATGTCGTCGCGGTAAACGCCGCCCTCGGCCTGCGCCTTGCGCGCCGCGTCGTAGTGCACCTGCGCCGGCGGCGTGAGCTTGAACCCTGGCGGCGGGGCGAAGCGGAACGGGCTGGTGGGGCCGTTGGCGTGCAGCCACACGCCGGTCACGTCGAACGCCGGCTTGGGCCGGGGCTTGGCGAGGTTGGCCGGCGCCAGCGCGCCCAGCGGCGCCGCCGGGGCGGCGCTGGGCCGCCGGCGCCTGGGCCTCCACGCCCTGGCCGAAAGCAGGCACCACACCACGGCGCCGCACATTATCAGTCGCGTCATCTGGCCTCCTGCTCTCGCGGTCGTCACCGCGCGCAGCCGCATGCGCACCTTGCCCTGCTCGTCCACGTACTCGCGGTTGTTCTCGCACACGAACTCCACCATCTTGTAGCCCGGCATCCGCCGGTAGGCCAGCGTGTAGACCACCGGCTTCTCGAGCACGACCGGATCGGTGATCGTGATCTGGTCGTGCAGCACGTCCGGCGCCACGAACCGGAGGCGCTCGGTGATCCGCATCTGGTCGCTGTGCGGGATGTTCTGGTAGCCCGGCACCGTGGTCTTGATCCCCACGGTGTCGATGACCAGCGTGCCGTTCTCCCACCGGCCGACCGAATGACCGTAGTAGCCCGGCGGGACTTCGTCGATCGGCAGCTGCGGCTGGTCCATGAACACCCGACGGACCTCGCTGAACGCCTCGGTGACGATCGTGATCTGCCCGGGCGTCTGCAGGAACTCCACCGGGTAGGTGGCCACGGCCATCATCCGCGGCATGCCGTAGGGCGAGCACAGCACGGCGTCGCTGACCGGCGGCTCGCCCCGCTTGGTCGCTTCGGCGTCGGCCTGCCGGCGGGCCTCGTATTGCTGCGCGTAGGGCGCCTTCAGGACGATCGGTCCGGCGCCGGCGGCGCCACCGCCGGGATCGGCGCCGCGGCCGGCGTTGAACGGCACCCAGGCGCCGGTGATGTTCGGGCGGCGCACTCGACTGCGCCGTGAGGGCGAGCGGAGCGATGACCGCGAGCACCGTAGCCAGCAAGATCGCGAATGCAGTTCCGGCCCGTCTTTGTGAATTGTGAATTGTGAATTGTGACTTCCGCACCGCCCCCCTACCGTCTGCGGCGGGGCCGGGGGCGGCGGCACCCCGCCGCCGATCCCCGTCGCCCCCCCGCCGTTGCCCAGCACACGCCCATCGGGCAGGGTCACGCGCACCAGCAGGCTCCCCGGCTCGCCGCTGCGCAGCGGGCCCGACCACCGCGGTGATCTTGTCGCCCTTCTTGATCGTGCTGAATTTCCAGCCACCGCGCTGCAGGATGCTGGTGCTGCCCAGCTCGATGGTCCAATGTTTCGTCCCGCTTCCCTCGGGCACGTCGATCTCGATGTAGGAATGCGGGTTGGTCCACTCGAACACCGTCACCACGCCGGTGAGCGTCACGGGGTTCGCGATGTCGAACATCGCAAACGAATGGTGAGCAAAGGCGGCGCAGGCGCAGCAGAAAACAGCCACGAATGCAGTTCCGCACCTCCAGGCCTGTAGCCTTAGCCCGAAGCCTATGGCCCGTAGCCTGAGCCCGTAGCCTGTAGCCTATCCACCGATAGTCCCCCTAGAAGTCTATCTGCGCACTCAACTTGAAGAACCTCGGCGTCAGCACGCTGGTGGGCCGCGGGAACGGCAGCGCCGCACTGTAGGCCGGGTTGTAGGTCAGCGCCGGGTTGGCGTTCAGCAGGTTGTACATGTCGAACCCGACGTTGGTACGCGTGCGGCCGATGCGGACGATCTTGGCGATCCGCAGGTCGACTTCGTTCAGCCGATCGCCATAGGCGGTGCCCGGCTCGATCAGGTTGACGGTGACGTTGCCGCCCGGGGCGGACAGGTTGCGGCCGAGGATCGGCGCCACCATGGCGTTGGTGACGACGAAGTTCGCGGCCAGCGGGGCGCCCTGCTCGCTGCGGTACGTGCCGCTGACCAGCACCTCCACCTTCGGCACCGTATAGGTGGCCAGGCCGGTCACGCGGGTGACGAAGCCGGTCGACGTGTGGCAGTACGGGAACACCGGGCTGGCGTAGACGTTGCCTGGCCCGCTGGCGTTGGCGGGCGTGACGTAGTTCAGCTCGGGGTTGACGTCGCGGATGCCGCACAGGTCGCGCACCGTCTGGCCGCTGTTCAGACCGCCTTGCATCGTCAGCCGGCCGCTCGGACGCGCGGTCACGTTCACCAGCACGCCGTTGTAGTCCTGGGTCCACTTGCCGAACGTCTCGGCATTGACGAAGTAGTCGTTGACCTGCCCGAACTTGGCCGGGACAACGTCATAGAGGCCGTCGATGGTCTGACCGCCGCCGCCGGGCAGCCGGGCGTCCGCCGGGGCCGTGATGTAGAACGGGGTGAAGTCTGCCGGCACCGTGGCCAGATTGTCGTCCACGAAGAAGTTGTCGAGCCAGCGGCGGAAGTAGCCGACCTCCACCGACACCCGCGGCAGCACTTCCTGTTGCAGCGAGACGCCGAATTCCCAGTCCGCGGGCCGGACGCCCCAGCCCTCGAGCGCCGCCGGGTCGAAGTTGCGGCTCAGCGTCGCGGTGCCGAAGTTGCGGTCGCTGATGGCGCCGCATTCGCCGTTGGCGTCGTTGGAGTTGAGGTTGCAGTCGGGGACGTAGTCGCGGTCGGCGTCGTTCCACGAGCGCGTGATCGGCGGCCGGCCGGCCTCGGTGCTGCCCGCCATGCGCGACGTCGGGTTGGTGATCGAGTAGTTGCCGTTGTTGTTGCTCGCCGCGTCGAGATAGCGGCCCAGGTTCACCTTGAGCGACGTCTTGCCGTTGCCGAAGAGGTCGTAGGCCAGCCCGAGCCGCGGCGAGATGTCGTTGTAGCCCTTCACGCCGTCGGTCACCGGGAACGTGATCGGGTTGGGCAGGAAGCGCGTCGGTCCCACCACCTGTTCGGGCGAGTAGCTCCAGGCATGGTCGAAGCGCAGGGCGCCCTGCAGCGTCATCCGCCCGAGGGTCCACTGCTCCTGCGCGTAGAAGGCGTGGTAGCGGGTTCGCAGCTTGCGCAGGTTCGGGTCGAGCCGCTGCGTGATCAGGTTCGGCACGCCGTTGTTCAGCCGGTAGACAACGCGCTCGTCGTTGGTGAAGATGTGCTCGTCGTCGGCGTAGAAGGTGCCCTGATAGCCGAACTTCATGCTGTGGGCGCCGGTCACGTAGGTCATCGACGCATTCCAGTTGTGCTGGCCCATCCAGTGCGAGGCCCAGTTCTGCGAGCGGTAGGTGAGGTTCGGGATGCCGCCGTTCAGCGGGCAGCGAGGGCGCGCACTGCTCGGTCACGCGCACGAGCGAGCGCGTGGGATTGCCCGGCATCTCGTCGCCGCCCCAGCGGGTCAGATAGTCACCGAACCCGGCCGTCAGCAGCACGCGGTTGGTCAGCGGCGAGTTCCACGTGATCTGCTGCACCCGCTGGAACCGGTTCTCGTAGGTGGCGGTTTCGGGCGCCGCCGTCGCCGAGCCGCCCCAGATGAAGTCGTTGTCCTCGGGCTGCTGCCGGCAGCCGTCGGCGGTCGCGTTGTAGGTGGCGCCGGTGCACGGCTTCTGCTCGTCCCAGTAGACGTTGAACTTGTTGCGCGGCGTGGCCTGGTAGGTCAGGCGCACGCTGGCGACGTTGTAGCTGGCGCCGGTGCGCGCCTGGCGCGTGGGGTCGGCTTCGTAGAACCAGCTCGGCGTGCCCGCGTTCTTGTTGGCGAACATGCCCGAGACCGACGAATGCGCTCCCTGGTTGCGCAGGTTCAGGAAGTACCACAGCCGGTCGCGCTTGATCGGCCCGCCCAGCCCCAGCGTGTAGTCCCACAGCTTCAGCAGCTTGCCCGGCACGCCCAGCCCCGCCGCACGCAGCTCGTCGCTGTAGTTGTTGCCCACCATGCCGCTGGTGACGTTGGCGAGATACACCGCGCCGCGCAGCTGGTTGCCGCCGGTCTTGGGCACGATGCTGAGCGTCGGGCCCGAGACCTCGGCTTCGCCGAGGCCGGCGGAGACCGTGAAGGTGATTTCCTGCGCGTTGGCGACGTCGGCGTTGTAGCCCGACACGCCGCCGCCGTTGCGCGCCGCGCCGACGCCCAGGCCATCCACCTGCAGCCGGCCCTCGTTGCCGTTGCGCCCGCCTGGCGTGCCGAAGACCACCATGCCGGGCGACGCCTGGATGTTGGCCGGCGACGTGCCCTGGGTCTGGATGGCCGGCACCAGCAGCATCACGCCGGAGTAGCCGCGCGCGGTCGGGATGCTGGTCAGGACGTCGCTCGAGATCGTCGCCTGACGGGTCACGCTCTGGACGTCCACGATCGGCGTCTCGCCGGTGACGGTGATGGTTTCTTCCACCGCGCCGACGCGCAAGTCGGCGTTCACGCTGGCGGTCAGCGATCCGGTCAGCTCGATGCCGTCACGCTTGACGGTCGAAAACCCCGGCAGGGTGAACGTCACCGTATAGGTGCCGGCCCGCAGGTCGACGATGCGGTAGAGGCCGGAGCCGTCGGTCACGGCCGTGCGCACCTTCTCGATGAGCACGGGGCTCGAGGCTTCGACGGTGACGCCGGGCAGAACGGCCCCCGACGGGTCGCGGACCACGCCCGCGATCGAGGCCTGGGCGGCTGCCAGGGCGGGGGCCAGGAGAACGGCGCACAACGTGAGGACGAACCAGGGGCCTCGCTGGGAACGCATGGCGGTGCTCCTCCTTCGGTTGCCGGGTGACTCGGGTTACTTGAGCTCGATGCCGCAAACAAGGCACACACCGGTCATAACAACAAGCCGGAGTTTCATTGCGCGGAATGATACTCCTGCGGCCTCTGCGAGCTCTGTCTTTGAGGCGTTTTTGACGAGGCCCGGAGCCCGTAGCCTGTAGCCTGGAGCCCGCTCCTATTGGCGTGCCGCTGGAGCAGCTGCGGGCGGCTGAGGAACAAGCATGATGATTGTCGGGAACCGTTCCGGCTGCCCGTTCAGCCGCGGGTTCGGGTAGCCCTTCGATCCGCCCCACGTGAAGTCCTTCACCGTCACTCCGGGCGGGAAGACCATCGTCTCCTCGCGGAAGCGGCCGACGTCCCAGGTGTGGGTTGCCGGTTCGCGGAACACCAGCTCGCCGCCCTCCTTGAGCTGGGTCTTGTAGTAGCCGACGATCTCGGCGAAACCCGCGGTGGTACCGAACAGTACGTACTTCTGCCCGCTGCCGGCGTCGTAGGTCGCCAGGTATTGCGCAGCCGGGTAGATGGGCAGCCCCAGCGACTGCGCCGTCGGCGCGGGGGCGGCCGCGGCGGGCGGTGGAATCAGTGGAGCGCTCGGTGGGCGCGCCGGCGCAGGTTGCGCCGGTGCCGGCGCCGGCGGACGTGTCGTGGGCGGAGGCTCGGTTGGCGCGCGGAGCGGGCGTTTGACCGGGTTGGGGTGGTCGCGGGAACGGCTGCGGTGTCTGCGCCGTGGCCGCTGCGCAGAACCCCACGCTCAGAGCAATCGCCGCCCAGGCGCACCGCATGCGCCCATTATAGGGTGCCGGCGAACTGCCGGAGTCGTCTGATTAAACCCCGCCGAATCGGCGGAACACCGACTTCTGGTGACGGATATCGAAAGAACCAGCGCAATTCCAGTGAAAACCCTCTGTCTTCAGCCGGGGTGGGTCTGGCTCGCCATTTGCCTACGTATGGTTCAGGCACCCCCGTCCAGGGGCGGCTCGGAGGGGACGAACATGGACGACCTGGACATCGCGCACAACCGGATTGGCGAATCCGCTCAACGTGTGGTCGACCGCGCAATCGACGAAGCTCGGCGGCGCGGACACGCCGAGTTCACCAGCGCGCACCTGTTCCTGGCTTTCGCCGCGTGGAGTGGGACACCTTCTCGGAGTCATGCGCGATCTGGATCTGAACCCGCACGAGGTGTTGAAGGCGATCGAAGACTCCGTCCAGGCCAGCCGTCCGCACGGGGACGAGACCGCCGAGCTGCGCGCGTCGAACGCCGCGAAGCTCGTGCTGCGCTCCGCCTTCCACCACGCCAGCCGCGCCGGCCGCCAGGCATCGAGTCGGCTGATCTGGTGGCCGGCATCCTGGACCAGAGCCAGGAGGCACCGGTGACGATCGTCCGCCGGCACGGCGTCGAGCCGGACGCGCTGGTGGCGCGCGTCGCCACGCACTTCCGCGACAGCGAGCTGCGCGAGGAGCAGTTGCGCAAGCGGTTCGAGCTGCCGGCGGCGCTCAAGAACTTTGCGATCAACCTCAACCTGCTGGCGCGCCAGGACAAGATTCCGCCGGTGATCGGCCGCGACCCCGAGATTCAGCAGGTGCTCGAGATCCTCTGCCACCGCGAACGGTCGAACTCGGTGATGCTGATCGGCGAGCCGGGCGTCGGCAAGACGGCCATCGTCGAAGGGCTGGCGCGGCGCATCGAGATGGAGCCGGAAACGGTGCCCGGGCGGCTGCGCGACTGCCACATCGTCAACCTGCAGATGAACGCGGTCGTGGCCGGCACCATGCTGCGCGGCATGTTCGAGGAGCGGGTCCACGCGGTGATCAAGGAGATCAAGGAGCATCCGAACCTGATCCTGTTCGTGGACGAAGCCCACACGCTGGTCGGCGCCGGCTCGGCGATCGGTGCGCCGGCCGATGCCGCCAACATCTTCAAGTCGGTGCTGGCGCGCGGCGAGGTGCGGATGATCGGCGCCACGACGATGAGCGAGTACAAGTCGTACATCCAGGAGGACGAGGCGCTGGCGCGCCGCTTTCGGACGGTGGTGGTACCCGAGCCCACCCTCGAGGACACGCGCCGCATCCTGAACGGCCTGAAGCCGCGGCTCGAGCGCCTGTATTCGGTGCGGATGCTCGACGAGGCCGTGGAGACGGCGCTGGCGCTGTCGCCGCGCTACGAGCGGCATCTGCACCTGCCGGACAAGGCGATTGGCTGGCTGGACACCGCCGCCGTGCGCGCCGAGATGGATCGCCGCTGGGACGTGACCGCCAGCGACGTCGTGCACGTGGTGTCGCGACTCCGCCGGATCCCGCTCGACATGGTGTTCCGCGACGTCGGCGAGCGGTTCCAGGACATCGAGAGCGCGTCTGGCCCGCCGCGTCGTCGGCCAGGAGCAGGCCGTCCGCGCGCTGGCGCGGCGCCTGGTGCTGAACAAGGGACCGCTCAAGGGCGGGTTCGACCGGCCCGACGGCGTGCTGCTGTTCCTCGGCCCGACCGGCGTCGGCAAGACCGAGCTGGCCAAGGCGATGGCCGAGTTCCTGTTCGGCGACGACAAGAAGATGATCCGCATCGACATGTCCGAGTACCAGGACGGCGCGCGTGTCGGTGGACAAGCTGATCGGCATGCCGCGCGGCATCGTCGGCAGCGAGCGCGGCGGCATGCTCACCAACCAGCTGCGCGACAACCCGTGCTCGGTGGTGCTGCTGGACGAGATCGAGAAGGCGAGCCCGCTGCTGCTGAACCTGTTCCTGCAGGCGTTCGACGAGGGCTGGCTGACCGACGGCCGCGGCCGGCGGGTGTATCTGTCCGACGCGGTGGTGATCATGACGTCGAACGTCGGCTCCGAGCACTTCCAGCGGCTGCAGAACCCGTTCGGGTTCCGATCGGGCCAGATGGGGCCAGCCACGTGCAGGGCGACATCCGGCGCGAGACTGGAGAAGCGGTTCTCGCCCGAGTTCCGGAACCGCATCGACGAGGTGGTGGTGTTCGAGCCGCTGTCGATCGATCAGGTGCGGCGCATCGCCGAGATGCACATCGACCGGCATCCGGATCACGCTGGAGCAGGCCGGCAAGTCGCTGGTCATCGGCCCGGGCGTGCTGGACGCGCTGGTGACCGAAGGGCACAACATCGCCTACGGCGCGCGCTTCCTGAAGCGGGTGATCGACGACCGCCTGAAGCTGCCGCTCAGCCAGCAGTGGAAGGACGGCGGTCGCGGCTTCCTGGTGTCGATGAAGGACGGGGCGATCGTGGTGGAGCCGGTGGGCTGCCTGCTGCGGCCGGTGATGCAGCGGTCGTGGGCGGTATAGAGACGGGCTCACAGGCTGCACGGGCTACGTGCTCCGGCGCCAACGGCTCGGGCTCGGGCTGTCCGGCTATCGCGGACTGCGCGGCCTCTCTTCTCTGACTTGGCGCGGGCGTCACTGAGCACCCGCGCCACCTCTTTTGTATACGCCGCCGGGGCGTTCTTGCCCTTATAGAGTTCCCGATACCCCTGCACCAACTCCGGGTGTTCCCGCTCCAGCCAGGCGAAGAAGTGCGTGCGCGTGCCCTCCTCGAGGTGCATCACGTTGCCGCCGGCGATGCGCACGCCGTGCGCCGCCAGGCCTCGACCGTGCGCTCGATCAGCGCCGGCTTCGACGAGAACCCCGGCACGATCGGGCTCATCAGGATCCTGACGCGGACGCCGGCGTCGGCCAGCTCGCGCGCCGCGCGCAGGCGCTGCCGCGGAGAGGCCGTGCCGGGCTCCAGCTCTTCGCACACCGCCTCGTCGGCGCACGGCACGCTGACGTAGACGGTGCTGCCCTCCACCGCCGACAGCCGCGCCAGCAGATCCTTGTCGCGGACGATCATCGGACCCTTGGTGACGATGCTGGCCGGGTTGCGGTGCTCGAGCAGCGCTTCGAGCGCGCCCCGCGTGAGCTTGTAGTGGCCCTCAATCGGCTGATAGCAGTCGGTGGCGGAGCCGATGGCCACCAGCTCGCCGGTCCACGACGGCCGGCGCAGCTCGCGCCGCAGCACCTCGACGATGTTGGTCTTGACCAGGATCACCGACGCGAACTCGTCGTCGGCGTTCATCTCGAACTGCTTGTGGTACTTGCGCGCGTAGCAGTAGTGGCAGCCGTGGGTGCAGCCGCGATACGGGTTCAGCGTCCAATCGAAGGGCATGCCCGTTGGCGCGGTTCAGCGCCGACCGGCAGCGCACTTCCTGGTAGCGCGCCTGGTCGGCGCGGCGGTCGGCCTCGGTCAGCGCCTCGGTGCCGCCGGCGCGGACCACGTCCGCCACGTCGCGCATGGTCGGCGGCTTCGCGCCAGAAGGTGAGTTGGTGTGCTTTCTTGGCGTCCATTTGACGATTTTCGCCAAAAGTTCGCCAAGTGTAGCACGCGCTGGTTGGCTAGTTGGTCGTGGGTCGTTCGGTCGTTCGCTCGTCCGGCCCGTAACTGCAGACTACAGCGACTAACGACCAGACGACTAACGAGTCCCCCGCCAGTAATCGAGCAGATCGTCGAGCATGTCGGTCGAACGGGATGCTCGGCTGCCCAGCCGGTCTCCTTCATCAGGCGCGAAGGGTTCCCGACCAGCACCGGCGTGTCGCTGGGGCGCAGCTTCTCGGGATCCAGCTCGATGCTCGACCTTCGCGGTCGAGCGCGCGACCAGCGCGTCGAGCACCGAGCGAATCGAGCGGCCGACGCCGGAGCAGACGTTGTAGACACGCCCGGGCGCGCCGCGCTCCATCAGCAGCCTGTAGGCGCGGACGACGTCGCGGACGTCCGTGAAGTCGCGTTCGGCGTCCAGATTGCCGGTGCGAATCACCGGCTCGATGACGCCGCGCTCGATCAGCGCAATCTGCCTGCGCGAAGCTCGGCGCGGCGAAGGCCGGATCCTGACGCGGGCCGGTATGGTTGAAGGCGCGCGCGACCACCACCTCGACGCCGTCCTCCTGCGGGGCGCGCAGCGCCAGCGCTTCCTGCGCCAGCTTGCTCAGTGCATACGGGCTGGCGGGCGACAGCCGCGCGTCCTCGTCGACCGCCTGACTGGCCGCCGCATAGACCGTGGCCGAGCCGGTAACCAGGCAGCGCACCGGGCGCTCCAGCCGGCGCAGCTCGTCGAGCAGCACGTGCGTGCCGATCACGTTGCCTTCCAGCGCCCTCGCGCTGGCCTTCCAGGACTGGGCCACGTGCGGCACGCCCGCGCAGTGGTAGACCACGGCGGGCCGCAGCTCGCGCAGCGCGGCGCGCACGGTGTCGCGCGCCAGCAGGTCGACGCGCTGCCACCGCGCCAGGTGGGCCAGGCCGGCGGGCGGCTCGGATCGCGACCACCCGGTGATGTCGGCGCGCGCGGCCAGGTGCTCCAGCAGGTGGCTGCCGGCGAATCCCGCCGCGCCGGTCACCAGCACGGGCCCACGGCTCATGTCACGGCATCGAGCTCTTGGGGCCGTACTGCGCGGCGTAGTACGCCTTGAACGCCTGGTCCTGTTCCTTGATCGGCCGCCACCACCAGGCGTTGTCGCGATACCACTCGATCGGTCTGCTGCAGCCCCTCGGCGAACGGCACCTGCGGCGCCCACCCGAGGCGCGCGCAGCTTGGTGGTGTCGAGGCAGTAGCGGCGGTCGTGGCCGGGGCGATCGGCCACCGGCGCGATCAGCGTGCGCGGCTTGCCCAGCCCGTCCAGGATCCGGTGCGTCAGCTCGACGTTCATGATGTCGTTGCCGCCGCCGACGTTGTAGACCTCGCCGTTCACACCCTGCTCGATCAGCAGGTCCACCGCGCGGCAGTGGTCGTCCACGTGCAGCCAGTCGCGCACGTTGCGGCCGTCGCCGTAGAGCGGCACCGGCCGGTCGTCGATGGCGTTGGTGACGAAGAGCGGGATGACCTTCTCCGGGAACTGGTAGGGCCCGTAGTTGTTCGAGGCGCGGGTGATCACCACCGGCAGGTCGTAGGTGGCCCAATAGCTGTAGGCCAGGCGATCGGCGCCGGCCTTGCTGGCGGCGTACGGGTTGCGCGGCTTCAGCTCGTCGGTCTCGACGCTGGCGCCGGTCGGCACGCTGCCGTAGACCTCGTCGGTCGAGATCTGGATGAAGCGCCGCAGCCGCGGCGCGCGGCGCGCCGCCTCCAGCAGCACGAAGGTGCCCTCGACATCGGTGCGGATGAACGCGCCGGCCGACTGGATCGACCGGTCCACGTGCGTCTCGGCGGCGAAGTGCACCACGACCTCGGACCGCTCGACCAGCGGCCCGCTGACCGGCCCGTTGGCGATGTCGTCGTGCACGAACTCGTGCCGCGGGTCGGCCATCACGTCGTGCAGGTTCTCGCGCCGGCCGGCGTAGGTCAGCTTGTCGAGCGTGGTGACGTGCCAGTCGGGGTGTGCCGCCAGCGCGTAGCGGACGAAATTGGTGCCGATGAACCCGGCGCCGCCGGTGACCAGGACGTTCACCATCGGATCGCTCACCTCAGAGTTGTCGCCCAGCATGAACCGGTTCACTGTCACCTCACCGCCCGCCGAAGGTCCCGCCGAAGAAGCTGGAGATGCTGCCGAGCCCCGCCAGCACCACCGACACGTTGAACCGGCGGTCCGCCGGGATCGGGACGCCGGCGCTGTCCGGATAGCTGAAGATCTGCGCCTCTGCCTGGAAGCCGCAGCACTGCGCCATGTAGGACCACGCCATGGTCTGGCTGACCACGTACGCCGCGCGCCACGTCCCAGCTCAGGGCGTACAGGCCGGTGACCCTGCCTTCCCTGAGCCGCAGCGAGGTCGACCCGGAGACGTAGCTGCTGACGGTCGAGAGCGGGCTCGGACGCTGCCGGCTGTAGCTGATGTTGCCCGACGTCCGCTCGCCGTTCATTGTCCCGCCTACGGTGAAGATCTGCAAACCGTAGCCCGACACGTCGTATTCGACGCGCGCCGTGGTGTCGAGCGACAGCGTCGGCGAGAACCGCGGTCACGAGGGCGATCGGCGACAGCTCGACCGCCTTCGGCCGCCGCGAGTAGCTGACATAGTTCGTGTCGAACAGGCTCGACTGCGGGTTGGTGTAGAAGGTCTGGTTGACGCCGACGGTCAGGAACTCCCGCGTCTGGCTGCGTTCGCCCTCGACGGGCCGCGACCGGTAGAACAGCCGGTTGGTGAGGCCGTAGGTCAGTCGCGTCGCCCCGCCCACCACGTAGTCGGAGGCGTCGTTGGTGATCGGCACCGACGCCTGGTTGGCGATCTCGGTGGTGTAGTCGACGATGAAGGTCGGCTCGATCACGTGCTTCATCCGCTCGGTGGACGCGCTCGTCCGGCGTATCCCAGATCTTCGTCAGCACCGGGCCGATGAACTCGGACCGCAGCGACATGAACTGTCGCGTCAGCGCCGCATCCGTCAGGTCGCCGTCCTCGTCGAGGGAGCGGGAATAGTAGGTGGTGCGGTAGGACGCCGTCGCGTTGGCCGACAGGTACGTCAGGCGCGACAGCGGAATGCGCAGCATCGGCGCGAGGTCCGACCTGGTTCAGCGTCCGATCGGACGTCACCACGCCGTCCCTGATCTGCCGGTTGGGGATGCGCGCGAACTCGGTGTCCACCGACGCATAGATCGGCGTGCCGAAGAGCATCTGCGGCGCGACGTTGACCGCAGACGCGCGGCGTGCTGCCGTAGACGGTGGACGACGTGGCGTCGGTCAGGTACTCGTTGCGCTGGAAGTGGGCGCTCATCGAGGTCACGCCGAACGTAGCCGCTGAGGCTGCCCTCGATCGTCCGCCGGCTCTGCGTCGCCTGGTAGATGTTCTGGTTGTAGAGGTGCTGGGTGACGATGTCGGAAAAATAGTCCACGTAGCCCCGGGCCCGCAGCCGCGTGCTCAGGCTCTGGTTCGCCGTGCCGGTGCATCTGGAAGCTGTTGCTCGCCGGCAACACCGAGGTGACCCCGTCCTCGGTGAAGGTGGTCTCGTTGCGCGAGAACCCGTAGAGCCGCACGTTGCCCTGCGACTGGTCGCTGGCGACGTAGCGGTACTCGCCGCCCATGCCCCAGCCTGCCTGGGTGTACCAGTCGTGGACCAATGTCGCGTCCTGGCTGCGATCGATGGCCCAGAAGAATCCGTTGCGTTATCGCCTGGCCCCGCAGCGTGGAGGTGCCGTAGCTGGGCAGCAGGAAGCCGGTGGCGCGGTCGTCGTCCTGGATCGGGTAGTAGATCGCCGGCAGGTACAGCACCGGCACGCCCTTGACCTTCAGCAGCGTGTTGCGCGCGTAGGCGTAGTCGTCGAGGTTGATGGTGACGGTGCTTGCTGGTCACCTCCCACCGCGGGGTCGGCTGCACGCAGGTGGTGAACGCCCCGCCGGTCAGCCGGTAGCGCCGCGGCCCCAGCTTCTCGATCGTCTCGCCGTAGAAGTAGACGTCGGGGTCCTGGCCGGCGAAGTCGGTCAGGTTGACGCCCGAGCCGATGCGCATGCTGCCCGACGCATCCTTGAAGGTGCCGGTGCCCGTGGCGGCGTTGAAGTCGACCTGGTCGGCGGCGATGCGGCCGTCGGCGTCGGAGAAGACCACGTTGCCCCGCGCCACGAGCCGGCTCGTGTCCAGGTAGTAGTCCACCTCGTCGGCGAAGAACTTGAACGTGGCGCCGGGGATCGCCAGCTCCACGTTGCCGATGAGGCGCCACTGGTTGGCCGTGACCTGCTCGAACCGGTCCGATACCTGGTCGGGCAGCCGCGTCGTGGTGGTGGCCGTGGCCGGCGCCCCGGCCTGCGGCGGCCGGGGTTGGCGCGGGCGCCGGCTGCTGCGCCAGCACCGGCGCCGCGCTCCACAGGCACACGAGGCACGCGAGATACAGCGCTCGGGTCATTCGAGACTACCGGAGACCGGAGACTGGAGACCGGAGACCGGGAGAGAACGAGTCATCGCAGGATAGCACGCGATATCAGGCGCTCGCGCACGGGCCCGACGAGGAAGATCGACCCGGCGATCACCACCACGATCGTGCGCCGCTCGAGCGCCTGCGATCACGGCCGCGATCGGGTCGTCTTCGCGTGAGATGACGGCCGCTCCGCCGGCCGGCAGCCGCGCCGCGATCGCGTGGAGCCGCTCCTCGAGGTCGCGCGCCGGGAGGGCCCGCGGCGTCGGCGCCGCCGTGGCGACCACGCTGCGGACGCGCGGCAGCAGCGGCTCGACGATCGCGGCGGTGTCCTTGTCGCGCATGACGCCGACGACCAGGGCCGGCCGCTCCGGGTGCCAGCGCGCGCAGGTAGCCGGCCAGCGCCGCCGCCCCTTCGGCGTTGTGCGCGGCGTCGAGCAGCACGCTGCCGCCCGCCGGGCATCCACAGGCGTTCCAGCCGTGGCGGGCCAGGCCGCCGAGGTCAACCCGGCTTCGATCGCGCCGGTCGTGATCGCCGACGCCTCGCCTGGCGCGCCGCCTCGAGCAGCCGCACGGCCACGGCGGCGTTGCGTACCTGGTGTTCGCCGCGCAGCGCCAGCGTCAGCGGGCCGTAGCGTGCGCGTCGGCCGTGCGCAGCGTCACCTGCGAAGGCGCCGTCGGCGGACGAGGCGTCCACCGCCACGTCGCGCGCCGCCTCCACCAGTGTGGCGCCCCGTTCGTGCGCCACGCGGCGCACCACCTCCATCGCCTCGGGCGGCAGCCAGCCGGCCACGATCGGCATGCCCGGCTTGATGATGCCCGCCTTCTCGAACGCAATCTCGGCGAGCGTGTGCCCGAGGTGCTGCTGGTGATCGAAGCCGATCGTCGTGATGGCGCCGGCCAGCGGGGTGATCACGTTGGTGGCGTCGAACCGGCCGCCGAGGCCGACTTCGATGACCGCGACCTCGGTTCGCGCGCGGCGGAACAGCTCGAACGCGATCGCGGTGGTGGCTTCGAAGAAGGTTGGCGAGGCGCGCAGCGTGCCGGACCGCACCAGGCCGTCGGCCAGGTCCAGCACGTCGCGGGCCACGTCGTCGAAGGTGGCCGTGTCCACCGGCGCGTCGCCGATGACGAACCGTTCGGTGATGTCGGCGAGATGCGGCGAGGTGTAGCGCGCGGTGCGCAGTCCGGCGGCGTGCAGCGCCGCGTGCGCCATGGCCGTCACCGACCCCTTGCCGTTGGTGCCGGCGACGTGCAGCGAGGTGAAGCTGCGCTCGGGATGGCCCGAGCGCCTCGCACAGCTGCGAGATGTTCTCGAGGCCGAGCTTGATCCCGAAGGTTTCGAGCGAGAGGAGACGGTCGAGCAAGCAGTCAGGAGGTCGATGTGGCCAGGACGGCGACGGCGCGGTCGTCGGCGGACTGCGGCCGCGCCAGACTCGGCGCCCATGAAGCGCAGGGCCCGCGCCACAGTGGCCTTCAGGTCCCGGCGATCGACGACCAGGTCGAGCATGCCGTGCTCGGCCAGGAACTCGCTGCGCTGGAACCCCTCCGGCAGCTTCTGGCGGATGGTCTGCTCGATGACGCGCGGCCCGGCGAACCCGATGAGCGCCTTCGGCTCGGCGATGTTCAGGTCGCCCAGCATGGCGAAGCTGGCGGTCACGCCGCCGGTGGTCGGGTCGGTCAGGATCGAGATGTAGGGCAGCCGCGCGCGGTCGAGCCGCGCCAGCGCCGCCGACACCTTGGCCATCTGCATCAGCGACAGCGCGCCTTCCATCATCCGCGCGCCGCCGGAGCACGAGACGATGATGACCGGCTGCCGGCGCTCGAGCGCCATCTCCACGGCGCGCGTCAGCTTCTCGCCGGCCACCACGCCCATGCTGCCGCCGATGAAGGCGTACTCCATCGCGGCAATCACCACGTCCAGGCCGTCGAGCTTGCCCGAGGCCACGATGACCGCGTCTTCAGGCCGGTGGCCTCACGCGCCTTGATCAGGCGTTCGCTGATACGGCTTGGTGTCGGTGAAGGGCAGCGGGTCGTTGGAGCGGAGGTTGGCGAAGTGCTCGGTGTACTCGGCCGCCGTCGAACAGCGACGCCAGCCGCTCCGTGGCGCTCATCCGGAAGTGGTGCGCGCACTTGGGGCAGACGCTCAGGTTCGATTCGAGATCCGGCTTGTAGACGGGCTGGCTGCAGTCCGGACACTTGACCCACAACCCCTCGGGAACCCGGCTCGGTTCTCGGCCGTTTCCGAGGCCATCGGCCGGCGGGTCTTCTTGAACCAGGCCATTACGGGGGAATGTAGCACGAGGCACAGGGCTCAAGGCAAGGGCTGAAGGCAGAAGTCAGGCCGGAACTGCACGTGTCAGCGCGTTCTGCACTTCAGCCTTAGCCTTTCGCCTTCATGCCTGCGTCTACGGCCGCGGGCACGTAGTAGCGCGTGCCCTTGCCCATCGTGGTCATCTGGCGGACCAGGTCTTCGAGCGCGTCGTCGCTCGCATGCAGCTCGACCTGGGAGGTCTCGACCACCAGGAGCGGCGTGGCGGTGTAGTGGAAGAAGAAGTGCTGATAGGCCTCGTTCAGCTCGCGCAGGTAGTCGGCGCCGGGCTCCAGTGCCTCGTCGTCGGGCTCGCGCTGCGCGGCGCGGGCTTCGCAGCCGGCCTCCAGGACGTCGGTCGGCGCCTGGAGATAGATCACGAGGTCGGGTGACGGGATGTCGGCCGCGAGCAGATCGTAGAGCCGCTGGTAGATGAACAGCTCGTTGTCGTCCAGGTTCAGATACGCGAAGATCTTGTCCTTGTCGAACACGTAGTCGCAGATCGTGACCTGCGCGAACAGGTTCGCCTGCCGCTGCGCGGTCTGCTGCTGGTGACGGTTCAGGAGGTAGAAGAGCTGCGCCTGCAGCGCCGCGCCGGGACGCCCGCGGTAGAAGTCGGCGAGGAACGGGTTCTCGCGTCTCCTCGAGGATGGTGGCGCCGTCGAGCCGGGCGGCAAGCCGCTCGGCCAGCGCGGTCTTGCCGACGCCGATGGGACCATCGATCGCGATCGATCGGAATGACATGCGTGAGCGGCTGCGACGCCAGGTGGGCCGTCGGCTGCATGCTATCATCCAGCTCGCGAAGCTGCGTCCCCCAAGCCGCCAGCGTCGGATATCCCAGGCGTCATCATGCGCACGGCCTCGTTCGGCAAGCTGCTAGCGATCGCTGCCTTCGCGCTGACGGTCGCCGTTGCCCCGTCGTGCATGTCCGACCCCGGTCGCCACGCCGGTGGCCACGCCGCAGCCGCCGCCGTCCGTCGCCGCCGCGACGTGGGAGCAGAAGCTCGCCTGGATCGTGCGGCTCGAGGATCAGCGCATCCTGCGCGAGCCGAATCCGCCGCGCCGCGTCATCCGGCCGGCCACGGCACGCTGCCGGCTCTGGTGCCGCGGCGCCCGCCGATCTGCTGTGCTGATCGGCGACAGCGAGGCGCGCGTGCGCCGCCGGGCCGCGCTGGCGGTCGGACGCGTGGGCCTGTCCGAGGCGGCTGCCGCTCCTGGCCGAGCGCCTCAAGGACGAGGAGCCCGAGGTGCGGCAGATGGCGGCCTTCGCGCATGGGCCTCATCGGCGATCCGGCGGCGCGCGGCGCGCTGCTCGAGGCGCTCGGCAGCTCCGATCCGCTGCTGCAGGGCCGCGCGGCCGAGGCGCTGGGCCTCATCGGCGACAAGGCCGACGCCCCCGCCGTGGGCGCCATGGTGCGGGCGCACGTGGCCGCGGGCGCGCTGCGGCCGTCACGGCCGACAACCTCGACTATCCGCTGTCGCCGCCAGATCGAGGCGACGCGGCTGGGGCTCTACGCGCTGGCGCGGCTTGGGCAACTACGACGCCCTGGCGGCCGCGGTGGTGGACGAACGCGGAGCGCCGGTGTCAGCCTGGTGGCCGGTGGCCTACGCGCTGCAGCGGGTGGGCGACCCCCGCGCGGCGCCGGCCGCTGACGTCGCTGCTCGACGCCGGGCCGCTACACCGCGTCCTTCGCCATCCGCGGGCTGGCCGCGGCCAAGGACACGTCGGTCATGCCGCAGCTGCGCGACGCTGGTGCAGGAGCAGCACGCGCCGATCGCGCGCGTGGTGATCCAGGCGATCCGCGCGCTGGCCGCGCTGGGCGACGCGGGCGCCGTGCCGCTGCTGTCCCGCCTGATGATGGACACGTCCGCTGGACGAAGCGCTCCGCAGCGAGAGCGTCGTGGCGTTTGCCGCCTTGGCGGACAGCCGTGCCGAGGAAAGCCTGATCGATCTCCTGTTCGACGCGCCTGCCGCTCGTGCGGGCCCAGGCCACGCGTGCGCTGGCGCGTGTGGCGCCCGAGAGCTTCACGGTCACGCTGTCCGGGCTCGACGCCGACCCGGACTGGACCGTGCGCGTGGCCCAGGCGACGGCGCTCGGCACCCTGCCCGCGGCCGCCGGCGTGCCGCGGCTGCAGCTGATGCTCGAGGATCGCGACAATCGCGTGCTGCCGGCGGTGATCGCGGCGCTCGTCGCCGCCAAGGCGCCCGACGCCGAGGCCATGCTGCGCGCGCGCCTGACCGCGCCGGACTTCATGGTCCGCGCGGCGGCCGCCCAGGGGCTTGGCGAACTGAAGGCCGCCGGCTCGTCGCGGCGCTGCGTGCCGCCTACAAGGCGGCGAGCGCCGACGACCAGCCTACACGGCGCGCGCCGCGATCCTCACCGCGATCGCATCGCATCGACCCCGCCGCCGCCAGGCCGCTGCTCGAGGCCGCGCTGGCCGATCAGCGACTGGGCGGTGCGCGTGCGGGCCGCGGACCTGCTGAAGGAAGGCGGCACCAGCGCCGGCGTCGCCGAGCGCATGCGGCCGGCCACGGCCGGGCGAGGCCGGTGGACGATCGCCGAGTGGCAGGCGCTGGTGGCGCCGGCGTTTTCGCCTCACGCCTACATCGAGACCGAGAAGGGCGTCATCGAGATCGAGCTGGCCGTGCTCGATGCGCCGCTCACGGTCCGCAACTTCATCGACGCTGGCGCGGAAGGGCGTCTTCAACGGCGTGGCGATTCACCGCGTCGTGCACGACTTCGTGGTGCAGGGCGGCGATCCGCGCGGCGACGGCGAAGGCGGCCCCGGCTACACGATCCGCGACGAGATCAACCAGCGGCCCTATCTGCGCGGCACCGTCGGGCATGGCGCTCGACTGGCGCGACACCGGCGGCAGCCAGTTCTTCATCACGCACTCGCCGGCGCCGCACCTCGACGCGCGCTACACCGTGTTCGGATTCGTGGTGAACGGCATGGAGGTCGTGGACCGCATCGTGCCGTGGGACGTATCGTGCGCGTGCGCGTCAGCGACGGCGTCAACGAGAGTGAGTGAGAGCGCCGTACAAGAAAAAGGGGCGCCGAAGCGCCCCGTGAAGGCCAAAAAATGGGGTGCTTCAACAAGCACCCCATAAAGCCTTCCTGAAGAACTACCGCTTCTTTGCGGCCTTCTTCTTTGCGCCCTTGGCAGCCTTCTTCGCCATTTGCTTCTCCTTAGAAGTTAGCGACTCAACCTCCGACGACCGCTCGGCCGTCACAATTGGTGGGCTGAGCCATCCACCCTCATACCAGATGTAGATTACGGGTGAGATTCTTCTCGTGTCAAGCACAAAATCGAGAATCTTGTCAAAAACGCGGCCTCGAACCACGCTCAATCTCACCCCTCGTGTCAAGTGTCGGCACCTGCGCGCGCGGTTCTGCAGTCGTCGCGCTGCGCCGATGCCGCTGCGCGCGCGCTCGACGTCGACGCTGCTCACGCCGGCTTGAGAGCGCGCGCGAGCGCGCGCTGCGCCGTCGGCCTTGAGCACCGGGTCGACGCCGAACGCGCCCACCACGAGGCGATAGAGCTCGATCGCGCGGGCGCACTGAGCCCTGCCGCTCGAGCGCGCGGCGCCGCGTGATAGCAGGCGCCGGCGAAGACGTGCGGCGGCGTGGCCGGGTCGCTGATCACCGCCTCGAGCGCGCTCGACGCCCTCCGCGATGTGCCGTTCTGCCAACTGCAGGCGCGCCTGGCGGTAGCGTGTGGCGGGGTCGGCGGGCCGCAGCGCGAGCGCGCGGCCGAGGGCGCGCGCGGCCTCGGCCAGCGCGCCGCGCTCGAGCGCGCGCCAGCCTTCGAGCGACAGGCGATAGGCCTGCGGCGGTCGACGGGGTCGGGGCCGCGGCGCAGCCCGTCGCGCGCCTCGCGGCGCGCTCTGGAACGGGTCGCCGGCAGGCACCGCCGCCAGGGCCGCCTGTATTGGCGCAACGGCCTCGGTCGCGCGCGCCCATGCGGTCGAGTGCCTCGCCCCAGGGCCACGCGGGCGCGCGCCTCGCGCGCCCACGGGTGCGGCGGCCGGCGACGCCAGCAGCGTCCGCAGCTGCTCGATGGCGAGGTCGGTCTCGCCGAGGCGATCGAGCTGCGCGCCACGCCCAGTCGCGCCCGCGCCGCCGCCGAGCTCCGGCGTGCGCCACGCGATCCGCCTGCGCGGCGTCGGCCAGGCCGCGCCAGACCTGCAGGCTGGCCGCCGGATCCGAGCGGTGCACGTCGTGGATGTCGGCCTCCACCTCGAAGAAATGGGGGTTGTGCGGATGGCGCGCCCGCAGCTCCCGGGCCAGCACGAGCGCGCGCTCGGCGTCCTTCTCGTACCAGAGGTAGAGCGAGGTGCAGCTGGTAGTCGGCCTCGCTCCGCAGCACCTGCGCGCCGCGTGCGCGCCTGTTCCATCGCCTGCAGCCCCGCCGCGCGGTCGCCGCCGGGCAGCAGCAGCAGCCAGCGCAGCAGCTTGAGCGCCGACGGCGCCACGTCGGCGTAGAACTGGTAGAGGCCGATGCCGAAGCGAGCGTCCTGCAGTCGACGGGTCGAGCGCGAGCGCGCGCTCGAGCGCCTCCTTGATGCGCTTGCCGTCGCGGGCCGCCGCCAGCTGCTCGCCGCGCAGGCTGCGCCACTGGGCGCGGGCGCCGTAGCTGGCGCCCAGGTAGAACCAGGCTTCGGCCCGCTCGGCTCGCGGGCCATCCACGCCTCGGTGGCGGCGAGCGCCGCCTCGACTTGCTCGCCGAACGCCTGGTCGCGCGATCGGTCGTGCGACGTCGAGCCGCATCTGCCACCACAGCGCCAGCGCGTCCAGCACGCGGCAGGCTTCGGCGGGGGCCTTGTCGTCGCGCGCGGCCGGGCGCGCCGGCGCGCAGGTCGCGGCCAGCAGCTCCGGGACCTCGTCGAAGCGCGCGTCCAGGATGGCGTCGTAGGCGCGCGCCACCAGCGGCGCCGCCGACAGGCCCCTGGGCTGCGCCGGCGAGCGGCGCAGCCGAGAGCAGCAGCGCGAGCCCGGTGCGCCCAGGCGGAGGATGGCATCAGGTGACGCTGGTGCGCAGCCGCTGCTTCTCGGCGTGGCGCTCGAGCGCGAGCGCGATCAGCTGGTCGATCAGGGCGCCGGATAGCGGCACGCCCGAGGCTTCCCACATCTTCGGATACATCGAGATGGTGGTGAAGCCGGGCAGTGGTGTTCACCTCGTTCAGGAACAGCGCGCCGGTCTGCGCGGTCGAGGAAGAAGTCCACGCGCGCCATGCCGGAGAGCTCCAGCGACCGGAACGCCTCGACGCTCAGCTGCTGCACCTGCCGCGGTCTGGCCGCCGGCAGGTCGGCGGGAATCTGCCACGACGCGCCGTCGGGGTCCAGGTACTTGGCGTCGTAGGAGTAGAAGCCGTCGGGGTGGGTGACGATCACCTCGCCCGGGAGCGACGCCTCCGGGTCGTCGTTGCCCAGCACCGCGCACTCGATCTCGCGGGCGTTCGGCCACGCCGGCTTCGATGACCAGCTTGCGATCGAACTCGCAGCGCCAGCTCGATCGCGTCGGCCAGCGCCGTCGTCCGTCGTCGACCTTCGAGATGCCGACGCTCGACCCGAGGTTGGCCGGCTTCACGAACAACGGGATAGCCGAGGTCGCGGCGGCCCGTGCCGAGGCGCCGGCGCGCGTCGCGCTCCCACTCGTGCCGGTAGCAGCGGTGACGTGCGGCACGATCGGCAGGCCGCGCTCGGCGAAGAGCGACTTCATCACCGCCTTGTCCATGCCCACGGCGGAGCCCAGCACGCCGGCGCCGACGTAGGGCACGTTGGCCAGCTCGAGCAGGCCCTGCACGGTGCCGTCCTCGCCGTAGGGGCCGTGGAGCATCGGGAACACCACGTCGATCCGCGAGCCCTGCGAGCGCGGCCGTCGGTTCCACCGGCCTGGAGCGCCTCGGTGCCGCCCTGCTTGAGCACCTCGGCCGCCGACAGCGCCTTCGGCGCCGACGGCGGCAGCGACCAGCGGCCGTCCTTGGCGATGTGGATGGGGACCGCTTCGTAGCGGGCCGGATCGAGGTGCTTGAAGATGGACGCGGCCGAGGCGATCGACACTTCGTGTTCGCCGGACCGGCCGCCGTAGATGACGCCGACGCGCAGTTTCTTCGCCGTCGAGGTTCATCTCAATAATAAGCGTGTGTCCCGCGAGTTCGGCTTCACGCTGCGCGCGCACCGACGGCGCCGCGCGGCTCGGGAACGCTGACCACGCCGCACGGCGTGGTGGAGACGCCGGCCTTCATGCCGGTCGGCACGCAGGGCAGCGTGAAGGCCGCGCTGCACCGCGATCTGGAAGACATCGGCGCCGCGATCATCCTCGGCAACACCTATCACCTGTTCCTGCGCCCGGGCGACGAGCTGATCGCGCGGCGCGGCGGCCTGCACCGGTTTATCGGCTGGGACCGGCCGATCCTGACCGACAGCGGCGGCTTCCAGGTGTTCAGCCTGGCCGAGCGCCGCGTCATCCGCGAGGAAGGCGCCGAGTTTCGCAGTCGCACCTCGACGGCAGCCTGCACATGCTGTCGCCGGAGCGCGCCACCGACATCCAGGCGCGGCTCGGGTCGGACATCGCGATGGTGCTCGACGAGTGCCTGGCGTACCCGGCCACGCCGAGGACGCGGCCGCGGCGTCGATGGAGCGGTCGGCCCGATGGGCCGGCCGCTGCCGCGCGCGGCTGCGAGCAGTTGCGCGCGGGCGGCGCCGCCGGCGTGACGGTGACCAACCCCGGCCAGGCGCAGTTCGGCATCGTCCAGGGCGGCGTGTTCCCGGACCTGCGGGACGCGAGCGCGGACGCCACGGTGGCCGTGGGCTTCGAGGGCTACGCGATCGGCGGGCTGAGCGTCGGGGAGCCGATCGACGTCATGTACGAGACCGTGGCCGAGCGACGGCCGGCCGCCTGCCGGAGGGCCAGCCCCGGTACCTGATGGGCGCGGGCACGCCCGAGGACCTGGTCGAGTGCGTGGCCCGGGGCATCGACATGTTCGACTGCGTGATGCCGACCCGCAACGCCCGGAACGGCCAGCTCTTCACCAGCCAGGGGCGCGTCAACATCAGGAACGCCCGCTACGCCGAAGACGACGGCCCGCTGGATCCGGCGCCTGCGGCTGCTACACCTGCCGGCGCCATTCCCGGGCCTATCTTCGGCATCTCTACATGGCCGGGGAAGTGGCGGCGTTGCCCTTAACACGTTGCACAATTTGACCTTTTACCTTGACACCATGCGGACGGATCAGGGACGCTATAGCGTTTCGGAGCTTCGAAACGTTCAGGCAGGAGTTCGTCCGGTCCGCTGTCCCGCCTGGCCTCGATTCATGAGCGCTCACACCATGTGGAATTCGATGCAGGACCTGGGGCAGCCCGTTCCTGGTGGCCATGGGTGCGCCCCCTGGAGGGGCCCCCAACATCTGGGTTCAGCTCGTTCCCTTCGCGCTCGTCCTCGGCATCTTCTACTTCATCATCCTGCTGCCGATGAAGCGCCGGCAGCAGAAGGTGCAGTCCTTCCACGCCGGCGCTGAAGGTGGGCGACCGCGTGGTCACCTCCGGGCGGCATCTTCGGCACCATCACGCGGCTGAACGAGCAGTCCGTGCAGCTGCAGATTGCCGACAAGGTCCGCATCGAGGTGTCGCGGGCGGCGATCTCCGGCTACCAGGGCCAGGAGCCCGGTCGCCACTGAAGGCCAGTCATGAACAAGAACCTCCGTTACCGAGTCATCACCATCCTCGTCGTCGTCGCCCTGGCGGTCTGGGCGTTCTACCCGCCAGGCAAGAAGATCAACCTCGGGCCTCGACCTCAAGGGCGGCGTCCACCTGGTGCTGCGCGTGCAGACCGACGACGCGCTGAGGCTCGAGACCGAGACCACCGTCGAGCGGCTGCGCGACACGCTGACCCGCGCCGGCGTGCAGTTCGCGCAAGCTGGAAGCGACGAGCGCGCACCGAGTTCGTGGTCGAGGGCATCACCGACGACCAGGCGTTCCGCAGCCGCGGCCGTCGACGCCGACGCGGTCTTCAACCGCGTCGTCCGGGGCGGGCCGCTACACCTACACGATGAAGCCGAACATCGCGAACCAGCTGCGCGGCGAGGCGGTGACGCAGGCGCTGCAGACGATCGAGCGGCGCGTCAACGAGCTGGGCGTGGCCGAGCCGATCGTGGCGCGCCAGGGCGGCCGTGGACCAGATCCTGGTGCAGCTGCCGGGCGTCAGCGACGTGCAGCGCGCCAAGGACATCATCCGCTCCACGGCGCTGCTCGAGCTGAAGTTCGTCGAGCAGGGGCCGTTCTCGTCGCGAGGAGGACGCGCGCAAGGCCTACAACAACGTCGCTGCCGCCCGACATGCTGATCGTGCCCGGGTCGGGCGATCCGGCGCGCCGCGGCGGGCACGCCGGCGACGATGTACTACGTCGTGCGGCGCGCGTCGGTGGTGACCGGCCGCGACCTGCGCAACGCCCGGCCGACGCTCGACGAGAACAACCTGCCGGCCGTCGGCTTCTCGCTCAACTCAGGACGGCGCGCGCAAGTTCGGCACCGCCACCGAGCAGAACATCGGCCGCCAGCTGGCCATCATCCTCGACAACCGCGTGTTCTCGGCGCCGGTGATGCAGAGCCGCATCTCGGACGAGGGGCGCATCAGCGGCGCGTTCACGCAGCAGGAGGCGCAGGACCTGTCGCTGGTGCTGCGGTCGGGCGCGCTGCCGGCGTCGCTGACCTACCTGGAGGAGCGCACGGTGGGCCCGAGCGCTCGGCGCCGACTCGATTCGCGCCGGCGTGACGGCGTCGATCGGCGGCCTGCTGCTGGTGGTCGTGTTCATGCTGGTCTACTACAAGCTGACCGGCCTGAACGCGCTCGTGTCGATCGTCGTGAACCTGCTGATCCTGCTCGGCGCTGATGGCCTACCTCGGCGCCACGATGACGCTGCCCGGCATTGCCGGCTTCATCCTGACGATCGGCATGGGCGTCGACTCGAACGTGCTGATCTTCGAGCGCATCAAGGAAGAGCTGGCGACTGGCCAAGGCGGCGCGCGCCGCCGTCAACGCCGGCTTCGACCGCGTGTGGTGGACGATCGTCGACACCCACGTGTCGTCGCTCATCGCGGCGCTGCTGCTGCTGCAGTTCGGCACCGGGCCGATCCGCGGCTTCGCGCTGACGCTCATCATCGGCCTGCTGTCCAACGTGTTCACGGCCGTGTTCGTGTCGCGCACGATGTTCGAGCTGGTGCTCGGCCGGCGCCAGGCGCAGGCCCTGAGCATCTGAAAGGCCGCTACGACGTCATGCAGATCTTCCACAACGCCAATTACAACTTCATCCGCTGGCGCTGGCACGCCATCGTCGCTGTCGCTCGGTCGTGATCGTCGCCGGCGTCGGCGCTGATGGCCACGCGCGGCCTGCCGCTCGGCATCGACTTCTCGGGCGGCACGGCGGTCGTCGTGCAGTTCGAGCAGGCCGTGACCGAGGAACAGGTGCGCGGCGCCGTGGCGTCGATTCCCGGCGACAAGGTGGTGCAGCAGTACGGCGCCGCCGCCGACCGGCAGATCCTGATCCGGCTGCCGCAGTCGGCGACGGCCGAGCAGGGCACCAGCCTGGAGCAGGGCGCGCGGCAGGTGCAGCAGGCGCTGCAGAAGGCCGGGCTGCCGAAGTTCGAGATCATCAGCCGCGACCTCGTCGGCCCGGTGATCGGCGCCGACCTCCAGCGCACGGGCATCTACGCCACGCTGGCCTCGATGCTCGGCGATCACCATCTACATCGCGTTCCGCTTCCGGTCCGACGCTTCGCCATCGGCGCCATCGTGGCCACGTTCCACGACGTCTTCGTGACGCTGGCGTTCCTGACGTTCTTCGGCTACGAGCTGTCGCTGAACGTCGTGGCCGCCATCCTGACCATCACCGGCTACTCGGTGAACGACACCATCGTCATCTTCGACCGCGTGCGCGAGAACATGCGGTCGATGCGCACGGACTCGCTGGAACAGGTGGTCAACACCAGCGTCAACCAGACGCTGTCGCGCACCATCATCACCGCCGGCACCACGTTCCTGTCGGTGCTGGCGCTGTTCCTCTTCGGCGGCGAGGCGCTGCGCGGGTTCTCGTTCACGATGCTCGTCGGCGTCATCAGCGGCACCTATTCGACGGTGTTCATCGCCTCGGCGATCGCCATCATCCTCAGCCAGAAGCCGCAGCAGCGGCGGCCGCGCCGGCGGCGCAGGCTGAGGCGCGGCCGGGCCGCGAAGCAGCCAAGGGCGCCAAGGCTTCGTAGGAGCGTCTCGTGCACCGTATCTGCTCGGCCGCGCTGCTGGGAGTCGTTCAGGGGCTCACCGAATTCCTTCCCATTTCCTCCACCGCCCACCTGCTGCTGGGCGCGCGGGTGCTGGGCTTTCAGGACCCCGGCGGCGTGTTCACCGTGATGATCCAGCTGGGCGCGGTGCTGGCGGTGATGTGGCTGTACCGCGCCAAGGTGCTGGACGTCTGGTGGGCCTGCCGAGCCCGGGCCCGCGCGCGCCGGTTCGCGGTTGGCCGTGGCTCGTCGGCTGCGTGCCGGCGTTCGTGGCCGGCGCCCTGCTCGCCGACTACGTGAAGGCCGTCCTCTATTACAGCCCGGCGGTCATGGCCTGCGGCCTTCGTGCCGGCGGCCTGGTGATGCTGGCCGTCGAGCGGTGGCGTCCCCGCGCCACCGTGACCGGGCTCGGCCAGCTGACGCTGGCCGCGCGCCACGGCCGTGGGGGCCTGCCAGGTGCTGGCGCTCGTGCCCGGGCGTGTCGCGCTCGGGCGCGACCATCGTCGGCGGCATGCTGCTGGGCCTGGACCGTGCCGTCGCGGCCGAGTTTTCCTTCTTCCTGGCGATGCCGACGATGGCCGGCGCCTTCGTCCACGATCTGTTCGAGGTCAGGGACCAGCTGACCGCCGACCGGGCGACGGAGATCGCCATCGGGTTCGTGGCGGCGTTCATCTCCGCCGCTGCTGGTCGTCCGGCCGTTCCTGCGCTATCGTGACCCGCGCCGGGTTTCGCCCCCTTCGCCTGGTATCGGATTGCGCTCGGCGTGCTACTTTTTGCGGCGATGGCGGCGGGATGGCTGTGATGGCCAGTGGCTGCGGCGCACGTTTCATCGACCGGGCTTCTTCGTGGCCGTGCCCGCTGGTCGTCAGCGTCTCGGCCCTGGTCTGGATATTCGGTATCATTGATGGTTTCACGGCCCCGCTTTCCGACGCGGATCCTGGGGCGGCGCGTTCCCGGACTCGGGTTTCTGATCATGGTGGTGCTGGTGCTCGGCATCGGCGTCATTGCGACCAACGTCATCGGGCGCCGCGTGGTGGCGCGCGCGGAGAGCTGGCTGATGATGATTCCGGTGTTCCGGACCATCTACGCGCCGGTCAAGCAGCTGGTCGTGGCGTTCTCGCCGGACAACGAGTACGGGTTCAAGCACGTGGTGATGGTGGAAGACGAGCGCCGCGGGCTGGTGATGGGCTTCCTGACGAAGGAGTTCACGCGTCGAGCGCGGCCGGCGGACCGGAGACGATGATGGCGGTCTACGTGCCGACCAACCATCTGTATCTGGGCGACATCGTGGTGTACCCGCGGGACCGGGCGTTCTTCCCGGACCTGACGGTGGAAGAGGGGATCCGGATTTTCCTGACTGGCGGCATGTCGCTGCCGAGCGAGATCCGGCAGAAGCACGAGTCCGGCAGCTAGCCGGCGACCGAGACCGCTGAACAGAAGAGAGGAGCAATGACAGCGATGCGCGAGTTGTTCAAGGCGTGTGGGCGGGTGGTGGCGCTGGGCGCGCTGCTGCTGGCGCTGGTTCCGGCCGATGATCGCTGGCCCAGCAGCCCGAAGCGGCGGCCCCGGCGACCGAGCGGCCGAGCGGCGCGGGCGGCGAGGTGAACCTGGTCCTGCCCGACCTGGGCCAGATCGACGTGGGCGGCTACAACGGACGGACCCTGCTGATGGTCGGCCTGCTGGTGTCGGTGCTCGGCATGCTGTTCGGCCTGGTCATCCTGAACCAGCTGAAGAACATGCCCGTGCACCGGTCGATGCGCGAGATCTCGGAGCTGATCTACGAGACCTGCAAGACCTACCTGATCACGCAGGGCAGGTTCCTCGCCATCCTCGAGATCTTCATCGCCGCGATCATCGTTCTCTACTTCGGCGTGCTGTCCGGGCTCGGGCCGCTGCGGGTCGGCATCATCCTGCTGTTCAGCGTCGTCGGCATCCTGGGCAGCTACGGCGTGGCCTGGTTCGGCATCCGCGTCAACACCTACGCCAACTCCCGGACCGCGTTCGCCAGCCTCGAAGGGCATGCCGTATCCGGTCTACGCGATTCCGCTCAAGGCCGGCATGAGCATCGGCATGCTGCTCATCAGCGTCGAGCTGCTGATCATGCTGTTCATCCTGCTCTTCATCCCGGGCGACTACGCCGGCCCCTGCTTCATCGGCTTCGCCATCGGCGAGTCGCTGGGCGCCTCGGCGCTGCGAATCGCCGGCGGCATCTTCACCAAGATCGCCGACATCGGCTCCGACCTGATGAAGATCGTCTTCAACATCAAGGAAGACGACGCGCGCAACCCCGGCGTCATCGCCGACTGCACCGGCGACAACGCCGGCGACTCGGTGGGCCCGAGCGCCGACGGCTTCGAGACCTACGGCGTGACCGGCGTGGCGCTCATCACGTTCATCATGCTGGCGGTGCAGCGACGCCGGTCGATCCAGGTGAAGCTGCTGGTGTGGATCTTCGTGATGCGCATCATGATGGTGGTGGCGAGCGCGCGCCTCCTACCTGATCAACGAAGCGATCGCGAAGAGCCGCTACGGCACCGTCGCGAAGATGAACTTCGAGGCGCCGCTGACCTTCCTGGTGTGGCTGACCTCGATCGTCTCGGTGGTGCTGACCTACGTGGTCTCGAACCTGCTGATTGCCGACCTCGGCGACGGCACGCTGTGGTGGAAGCTGGCGACCATCATCACGTGCGGCACGCTGGCCGGCGCGATCATCCCGGAGCTGGTGAAGATCTTCACCTCGGTGGAGTCGAGCCACGTGCGTGAAGTGGTGACCTCGTCGCAGGAGGGCGGCGCGTCGCTCAACATCCTGTCGGGCCTCGTGGCCGGCAATTTCAGCGCCTTCTGGCTGGGCCTGACCATCGTGGCCCTGATGAGCATCGCCTACCTGGTCAGCGCGTCCAGCCCGTCGATGGCCAGCCTGATGCTGGCGCCGGCGGTGTTCGCGTTCGGCCTGGTGGCGTTCGGTTTCCTGGGCATGGGCCCGGTGACGATCGCCGTCGACTCGTACGGCCCGGTGACCGACAACGCGCAGTCGGTCTACGAGCTGTCGCTGATCGAGGCCGATACCGAACATCCAGCAGGAGCTGAAGAAGGACTTCGGCATCGACGCGAAGTTCGAGCAAGGCCAAGGAGCTGCTGGAAGAGAACGACGGCGCCGGCAACACCTTCAAGGCCACGGCCAAGCCGGTGCTGATCGGCACCGCCGTGGTGGGCGCCACGACGATGATCTTCTCGACCATCATGGCGCTGACCTCGGGCCTGACGCAGGACCTGGACAAGCTGTCGGTGCTGCACGCGCCGTTCCTGCTCGGCCTGGTGACCGGCGGCGCGGTGATCTACTGGTTCACCGGCGCGTCCACCCAGGCCGTCACCACCGGCGCCTACCGCGCGGTGGAGTTCATCAAGGCCAACATCAAGCTCGACGGCGTGGTGAAGGCGTCGGTGGCCGACAGCAAGAAGGTGGTCGAGATCTGCACCCAGTACGCGCAGAAGGGCATGTTCAACATCTTCCTGACGATCTTCTTCGCCACGCTGGCGTTTGCGTTCGTCGAGTCGTTCTTCTTCATCGGCTACCTGATCTCGATCGCGCTCTTCGGCCTCTACCAGGCGGTGTTCATGGCCAACGCCGGCGGCGCCTGGGACAACGCCAAGAAGATCGTCGAGACCGAGCTGAAGATGAAGAACACGCCGCTCCACGCCGCGACGGTGGTCGGCGACACGGTGGGTGATCCGTTCAAGGACACCTCGTCGGTGGCGCTCAACCCGGTGATCAAGTTCACGACACTGTTCGGCTTGCTGGCGGTGGAGCTGGCGGTGAGCTTGACTGCCGATGTGGGGTCAAATGTCAGCCATTTGTTAGCCGCCGTGTTCCTGGCGGTGGCCCTGTTCTTCGTCCACCGCTCCTTCTACGGGATGCGGATTGGCGGCGCCACCCACTGAGGTCAGGGGCTGAAACTCGGCAGCCGGTGATTTCGCCAAGGATCTCGCGGATCTCGTTGAATTGCGATCCTTTAGCTTGATCAGGGACGGAATCCGGTACTACAATCCCCGCTCCACGCGCCCCCGTGGAGCGGTTTCTGCAAGGCGGTGTCTAAGGGGTGTACGGGCCGTGCCGTTTCGTTGACACGGTCATACCGGGTTGGCATAATTTGCAGCCCGCACAGCATGGGTGACGGTCCTGTGACGGTCCCGTAGGGAGGAAGAACACCGGTGCCACGCGAAGAAAAGATGTTCGGCGATGTCGTCGACCCGTCGGTGAAGGTCGGGAACCAGCAGTGGTACACCGTGCCGCTGTCGGTCCTGGTTCACACCCTGGTTATCGGCGCCATCGTAATCATTCCGCTCCTGGCCGCCGACATTCTGCCCGACGCCACCGTCGATGCTGGCGTTCGTGGCGGCCCCGCCGCCGCCACCGCCGCCGCCGCCGCCGCCGCCGCCACCGCAGGCGGCGAAGCCACCGGAAGTTCCGCAGACCAATCCGAACGCCGCGCCCACCGAGGCGCCGTCGGAAATCAAGCCCGAAACCAAGATCGACACCAACTTCGACCGCAGCTCGGGGGTCGAAGGCGGTATACCCGGCGGTGTCGTTGGCGGCGTCGTCGGCGGTCTGCCCGATCCGCCGCCTCCGCCTCCACCGCCGCCGCCAGCGGCGCCGGTTCGCGTGGGCGGCAACATCAAGCAGCCCACCAAGACCAAGGACGTGCGCCCCGTCTACCCGCCGATCGCACAGTCGGCGCGCGTGCAGGGGGTGGTGATCATCGAGGCCGTGATCGGTCCGAACGGCAAGGTCACCGACGCGCGCGTGCTGCGCTCTATCCCGTTGCTCGACAACGCCGCACTCGACGCCGTGCGGCAGTGGGAGTTCACGCCAACCTTGCTCAACGGCGTGCCCGTGCCGGTCATCATGACCGTCACCGTCAACTTCGCGCTCAGTTAGTCACAGGGTTCAGCGCAGCCCTGTAGCTGGCTGGCAACCCATTTTTCGGAGGGTGCTGTAATGGACGTTCGCAGGATGCGGCAGATTGGTACAGGTTTCGGGCGCGGCGCTCGCCGTGGTGTTGATGGGCAGCCCGGCATTCGCGCAAGAGGGCGCAGGGCTGAACCTGGTGGACATGTTCGCCTCCATGGGTCCGACGGCCATCGCCGTCGCCGTCGTGCTGTTCATCATGTCGTTCTGGTCGGTTGGTGTCGCCATCGAGCGCATCTACACCTACGGCAAGGCCAAGGAGCAGTCGAAGCTCTACGCGCCGCAGGTGGCCAAGCACCTCAAGGACGGCCGGCTGAAGGAAGCCATCCAGCTGTCGCAGTCCAAGGACTACAAGTACAGCCACCTGGCCAAGGTGGTGCTGGCCGGCCTGCAGGAGTACCAGTTCCAGCAGGACAGCGGCACCGGCATGGGCCGTGAAGACGTGCTCGACACCGTGCGCCGCTCGATTCAGCGCGCCACCGCGCTGACCACGTCCGACCTGAAGAAGGGCGTCAACACGCTGGCGACCATCGGCTCCACGGCACCGTTCGTGGGTCTTCTCGGCACGGTCGTCGGCGTCATCAACGCGTTCGTCGGCATCGCCTCGTCGGGCTCGGGTGGTATCGGCGCCGTGTCGGCCGGTATCGCCGAAGCGCTGGTGGAAACCGCGCTTGGTCTGTTCGTGGCCATCCCGGCCGTGTGGTTCTACAACTACCTGCAGAGCCGCCTGGAATACTTCAACGTCGAGATGGACAACTCGTCGTCGGAGCTCGTGGACTACTTCATCAAGAAGACGTCCCACTAGGTTGTGGTTCAATCCGTTCAGGCGGGTATCCCTCCTGGACGGGCCGGCCGTAGACCGGCGGTAGGGGAGTGGTTGCTATGTCAATGCAATTAGGCGGCACCCAGGGGGTCAAGTCCGACATCAACGTCACGCCGCTCGTGGACGTGATGCTGGTGCTGCTGATCATCATGATGATCGTGGCCCCCCTGCTGCAGCAGGGCGTGGCGGTCACGCTGCCGCGGGCGATCAACACGACCGAGAAGCCCGAGACGCAGGACCAGACGGTGGTCGCGATCACCGCCGACAAGCGGTTCTTCGTCAACGCCGTCCAGATTCAGAAAGCCGACCTGCGGCGCCGCATCGAGGAAGTGCTCGAGAGCAAGAAGGAGCGCATCGTCATCATCAAGGCCGACGAGGACGTTGAGTACGGCGCGGTGATGGAGGCGATGGACGAGCTGCGCGCGAGCGGCATCGAGGACATGGGGCTCATCACCGAGACCCGCCGTCCTGTTTCGGCCGCCGCCGGCGCCGGGGGGGGCAACTAGCCATGGCAGCGCATCAACACCACGGCGCGGAGAAGGTCTTCAAGGCCGAGATGCCGCAGGCCAACGCGGACATGAACATCACGCCGATGATCGACGTGCTGCTCGTGCTGCTCGTGATCTTCATGGCCGCCCTGCCGCTGTCGCAGCGCGGGCTCGACGTCAACCTGCCGGCGGAAACGCAGCAGAAGACGGAGCAGCCGGTGGACTTGAGCCAGATCATGCTCGAGTACTCGCCGGACAAGCAGATCACGATCAACAAGCAGGCCGTGCCCGTGGCCGAGCTCGACGGCCGCCTGCGCACCATCTTCGAGGAGCGCAAGGACAAGACGATGTTCATCGCGGCGCGGGTAACCTGCGCTACGGCGACATCGTGTTCGTGATCGACGCCGCCAAGGGCGCCGGCGTGGAGAAGCTGGGTATCGTGACCGAGGGCATGCGGCGCGCGGCCGCCGGCGGCGAGTAGCTTCTCTTCAGTTCGCTCGAATTCGAGGCCGTCCTCGCACTGCGGGGACGGCCTTTTTCTTTGTCGCCGGCTCGTTTGGGCGCTTGGGTGGTCTCGCTCGGCGGGCGCGGCAGCTGCGGCCCGGAAAGCCGTCTCCGACTCGCCTCCATTCCCTGGCCGCGCGTCTCCCAAGAAACTCCATCGGTTCGGGGTCACGGACCACAGGCGACCGACACCTCACCGGTCTCGCGATTGACTAACTCGAAACCGAGCGCGGCGGCGCGCTGGCGGAGGTGGCGCAGTGTGCGTGTGCGTTGGCGCTGGTCGTACGCGGCCGCGCCCGGATCTTGTACACGAGGTCCCCTTTGAGGGCACGATAGACGAGGATCGCGAGCTTCCGCGCGGTGGCGGTAATAGCCTGTGGCTTGCCGATCCGACCGGCCAAGCGGCGATAAAAGGCGCCGAGCGCCGTCTGCGATCGAGTGAGGGTGAAGGCCGACATCCGCAGGATCGCGGCCGCCCGGTTCGCGGAGGACTCGGTTCGAGAGCTCAGGAATCTGCCGCCCGAAAATCTTGTTCTTCGGGGCCAGCGTGAGCCACGACGTGAAATGCTGGGCCGTGGGCCAGCGAGTCATGTCGGTCCCGATCTCAGCGACCAGCTTGAGGGCGCTGTAGGGCGCAATCCCGTCGATCACGTTCGATTCGGCGTTTCACCTCTGCCCATGGTTCGAGCCGTGCGTCGCCCGATTCGATGGCGGCAATCCTGTGTGAGATCTTCGGCGTCCCATGCGGCCTCAGCATCTGGGTCAGAGGGACCATCGAGGCTGGCCAGTAGTTCCGCGGCAACCTCGGCCCGCGAATCAGGTTCCAGGCGCAAGGCATCAGCCAGGACGTCGCTGGCGGTCTTAGGCATGACCTGATCTTAGGCCCCTGTCCGCCGGCCGACAACCGATGGAGCTGACGCCCGTGGCCGACTCACGCCGGCCTACGGGGTTCCCGCGCGGCTGCGATGATGAGGCCGCGCGGCGTGGCTCATCGCCAAGCCGTTAGCCAGATAAAGATGGACCACGAAGAGGATGCACATGGCGTCCAAGATTGAAACAGGTCGCTGGCTGGTCGTCGCCGTCATTGTGAGTGCGGTAGCCGTGTCTGTCCTCAACGTCGCGGCGTTCAACGTTGCGGATGGCACCGAGCGCGAGCCGCAGCAGCTAGTTCGGTTCGTGCTAACAGTTGGACTTTGCACCTTTCTCTGTCGCCGCGCGAACTTGGCGCGCCTGGTTGCAGGCACCCTTTCCATGCTGGCTGGGGCGGGCTCACTGATCGTGAGTGTGGCCTCTGACCGCGGTGATTTCTTGCTCGTGACGATCGGGATGGTCTATGCAGCAGCTGCGGTTGCTCTTTTGCTCGTCCCCGCGGTTCGCGCGTACTTTCGTATTGGCTCAGCGCCGGCCTTCTAACAACCGGGTTTGCAGCGGACCGTTTTTCACGGTCCGTGCGATTCTGTCGCCGGGTATCGTTACCGAGGGCATGCGGCGCGCGGCCGCCGGCGGCGAGTCGTGTCTCTTCAGGTCGCTTGAATTCGAGGCCGTCCTCGCACTGCGGGGACGGCCTTTCCATCGACAACCAACGTGGCATGCACCGTCCGGGTAGTCAGCGACCGATCGCATTCGCGTGTCACGCGGAACGAACCAAGCGATGCATCGATGGTGTGCTTGGTTCGTTCGCCAGTGTCTGGGTTGCGCGCTACGCGCGCGGGTGTTGCGGTGATTTGTCGGGACGATTCGATTCCGTGGCTCTCGATGTCGGTATGCTCCATAGGGAGTCGCCAGCCGGCAGGCCCAGCCTCGCGCCCGCCAAGCGAGACCACCCAAGCGCTTCTTGATCGCTGAGTCGGCCCAACCCTTTGAGAGACGCAGGCTTGTTCGTCTTCGTGCCCAGCGCGACCCGGGTTATGCTGCGACGCCCGCCATCGGCGGTGCCGATATGTCGGTCGGCATACTGTTAAGTTAGGCCTCGGAGACAGGCATGAGTCACAAGATTACGGAGCTCGTCTGCAGTGACTGGGCCGACTTCCGGCGCACTCTCGAAGATAAGATCTACAAGAAGGGCTTCTTCGTTAGGGGCGAGTTCCTGTACCGAGGCCAGTCAAGTGCTACCTATCGACTCGAAACGTCGTTTGATCGCTGGTATCAGGGCCCCAAGGGGCAGCGCCCAGCCATAGCAGACCAGCTCCTGCGGAACTTCGGGGTGGAGTGCGACGGCTATTCTAGCGCGACGCCAGAGATCTTGGCTGATGAAGAGCGCCTGTTGGCACTCGCTCAACATCACGGCCTTCCCACTCGCCTGCTCGATTGGACTGTCAGCCCGTACGTCGCCGCGTTCTTTGCCTTCAGCTATACGTTTGACGCAGACGCGGCGTTGGAAGACTACGTAGCGGTGTGGGTTCTCGATCCGTCCAGCGACATCTGGGCCCAGGACAACGGTGGTACATCCTCGATCCTGCGAAGCATGGTAATGAACGCATGCGTTCGCAAGGAGGGAGATTTACACACCTGGTTGGTGTGTTCGACTGTCTCGAAGACTACGTGCTTGAAATGGAACGCCCCGATGTCTTGCGAAAGGTCCTCGTCCCAACAGGGGACATCGAAAGAGCAATGGGCGACCTGAGCGCGATGCAGTTCAACCATGCCAAGCTCTTTCCAGGTTTGGATGGCTTTGCGAAGGAAGCGAAGACAAGAGTTGGAATAGATCTAAAGATGAAGGCGAAGCCGAAGGCCTAACCCCCCAAGCGGAGCCAACGCGCAGGTGTTCGCGGATGCGCGCGGCTCATTGGCACGTTAGGCCAACCAGCGATGGAACGAGAAGCCGTCATCACATGCCCCGAGTGCAAGGGCCGGACGCGCGAGGTCATGCCCGCAGACTCCTGCCAATTCTTCTACGACTGTCCCAGGTGCGGCGCTCGACTTCGACCACGCCCGGGGGATTGCTGCGTCTTTTGCTCCTTTGGTAGCGCCCCGTGTCCCCCGAAGCAGGCCGAACTGGGAGAAAACTGGGGACCTCACATTGAACCCTGACTCGGCGTCACTGGCCGGCGCTCCGCGTCCCTGACAGGCACGCCGTGATTCCGATCATTGCCGGCCGCGCTAGCTGGCTTCGCTGCAGCGGCGGTCGTGTACTTTGTGATGGCGCTCTACGTTTGGACAGTCATCCATTCGGGTTGGACCGACGGAGCTATTCGGGCGTACTACACGTCGTTGAATATCGTGCCGCCCATCGTTGGCCTTCTAGCCGCCTGGGGCGCTTGGGCGGTCGTCGCTCGGCGGGCGCGTCAGCCAGGCCCGCCGATCGACTCCGGAGGAAGCCGGCGTAGCGAGTAACCCGCGCGACTTCCCCCAGGTCGAGTCGAATGTCTGTGACTACGCCGTGGCCTTGGGGCGCGCGACGGACGCGATGACGGCGCCGCTCACCCCGAACAACAGGGCGGCGAGGAGCTACTGGCGCTCCTTACCGCGCCCCAGTTGAAGATCATCGTCAGGATGGCGGCGAACGCCAGTTGCCCAAGCAGCAGGGCCACGAAGTTGAACGGCTCGCGCGTCACGCCGGTCGCGGTGCCGACGTTGGTCGCGAAGAAGCTGGCAAACAGGACCCCGTTGACGAGATACCCAAGAAGGAACATTGTGTGACTACGCCGTGGCCTTGGGACGCGCGACGGACGCGATCACGGCGCCGCTCACCGCGAACAACAGCGCGGCGAGGAGCGCATCGACGAGCGAGGCCGCCAGGTTCTGGACATTGGTGGTCGCATAGAGCGTCAGGTCGATCCCGAGAAAAAATAGCAATCCGGCCAGTGCACCGATCTTTGCGCCCTGACCGGCGCTCCGTACCGCGCTCCAGCTGAAGATCATCGTCAGGATGGCGGCGAACGCCAGTTGCCCGAGCAGAAGAGCGACGAAGTTGAACGGCTCGCGCGTCACGCCGGTCGCCGTGCCGACGTTGGTCGCGAAGAAGCTGGCAAACAGGACCCCATAGACGAGATACCCGAGAAGGAACAGCACGAGCCCGCCAACCACGGTACCGAGCGCGAGTCGCTGTAGCGTCATCGTTTTCTCCTCCTGCAAGTTGTCCCAGTGGGCCGTTGGTGTCCCCGGAGGCGTCTGAGCGGACGCCACCTTACAGCAAACGGTCTGGCGGCGACAAGGTGGCGCTTGAACGCGCCGTGCGCGGGCGGCACGAACGCTCTGCTACCATTTGCGGCCGGGCTATCAGCAGCTCAAACGCCGAGGTGGAGGACCATGGACTTGAAGCTCTCGAACCGCCTCGCGCTGGTTTCCGGCAGCACGGCCGGCATCGGCTACGCCATCGCCGCGGCCCTCGCTGCCGAAGGCACACGAGTCGTCGTCAACGGCCGTTCGCAGTCCTCCGTGGATGCCGCCGTCTCCGCGCTGGAGGCTGCCGGCGGCCAGGTCCAGGGGTTCGCCGGGGATCTCAGCACCGCCGCCGCGGCCGAGGAGGTTGTGCGCCGGCATCCGGGGATCGAGATCCTCGTCAACAACCTCGGCATCTTCGAACCCCAGCCGTTCGAAGACATTTCCGACGCCGAATGGATCCGATTCTTCGACGTCAACGTGCTCAGCGGCGTGCGCCTGGCGCGCCTGTGTCTGCCGGCCATGAAGCGAGCGAACTGGGGGCGGATCATCTTCATCTCCAGCGAGAGCGCGGTGCAGATTCCCGCTGAGATGATTCACTACGGCATGACCAAGACCGCGCAGCTGGCGGTCTCGCGCGGCCTGGCGGAATCGGTCGCGGGCACCGGCATCACCGTCAACAGCGTTCTTCCTGGTCCGACCAAATCGCGCGGCGTCGGAGACTTCGTGGACGCTCTGGCAAAAGCGGAAGGCAAGACCTTCCGCGAATTCGAGAGCGAGTTCTTCAAGAAGGTCCGGCCGACGTCGCTGATCAAGCGATTCGCCTCACCGGAGGAGGTCGCGGCACTGGTGACCTACATCGCCAGCCCGCTGGCGTCGGCGACCACGGGGGCCGCGATGCGCGTCGATGGCGGTGTCGTGAAGAGCGCGTTCTGACCGGGTCACTCTAGAGCGTGGTCCGCGGCGGTGCAGGCTACGAGGTCGTACCCTGCTTGCGCGCCAGCCAGTAGAGGGTTGCCGGCGCGGTGCCTTCCTCGAGCACCTCGAATCCGGCGTCCTTCAGCATCGCCCGCCAGCGGGCGGGGTCCGGCCTGAAGTGCGCGTTCAGCCCGAGGTGTGGGATGGGCATCATCACGGTGGTCCACGCGTCGGGGTTGACGATCTCGAGCAGGAACTCGCCGTTCGGCTTCAGCACGCGCGCCACTTCCTTGATCGCCTTGGGCGTGCCCTCGCGGCCCATGTGGTCGATGGCGTAGGAGCTGATCGCCGCGTCGTAGCTGGCGTCGGGCAGCGGCATCTTCGTGGCGTCGGCCTTCACGGTGTCGGCGCGGTCCGCCACGCCGGCGATGCGCGCGTTGCGCATCATCCGCTCGGGCGTGTTGTCGGCGACACCGAAGAAGCCGGTGTAGATGTCGAGCGCCGTGCCGGTGGCCCGCGGACGCGCCAGCAGGAGCCCGATCAGTGCCCGGCCGGAGCCGGCGCCGACGTCGAGGACGCGTCCCTGGCCGGAGGCCAGGAATCGCTCCGATGGCAAGCGCTGCGGTGCGTTCAGGCCCCCCATCATGGTGTGCGTCAGCACGAGCCCGACTGCGCCCCATACGCCGATCACGCCCGAGAGGACCACCAGCCATCGGCGCCAGTGGAGACGTAAGCCCAGCACTAGAGCCGCAAATCCCAGGACCAGAGGGATCAGGTGGATCCACGTGATCGGCCACGGGTAGCCGAAGTCGTAGGTGAAGGGTGATGTCATGCGCGGCAGCTTACCCGAGGTCCCGTGAACGACACCTGAACACGCCGTTCAGCCATGGTTCAGCAACCTGCGCTAGCCTTCGATCGTGCGCATCCTGGTCGTGGAAGACGAAAGCGCCCTTCGCGAGCAGCTCGAACACGCGATCGCCGGGGCCGGCTACGCCGTAGACGGCGCCCGCGACGGCGAGCGCGCCGACTTCCTGGTCCGCACCGAAGCCTACGATGCCATCGTCCTGGACCTTGGGCTGCCGCGTGTCGATGGCCTGACGATCCTGCGCGGCTGGCGCGACGCCGCGCTGACCGTCCCGGTGCTGGTCCTGACCGCCCGCGGCAGCTGGCACGAGCGCGTCAAGGGCATCGACGACGGCGCCGACGACTACGTGACGAAGCCGTTTCAGATGGAGGAGGTGCTGGCCAGGCTGCGGGCGCTGATCCGTCGCGCGAATGGACAGCCCCGCCCGGCGCTCACCTGCGGGGCGGTGACCCTCGATCCGCGCCTGGCGCGCGTGACTCGCGACGGCGTGCCGATCAAGCTGACCGGCCATGAATTCCGCGTCCTGTCCTATCTGATGCACAACCGCGACCGCGTCGTGCCCCAGAGCGAGCTGACCGAGCACATCTACGCGCAGGATGCGGATCGCGACTCCAACACCGTGGAAGTGTTCATCGCGCGCCTGCGCCGCAAGCTCGGCGCGGGCATCATCGAAACGGCGCGCGGGCTCGGCTACCGCATCGGTTCCTGAACATGCGATCGCTGCGTGGCCGCCTGCTGCTCTCGAGCGTCCTCTGGACGCTTGGCCTGCTGTTCGTGAGCGCCCTGCCCTTTACGCTCCTGATGGATAACCAGTCCAGGCTCCACGTCGCCAGGCACGTGCACGCGCTTCTTCCAGAGCCCGGTCGTGGTTATGGCCGCCGTGTTCTGCATGCTGGCGGGGCTGGTGGTCGCGAAGGGCGGGCTGGCGTCGGTGGACAACGTGCGGCACCGGCTGAATCTGCTGCGTGCCGGCCGCGAGCGGCGCATGGACGGCAGCTATCCCGCCGAGGTCCAGCCGCTGGTTGACGATCTCAACGCCTTGCTGGATCATCGCGACCAGGCTGTCCAACGGGCGATTGCCAGATCCGGCGACCTCGCGCACGGGCTGAAGACGCCGCTCGCCATCCTGGCGCAGGAGGCTGAACGCGCCCGCGGCGCCGGCCAGACCGAGATCGCCGTCGCGATCGAGCAGCAGGTCGAACGGATGAACCGGCAGGTGAACTATCACCTGGCGCAGGCGCGCGCGGTGGCGTCGGGGGCCAGCAGCGGCGCGCGCGCCAACGTGAAAGAGTCGGCCGAGGGTGTGGCGCGGGTCGATGCGACGCCTGCACGCGGAGCGCGGCATCGTGGTGGACGTTCGCGTGCCGGAGGGCGTGGACGTACGCACGCAGCGGGAGGACCTCGACGAGATGCTGGGCAACCTGCTCGACAACGCCTGCAAGTGGGCGCGCACGCAGATTGTGATCGACGCAGCCGTGGCGGGCAGCCAGGTCGTGATTGCGGTTGAGGACGATGGCAGTGGAATCGCCCCGGCACTGCGGGATGCCGTGCTGCAGCGTGGCGTGAGAGCCGACGAAGCGGCGCCAGGCTCTGGCCTCGGTCTCGCGATCGTGCGCGACCTGGCCGAGCTCTACGGCGGATCGATCAGCCTTGACGCGTCGCCTCGAGGCGGCGTCCGCGCCAACCTGAGCTTGCCCGGCCTGTGAGACTGATCAAGGCGCCTCAGCGGATGGAGACGGCGCGGCTGCTGCTGACGGCCCCCGCAGCCGGGGACGCCGCGACGATCTTTCATCGCTACGCGAGCGATCCGGAAGTGACGCGCTTCCTGGGCTGGCCGCGTCATCAGTCGATCGCCGAAACCCAGGCGTTTCTCGCCTTCAGCGCGCGGGAGTGGGAGCGCACGCCCGCGGGCCCTTATCTCATCTGGTCGATGGATGGCGCGCTGTTGCTGGGTGCGACCGGTCTGGCCGTCGTGGACGCCTGGCAAGCGGTCACCGGCTACGTGCTGGCCCGGGACGCGTGGGGCAACGGCTATGCCACCGAGGTCCTGTCCGCCATGGTGGACGTGGCCCGCGGGCTGGGGTTCGAACGGCTGACCGCCGAGTGCCATCACCAACACCGGGCATCCTGGCGGGTCCTGGAGAAGTGCGGCTTCATGCGCGACAACGGCATGCGCCAGACCGAGTTCCCGAACCTGCTCCCCGGCGTCCAGCAGGCCGCGTTCTCCTACACGAAACGCCTGATGCCGTAACGTCCGGCGCCCGCATCCCCGGGCTACTATCTCCGGCATGAAGACCACTCGACTCGGATGGGTCCTGGCGGCGGTGGCGGCCGGCGCCGTGGCGTTCGCACAGCAGCCGGCGCGCCAGGTGGAGTGGCTGTACTTCGGCGGCGACCAGGGCGGTCAGCGCCACTCGCCGCTCGCCGACATCAACCCGGGCAGCGTCACCCGGCTGCGGCAGGCCTGGCAGTGGAAGCACTGGGAGACGCCGCTGGCCGACCACGGGACCACGCCGGGCCAGTTCGAGGCCACGCCGCTGATGATCGACGGCACGCTGTTCGTCACCACGCCCTACAACAGCATCGCGGCGCTGGATGCCGAAACCGGGAAGGAGCTGTGGCGCTTCGACGGCGCGGCCTACGAGCTGGGCCAGCTGCTGTCGGGCAGCGGCTGGAAGCTGCGCGGCACGGCCGTGTGGCGGGACGCGCAGGGCCGGCTGCGGCTGCTGCTCAACAGCCGCCATCGGCTGTTCATGCTGGACGCCGCCACCGGCAAGCCCGTCACCACCTTCGGCAACGGCGGCGCCGTCTCGTTGACCCAGGGGCTGCCCCGCATCGGCGACATCACGCACGTGTCGCAGAGCTCGCCGCCGGTCATCTACCGCAACCTGGTGATCGTGGGCAGCCAGGTACCGGACCGCGTGCAGCTGCCCGATCCGATGGGTTACGTGCAGGCGTTCGACGCGAACACCGGCCGTCGCGTCTGGTATTTCTCGACGATTCCGCAGTCGGCCAAGGACCCCGGCGCGGACAGCTGGGAGAACGAGTCGTGGCGCCAGAACGGCCACGCCAACGTGTGGGCGCCGATGGCGCTCGACGAGGCGCGCGGCCTGCTGTATCTGCCGACGTCCACGCCGACCAGCGACTACTACGGCGGCCAGCGTCCGGGCGCGAACCTGTTCGCCGAATCGCTGGTGTGCCTCGAGGCCGCCACCGGCCGGTTGAAGTGGCACTTCCAGACCGTGCACCACGGCCTGTGGGATTGGGACATCCCGACGCAGCCGAATCTGGTCACCATCACCGTGGACGGCCGGCGCATCGACGCCGTGGCCCAGGTGACCAAGCGCGGCGATACGTTCGTGTTCGACCGCGTCACCGGCGCGCCGGTGTGGCCGATCGTCGAGCGGCCGGTGCCGACCGACAGCGACGTGCCGGGTGAGAAGCCGTACCCGACGCAGCCGTTTCCCACCAAGCCGCCATCCTTCTCGCCGCAGGGCGTGCTGCTGGAGGATGCCAACAACCTCACGCCCGAGATCCGGAAGCTGGCGCAGGAGCGGATGAAGACGTTCCGGATCGGGCCGATCTTCACGCCGCCCTCGCTCGGCGGCACGCTGCAGCGCCCGTCGCAGAGCGGCGGCGCGAATTGGGGCGGCGCGGCCTTCGATCCGGCGACGGGATACCTGCTCGTCCGCGGGAAGAACGAGATCGGCGTGAACGCCGTCGGCAAGAACGACGGATCCGACCCCAACACGAAGGTGGACTATTCGCACGTGTTCGCGCAGCGAGCGTCGGTGAACCTGCCCGGCGGCCTGCCGCTGGTGTCGCCGCCGTATGCGGAGCTGGTGGCGATCGATCTGAACCGGGGCGACATCGCGTGGCGCACGCCGCTCGGCGAGGGCAGTCCCGCCGTGCGCAACCATCCGCTGCTCAAGGGCGTCACGTTGCCCGATCGGCTCGGCTCGCCGCAGAACCTGGGCGGGCCGATGACGACCGCCGGTGGTCTGGCGTTCATCGGCGGCGGCGACGGCTACGTCTACGCGTTCGAGATCAAGACCGGCAAGGAGCTGTGGCGCGGCCGCCTCCCGTTCAACAACACGGCCAACCCCATGACCTACCGCACCAAGTCGGGGAAGCAGTTCGTGGTGATCGCGACCGGCGTCAGCGACCAGAACGCGCTCGTCGCGTTCACGCTCGACGGGCCCCGCAAACTGAACGTCGCCGCCCCTGTGGTAGCGTCGAATCGAGGGTGAACGCATGCGTGAAAAGAGCCGGTTGTCGCGGCGAGGGCTGCTCAAGAAGGGCGCCGCGGTCGGCGGCGCCGTGGCGTTGACGCAGGCCCCCACGTCGCTCCTGGGCGCGCAGGCGCCGGCCGTGGTGACCGCGCGCCGCTTCAAGCGGCTGGGTGGCCCGCGGCGACGGCCCTGGCCGCACGACCTTGCAGGAGCTGACGCTCAAGCCCATCAGCGGCCGCCAGGTGGTGGTGCGCACCGAGGCCACCAACCTCTGCTACTCGAATGCCGGCGCCGTGCTCGGCCTGGCCGGGTCGGGGCCGCCACCCGCGACGCCAGTGCAGCAGCGGCGCCGCATGAACGACCTGGCCGTGATCCAGGGTCACGGCGGCGTGGGCGTCGTCGAGGCCGTGGGTCCGGAGGTCCGCCGCGTGCGCGTGGGCGACCGCGTCTGCGTGTCCGGCACGCCGCAATGCGGCTCCTGCTATCAGTGCCTTCGCGGGCGCGCCGACGTCTGCCAGTTCCTGAGCCGCATCGGCGCCGACGATCTCGTCGCCGTGGCCGAGATGCGCGACGGCACGCCGGTCTACGAGAACTCCCACATCGGCGGCCTGGCCGAGCTGATGGTCACCTTCGAGGAATGGGTGGTGCCGGTCTTCACCAAGGCCACCGCCGCGGACCTGGGCATGGTGTGCAGCTGCGTGGCCGTCGCCGGGCTGGGCGCGACCGTGGCGCCGACCTGGGGCGCCCTGGAGCCGGGATCGACCGTCGCGGTCGTCGGCTGCGGTCCGCTGGGCCTCAGCGCCGTGCACGGGGCGCGCATCGGCGGCGCGTCGCGCATCATCGGCATCGACCCGGTCCGCGTCCGTCGTGAGGCGGCGCTGAAGCTTGGCGCCACGCACGTGCTGGATCCGAACGTCGAAGGCGCCGGCGTCGTGGACAAGGTGCGCGCGCTGTCGATGGAAGGCGGCCCCGGCGACCGCTACTGGGCGGGCGGGCGGGACAGCGGCGGCCGGCGCAGCGGTTCAGGCGCGGACCTTGTGGTCGAAGCGGCTGGCGTGGATCAGGTGAAGCCCAAGGTGGAAGCGGGACCCGATCCCAGCGGCGTGCTGCCGATGCAGCAGGCCTACCAGATGTGCGCCACCGGCGGGCACGTGGTGACGACCAGTCTGGTGCGCGGCAACATCTCGCTGCCCGGGACGCTCTTCTCGATCGGCGGCATCACGCATCACGGCGGCCAGGCCGGCGGCGCCAACCCGATGCGCGACATCCCGCGCTTCGTGGAGCTGCTGGACAAGGGCCAGTTCAACGCCAAGGTGCTGGCGACGCGCATCACGCCGCTGGCGGACATGCTGGGCGCCTACGAGGAAGTGGCGTATCGGACGACGATCACCGCGATCATGGTGATCTAGGTCGAGGCCTGGAGCCTGGAGCCTGGAGCCTGGAGCCTTAGTCAGGCGTCGGCTGCTGGACACTGTCGATGACCAGCATCTCCAGCGGCGCGCGCTGCGGCTCGAGCTTCAGGCCCAGCTGTTCCTGCAGCGCCGTGAAGAGCGAGGGTCGATCCGGGTCGATCCCGCGGGCGCAACGTCTCCCGGCGCTGGCGCCTGGTCCGGCGCGAACTGCAGGTCGAACGAAGAACCCCCGGTCAACCCGGTCCGGTCGACTACCTGCCGCTGCAGCTGGACCGACAGCAGCTGGGCCAGCTGGCCGAATCGACACATCGCGGCCGCGAGACGGTGCCGGGCCCGCCGTGGACAGCCGGCACTGCGGGCCGCCGGGTCCCGGCGGCCCGCGGCCGCCGGCCATCATCGCCTTCAGCACCGCCACGCAGTCCACGGTGGACGGCGCCATCTGCTTGCCCAGCTGCTTGTCCGTCGCGTGCGTGCACCAGCGCATAAGCCGGTCGCGTCCTTCGTTTCGCGGTGCACCTTCAACTTGAAGCGCTCGGCCAGCAGGTTCTGCATCATCAACTGCACGGGCCCCACCTGTCCCGGCGGCAGCGGCGCGAATCTCCCCTGCGACCTTGGCCACCACGTCGAAGCGGTCCGAGTCGGTCCATCGCTGGCCCGCCTTCGATCTGGAACGGCTGCACGGCGTAGGCGAAGCGGATCAGATCGCGCACGGTGACGTTCAGCGCGTTGAGCCGTCCGCCGGGCTGCAGGCGGAAGCTGACGGCCGAAGTGCCCGACCTGTTCGGCTTGACCGACGCCACCTCGAACACCTGGGCGGGCAGCGCAGCCGACGGCGGCGGTCAGTGCGCCGACGCCGCCAGCAGCAGGCGCATCATCGTTCTCCCTTCGGTTTCTCGAGCCAGGTCGACACCGCCAGAACCACGCCGATCAAGGTCGGCATCAAGCCGATCATCCAGAGCGCGCTCCCAGGCGCGAGGTAGTAGAGAAAGACACCCAGCGCCGCGCCGAGCACCAGCATGATGAACGCGCCCTCGAGCTTGCCGCGGCGCATCGACGGCGGCTTTGGCGCGCAGCCGCTCCTCCTCGCGGGCGTCGTCCTGGCGCAGCTGCTCGAGCACTACCTGGACGCTCTCCGCCGGCCGCTCGGACAGATGCTTGAGCAGCGCATAGCGCTCGCGCATCCGCCGCTCGGCGGCCCGGGCGGAGATCCAGTAGGTCACGCTGGTCCAGGCAAAGAGCAGCAGCAGCAGCGGCACAATCATGATCAAGAGGCCTTCGTTCACGATGTCGTCCTCCCTCTGTCTGCAGCATCAGACCCGGCCGGCGGCCGCCGGGTTGCGAAATTCGACGGGCCGGCGCTGAAAATGGAACCGGCGAGCCGTTTGCCCTGGTCTCATTCACTGAGCCGATGCCCTCAGGAACGCCCGGATGACGGCCGAGACGCCGGGCGACCGGGACAAAGCGGACGCGGCCCTGGCGGCCGCCGGCGACGCCGAGGCGTTTGCGCGCCTGGTCGCCCGCTGGCAGGACCGGATGCTGGGGCTGGCGTGGCGGTTCTGCCGGGATCGAACGATGGCGGAAGACATGGCCCAGGACGCGTTCGTGCGCGCCTATCGCGCCCTGCCCCGGTATCGAGCCGAGGCGGCCTTCGGTACCTGGCTGACGGCGATCGCCTTGAACACCTATCGCTCGGCCCTGCGGGATCGGCCGCCGGTGCCGGTGGTTCCGCTGCTGGCCTCGCACGCCCCGGCGAGCGCGGCCGATCAGATGCACGGCCTGGAGCGACGCGAGCAGGCGGAGCTGGTGCGCGCGCAGGTGCTGCGGCTGCCCGACCGCTACCGCACGGCGATGGTCCTGTACTATTTCCAGGAGCAGGACGTGGCCGAGACGGCCCGGATCCTCGGCCTCCGGGAGGGGACCTTGAAGGGCCGGTTGTACCGGGGCCGGCAGCTGCTGGAGCGCCGCCTGCGGGCCCTCGGCATTACGAATCTGTAAAAGGGGGTCGGGTCTCATTCATGGACGAACTCGATCGCATCCTCGCCGCCGACGATCCGTTGGTGCCATCGGCGGGCTTCGCCAATCGCGTGATGACCGCGGTGCGCACCGCGGCGGCCGAGGAGCCGCCGTTGCCGTTTCCGTGGGGGCGCTTCGCGCTCGGCATCGCCGCCTGCGTGGCCGCGGCCGTGTCCAGTGCGTGGTTCCTGGCGTCGGTCGGCGCCGGTGCAGTGGCCCAGGAGCTGGCGCGAGTGCCGGGCGCCGGCGAGGCGCTCTTCGTCGCCGCCGTCAGCGTGTCGGTGGCGGAGGCGTTCCGGCTCCGGGCGCGAGCTGATTTCTGAATTCCGGATACATCGTGGCGGCGCCGCCGCGCGCGGCCACTTCGGGAATGCCGCTGCGCTCGTAGTAGTCCTTCAGGAACTTGTTCTCGCCCGGCAGGTAGTGCGGCACCGCGCCGCGCGCCTGGTCCGGGATCTCCACCACGCTCTCGCACGGGTAGATCAGCTGCTGCGGCGTCAGCTCGCGCGGCGCCAGCTGCATGTTGGTGGTCTTGACCAGCGGCTCGGTCAGGTAGTCCGGGATCCTCCGTGATGCTGACGTGGGTCAGGATGTTGCCGTGACGGACGTAGCGCTCGGTCAGCACGGTGCGGTCGCTCTGCGGCAGGCCGTTGCGCCGGTGCCACATCTGCTTGATGTGCGTGGTGCGGACCACCAGCGTGTCGCCCTCGAACCGGCCGGTCGAGAACCCCATCCAGGTGTGCTCGGCGTAGGGCGACGGGTGCGGCCGCCCGTCCATCCAGATGATGCGGTGCTGCTGGAAGTTGCTGATGCTCTGGTGGATGGCGACGATCTGCTCGGTCTGGAGGTTGCGCTCCTCCCAGATGCGCAGCTGCAGCGGTCCGCGCAGGATGTAGGGCGACGAGTGCGCGCGGCACTGGTGCTCGGGCACCGTCAGCCGCGACGCGTCCCAGGCTTCCGCGAAGGCGCGGGCGTTGTCGTTGATCGGCAGCCCCAGGTAGTCGCCGAGCGCCGGGCCGGGAATGCGCTCCGGCTGGTCCTCATGAAAGAGGGCGGTCCAGCCCCCGCTCAGATCGATCTGCGCCTGCGCCGGCGCCGCCGTCACCGCCAGTGCGCCGCACAGCAGCGCGGCCGCCAACCCTCGTCGTTTCGCGCTCATCGCAGCCCCTGGTAGACGGCGTCCACGAACATGGCCGTGGTCCACGGTCCCGTGGTGGCGCCGTAGCGCGTTTCGAAATCCAGCGTCGGCCGCGCGGCCTTCACCTGGTCCAGGCTCATGCCTTTCTTGATCATCGCCTGCACGCGGTCGCGGACGATGGTCACCATGTCGCGGTACTCCACGACGTCGAACTCGTCGCAGATGCGGCCGCGGCTGGGCACGATGCGCGTGCCGCCCTCGGTGTACATCTCCGAGATCGCCAGGTCGATGATGCGGTTCAGCCCTTCGATCACCCCGTTGACGTGCCCACCGGCGGCGCGGTCGATCATCGGAAAGGACGTCGTGCTGAACAGATCGCCGGTGGCGATCACGTCGGAGGACCGGAAGAACACCAGGATGTCGCCGGTCGAGTGCGCCTTCGGCACGTGCACCAGCTGCACGCCCTCGCCGTTGAAGTACATGTCCTTCTGGTCCTGGAAGAAGGTGTTGGTCGGCCAGGCGCCGAACGGCAGCGCCGGCGCACCCGCCGTGCTCTGGCTGATCGCGGTCAGCGTGTTCTCGTGCGCGACGATGAACGCGCGCCCGGCGCCGGCCGCGCCCAGCTGGCCCAGGAAGTTGCCGCCGACGATTTGCGCGCCGGCCTCGGCGATGCGCAGGTTGCCGCCGGTGCTGGCGGCGTGCGGGTGCGTGTTGACGATGTAGCGGATGGCCCGATCGCCGGCCAGGTTCCGGATCGTCGCCAGCAGCGACGCCGCATCCTGATCGCGCATCGTGTCCACGACCAGCACGCCCTGCGAGCCCATCTGCACGACCGCGTTCCCCTCGGGGTTCGCGACCAGGTGCACTTGTCCTTTGACTGGCAGCGTTTCGAGCAGCCCCGCGGGCCGCTGCTGTGCGTTCACCAGGGCGCCGACGCACACGGCCGCCGACACCGCGACGAAAGCGACGATTCTCATGTGGGGCCCCATCATACATTGCGGTCCGCGTCCTCGACGCGGCTATGGGCGTCCGCCGCGAGAGGCGAGATACGAAGCGAGCGATGCCACGTCCGACGACTCCACGTTGGCGCCCCACTGCACCATCTTGGCCACGGTGCGGCGCCACGCTGCTTCGGAAAGACGCTGCTCCTCGACCAGTGTTCCGTCGTGGCACGACAGGCATGCGCGCGCGTAGACGGCCTGACCGATGGCAACCGCCACAGGATCGGGCGATGGCGACCGACGAACGCCGAACCGACCGGCGAGATAGTCCAGCAGTTGCTCGCGCTCGGGAACCGGGACCTGCGAGCTCCACCGTTCCATCTTCGCGACCTCGCGGTCCCACCCCGCACGCGTGAGGCGCTGCTCTTCGATGAGCTGGCTGCCGTGACAGCCGAGGCACCGCGCGCGCAACACGTTCGAGCCGGGACCGTCCGTCGGCTGCTGGGCGCCGACCGCGACCGGTGGCAGCACGCCCACGCACAGGGCGATCAGGAGGCGCCTCACCCGCGAACCTCGATGCGCACCTGGTCGGGCGCGTTCCAGAGATAGCCGGCGGGGTTCCACGGCGGCACGAGGGGTTGTGTGTTGCCGCGCGCGTCCGTGGCCCGCGAGAGAATCGTGTACGACTCCGACCGGGTCGCGGCGAAGCTGAACTCGAACCGACGCCAGGCGTACGCCACCTGCTCTTGCGTCAGGCGGGCGGGTTGCCACGACGCCCCGCCGTCGCTGGAGACGTCGACCTTGGCGATCTGGGTTTCCCCTGCCCAGGCGAATCCGGCCACGGACACGCGCCCCGGCGCCACGACCGCACCCTCCAGCGGGCTGGTGATGAGGGACTTGACGACGAGGCCCGTGAGGGGCTGCATGTCCGCGGCGTCCACTGCAGACCCAGGAGCGACCCGCCGTGCGGGATAGCGGTACGCATTGGCCACCCAGAACCCGTCGTGTTCGCGCGACGCCACGGTCAGTCGGCTGAGCCACTTGACCGAGTAGGCGCCTTCCCATCCCGGCGCGATCACGCGAACCGGGAACCCGTGATCCACCGGAAGCGCCCGGTCGTTCATCGCGTAGGCGACGAGCGTGTCCGGGTGGGCCGCCTTGGCCGTCGGCAGCTGCCGGACAAAGGGCGGCTGGGTGCCGAAAGGCCGATCACCCCCCGCCATCCAGACGTGGGTGCCGGAGCGCATCGCGCCCGCCTGCTTCAGCAGGTCGGCAAGTCGCACACCGGTCCAGCGGGCCGTGCCAACCGCGCCGCGCCGCCACTGGATGCCCGCGACGGGCGGGTCGAAGAACGCGCGGCCGTTGCCGGCGCATTCCAGCGTCGCCGTCACCGTGGTCGCCGGCATGCGACGCAGGTCGCTCACCGAGAGCGACAGGGGAGTGGCCACGTCGCCGTCAACTGCGAGCCGCCAACTGGCCTCATCGACTCGCGGCGGCATCATGTGACTCCGCACGTAGAACGCATCCACCGGTGTGATGAACGCATCGAGCAGCGCTACTGGCGTCTCGAAATCTGGCGGGTTGAGCGATCGGGTCACGAGGCGCGGGTCCTTGCCTGCTGGCACCTGCGCGATAAGATCGCGTGGCAGGGTCGCGCTGACGGCCGCACCGGCGCCGAGGGTGCCAGCCAGCGCCATCAGTTCCCGACGAGAAAGCCTTGATGAGGAGACGAACGACACTCAGCAAATTGTAGGGGTCGCGCGCCGGCCTTTGCTGAAAAGAATAAGGACGGGACGAAAGGCGACCGGTCCCCGTGATAGATTGCCGCGCACGTGGAGGGCTGTCATGGCGCTCGTCAAGGCACCGCGAACGGTGGCTGCCGCCGCCGCGCTCCTGGTCGACGATCTCGGCTCACGCGCAGTGGTTGAACACGCCGACCCCGGGCATCCCGCGCCTGGCCGATGGCAAGCCGAACCTGGCCGCGCCCGCGCCGCGATCGCCTGATGGCAAGCCGGACCTGTCGGGCCTGTGGGCGACGCCGTGCCTCGGACTGTGGTCCCACCCGGCGGCAGTTCTTCGACATCACGCTGAATCTCAAACCGGGCGAGGCGGTGATGACGCCGTGGGCCGCCGCCATCCAGAAGCAGCGCGAGAGCCGCGAGCACGTGGACGATCCGTTCGGCTATTGCCTGCCCCCGGGCGTACCCCGGATCCACTTCGTCATCGGCGCCTACCGGATCGTCTCGAACCCGCAAGTCACCGCCTTCCTCCACGAGACCGCGGCCGGCTGGATCTTCCGCCAGGTCTTCACCGACGGCCGCTCGATGCCGGCGGTCACCGAGCCGTCGTGGCTCGGCTACTCGGTGGGGCGATGGGACGGTGACACGTTCGTGGTCGAGAGCGCGGGCTTCAAGGATCGGGGCTGGCTGGACACCGAGAAAGGGCGCCCGCACAGCGACGCGCTGCGGGTCACCGAGCGATTTCGCCGCCGGGACTTCGGCCACATCGATTTGGCCATCACCATCGACGACCCCAAGGCCTTCGTGAAGCCGTTCACGATCACCACGCAGCTGACGTATCAGGCCGACACCGAGCTGCTGGAGTCGTTCTGCGACAACCACGAGAAGTCGATGGAGCACCGGCGAATCGACCCGGCGCCGCCCGAGCCTCCAAGCCCGCCGCGTCCCGCGCCATGAGCCCGTTATGGTGTGACCGTGACCTTCACATAGCCGTTGGTCCAGCAGCACTGGTTCCCCGCCGAGGTGTCCAGACGGCCGAAGTTGTCGACCCGGACCCGAAGCACGTATTCACCAGGTTCCTTGAAGGTCACGGACGTGTTTGCCGTGCCCGCGAGCTGCGCCAGGGGTGATCGTGGCGGGTTGAAGACGACCGGCCCTGGACCTGAGTGCTTGGACCAGTTCACGTTCATCGCCGGACGCTCGCGCTTGACCGCGACCGTCACCGGCTCCTTTTCTCTCACGCTGTCGTCGGCGACCCACACAGCGAGAGAGAGCGGCTTGCCCACGGCCGTCTGGGCGGGGCTTGCCTGAATGCCCGTCGGACCGCGGCCCGCCGGCCCGCCCTCCGTGAACCGCAGGAGCGGCGGAACCGAGCCCATCGCCATCGGCCAGTTGAGCTGATAGGCGCTGTTCTTTGCCCGTCCGGGCACGCTGTAGGTCTGTCCGCGGTATCGCAGCGTCCAGACGACGTCACCTGAGAAGCCCGCCGGCACCGTGACCGTGAAGACGCCGCGCTCCCGCTGGCGACGCCCCGCGGCCGCGGCGTCGGTCGCATCGGGCACTCCCGGCTGGAAAGCCGTCGGCTGCCGGCCGTCGTACTCCTTTGGCGTGACGACGTTGTCGGGCCCGATCGGAATCTCGACTTCCTCGCGATTCAGATTGGAATAGCCGAACGAGAGCGTGACCGTGCCGTCCGGGTTCTGATACCAGCCGTCGAAGAAGGGCGCCACCCTGAGACCGCTGTCGGCCGGCGGCGGCGCAAGCGGCCTCTGCCCTTGTGCGCCCAGACGGGGAGCGCCCATGATCACCGCAACCGCCAGCGCGCCGATCAGCCATCGTCCGATCACTGCCGCCTCCTGCAACACGAAAAGAAAGAGCCTCTCGAGATCGAGAGGCTCTTCGGAGTCCAGGCGCTCGCACACTGCCCTAGCGAGGCGGAGCCTCGCCAGCTATTGCGTGGAGTTCGTGGCCTTCTTCCGGCTCTCGCGTTCCTTCGCCAGCCTGGCATAGGTCTCGTCGTCGAGATGCGTGACGGCGATCCACGCGTGTGACATCTCGTCCGCGGTACGGCTGCCAAGGCCCACCCATTGATCCGGGTCGGGATTGCCCTTGTTCCCCCGGGTGTTGTCGTAGTAGCCCGTGACCACCAGGACCGCGCCCTTGGGCACGAGCGGCGCGGAGGCCTCGTCGTAGATGTGGCTCGTGTGCCAGTTGTTGGTCCAATTCGAAACCGAGCTCAGCATCTCCAGCTTGCCGGTGTCGGGGTAGAAGATCTCGAGCGTCTTCGCCACCAGCCGGAAATGACCGTGCGGCTGGAAGCTGTCGATCCGGACCGGCGTCTTGAACGAGTGGAACCCCTGGGTCATCGCCGTTCCGTTCGGCGGCAGCTCGAGATCCCCGCCCTTCATCAGCAGGGAATAGAGCTTCAGATCCTGCTTGTGCTTCGCCTGGTGCCCTTCGGGTACAGCCACACCCGATCTCGATCACGTCGTCCTTGATCTCGCGCCCGATCGGGTAGTAGTGCACGTCCCATCTGACCATCGACTGTGCGGGAAGCGTGCGGCAGGCATCCGGCGGCACGATCTCACCGACCTTGCCGAGCGCGTACTCCGTGAGCCGCTCGCCGTCCACGTACTGCCCCGTCTTCTGGTCCAGCACCACCAGCTCGCTGTTGGCGTGGTGCGCCGCGGCGCGACCGTTGAGCGACGGCTTGACCGTAATCGCCTTGACGCACCGATCCTTGGTCAGCCCCGTGGGCACGATCGGCCGCCACCACACGTCCTGACCCTTGGCCGGGAGCGTGTAGGGCTTGGTGGGGATGATGAGATCGGGCGGCCCCAGCTCGTCGGCAAACGCCCACTTGCTGGGATCGGGAAACGTGACCGGCGGCGGCATGTCGGCGGGATTGCCCCGCGGCGTTCCGTTGTCGACCCAAAGAGCGATCGTCCGCATCTCCGCCTCGCTGAGCCGCAGGTCGTACTTCAGCTGCTGGATGCCGACGTGACGGTCGTACCGATACGGCGGCATCTCGCCGGCGAGCACCCGTTGCTTGATGGCGCGGGCCCAGGGACGCACTTCCTCGTAGGTGGCCAGCGACATCGGTCCAATCGCGCCGGGCTGGTGGCAGTTCTGACAGTTCTTCTGCAGGATGGGCGCCACGTCCTTGGTAAAGGTCGGCCCCGCCGCGGGCCCGTCAGCGGCCTGTACCGGCCTGCTGCGCGACGACTGGGGAACTGACGACGTGTGCGAGAACCAGGAGGAACCCAAGGGCCGGGACACCGGCTCGGAGCTTTGGGGATAGGCGACTCGATCGCGTAACTGGCATACCGACCACCTCGCTTCGCGGATTCTACAGCTCTTTCGGCCCAGGGGGGCGCGGCCCCGGCTCGCGCGGCGGGCGGGCCAGACGGCGACCAACTCGGCGGCTGGCTGCCTGCCCGCAAGCCCTTCCCGGGGACTAGTTGCGGACGTACTTCTTCAGCGCCCGCGGTCCGACCTCCGCGCCGTAGACGTTGCCCTGCGCGTCCACCGCCACGCCTTCTGCGGCGCTCGTGCCGGTGGTCTTCTCCACCGGATCGGGGATGAAGTACTGCACCTTGCCGTCCTTCGCGCTGCCGATGCGGATGCCGCGCTTCCAGCCGTCGTGGGTCCTGGTGACCGACTCCGACTCGGAGTCCGCCGAATACAGCATGTCGTTCCGATCGATGAAGAGACCGCTCGGGCGGCTGAACTGCGTCCAGGTGTCGAGCAGCTTCCCCTGCTGGTCGAAGATCAGGACGCGGTTGTTGCCGCGGTCGCCGACGAACAGCCGTCCGGCCGAGTCCATCGCCAGCGCGTGCGGCTGGTCCATCTCGCCCGGCCCCGAGCCCTTCTTGCCGAACGAGGTGATGAACTTGCCCTCGCGCGTGAACTTCAGCACGCGCGAGTTGGCGCCGCCGTGGCCTTCCGACACGAAGACGTCGCCGTTGGGCGCCACCAGCACGTCGTTGGGCTGGTAGAAATAGTCCGGTTCGGCGGCGCCTCCCGGCTTGCCGAGCGTCAGCAGCAGCTTGCCGTCGGGGCTGAACTTGAACACCTGGTGCCCGCGCGTGGACCCGGGCAGGGGCCCGGACCGCTGCGCGCCGGCGCCACGGGCCGCCGCGGCGGCTGGGCGCCGCCTCGGCGCCGCGGGGCCGCGCCCCGCGCGGGCTGCGGCGCGTCGTCCTGCCCGTCGGTGACCCACAGGTTGCCGTCGCGGTCCACGAAGATGCCGTGCGGGAAGATCAGCATGCCCTGGCCGAAGCTCGTCACCAGCTTGCCCGAGGCGTCGAACTTCAGGATCGACGGCGAGCTGGACATCTGCCCGGTGGCGCGATCGAGGCACGAATTCGCCCCGCATCGTTCGGCCACCCAGATGCTGCGCCCGTCGCGATCGATCTCCACCGCGCTGGTCGAGCCCCAGGTGCGCCCTTCGGGCATCTTGAAGTAGCCCTCGACGGTCTTGTAAGGGTTGGGCGCCGTGTTGGTCGGCGCCGGCGGGGCTTGCGCCTGGCTGGTCGGCGACGTGGCCAGTACACCCGCAACGAGCGCCGCGAGCACCACGCCTGGAGCCTGGAGCCTGAAGCCTGAAGCCCTGAACGTCATACGACACTCCTTTTCGCTGCCCTCGCGCCATAGACCCCGAACACCAGCCACGCCGCGGCCGCCAGGGCCACGGCCACCATCAGCCACTGCAGCAGCGCCGCCAGCAACGCCGCATCCCAGACCGGCCACTCGAACCGGAAGCGGGCCAGCTGCGGCGCCGCGCTCCGTCATCCAGTGCCAGCCGGTGTGGGCCACGAGCGCCGACAGCACGATGGTGCCGATGCGCTCGGCGACGCCGTAGCGGAACAGCAGGTCGAGCGCCGGCACCACCAGCACCAGCACCACCAGTTGCCCGATCTCCACGCCGACGTTGAACGAGAGCAGCGACGTCAACAGGTGGTTGCCGGCAAACTGCAGCGAATCGCGCAGCGCGAACGAGAAGCCGAACCCGTGCACCAGGCCGAAACCGAACGTGATCATCCACCGGCGCCGCAGCGCCGGGGAGATGATGTTCTCCAGTGCCATGTAGACGATCGAGGCGGCGATCAGCGTCTCCACCAGCGCCGGGAACCACAGCGCCCCCGGCGCCATGTCGTAGGCCGATGCGATCAGCGTGATCGAGTGGGCGATCGTAAACGACGTGACGATCGGCACCAGCGCCGCGATCCGCCGGAACGGAATCACCAGGCAGAGGAGAAACAGCAGGTGGTCCACGCCACCGAGGATGTGGAAGAACCCGTCGACCACGAATCGCCACGCCGCCTGGAACCAGCGCGGGTCCAGCGGCACGACACCGGGGTCGCCGTGAAACTGGAACGCGCGCTCCGGCGCCGCCGGGGGGCAGCAGCCGCAGCGTGGTGGTGGACCGGAGGCCGGTGGATTCGAACCGCGTGGCGACGGACAGCCGCGACCGCTCGTTCTCGAGCGGGTACTCGAACAGCACGTCGAGCAGCACCTGCGCGGTGGCCACTTCCGTGTCGGCCGGCAGCGGCGCTCCGGTGATGTGCGTGCGCGCGCGATCGAAGTCGTCGAACGACGTGTCCGAGGGCAGCGCGGCCACGAACGCCACCAGCCGTGGCCGTGGCAGCCGCCGGTCGTTCCTCGTAGAGGTCGATTCGATCGGCCACCCACCGGGTCGCGGCTTCCCGAAGCACTGGCTCGGCGCGCTCCAGGTCCAGGAAGACGCCCCGCGCCGGCCACTCCAGCTCGTTCATCGCGGCAAGCGGTGCCCGGACCAGCAGCTGCGCCCGGTTGCCGTCGGGCTTCAGGAACATCCGGACGGTCACGTCGCTGGGGATGTCGTGTGCCCGCAGCGGCGCGAAGCTCAGCGCCAGACCCGCGGCGAGGAGCAGGCAGGAGGCGACGTTCGGCCGGGTCCGGCTGACCATGTTTCCAGGAAGGCGAATTCTAACCAAGAGGATTCGAGGCCGATAGGGCCGTCGCAGTTTGACGCAAAGTTGACCGTTATTCCGTTTCGCGCAGCGATCCCGCGCCGGCGATCGCGCGACGGCAGTGCTATAGTGTCCGCCGCCGGAGGCGGGTGGTAGAGCGGGAGGAACCGTGATGCTCAAGTACGCCGGGAGAGTGCTGGGCCTGATGGTGCTGGTGGCCGCCGCATGGGCCGTGATCCAGATGCCCGTGGCCACGCAAGGCCGGCCGAACTATCGCGTGGACCCGTGGTGGCCACGACCCTTCACCAACCAGTCGTGGGTGCTCGGCTCGATCACCGGTGTCACGGTGGACGCGCAGAACCACGTGTGGGTGGTGCACCGCGGGGCTGACTCGCTCGAGGCCAACGAGAAGGGCATGATGCTGACGCCGCCGTCGGCGGGGCTCTGCTGCCAGGCGGCGCCCTCAGGTGCTGGAGTTCGATCAGAAAGGCGTCCTGGTGTCCAGCTGGGGTGGCCCGGGCACTGGCTACGCCTGGCCGCAGCAGCCGGGCAGCATCGCGGTGGACGCCAAAGGCAACGTGTGGATTGCCGCCGAGGGGCTCGAGACAGCCCCCGTCACGCCGGCGAGAGGTCGCGGCGACGCCGTCGTGGGTGAAGCGCCCGCCGCAGCGCCGGCGCGCGGCCGTGGCGCGCCGGCGGGCCCTGCCGATGCCCACCTGCTGAAGTTCTCACGCGACGGCAAGTTCCTGCTGCAGATCGGCACGCCGGGGAAGAATGACGGTCCCGACAGCCAGACCACGCTCGACCACCCGGCCGCGATCGCCGTGGACGATGCCGCCAACGAGGTATTCGTCGCCGACGCCGGCAACCGCCGCGTGGTGGTGTTCGACGCCGGCACCGGCGCCTACAAACGCCATTGGTTTGCCTACGGCGAGCGCATGCCGGGGCCGCGGCCGGCGGCGTATTCGCCCGCCGATCCGCCGGCGAAGTCCTTCCGCGACCTCACCTGCATCGACATCGCTCGGGACGGCCAGGTCTACGTCTGCGATCGCAGCAGCAACCGGATTCAGGTGTTCCAGAAGGACGGCAAGTTCGTGAAGGAAGGCGTGGTCTCGAAGAACACGCTCGGCGCGACCGTCTCCGGGCAGTTCGGCGTGGTGTCGTCGTACGGCTCGGCGTGGGACGTGGCGTTCTCGTCCGACGCGCAGCAGCGGCTGCTGTTCGTGGCCGACGGCCACAACAAGAAAGTGCACGTGCTGCAACGCGACACGCTGGCGCCTGTCGCCACCTTCGGCTCGGGCGGCCGCTACCCGGGGCAGTTCCTCGCCGTCGGCAGCATCGCCGTCGACGCGCAAGGCAACGTCTACACGGGCGAGCAGCACCACGGCAAGCGCGTCCAGAAGTTCGTCGCAGGGAGGTAGGGTCATGAAGCGCAACCTCGCGATTGGCGGCTCGTTCCTGGCGGTGCTGGCGGCCCTGTGGGTCGCGCAGGGCATGGCGCAGCAGTCGGCCGCGGCGCAGTCCACCGGTGCACCGGTGGCGCCCCGCTTCGAAGTGGACCCCACCTTCCCCAAGCCACTGCCGAACGGCTGGTATCAGGGCCAGACCATCGGCCTGTGGGTGGACGCCCAGGACCACGTCTGGATCGTGCACCGGCCCGACGTGCTCGACGCGGCCGAGGGCGCGGCCAGCCAGTCGCCGCCCACCGGCGAATGCTGCAACGTCGCCGACCCCATCCTCGAGTTCGATCAGGCCGGCAACCTGCTGCGCCACTGGGGCGGCAAGGACGGGCCGGGCTACCAGTGGCCCGACTCCAACCACGGCCTCAACATCGACAACAAGGGCAACATCTGGATTGGCGGCAACGGCGCCATGGACGGCCACGTCCTGAAGTTCACGCTCGACGGCAAGTTCGTGATGCAGGTGGGCAAGAAGGGCGTGACCCGCAACAGCCTGGCCGAGGACCACTTCTTCCAGGTGGCGAAGACGTTCTTCTACCAGCCGACCGACGAAGTGTTCGTGGCCGACGGCTACGGCAACCGGCGCGTGGCCGTGATCGACGCGCAGACCGGCAAGATGAAGCGATTCTGGGGCGCCTACGGCAAGCCGCCGGACGACAAGGCCGCCCTGTCGCAGGGCCCCTACGACCCGACCGCCACCTACCAGCACTTCCGCGGCCCGGTGCACTGCGCCGACGTGTCGAACGACGGCCTGGTCTACGTGTGCGACCGCACCAGCAACCGGCTGCAGATCTTCAAGGTGGACGGGACGTTCGTGAAAGAGGTCTACATGGCGCGCGACTCGCGGGCCGACGGCGCGGTGTGGGACACGGCGTTCTCGCGCGACGCGCAGCAGAAGTACCTCTACGTGGCCGACGGCCGCAACCAGAAGCTGCGCATCTTCGATCGGCAGTCGATGGAGGAGCTGACCAACTTCGGCAAGGGCGGCCACTACCCGGCGAGTGGTACTCGCTGCACAACATCGCCACCGACTCGAAGGGCAACCTCTACACCGTCGAGACGTATCAGGGCCGCCGGCTGCAGCGGTTCCTCTACAAGGGCATCGGTCCTGTGCGCGCCAAGCAGCAGGGCGTGCCCTGGCCGCAGGACAAGTAGGCGTCAAGCGCGCCAGAAGACACTGAGGCGGCGAGCGCGTGCGCCTACACCTGGTTGACGGCACCTACGAGCTGTTCCGCGCCTACTTCGGCGCCCCCAAGGCGCTGGGCCGGCAGGGCACCGAGGTCGGTGCGACCCGCGGTCTGCTGCGCTCGATGCTCTTTCTGTTGAGCGAGCCCGGCGTGACACACGTGGGCGTAGCCTTCGACCACGTGATCGAGTCCTTTCGCAACGACCTGTTCGACGGCTACAAGACCAGTGCCGGCGTGCCCGAGGACCTGCTCGCGCAGTTCCCGCTCGCCGAGCGCGCCGCCGCCGCGTTGGGCCTGGTGGTCTGGCCGATGGTGGAGTTCGAAGCCGATGACGCCATCGGCACCGCAACCGCGCTGTGGCAGCACCTGCCCGAAGTCGAGCAGATCGTCATCTGCACCCCGGACAAGGACATGGCGCAGTGCGTCCGCGGCTCTCGCATCGTGCTGCTCGACCGCATGCGCCGCAAGATCCTCGACGAGCCGGGCGTAGTGGAGAAGTTCGGCGTGGCGCCGGACTCGATTCCCGATTGGCTGGCGCTTGTCGGCGATTCGTCGGACGGCTATCCCGGCGTGCCGCGCTGGGGCGCGAAGTCGGCCGCGGCGGTCCTGTCGGTCTACCCGCACATCGAAGACATTCCCGCGCGTGAGAGCGAGTGGCGCGTCAACGTGCGCGGCGCGGCCAGTCTGGCCGCCAGCCTGCGCGACCACCGCGACCAGGCGTTTCTCTATCGCCGCCTGGCCACGCTGCGGTTCGACGTGCCGCTGGGCGAGGAGCTCGACGACTTGCGCTGGCGCGGCGCCCGGCGGGACGAGTTGACCGCGCTGTGCTCCGAGCTGGACGACGCCGCGTTCCTGCAGCGCGTGCCACGCTGGAGCGCCTAGAACTACTGGGCTTCGAGATCGGCGGTCCGAAGCTCGGTCTTCTTCACCCGCCTGACGGCCAGGTACGCGAAGGTGGAGCCCAGCGCCACCCAGCCCGCGACCGGGTTGACGACATAAGCCGACGTGAGCCCGACGAGAACCGCCACCGAAACAAAAACTCGCAGCATCGAAACACCCTCCTTGGAGCCGACCCAGTGAATCGCAAGACTGGGGCCGGACCGGGCCGGTCGGCTAAAATACTGATTCGGCGAGGGATGGGCGCCTTTCCCAGATTGGCGCCGGCGGCAGGTGTCTCGAAATGGCACGCGACGGTCTCATGTTATTCGACACGTTAGCGCCTGGTGCCCAGCGCGCCCGCCTGGAGGTTGCGCCTGGTGCGGTGTGGCTCCGGCACTGGCTGACCTTGCCGGAGCAGCAGGCGCTGGTGGCTCGCTGCCTCGAGATTCTGGACGGTCCGGCGGGCGGTTACGTGCCCACGGTCCGAGGCGGCGGCAAGATGCACGTCCGCATGTCCTGCCTGGGCCGGCACTGGAACGCCATGACCTACCAGTACGGGTCGACGCGCGCCGATTACGACCACGCCGAGGTGCCTCCCGTGCCGGACGAGTGGGCGCAGCTGGCCGCCCGGGCGGCGGCCGAGGCCGGATTCGAGTTCGTGCCCGACCTGTGCATCGTCAACGCCTACGGCGCGGACGGCCGGATGGGCCTGCACCAGGACAAGGACGAGAGCCCACCGTCGATAGCGGCGGGGATGCCGATCGTGTCCGTCTCGCTTGGTGACTCGGCCCGCTTTCAGTTCGGCGGCTTCCGCCGCCGCGACCGGGTGGACACGCTGGTGCTCGAGTCCGGCGACGTCTTCGTGTTCGGCGGCGCGTCGCGCCTCCGCTATCACGGCGTGTCGCGGATCCTGCCCGGCACGGCCCCGGCCGCACTGGGGCCGGTCGGTGGGCGGTTCAACCTGACGTTTCGGAAGTACTGAGGTTGTCGGTTGTCGGTCGAGAACAGCTTCTGTTCCATCTGCTCGATAGCACTCCGAGTGCGCACCCGGCTGATCACGCCATCCGGGTGCGCACGCTGTTGGGATCCAGTCAGCTGATCGGCCGAGCGGCAACGACGATGAATCACTCTGATATTCGCGGGTTGGGTACCGCATGACCGTGGTTCGTCGGGAGCTGCCTCGCTCTAAGCGAGCGAATTGGCGACCGGAGTCGATATCGCATAGTTCTTTCGAGGGTTCTCCTTTCGACGTCGGCCGATCAGCTCACTGGGTGAGTGTCGCCCAGACGAAGCCGGTCAGCTCGCGGGCGACGGCGGTGACGACGTGTTGTTTCGGTTTGCCGCGTGCGGCGAGCCGCTGGTAGCGGCGATACAGCCGCTGCTGCGCGCGCCAGGCGTGCTGACGGGCCGTGTCGGGTGCGGCCTCATTGTCGACGGCGCAGCGCACGGCCAACGAAGGGATGGTGGCGATAATGCCACGCGGCGTCGACGAGGACGCGGCGCAGATGGGCATGGCCCGTTTTGGTGATCGCGCCGCGCGCGCGCTTGGCGCCACTCGAATGCTCGGACGGAATCAGGCCGACAGACGCCATCAGCCCACGGGCCGACGGGAAACGGCGAGGGTCGCCCAGTTCGGCGGCAATCGTCAGCGCGGTGAGGTCGTCCATGCCGCAAAAACACCGTAGCCGCTGGACCCGCGCGTGCAACGGCTCCAGCGTGACCAGGTCCTGCAACTGCGCTTCGACGGCGCGGAGTCGAGCGACCGCTTCATCGACCGCGCGCAGATAGGCGTCATGCGTCTGCGTGAGCGCCGGCAGCGGCCAGGCCTGCGCCTGCAGCCAGGCGTCAGGTGCCGCGCTCCCCACGTATTCTTCGTCGCGGTGTAGCGGCGGCCGTGTCGTCAGGAGGAATTTCGAGAGGCGATGACGGGCGCGGAGCAGATCGGCGCCGAATGTCTTCGCGGCAGCGCAACAGATCGCGAACGGCTTCCTCCTGGTCGGTGGGGACGTGGATGGCCGTCACAGCAGCAGCGCCGGCCGGGCGCTACTGAAGGTGACGGTGACCTTGACGTGCGCGGTGGTCCAGCAGCACTGGAACCCGCCGCCGCCGTCGCCGGTGGCGTCGTTCGCCTGCAGGCGCAGCGTGTACTCACCCGGCGCAGAGAAGGTCGCGGCGGCTGCGGCGGTCCCGGTCTTCTCGTCCACCATCGGGGCGGCGTTGTCGAAGGTCACGTCGCCAGGACCGCGGAACTTGCTCCAGGACACCGTGACGGGACGGGCGGGCCGCCGCGCGGCCTCGGGAGCCCGCACGCCGTCGTCGCTGGCCCACACGCTCAGCGGCAGCGGCTTCGACACCGGGGTCGTGAGCGTGGCGCTGAACCCGCTCGGGGGGCCCTGGAGCGCGGCTCCGTCGGGCGAGAACTTCACGGTGGGCGGCGTGTTGTTGATGCCCACGTCCTTGAACGGCGCGACGATCCACAGCGGATCCAGGTGCAGTGGGATCGTCGTGGTCTGGCCGTTGGCGACGATGGTCCACGTCAGCTTGTTCTTGCCGAAGTCCTTCGGCACCTTGATCGTGAACACGCCCCACTGGCGCCTGGGCAGGAAGTGCGTCGGCTGGCCCTGGTCCGGCATGCCCGGCTCGATGCGATTGTTCGGCCCGACCGGGATGTCGAAGGTCTGCACGGTGTTTCGATTGAAGTAGCCGACCAGCAGGGTGAACGAGCCGTCGGGGTTCTCGTACCACCCCTCGAAGGCACCGGTCACGCTCTGGCCCGAGGACTTCACCGGCTCGCCGGGCAGCTGTCCGGCGGCCACGCCGACGGCGAGGGTACAAGCGAGAATCGTGACGATCCCGAGCGGGATCGTCACGACCGGGCGAAAGGCGCGCATGTGCGGCGGTGGTGCGGTCAGCGGAGCGACGCGGTGTTGGTCACCGGCGCTTTTCTGTTCCGCAGTTCCTGCTCGGCCTTGAACTCGTCGTCGGTCATGTAGGTGATGTTCACCCATGCGTGACCCATTTCATCGACGGTGCGGTCACCGAAGCCGACCCATTGGTTCGGGTCCGGATTGTTCTTGTTCGCCGTCGTGTTGTCGTACCACGACGTGATCTTCAGGATCGTGCCCTTCGGCAGCAGCGGCGCCTCGTCGTCGGCGTAGACGTAGTTGTTGTGCCAGTTGAAGTTGAAGTTGTTCACGTGGCTCAGCATCCGCGTGGTGCCGTTGGGCAGGATCGCCTCCATCGACATCGCCTTGCCGCGCAGGTGCATATGCGGCTGGAAGTTCTCCACCCGCCCGGCGCGCCGCATGACGTGGAAGTTCTGGCTCACGAACGTGCCGTTCGGCGGGATGTCGATGTTGCGCGCGCCGCCGGCGACGCTGGACAGCGACGCCAGCACCTGGCGGTACTTCGGGTCCTGGCCCTTCGGGTAGAAGTAGATGCCCAGCTCCACCTGGTCGGTGATCTCCTCGCCGACCGCGTGGTAGTGCACCTCGAAGATGATCTTCGAGCCGGGCAGCATCAGCTTGCCGCTGTTCGGCCGCATGATCTCGCCCTGCTTGCCGACGGCCCACTCCATGAACAGGCCGGCGCCGCTGCCGTCGGCGGCGGCGTTCGGCGCCGACACGTCGGTGTCGGGGTCGTCCTGCTGCAGCCGCGCCAGCGCGTGGTGCGTGACCTTGCGGCCCTTCACGGTTGACGGACGAATCTCGATCGCCTGCACCCAGCGCGCTTCCGTCAGACCGGTTTCGACCACGGGCTTGTACCACTGATCGAGCCCGCGCGCGCCCATCGTGTAGGCCGGCGACTTGATGATCAGGTCCGGCGGCCGGCCGAAGCGCTCGGCGAAGCCCCACACGTCGTCATTGGCAAACTGCTTCGGCGGGGGCATGTCCTTCGCGTCGCCCTTGGGCATGCCGCCGTCTACCCAGCGCACGAGGGTGGCGATCTCATCGTCGGAGAGCGACCGGTCGTTCTTGAAGTGCTGGATGCCGACTGTCTTGTCGATGTGCCACGGCGGCATCTGGCGCGAGACCACGCGCGCCTTGATCGACTGCGCCCACGGCCGCGTCTCCTCGAACGTGATGAGCGACATCGGCGCGATGTATCCCGGCCGGTGGCACGCCTGGCACTTCTCCTGGAGGATCGGCGCGACGTCCTTCGTGAACACTGGCGTCGCCGCGGCGCCCTGGCGCGCTCGCTACTGATGGGATGGCCAGGGCGACCGCCAGGACCGCTGTCCCGACACCCACGGTTGCCCAGGTCCGGAATCCAGTCACACTGAGCCATCGACAGCCCTCCGTACGAGGCCATCCCGGGTGGAACGGCCCAAACGATCGAATTGTGCGCTCGCACGTAGCCGGGCGTCAACTCGCGCCACGTCAAAACGGCATCAAAACGCCTTGTTATTGCGCCTTTCGATAGAGGCTTCGGGTGTATAGTGCTCGCCGTCCGCGGCGTCCCCGAAGCCGGCCGCACGACTGGCCGTCAGACGCCGCCTCTTGTCAGGGAGTGTGCACCATGTGGCGACGGACCCTGCCCATTGGCCTCGTGAGCCTTGGACTGACCGCGTTGTGGCTGACTGCCGGACTTTCCGGCCAGGCAGGGCAGGCCCCCTCGACGAAGAACGGCGAGTGGCCGCACTACACCGCCGATCTCCGCGGCACGAAGTACTCGCCGCTCGATCAGATCAACGCCGCCAACTTCAACAAGCTCGAAGTGGCGTGGCGGTTCAAGACCGACAGCCTCGGCACGCGGCCCGAGTTCAAGCTCGAAGGCACGCCGCTGATGGTCGGCGGCGTGCTGTACACCACCGGCGGCACGCGCCGCTCGGTGGTGGCGCTCGACGCGCGCTCGGGCGAGCTGCTGTGGGTGCACCGCTATCCGGAAGGCAAGCGCGGCGCCTACGCGCCCAGGCAGCTGTCCGGCCGCGGCGTCGCCTATTGGACCGACGGCCGCGGCGACAACCGCGTGCTCTACGTCACGCCGGGCTACCGCCTGATCGCGCTCAACGCCAAGACCGGCGCGCATGATCCCGTCCTTCGGCAAGGACGGCGTCGTGGACCTGAAGGTCGGCGTGGTGAAGGGCAACGGCCAGCAGATCGACCTCGAGACCGGCGAGATCGGGCTGCACTCGACGCCCACCGTCGTCAAGGACACGATCCTCATCGGCTCGTCGATGAAGGAGGGCATGACCATCGAGACCCACAACAACACCAAGGGTCTCGCCCGCGCCTTCGACGTCAAGACCGGCAAGCTGCAGTGGACGTTCAACACGATTCCGCGGCCCGGCGAGTTCGGCAACGACACCTGGAAGGACGGGTCCTGGGCCGTCAACGGCAACACCGGCGTGTGGACGCAGATCACCGTCGACGAGGAACTGGGCCTCGTCTACCTGCCGGTCGAGTCGCCGTCCTCCGACTATTACGGCGGCAAGCGCCCCGGCAACAACCTCTACGGCGAAAGCCTCGTGGCCGTGGACCTCAAGACCGGGCAGCGCAAGTGGCACTTCCAGCTGGTGCACCACCCGATCTGGGATCACGACATCTCGTCGGCGCCGATCCTCCTCGACGTGATGGTGGACGGCCGGATGCGCAAGCTGGTGGCGCAGCCCACCAAGCAGACCTTCCTCTACGTGTTCGACCGCGTGACCGGCGAGCCGATCTGGCCGATCAACGAGACCGCGGTGCCGCCCGGCGACGTGCCCGGCGAGTGGTACTCGCCGACGCAGCCGATTCCCAGCAAGCCGCCGGCCTACGGCCGCCCGGGCCTGCGCATCCCCGACGAGCTGATCGACTTCACGCCGGAGATGCGCGCGACGGCGGTCGAGAACATGAAGCACTACAAGTGGGGCGGCGGCAACTTCCCCTACAGCGGCACGCTCTACAACCCGCCGATCGTCGGCAACGTGAAGGGGCTGCTCGGCGCGCTGAACCTCGGCAACGCCAGCGGCGGCACGAACTGGCCGGGCGCCGGCGCCGATCCGGAGACCGGCATCGTCTACGCGCAGGCCAACATGTCGGCGTTCACGCCGGAATCGGTGGCGCCGCCGCCGCCGGGCTTCTCCGACATTCCGTATCAGGCCGGCGTCGTCGGCCAGCCGTTCCGGCTGCGTGAGGCCGCCGGCACGGGCACCTACGCCGACGTCCCGCGGCGCGGTGCGGGCGCGGCCGCGGCAGCTGCTGCGGCCCCTGCGGCGGCGCAGCGGGTCGCGGCGCCGGCCAGGCGCCGGCGGCCGTCTACAACGCGGTCGAGGGCTGTCGATGGTCAAGCCGCCCTACGGCGTGCTGGCCGCGATCGACCTGTCGAAGGGCGACCTGAAGTGGCAGGTGCCGCACGGCGACACGCCGGACGTGGTCCGCAATCACCCGAGGCTCAAGGGGCTGACCATCCCGAAGACCGGACAGGGCGGCAGCGTCGGCGTGCTGATCACCAAGACGCTGGTCATCGCCGCCGATCCGCAGGTCACGACCACGCCCGAGCATCCGCGCGGGGCGATGATGCGCGCCTACGACAAGCAGACGGGCAAGGAGGTGGGCGCGGTCTGGATGCCGGCCCCGGTCAGCGGCTCGCCGATGACCTACCGCGTCGGCGGCCGGCAGTTCATCGTGATCGCGGTCAGCGGCGGCAACTACTCGGGCGAGTACCTGGCGTTCAGCCTGCCCGAGAGCGACACACCCGACACCAGCGGCGACGCGCGTAGGCGGGCGCGGACGATATCGACACACGATGGCGCACGGGCGTTTCTGACGGCTGGGGGCGTTGGCAATGGCGTGGTGCGCCGCCGCCCTTGCGCAGTCGGCGTCCGGATCCGTCTGGGACGGCGTCTACACCGACGCCCAGGCGATGCGCGGCGAGACGGCCTACCTGCAGGAGTGCGCCAACTGTCACGGCACCGCGCTGGAGGGCGGGGACATGACACCGCCGCTCCTGGGCGGCGTGTTCACCTCGAACTGGAACGACCTGACGGCTGGTGATCTATTCGAGCGGATTCGCCTGACGATGCCGCTCGATCGACCCGGCAAGCTCACGCGGCAGCAGAACGCCGACGTGATCGCGTTCGTGATGCGCGCCAACGCCTGGCCGAGCGGCAAGACCGAGCTGCCGGCGGATGCGGCCGCCTTGAAGCAGATCAAGATCCAAGCAAGCAAGCCCTAGCGAGGCGTCGCCTCGCTACGGACAGTGTCTTTTGGCCCCGCTGGCGCGGGGCGGGTTCAACGGGAGGGGTTGGCAATTCACAGCGGGAGACATAAGGGGGAGGCATGTCGAGGACACTCAGACTGTCGGTTGTCGTCTCCTTCGTGCTGCTGGCGCCGGCCCTTGCGGCGGCCCAGAGCACCATCATCGGCGTGGTTCGGGACAGCTCCGGGGCCGTCCTGCCCGGGGTGACCGTCGAGGCGTCGAGCGACGTCCTCATCGAGCGGGTCCGTACCGCCGTCACCGACAGCGAAGGCGCCTACCGGCTCGTCGATCTGCGGCCCGGCACCTACGATCTGTCGTTCGCTCTCCCCGGCTTCACCTCGTTCAAGCGCACCGGCCTCGATCCTGCCGGCCGAGTTCACCGCAACCATCAACGCCGAGCTGCGGATTGGGGCGATCGAGGAGTCGATTACCGTCACCGGCGAATCGCCGGTCGTGGACACGACCAGCGCGGCGCGCACCCGCGTGCTGGACCGCGAGGCGATGGACGCCATTCCCACCGGCCGCAGCATCCAGGGCATGGCCCAGCTGATCGTCGGCATCAACCTCAACCTGCCCGACACCGGCGGCGCCCGCGCCATGCAGCAGACCTACATGTCCACGCGCGGCATGACCCTGGCCAACAACACCGTGCTGGTGGACGGCATGATGGTCAACGGCCTGCAGCTCGACGGCGGCGTGCAGAGCTACTTCAACGACGCGATGAACGCCGAGGTCAGCTACCAGACGAGCGGCGTCGGCGCCGACACGGCGGCGGGCGGCGTGCGCTTGAACATGATTCCGCGCGAAGGCGGCAACCGCTTCAGCGGCGACGTCAAGTACGCGCTGCGGCCGGGCGACTGGCAGTCCAGCAATCTCACCGAGCGCCACATCGACACGCGGCCTGAACGCCGGCAACGCCACCGATCGCATCATCGACGTGACCGGCGCCATCGGCGGACCGATCATGCGCGACAACCTGTGGTTCTTCACCTCGGCGCGCTATTTCTCGGTCAACAACTTCATCGCCAACACCACCTTCGACGACGGCAGCCAGGGCATCGACGACCAGTACATCAAGAGCGCCATGGCGCGCGTGACCTGGCAGGTCTCGCCGAAGAACAAGATCTCCGCCTACTTCGACGAGATCGACAAGTACCGCGGCCACGACATGCAGAGCCTCGAGGATCCGGAGACGGCGGCGCTGCAGTGGTTCTCGCCCGCCTACAACACCGGGTCGATCAAGTGGACGTCCACAGTGACCAGCAAGATGCTGCTCGAAACCGGGTATTCGCGGAACCTGGAGTACTACACCAACAGCTACCAGGACGGCGTGGAGCAGCCGCGGTTCACCAGCCCATGGTTCGCCGGTGCCTCGCGGCTCGAGAACGACCTCGGCGGGCGCAAGACTGCGGCGACCAGCCAGAACACGCAGAGCCCGGAGCGGCACAACGTCCAGGGGTCGGTCTCGTACATCACCGGGGCGCACAACTTCAAGGCCGGCTTCCAGTACACCTGGGGCGACTTCCTGCACACCGTCGATGCCAACGCCGATCTCACCCAGCAGTACCGGAGCAACGCCACCCGCGTGCCGTTCTCGGTGCCCGACAGCGTGATCATCCGCAATACGCCGCTCGTCTACGGCGAACGGCTGAACCGCGACGTCGGCATCTACGCGCAGGATTCGTGGAAGCTGAGCCGGCTGACCGTCAATGCCGGCATCCGGTGGGAGAACATCAAGGCACAGGTGCTGGCCAGCGACTCGCCGGCCGGCCGCTTCGTGCCGGCGCGGAGCTTCGGCGCGATCGAGGACCTGCCCAACTGGAAGGATTGGGCGCCGCGGTTCTCGGCCGTCTACGACCTGTTCGGGAACGGCAAGACGGCGCTCAAGTACACCCTCAACCGCTACAACCAGATCCGCACCACCGGGATCGCGGCCAACTACAACCCGTTCCTGTCGCAGACGTCGGCGGCGCTGCCGTGGCGCGACGTCAACGGCAACGACATCGCCGAGGGTGAGCGCGGCTGCACCGGCTACCCGCGGGTGGGCTGCGAGATCGACTTCGTCGGTCTCCCGGCCAACTTCGGCACCGCGGCGCTGAACGAGTACGGCCGCTATCCGCGCACGTGGAACCTCGAGAACGGCGTCGAGGTGCAGCACGAGCTGTTTCCCAGCTTCGCCGTGTCAGGTTCCTGGTTCAGGGGCAATTTCCACAACCTGACGTCCACCATCAACCAGAACTGGAGTGAGGCCGACTACACGCCCTACACCTGGTACAACCCGCTCACGGGCGCTCCGTTCGAGGTCTACGCCAGGAGCGTCGCCGCCTCGTCGCGGCCGGCGCGTTATCTCGACACCTACGACCCCGAGCGGCGGCAGCAGTACGAGTCGATGGTGGCCGAGTTCCGGTGGCGGATGCCGTGGGGCGGCCAGGTATTCGGCGGTGGCGGCATCGAGCGCGAGCGGATCCGATCCTGCACGGCGCCCGACGACCCGAACTACCTGTCGCCCACGCCGACGATTCCGCAGAACACCACCAACTACACCGGCCGGGCCTTCTGCGACGACTTTGCGCTCGACATCCCGTTCAAGAAGGGTTTCAAGCTGTCGGGGACGACGCCGATTGGCTGGGGCATCGATCTGGCCGTGGCGATGCAGAGCAACGAGAGCCCGATCAGCACCCGGACCATGAACGTCACCCGCGGGGTCACCCGCTACCCGGCCAACTGCCCGGCGCCGTGCCCGGCCGGCCAGATCATCATGCCGACCGGCGTCTTCGGCCAGTCGTCGCTCATCTACTACCTCGAGCCGGCGCGCGCCACCTTCGTGGAGCGCATCACGCAGCTCGACTTCAAGGTGTCACGCAGGTTCCGGTTCGGTCGCGTGTCCGTGCTGCCGACGCTGGAGGTGTTCAACCTCAACAACTCGGACGCGATCATCAGCTACGTGACGACCAATGCGCTCGCCGCGACCTACCTGGCGCCGAACAGCATCATGCAAGGTCGGATGATCGGCTTCGGCGTGACGACCCGCTGGTGACGCGGGCGTGAGTTTCGAGTGGACGCTCAGCGCGCGCCGGCGCGCTCGCCTGGACGTCTTGGACGGTGAGTCTCTCGCTCCGTTCAAGACGTTCACGCCGCAAGGGCGGGCAATCACTACCTGCGAGGCGCAGCCTCGTTCTCGTCGCGAGGCGGCTCGCCAGGTTGCGCTGAGCGTCCACGAATCGGGCTTCAGGCCGACGGCAGCCTCGAACTCGGCGCGCATCGGCGACGCGCCCCTGCGACGCCAGGGCGATGCCGAGGTTGTTGTGCGCCTCCGCATGGTCGGGGCGCAACCGCACCACGCGCCTGAGCGCCTCCTCGGCTTCGTCGAACCGCTGCGCCTCGAGCAGCAGCGTCCCCAGGTCGTAAGCCGCCGGCACATCGTCGGGCGCCAGCGTCAGGGCACGGCGAAGGTAGTCCATCCCCTCGGCCGTCCGGCCCTGCGACGCCAGCAGGTTGCCGAGGTTGCGATACGCCGCCGCGGAGTCCGGCTCCAACGCGATCGCCCGCCGGAACGCGGCTTCGGCCTCCGCCAGCCGTCCCAGTCTCGCTCAGCGCGTTGCCCAGGTTGTAGTGCAGGTCGGGGTAGTCTTCCCGACGGCGAAGGCCGTCCTCGTAGACCGCGATGGCCTCCGCCACCCGGCCCTGGCGCGCAGCGCCACGCCGAGGTTGTTGTAGGCCGGCGGGTAGTCCGGGCTCGATCGCCAGCGCGTCGCGATAACGCGCCTGCGCGTTCGGCGGCCTGGCCGCTCTCGAACAGCGCGACGCCGAGGTTCGTCTCGCTGATGGCGCGCATCCGGCCGGCTGACAGCATCGGCCAGTTCGCGGCGACTGCGGCCAGCGGCCGCCGCGGCCAGCGCGGCGCGCGAGCGCCCGAGGGCCGCGCAACGTTCGTCACGGCCGGCGGCCGCGAACACCATCAGGATCGGCACCAGCGGATAGCGATACCGCGCGAAGACGTAGAACGCCACGGTGCTGGCGGCATAGGTCAGCACCATGGCATACAAGATCCAGAGCCGTCGCCGATCGGCCCACGTGGCGACGAACCCCAGCACCGCCAGCGGCACCAGCACGCCGAAGTGGGTGAGCGGCTGCAGCACGGCGAGCGGCCACGACCACTCGGCGTGCGCCGCCTGACTTTCCGTGTCCAGCATCTCGTCGCGGTTCACCAGCAGCGCCGCCTTGCGTCCCATCAGCCGCAGCCAGGTCAGCGGGTCGGAGACGATGAAGTCGAGCGCGCGCGCCAGCCAGTAGCGCGACACCTCGTTGGGTTCGAGCCGGCGTCCCCGGGCGCGCTCGGCGATCGCCGTGGCGTCCAGGCGTTCGAACTCCGCCGACCCGCGGCCGAATCGCAGCGGGCGGTAGGTGCCGTCCGCCGTGGGGTTGTTGCCGATGTAGAAGTTCGGGCCCAGCTGCGACGTGGTGAGATACAGGCCGCCGCCGACGGCGTAGTTGCGGACGGCGACCGGCGCGAGGCCGAGCAGCACGCCCGCGGTCACCAGCGCCGCGGCTGCTGCGGCGGCGCCGGGGCTGCTGCCGCAGCCGGTACCAGGCCCAGGCTGCCGACACCGGAAACAGCACCAGCGCGTTCTCGCGCGTCAACGCCAGGCCGGCCGTCACCACGCCCAGCCCGAGCCACGCCCCGGGCCGCGCCTCCGGCCGTTCGTCGAGCGACGCCACGAGCGCCAGCGCCGCCGACACGAACAGCACGTCGAGGACCGACTTCTGGACCAGGCCGTCGAAGAAGATCGCCGGCGCATAGAACGCCAGCGCGAAGCCGGCGACGGCGCCCGCCGGCTTCGAAATCAGCCGGCTCGCCGCGTAGGCCACCAGCACGCAGGACACCGAGCCGAGGAAGGCCTGGACCACGCGCAGCACGGCCAGGTCGCGGCCGAACAGCCAGTAGACCGCGCCGACGAAATAGGGATAGAGCGGCGCCTGGTAGAAGACGCCGCTGCCGATCCAGTCGCCGCCGGCGATACGTTGGGCCCACGCGTCGTACTCGCGGGCATCGCCCATCAGGACGGAAAAATAAGGCGTTCCGTGCATCTGCCACACGTGCGCCAGCCGCACCGCGACTGCCGCGGCCAGCACGGCCGGCAGCAGCCACCCGCGACCTCGTCGCGCCAGGTGCGGCACGGGTGTGAGACTATCCCAACCAGCCAAGAGATTCTGTTCTGCCCCTTGGCTGGTTGGGATGAGTCTCGCTGTTGTCTTTCTGGCGCGCTTCGCGCGCCCATCCGGAGGCCAGTGATGACTCTCGCTCGTGTCACGTTGTCTTGTATGGCCGCGATGCTGATTGGCCACGCCGCGTGGGCCGCCCAGGGCGTCGTGATCGTGGAGAAGACCACCGTCAACGGCGCCCCGGAGACGCACCAGATTCAGATCACTCCGCAGCGGATGCGGGCCGACGTCGCCGGAGCCGAACGGGCTGACGACGGTCGTGTTCGACGCCACCAAGCAGGTGCTCTACCTGATCAACACCGATCGCATGACCTACAGCGAGATGACCAAGGCCGAGGCGGAGCAGATGGGAGCGCAGCTGTCGGGCATGATGGCGCAGATGCAGGAGGCGATGAAGAGCATGCCGCCCGAGCAGCGGGCGCAGATGGAGGCGATGATGAAAGGCCGCGGCCTGCCCAGCCCGACGGGCGGCGCCGTCAAGACCACCTACAAGAAGGGCGGCACCCAGCGGGTCGGCAAGTGGACCTGCGACGTCTACGAGATGCAGGTCAACGAGCAGCGGACCGGGTGAGCTGTGCACGGTCAGCCCCCAGGCGCTCGGCTTCACCCCCGCCGACTTCGCCGTGACGCGCCAGCTGGCGGAGTTCATGCGCAGCATCCTGCCCCAGGGCGCCGAGGCGATGTTCCAGGTGGGTGGCGCCGACGCGGGCTTCGCCGGCGTGCCGGTCAAGCGCGTGGCGACCGTGCTCGGGCGCGAGACGGTCTCCGAGATGACCGACGCGACCCGCCAGGACATCCCCGACTCGCTGTTCGTCGTGCCGGCCGGCTACACCAAGGAAGCGTTCGGCGGCCTGGGCGCCGCGCGCGGCCGCGGGCGGGGCGGGGCCGCGGCAGCAGCGCGGACTGTCGATGGTCAAGGCACAAGGCAAAAGGCAGAGGGCAGAAACGAAAAGGGCCGGGCGCCTTGCGGCGCCCGGCCCTTTGCTATGTACGGCTCCTGTGGGCCCGTAGCCCGAAGCCCGAAGCCGGCGTCCCCTAGTTGAACCCGTAGCGCAGGCTGAGCATGAACTGATACACGTCCGACGTCGTCGCCGCCGTCTGGAACGTGTTCTTGATCAGCTCGTTGTTCACGACGCCCAGCCGGTAGGTCGACCGTCCCTGGGCATCGACCGCCGGGTTGGTCAGGATCTGCAGCTGGTTGTTGAAGTTGACCGTTCCGACCGGCCGCTGGCTCACGCCCCAGCTGCTGTTCAGCAGGTTGCCGAAGTTGACGATGTCGAGCCGGATCTGGAACCCGTTTCGCGCGCCGCCGATGGTGTGGAAGAGGTCCTGGCTGATCGACAGATCGATGCTGCGGAACATCGGCATCACCAGACCGTTGCGCTCGGCGTACTTGCCGCGGTTCTTGCTCAGATACGGATCCTGCTGGATGTAGGCGTCGAACGCCGCGGCCTGCTCGGCTGCGGTGAACGTGCGCGTGCCCAAGGTGAACGCCGAGAAATTCATCTCCGCCTGGTCGCGCGGGATGTAGATCAGGTCGTTGGCGCTGATGCTGTCGCCGTTCATGTCGCCGGCGAACGTGTAGCTAAGCCTCGACGACGAGCCGTTGGTGCTGTGACGCGCCTCCCAGAAGGCCGAAATCGACGTCGCCCCGAAGTTGAAGTAGCTGGCGGTGTAGTTGACCAGCGCAAAGACGCGGTGGCCCGGCGACCACAGCGAGATGCTCGAGCCCGGGTTGTTCGGGTCGGCCGACTGGCTGTTGCGGGCGAAGCTCGTGGCCGCGGTTGATTCGGGGTCCGAGATCGACATCGACTTGCCGTAGCTGTAGGCGCCTCGTACCGACAGCCCGAACGCCGTGGTCTTCTGCAGCGACTGCGCGAAGTTCCACGAATTGCCCTCGGCGCCGTTCTTCAGCACGTAGTTGACGCCGACGACGTTGCCCGGCTCGCTGTTGATGCGGGTGGAGCATCCGCCCGGATTGCCGGCGGCCACGCACGGCGCGCCCACCCAGCGCGGCCGGTTGTCCACACCCGCGAACGCCGACTGGGCCGCCGGCAGGTTGGCGTTGATGTAGTAGATGCCGTTCACGTCCTTCGCGTAGAGATACTCGGTGGTGCTGACGAACCCTCCCGGCAGCTTGCGGTCCACCGCCACGTTGCTGCGCCACACCTGCGGGAACTTGAAGGCCGGGTCGGTGACGTTCAACGAGTAGAGCGCCGAGTGCGTGCCGGCGACGACGCTCGCCGGCTTGTAGGTGTCGATGTTCGGGTTGAAGGGGAAGCGGTTGCCGGGGTTGGTATCGGGAACGGTTCCACCCAGCAGCACGCCGGTGTTGCCGATCTGATTCGAGATCCACACATAGGCCGGCCGGCCGCTGAAGAGGCCGGTGCCGCCGCGAACCTGGGTCATCTGGTCACCGGCGACGTCCCAGTTCAAGCCGACGCGCGGCGACCACAGCGCCGTCGGTCTCCGGCATCGCGCCGGTGACGTACTGGACCGGTTGCCCGTTCTCGTCCCTGAAGGTCAGCGCATCGGCGGCCGGGTTGCTGTAGGCGGTGTTCTTGAACGTCGACACGTCGACAGCGCACGCCGGCGGTCAGGCTCAGGTTGGACCGCATCCGCCACTCGTCCTGCAGATAGCCCGCGGTGTACCACACGTCGAGCGGCTGCACCGGCTGCTCGACGCCTGGGATGTTGCTGTAGGAAATCTGGAAGGCGCTCAGCGTGATCGGCGCCAGCGTGCGATTCGGGTTCGCCAGGTAGCCGTTGGCGTCGGTGTAGAAGTCGGCGAGCGAGTTGTAGGCGTAGGCGCTCTGCCGGCAGCAGTTCATGAAGATGTTGTCCGAGTGATACTTCTCCGCATACGCGCCGAACGTCAGCGTGTGCCGGTTGGTGAACTTGGTGAAGTTGTCCTGGAACTGGAGCGTGTTGTAGAGCAGCCCGTTGGGGTACGTGAACGGCTCGCCGCCGAACGAGAGGTAGTTGGTGCCGCCCTCGAAGATGTCCACCAGCGGGAAGATCGTGCCGCGCGTCGCCCGGCTCTCGTCCTGGGTGGTGTAGCCGCTCTGGAACGAGTTGGCCATGCTGTTGCCGATCACCCAGTTCCACTCACCGATGCCGGATCGGATGTTTTCGAGCAGTCTGGTAGTTCGAGCTCTGGTAGGTCATGAAGCCGGTGCTGAAGTTGGTGCGGCCGCGCAGTGCCGAGGTCGAGCTCGAGAGCCCGGTGTCGCTGAACGAGTCCAGGTAGTTGTAGCGGAAGCTGACCTTGTTCGAGTTGTTGAGGTTGTAGTCGCTGCGAATGCAGGAATCGCTTGGCGGGCGTCTCGTCCGGCACGCCGTCGAACGGGCCGGTGTCGTAGTTGAAGTTGGCTCTTGAGGTAACGCGCTGAGGGCGGTGAGGTCCGACGCCAGCACACGGGTCACCTGGCCGCCGATGGGCTCGCCGCCCTTGTTGGCGCGGAACGTCGTCAGCGGACGCTTGTCGAGCTGGTCTTCGTAGTTGCCGAACGCGAACCACTTGTTCTTGATGATCGGTCCGGACGCCCAGCCGCCGGTGTTCCGGAACGTGAAGGTGCCGGGGTTGACCACCTGGCCCGACGCTTCGGTGCCGACCCAGTCCTGATCGCGGAAGCGGTGATAGAACGAGCCGCTCAGACGGTTGCTGCCGCTGCGAGTGACCGTGTTGACGCCGGCGCCGGTAAAGCTGCCCTGCCGCACGTCGAAGGGCGCCACGCTCACCTGGATCTGCTCGATCGCCTCGAGCGAAATCGGCGCGACGCCGGTGCGGTCGCCGGGCTGGCCGCCCAGGCCGAAGGAGTTGTTGAACGACGAGCCGTCCACCGTGATGTTGTTCATCCGGTTGTCGGCGCCGGCGAAGCTGCTGCCGCTCGACTGCGGCGTCAGGCGGGTGACGTCGCTGATCCGGCCGTTCAGGGTCGGGATGAGGGCGATTTCCGCGCGATCCACGGAGGTCGCCGCGCCGGTGCGGCTCGAGCTGAACACGGGATCCACAATCGCCGTGACCGTGACCTCTTCCTGGACGGCGATGGCTGTCACGGTGAACGAGAGGTCGGAGGAGACGCCGAGGTTGACCGTGATGTCTTCCTGGGTCTGCGGCGAGAAGGCCGTGCCGCCGGAACCGCGAATACGCGACCGTGACGCTGTACGGGCCGCCGACGCGCATGCCGGGAATGAAGAAGCGCCCGTCAGCCCGGGTCACCGCCTCGTAGGTCGTGCCGGAGGGCAGATGGATGGCGATCACCTGCGCATCGCGCACAGGCGCCTTGTTGGTGTCCATGACCACGCCCGCCATCGAACCGGTGGTGACGCCCTGCGCAGCGGCGGGCGAGACCGAGGCTGGCAGCGCGGCCGCCAGCGACAAAACTCCCATCAGGAGACGCAGCCGAACCGCGTTCCGCATCGAGCACTTCATTCGCTTCACCTCTTCTGAATTGATTCTTCGCGATCCTGCCGCACGCAGGTGACGACCCTGTGACAGGCGCTGGCGGACGCGGCCGGCAGCCAAGACCCGTCGATTGTACCAAGAAAAAGGGCCGCCTCCCTGTCGGAAGGCGGCCCTCGAAACGGCCTCGGCGGCGGGTGTGCCGGGCGGCTATTCGGCGCCGGCGGCCTGCGCCTTCTTTCGAACTTCCTGCGCCTTGTCGCGCCACTCGTTGGCCTCGCGGAGCAGCGCCTGCTGCCGCGCCGGGTCCTTCTCCAGGTTGGCCTGCACGCGGAGCAGCAGGTTCTTGTAGGTCAAGCGCCTCGAAGTACTTCGGGTTCAGCTTGATGGCCTCGTCGATGGCCTGCAGGCCCTGCTGGACGAACTTCATCTTGTCGGCTTCCGGGGTGGTGAAATCGCGGTAGGCCTTTTCCCAGTAGTAGGTGGCCACGGTGTAGTGGGCCTCGGGGTTGGTGGGCTCCTGCTTGGTGCGCTGCGTGCAGCGCTTCCATCGTCTTGGTGAAGTCGCCCTGGCGGTTGTAGAAGCCGGCCAGCTGCATGTAGACCGCCGAGTCGTTCGGGCGCATCTCGCGCGCCTTGTTCAGCATCTGCTCGGCGCGATCGTAGTCGCCGCTCTGCTCGTAGATGTTGGCCAGGCCGAAGTAGCTGGACGTCTCTTTGGGGTCCATCTCGATCATGCTCAGGAGGATGGGCTCGGCCTGCGACGGGTCGTTCAGCTTGTCGGGCCCGTAGGAGCTGACCAGATAGTCGAGCGCCAGCCGCTTGATCTTCGGCGTCGGTTTCGATCGCCGACGCCTTCTTGTAGTTCTCGATCGCCTTGGTCAGCAGCGCGTCGTTGGCCGCGTCGCCCTTCTTGACCGCGCGGTACTGCTGGTCGTAGCTGTTGCCGAGGAAGAAGTAGGCCGGCGTCAGGCGCGGGTCCGTGCAGTCGGGGTCCGATCCGCGGCACTCGGCGATGGTTTCCTCGTACTTGGCGGCCGCGGCTCGATAGTCCTGGCCCTGGTAAAACTTGTTGGCGTCCTTGAACGCCATCTTGCCCTTCAGCATGCCAATCTGGCTGCAGCCGCCGGCGGCAAGACCGACCGTGGCGCACAGGGCGACCAGCGCCTGCGACCTAGACATCCCCATCGTCATACCCCCCTCAACGAACGGATCTCCCGCTACTCCGCCGGCGCCGAACGGGCCGGAGCGGGCCAGTATAGTGATCGGTTTTCGGGCGAGTCAAGGCTCCAAGACTCATGCTCCGTTATCATGGCTACAGGGTAGAAGCCTCCCGGAAACTCCCCTGAGGCCTTAGACACCGGGCGTCATGATTCGACTCGAAACGCTGCTGGAAAAGCTGCGCGCGTACAGCCCCGAGTCGGACCTCGAGCTGGTCCGCCGGGCCTACCTCTTCTCTGCCCAGGAGCACAAAGGCCAGGTCCGCCATTCCGGCGAGCCTTATCTCGTTCACCCGCTTGAGGTTGCGGATTTCCTCGCGGACATGAAGCTGGACGTCGTCGCAATCTGCGCCGGGCTGCTGCACGACGTGGTGGAAGACACCCTGGTCAGCACCGAGCGCATCGCCGAGCTGTTCGGCGACGAGATTGCCCACGTGGTCGAGGGGGTGACCAAGCTCGGCGCCATCCCGTTCTCCACCAGCGAGGAGCGCCAGGCCGAGAACCTGCGCAAGATGCTGCTGGCGATGGTGGACGACATCCGCGTCATCCTCGTCAAGCTGGCCGACCGGCTCCACAACATGCGGACGCTGCAGCACCTGGCCGACGACAAGCGCATCAAGATCGCCCAGGAAACGCTGGATATCTACGCCCCGATCGCCAACCGGCTCGGCATGAGCAAGGTGAAGAACGAGCTGGAGGAGCTGGCATTCAAGGCGCTCGAGCCCGAGGCCTACGAGGCGCTGCAGCGCCAAGGTCGAAGCCAAGCGGAAGAACGCGGAAAGCCTGATCGACGACCTGGCCGCGCGCCTCCGCGCCAAGCTGGAGGAGGCGCAGGTGCCGGTGATTGCCGTGGACGGCCGCATCAAGCGCCTGTTCAGCATCCACCGCAAGCTGCTGCGGCAGAAGATCGACCTCGCCCAGGTCTACGACTTCATCGCGCTTCGCGTCATCACCGCGTCGGTGAAGGACTGCTACGCGGCGCTCGGCATCATCCACCAGACCTGGTCGCCGGTGCCCGGGCCGGATCAAGGACTTCGTGGCCATGCCGCGGCCCAACGGCTACCAGTCGCTGCACACCTCGGTGATCAGCGAGCAGGGGGTGCCGTTCGAGGTGCAGATCCGCAGCGAGGAGATGCACCGCCGCGCCGAGGAGGGCATCGCGGCGCACTGGAAGTACAAGGAAGGCCGGATCGGGGACCAGCGCGACGAGCGCTATTTCCAGTGGCTGCGCCAGCTGCTCGAGCTCCAGCAGGAAGTGCGCGATCCGCAGGAGTTCATGCAGAACCTGAAGATCGACCTCTACCCGGAGGAGGTCTACGTCTTCACGCCGAAGGGCGAGGTGCGCTCGCTGCCGAAGGGGGCCACGCCGGTGGACTTCGCCTACGGCGTCCACACCGACGTCGGCCACCAGTGCGTGGCGGCGCTCATCAACGGCAAGATGGCGCCCCTGCGCACGCGGCTGCAAAACGGCGACATCGTCCAGATCAACACCCAGCCCAGCCACCGGCCCAGCCGCGACTGGCTGTCGTTTGTGGTCACGTCGCGGGCGCGCAGCAAGATCAAGCACGTGCTGCAGGCCGAGGAGCGTTCCCGCAGCATCGAGTTCGGGCGGCGGCTGTTCGAAAAGGAAGCGCGGCGGTTCGACCTGAACCCGAAGACGCTGCTGGAGAGCACGGAGATGGCGCAGTTCGTCGAGGAGTACGGCGCGCACGAAGACCAGACGACCTGCTGGCCTACGTGGGCTACGGCAAGCTGGCGCCGCGCACGATGGTGCAGAAGGCCGTGCGGCAGCGGCCTGCTGCGCGAGCGTGCGCCGGATTCAGCGGTGGTGTCGGCGGTCAAGCGCGTGCTGCGCACCGGCGGCGCGTCGGACAAGATCAAGGTCCGCGGCGCCGACGACATCATGGTGTTCCTGGCCCGATGCTGCAACCCGATCCGCGGCGAGCGCATCGTCGGCTACATCACCAGGGGCAAGGGCGTGTCGGTGCACTGCGGCCACCTGCCGCAACGTCGTCAACCTGATGTTCGACCCCGAGCGCAAGATCGACGTCGAGTGGGACGGCCAGGCGGATCAGGCGCCCTACGTGGTGAAGCTGACGATGCGGGTCGAGGATCGCAAGGGCATGCTGGCCGAGATCAGCTCGAAGGTCTCGAACATCAACACCAACATCACCAACATGGAGGCGCACGCCGGCACCGATCGCCAGGCGCGCATCGAGATGACGGTGGAGATCCGCGACGTGAAGCACCTCGACAAGGTGATCAAGTCGATCAAGGGCGTCGAGGGCGTGCTGGGCGTGGAGCGCACCGCGCGGCAAGGGCGCGGTGGCGCGATAGAGCGGGCTCCGGGCTCCAGGCGCTCCAGGCCTGCCCGTTACGCCGCTGGCGCCGCGACAATCCAGAGGGATTCGACTGACCATCCCCCCGGGTTTGAATCCCGCGTTCGGGATAGCCTAGCGACCGCTCAGTTGTCGAGTTCTACCGAGCACTCACGGGGCTCAGACCGCCGCTAGACGGCAGTGTCTCTTTCATCATCGAGTGGAATGCGTGAGTAGGTTCAGCTGCACCTTTGCTGTCGAGCTCAGCCCTTTCGGTCGCCGGTGCTGCCGCAATCCGCGCGCGCAGCTTTTCGCTGCTTTTTCGCTCGATGTTGACGCAGGTGTCATGTCGCGTGGGGTGATGGCTTGCACTCATGATCACGCTCCTCTGAGCGAAGCGTATCTCGCCGATGTTCCCGTCAGCTGCTCACAAGTGAACACTGAACCTAATCCCGCGGTCGCGCGAGCAATGCTCCGAACAGGCAAGGGGGCGCGCCTTAACGAGCAGGCCTGACGCCTGGAGCCCGAACCTGTAGCCGAAGTCTTCGGCAGTCCGAGGAAGCCCGAAGCCGGAGCCCGGAGCCTACGGGATCACCGCGATCGCGTCGATCTCGATCCGGACGTCGCGTGGCAGCCGCGCCACCTGAACCGTCGCGCGCGCCGGAGGCGGGTCGACGATGTAGCGCGCGTACACGGCATTCATCGCGGCGAAGTCGTCCATGTCGGCCAGGAACACCGTCGTGCGCGCCACGTGCTCGAAGCCGAGGCCGGCGGCCTTCAGCAGCGCCACGACGTTGCGCATCGACTGATCCGCCTGGGCGGTGATGTCGCCGTCCACGACTGCGCCCGTCTTCGGATCGACGGGAATCTGCCCCGAGATGAACAGCAGCTGTCCGGCGCGGATGGCGGGCGTGTAGACGCCCTGGGCCTTGGGCGCGTCGTCGGACGTGACGGCGGTCCGCACCTCAGGCGACCTTGGTGATCTTGCCGCTGCGCAGGCACCGGGTGCAGACCCGGATCCGGCGGGTGGCCCCGTTCACGAGGGCCCGCACCGTCTGCAGGTTGGGCTCGAACCGCCGCGGACCGACGTTGTGGGCGTGCGACACGGTTCGACCCACCACCGGACCCTTGTCGCAGATCTCGCACCGCTTGGCCATCGCTTCCTTCTCTTCCTGATAAGGCCCAGGAGGCTTGGCCCCGGACCGCGCAAACCACGAATTGTATCAGGCTCGCACGGCTGCCTGCCCGGCTAATGCCAGGCTACGGGCACGGATGATCGGCGAGCCTCTGGCCGGAGTGTCCGCCTTCGCCCGGTTCACCTGGAGCAGCCGCGCCATCAGATCGATGTAAGCCGTGTCGCCTGCGTCCTGGTCCTGGTCACGGCCCACCGTGGCTGCGCCCCGTTCTATCGCGCGCAGGGTGATGGCGGCCTCGCGGTCGAACAGCGTGGCGCCCTGCTCCCGCACCTGCTCCATCAGCGTCTTGAAGGCCTCGGCCAGCTTCCGGGCCGTCGGCGACTGGGGAGGTTGCTCGTAGATGATGCCCCGGGCGGCGGTTTCGAGCGTGCCGGCCAAGCGAGGCGGCGGCCTGGGCCACGTCGAGGTCGGTGACCCGCGCCAGCCCCTCGGGGGCGGTCTGGGCGATGACGTTGTGAAACAGGAAAAACAGCTGGTACTGCCGCTCGCTCAGCTCGCGGATCGACGGCATCAGCACCGCCACGTCCGCCTCCTGTTGACGCCTGACGCTGGCGGCCGGGTGGTTCCGTGAGGACACCAGGTGCACACAGTCCGGCGGGCAGTCAATCTCCGTCAACCGCTTGGTGGCGCAGCAGACCGTGCAGATCTCGTTGTGCAATGCCGGGCAATTTCGCTTTGCCTTTCGCTGGCCGCACAGGGGGCAGGTCACCGTTCAGAAGCCTCTCACAGATCCCGCTGACCAACGGAAGAGGCCGATAATGTGTAGATATTTCTACATAATGTAGAATTTTAGGCGGACAGTGCGATGCCCCTAACGCTGTCCTGGTCCCCGACCGACACTATCACTCGGCTGTAGCAAAAAAGCAGCACTTTGGGGGCAGCGCGGACAGGGAAACTGCGGCGGGAGGTCGAGCGTCTAAGACACTGACCGCGAAAAATGGCGCACTTGTGGCGCGCGGTCGAGGGAAACCCAGGCGGGCATGTCGGTGTATTCCGGGGGCTTATCGAACCATCCACGAAGAGCTGGCGCAGGCCGCTCTTCTGATGCTCCGGGCCGTCGGACGTCAAGCGGCCAGACCTGGAACGCTGATTGCAGTGGACACCGCGCAAAGGCGTATTGAACACCACACGGGGTGACAGGGTCCGAGAGGAGCGGTAAGCGTATGGCAACGGCACGAGCGGCACGAACGGCAGTTTCGGCGAAGACAACCCGGTACAACGAGCTGAAGAAGATGCTCGACAACCGTCGCCGCGAGCTGGTGGCCGAAGTGCAGGGCCGGATGCGAGACGTGCGCAACGAGGGCAGCAAGGAGCGCGACGTACTCGACCAGGGCGAGAGCTCCGAGGTGGACATCCAGGAAGACATCGAGCTCGCGTTGATCCAGATGAAATCGGAGACGCTGAACAAGATTGATGCGGCGCTGCGGCGGCTCGAGCGAGGGCAGCTACGGCGATTGCTTCGAGTGCGGTGACGAGATCACGGAGGCGCGGCTTCGTGCGCTGCCCTTCGCGGTTCGTTGCAAGGAGTGTGAAGAGGCGCGCGAGACCGCCGAACTGCGTGAGCGTATGGCTCAGCGGAAGGGTGGCAGCTCCGCGTTCCTCTTCGACACGACGAACTAGCCCGTCGCATTAGCGACGGCTAGTTCGTAGACAGTGTCTTTTGGCCCGCGCTTCGCGCGGGCGGTTTTCGCCCGAACTTCTCACGAGGTTCGGGCGAAACGCTTTTTGCCCGCTGCGCACTACCCTACGTTCAGCCTCGCCAGGCGCCGAAATCAGTAGGAGAAGGGCATCCCGATGAAAAAGAAGCGAGTGGTCGCGCCGGCGCCAGATCTCACAGCGGGCGAGGAGCTGGTCACGGTACCCGATGAGCTGCCGATCCTGCCGCTGCGCGACACGGTGCTGTTCCCCAACTCGTTCATGCCGCTCGCGGTCGCCCGCGAAAGCTCGGTGCAGCTGATCGACGAGGCCATTGCCGGCAGCAAGGTCATCGGCGTCGTCACCCAGCGCGACGCGTCGGTCGAGGAACCCCAGCGGGACGATCTCTACACCGTCGGCACCGCCAGCCAGATTCACAAGATGTTCAAGCTGCCCGACGGCAGCCTGCGCCTCATCGTGCAGGGCTTGAGCCGTCTGGTCCTCGGTGACATCACTGCCAGCCAAGCCCTACCTGCGCGCCCGCGTCCGGCCCGCGAGCGAAGCCCTGCGGGCAGCCGACCGCACCGAGATCGACGCGCTGATGCGCAACATCAAGACCAACTTCCAGAAAGTGGTGTCGTTGTCGCCACTCTTGTCCGAGGATCTGCAGACGCTGGCCGGCACGATCAGCGAACCCGGGCGGCTGGCCGACTTCATCGCCTCCAGCCTGACGACGCTGGAGACGGCGGTCCGTCAGCAGGTGCTGGAAACGCTGGACGTGCGCGCACGGATGGACCACCTGAACCGGATCCTGATCAAGGAACTCGAGGTGCTCGAGCTGGGATCGAAGATCCAGTCGCAGGTGCAGTCGGAAGTGGGCAAGAACCAGCGCGAGTACTTCCTGCGCGAACAGCTGAAGGCGATCCAGAAGGAACTGGGCGAAGGCGACGACCAGACCAAGGAAATCGAGGAGCTGCGCCAGAAGATCGAAGCGGCCGGGCTGCCCGAGGTGGTGCTGAAGGAGGCGCAGCGCGAGCTGGATCGTCTGTCCAAGATGCCGGTGGCGGCCGCCGAGTACACGGTGTCGCGTACCTATCTCGACTGGATCGTGATGCTGCCCTGGCAGAAGCGCTCGGACGAGACCATCGATCTGCCGCGCACCAAGGCCATCCTGGACGCCGATCACGCCGGGCTGGAAAAGGCCAAGGACCGCATCCTCGAGTACCTGGCGGTCCGCAAGCTGAACCCGTCGGTGAAGGGCCCGATCCTGTGCTTTGCCGGCCCGCCCGGCGTCGGCAAGACGTCGCTGGCGCGCTCGATCGCCACGTCGCTCGGACGCAAGTTCGTGCGGGTGTCGCTCGGCGGCATGCGCGACGAGGCCGAGATTCGCGGCCACCGCCGCACCTACATCGGCGCCCTGCCCGGCCAGATCATCCAGGGCTTGCGCCGCGCCGAGACCAAGAACCCGGTCTTCATCCTCGACGAGATCGACAAGCTGGGCGCCGACTTCCGCGGCGACCCGGCATCGGCGCTGCTCGAGGTGCTGGACCCCGAGCAGAACTCCACGTTCCGCGACCACTATCTCGACGTGCCGTTCGATCTCTCCGAGGTGCTCTTCATCACCACCGCCAACGTGCTGGATCCGGTGCCGCCGGCGCTGCGCGACCGCATGGAGGTGCTGGAGATTCCCGGCTACACCGAGCAGGAGAAGCTGGCGATCGCCAAGCAGCACCTGGTGCAGCGGCAGGTCAAGAACCACGGCCTCACGCCGAAGCAGCTGCGGATGACCGACGACGCGCTGCGCGCGGTGATTCGCGGCTACACGCGCGAAGCGGGCGTGCGCAACCTCGAGCGCCAGCTCGGGGCCCTGTGCCGCAAGGCCGCCCGGATGCGTGCGGAAGGCCGCGAGGACGCGCTCGTGATCAAGCCGGACGTGGTGGTGCAGATGCTGGGTGCGCCGGTGTTCCTCGACGAGGAGATGGCCGATCGCACCCGCGAGCCTGGCGTGGCGATCGGGCTGGCGTGGACGCCGGCGGGCGGCGACGTGCTGTTCATCGAGGCCTCGCGGATGCCCGGCGGCGGCACGCTGACCTTGACCGGCCAGCTCGGCGAGGTGATGAAGGAGTCGGCGCGTGCGGCGCTGTCGTGGTTCCGCGCGCACGCGGCCGCCTACGGCGCCGACCCCGACTTCTTCAAGAACGCCGAGATCCATCTGCACGTTCCCGCGGGCGCGATCCCGAAGGACGGGCCGTCGGCGGGGGTCACGATGGCCACCGCGCTCGCCTCGGAGCTGACCCGCCGGCCGGTGCGCGGCGACATCGCCATGACCGGCGAGATCACGCTCTCGGGCCGGGTGCTTCCGGTCGGCGGCATCAAGGAGAAGGTGCTGGCGGCGCGCCGCGTCGGCATCCGCGAGGTGATCCTGCCGCGGCAGAACGAGAAGAACGTCAACGAGGATCTGACCGAAGAGCTGCGGAAGGGGCTGACCGTGCACTACGTCCAGAGCGTGGACGAGGTGCTGCTCCTGGCGCTGGCGCCCAACCCGGCGGCCGCGACCGTGAGCCGCAAGACCGCCCGGCGCGCGCAGCCCGCGATGCAGTAGGAGTGGTCCTTAGTGCTTGGTTCTTGGTACTGGTCCCGGACCCGGACCGAACTAAGAACCAAGGACCAAGGACTACTTCTGGACGGTCTCGTCGGTTCGCACCTCGAACCGGCGGAACTTGCCGTAGGTGGCGACGCCGCGAAGCTCGCCGGAGCCGTCCGGGTACCAGTCGCGCATCTCCGCCGGCACGTTCAGGCCCAGTTCTTCGTCGAACTTGAAGAGCGTCACCACTTCCGGCGGCGTTCGCGAGAGCCCGAGATCCAGCTCCGTCTTCACCACGCGTCCGGTGACCTCGTCGATCCAGAGCAGCCCTTGCACGGGCAGGTCGTTGTTCGCATTGGCTTTCAGGATGGTGGGGCGCTGGAACTCCTGGAAGCGTACGGTGCGGACGCGAGGCCCCAGGTCTTTCTCCAGCCCCGCGAGGTTGAAGCGGAAGTGGCTGCGGTAGGCGGGCTGCAGAAAGGCGATGGCCAGCAGGGGATGGTTGATCGTCCCGATGTCCAGCAGGTTGTAGCTCGCGCCCACGCGGGCGATATCGCTGGCGCGCCGCAAGGCGTCCTGCGGCGGCTCCAGGAACAGCCGCATGATGCGCTGCTGTTCGGCTTCGCCGCGCACCTGCTTGCCGTCCACCTCGTAGACGTCCCGGAAGAGCATCCACTGCGTGGCCCCCGGGTAGCGCACCAGCGCCAGGTCCGACCGCAGCGTGCGCTTCTTCTTCGGCCGGTTCATCTCCTGGACGTAGATCTCTTCGGCGACGACATTCGAGAACTTGTCCACGAACTCGACCACTTGGATGGTCGCTCGATCGAGCAGATCCTGGAGCGCAGGGTTCTGCGCGTGAGAGGCCGACGTGCTCGTCCACAGCACGGCGGCCGCGGCCAGGCTGGCCGCCAGAGCGCCGCCGTGGAACGCGGGCCGGTTGCCGCGCATGGTCAATCGCGCGGTTGGCCTGGAATCCCGCGCGGGGCGGCCGGGATCTGCACCGTCGTGCGCGCCGCGAAGTCCAGCCGGCGGCTGTCGAGGCGCCGCACGGTGTTGGCGTGCTGGCCCAGCTCGAGCAGGTGCTCGTTGCCAGGGGACCAGGCCGGCCACGGCAGGTCCGCGGTGCGCGGGCTTCCGGTTCTGGCAAAGGCAATGAGCGAGGCCGTCATCTGCTCCGACAGCTTGCGGTCGTAGGCCAGCCACGAGCGCGTGGGCCTGAACAGGTTGAAGGCGTCGAGCGTACCCGAACCAGTAGGGCACGTCGCTCGTGTGATATGCCCCCACCTGATCGACGCGGTCAGCGGCGAGCACCTCGGGGTTGAACGGGTGCAGGTGCACCAGGTTGTAGAGGTAGGTGGGGGACGAGTGCACGCCCGCCTGCGCAATGGCCCAGTTGCGGGCCGTCCGCAGCACGCCGGCTTCGCGCGCGGCGGTCTTGGCCGCTTCCGCGACGTCGGCGTCGGTCTTCACCGGGTAGAGACGCAGGAACTCGTCGGCGTGTGCGCCGTACGCCTGGCGCGCAAGCGCCGTGTACTCGGCCACCGTCCGGGCGTTGCGCAACCCGTTGGAGCTCTCGTCGTTGGCGAAACCGGCGATCACCGGGACGTCGCTGGCGCGGCGCGCCGCAAACAGCGCTGCGGGCGTCTCCGGCAGGAAATACCCGTCGATGCTCGTGCCCACGCGAATCGGGCCGCCGCCCGTGGCGCCCAGCTGGTTCTCGGCCTGCAACGCCAGCAGCCGATCGGCCGGCACGTTCCGCATCGCGGTCAGGGAAGCGGACTTGGTGGCGGTCTGTACCTGCAACCCCACGCGCTCGGCTTCGGCGAGCGGCACTCCGCCGGTACCGCCGTTGCCCCAGGTGCCGCCGCTCATCGCCACCACGCCCCGGAAGAGGCCCTTCGCGAGCGGGCTGGCCTGTAGCAGCGACACGGCGCCGGCGCCGGCCGACTGCCCCGCGACCACGACCTGCGCCGGGTCTCCGCCGAACGCGGCGATGTTGCGCTGAATCCAGCGCAGCGCCGCCACCTGATCGAGGTAGGCCCAGTTCCCCGACGCCTGACGTCCCGACTCCCGCGTCAGCTCGGGGTGCGCCATGAACCCCAGGATGCCGAGGCGATAGTTGAAGTTCACGAACACGGCGCCCCGCCGCGCCACCTGTTCACCGCTGTAGAGCGACATCCCGCTCGACCCGACGGTGTTGCCGCCGCCGTACAGGAACACGATCACCGGCAGCTTCGAGGCCGGCGTGGCGGTTTCGGGCGCCCACACGTTGATGAAGAGGCAGTCCTCGCCGGTGGCCTCTTCGCCGAAGTAGTGGTTGATGTCGTGCGGCCGCAGGATCTGGATGCATGCGGGCATCTTGCGGTCCGCGTTGTAGACACCCTGCCAGGTGATCGGCTGAGGCGCTTTCCATCGCAGATCGCGGACGGGATGCTGGGCGTAGGGAATGCCCAGCCACGCCTTGACGCCGGACGACAGCACCTTTCCGGCCAGCTGGCCGCTCTCGACGCGCACAACGGGCAGCGGCACGCGCACCTGCGCCAGCGGCGCCTGTATCCAGGCGGCCAGCGCGACGACTGCGAGAGCGATCGGGCGGAACGTCATGGGGGAAGACGGGCGCCCCGCACAGGCGAGGCGCCGATCGACGCGACTCTCAGCCGCGAACGTACTTGTTGAACCAGGCGACGGTCAGCGCCCACGCCTTGTCGGCGGAGTCCTTGTTGTAGCGCGCCGGCGTGGCGTCGTTGTTGAAGCCGTGGACGGAGGCGGGCCAGATGTGGCCCTCGTAGGTGCACCTTGTTGGCCTTGAGCGCGGCCTCGTACTCGGGCCAGGCCATCACCAGCCGCGTGTCCTCCGAGCCGTGGTGCACCAGCACCGCGGCCTTGATCTTCGGCACGTCGGCCGCCGCGGGCGCGCCGCCGTAGTAGGGCACCGCCGCCGCCAGATCCGCGCCCATGCGTACGGCGAGCGCGTTCGAGATGCCGCCGCCGAAGCAGAAGCCGGTCACGCCCAGCTTGCCGGTGCTGTCGGGCCGGTTCTTCAGCCACACCGCTGCCGCGTACAGGTCCTCGCCCATCTTGGCGCGATCCACCTTGCCGAACATCGCGCCGCCCTTTTCGTCGTCGCCCGGGTAGCCGCCGACCGAGGTCAGGCCGTCGGGCGCGAACGCCATGAAGTTGGCCACGGCGAACCGGCGCGCCACGTCCTCGATGTGCGGGTTGAGCCCGCGGTTCTCGTGGATGACGAGGATCGCCGGCAGCTTGGTGGTGGCCGAGGCGCTGGCCGGACGCGCCAGCAGACCCTTGATCGAGCCGTTGCCGTTCGGCGACGGCACCGTCTCGTAGCTGGTCTTGATGCGCGAGTCGGTGGGAGCCACCTGCTGGCCGGCGGCGTAGTTGGGCATCAGCGCTTCGACCAGCGCCGGCAGGGCCAGACCCGCGGCCGTGAACTTGTTCAACCGGTCCATGAACACCCGGCGCGGGATCTCGCCGTGGATATAGAGGTCGTAGAGCTTGATGGCCTCTGTTGGAATCTGCTGCTGCACTTCCATTGGGGTCGACTCCTTCGGGCGCGCGAAGGGCGCCCAGAAACACGGTTGAACCGGGAACCGGGCGAAGAATACCGCAGCAATCGGCCACGCGAGTGCTGACCGGTTTACCGTCCTCCGGAGACGTCCAGGCGGGTGCCGGTGACGTACGACGCCTCGTCCGACAGCAGCCAGACGATGGCTTGAGCCACCTCTTCCGGGCGGCCGCCGCGCTTCATCGGCACGTCCGCTTTCACCCGCTCGACCCGGTCGGGCTCCCCGCCGAGGGCGTGGAACTCGGTGTAGATGTGGCCGGCCCTCACGACGTTCACCCGGATGCCCTCGGTCGCCACTTCGCGCGCCAGCCCGGTGGTCAAGGTGTCGACGGCGCCCTTCGTGGCCGCATAGTCCACGTACTCGTTGGGCGAGCCGTAGACCGAGGCCAGCGAGGACACGTTCACGATCGAGCCGCCTTTGCCACCGTGCCGGGTGGACATCCGGCGGACAGCCTCCCTCGAGCAGAAGAAGGGCCCGAAGACGTTGGTGGCGAACACGCGCTGCAGGCGCCCGGCGTCCATGTCCTCGACCCGCATCTGCTTCTCGATGATGCCGGCGCAGTTGACGAGCGCCGACAACGGGCCGAGGCGCTGGTCGCATTCCTGGAACAGCCGGACGACCTCGGTCTCGACCGCGACGTCGGCGGCAATCGCCACCGCCCGGCCGCCGGCCGACTTCGATCCCGGCCACGACGCTGGCCGCCGCGTCGCGATTGCTGCGGTAGTTCACGCAGACGGCGTAGCCGCGCGCGGCCGCGAGGCGCGCCGTGGCCGCCCCGATGCCGCGGCCGCCGCCGGTGACGAGCAGGACCCTGTCCGGTGTCAATCCCACTCGCGCTCGACGCCGTGGCCCCGCGCCGCGTCGCCGTGCGTCGGCGCGATGAAGCCGAGCAGACACCCCTTCGCGCCGTCGCGCAGCACGTGGCAGCGGACCTTGATCGCGTCGCCGGCGCGCACGTCCTCGCGCTTCACGCCGTTGTTCATGATGCCGCGCGGGTTGGTGGCCTCGAGCGCCCACGTGGACGTTTCACCCTTCGCGTCCTTCACGTCCAGGTAGACGATCGAGTGGGGCGCGATGAAGACGATCTGCTTGACGGTGCCCTCCATCACGACCCACTTGGAGGTGTCGTAGTTGGCGTGCGAGTGGTGGGCCGAGAGCGGCACGGCGAACCCGAGCAGGCACGAGACGACGGCGAAGACTCTCCACGGCATGATCCACCTCCTCATCGCGGCGGCCGGGCCGGTTGGTCGATCGCTTCGTCCAGGTCCCGCAGCGTGTGCGGCGGCTGCGTCGCCTGCGGGAACTTCCAGTCTCCGCCGTAGCCTTCGGTGTACAGCGTGGCGTAGCGGATCGCCAGCCCCTTGTCGTTGACCCAGGCCAGCGACTGCATGAACAGAATGGGTTCGGGCATGCCGTCCGGCACCGTGGCCTCGTGGATGTAGAGCCGCCCGGCATGCTGGTGCATCGAGGCATAGGTGCGCGAGCGATCGGGATTGGTGAGCTGCATCAGGCGGCCCGCAACACGATCGACGTTATACAGGCCGTACTGCGTCACCTTCACGCCGTCGCGCCGGAGGAAGTTCCATGCCGCGTGATCCGTCGCGCCGGCCATGTCGCCCATGAACGTCGTTCTGGCAGGCGTCGCCGTCCTGCTGGTTGGCGCCCTTGGCCGCCAGGCACTTCGCGGTTCGCTCGCCGTGCAGCCGCTGCGCGTCGCGGTAATCGACGACCGTCGTCGAATACCGGCCCAGCGCATCCGCCGCGCGGTAGACGCGGCCCGGCAGGTTGAGTCGAAACTCCGTGACGTAGGTGATGGTCTCGACCTTCGGTTGGCCGGGGAAGTTCGCGCGGAAGCCGTCCTCGGTCTTCGTGACGACCATCCCAGTCCTGCGCCCACGCGGGCGCCGAGGCCAGGACGATGAGGGCTGCCAGGATCACGTGGAATCAACCGCATGGTGTTCCTCCTCCTTGCCGCGCCCGGCGCGGGTTGCCGTAATCCTAGATCACGCCGCTCGGCCCGCAGTTCGTCGAGCCGCTCCGGCGAATAGCCCAGCAGCTCGCCGTAGACCTCCTGGTTGTGCTGGCCGAGGGTGGGCGCCGGCCGGTCGAATCCAGACGAGGCTTCGGAGAAGGTCACGGGCAGGCCGGTTCCGTAGATGTCGGCCACGCGGCCGTGCACCGGATGCGCGAGCGGCACCGTGTCGCCGCGATCGACGACGCGCGGATCGCGGATCGCCTGCGCCGGGTCCCGCACCTCCGCGCACGGCACCTGCTCCTGTCTCGAGCGTGGTCAGGATATCGGCCACGCGCCGCGCGCTCGTCCATCGCTCCACGCACGCGTCCATCTCGCTGGCGTGCCGCACGCGCATGTCGCGCGTCGCCGAATCGCGGCTCGTCTCTGCAGGCCGGGCTCGCCCATCGCGCGGAAGAGCGCGTGGGCAAAGGGATCGGTGAACGCGCAAATCGCGACGTAGCCGTCGGTGGCGCCATAGACGCCGAAGGGCGCCAGGCGGGGCATGGTCGGGCCGGTGCGGGTCGGGACGCCGAACGGCCGCAGCGCATCGAAGGGCTCGTCGGTGATGAGCGAGGTCAGCGCGCCAAGCATCGACACATCCACGTGCTGACCCACGCCCGTCGCCCGGGCCTGGTGCAGCGCGGCCAGCACGCCGATGACGCCGAAGAGCGGCGAGGTCAGATCGGCGATGGGGAAGCCGACGCGCACCGGCGGGTCGGCGGCCTGTCCCGAGGTGTACATCACGCCGCTCAGGGCCTGGATGATGGTGTCCATCGCCTTGCCGTCGTCGGCGCCGCCGGTGGACCCGAAACCGCTGATCGAGCAATACACCAGGCGCGGGTTCACTTCGTGGACGAACGCGTAGCCGACGCCCAGCCGGTCCAGTACGCCGCGGCTGAAGTTCTCCACCAGGACGTCGGCGCGCCGCGCCAGGTCGAGGAAGACGTGCCGCGCGTCCGGGTGCTTGAGGTTCAGCGTCACGCCCAGCTTGTTGCGCAGGCGGTTGAGCGACGACACCGACATGTCGTCCGGGGCTTCGCGGGCCAGCCGCAGGCCCCCGGCGCCGACGTAGGGCGGGTTGTGCCGGCAGCTGTCTCCGCCGGCGGGGTTCTCGATCTTGATGACCCGGGCGCCCAGCCCGGCCAGGAGCAGGGTGGCATAGGGACCCGCCAGCGCGGTCGTGAGGTCGAGAACGGTGATGTCCGAGAGCGGGGCGCGGAGGGCGTCGGGCGGGGGCAAGGGAGTAGAATTCTCGCTCGCGGGGCTCAGCAAGGCAAAGACAAGGCTAAAGGCCAAAGGCTAAAGGCAAAAGGAAGAGCGATGAGGCGACATCTGAAGGTGGCGATTTCGGTGGCGTTCGCGGCGCTGGTGGCCGCGGTGGTGACGGTCAGCGGGCAGGGACGTGGTGCGCCGCCGGCGGCCACCGGCTACATCACCGGCGTGGTCCAGGGCGCCAACGGGCCCGAGGCCGGCGTCTGGGTGATTGCCGAGACCAAGGACCTGGCCACCAACTTCATCAAGATCGTCGTCACCGACGATCGCGGCCGCTTCATGCTGCCCGAGCTGCCGAGCGCCAGCTACAGCGTGTGGGTGCGCGGCTACGGGCTGGCCGACTCGCAGAAGCAGCAGCTCAAGCCCGGCACGGCGTCGGTGACGCTGCGGGCCAGCGCCGCGGCCTCGCCGCAGGAAGCCGCGAAGGTCTATCCCGGCGACTACTGGCTGTCGCTGCTCGAGCCGCCGGCGGCGAGCGAGTTCCCGGGCACCGGCACGGGACCACAGGGCAACGGCATCGGCACCGCGATGCAGTCGCAGAACCACTGGGTCAACTCGCTCAAGTCCGACTGCAACTTCTGCCATCAGCTCGGCAACCAGCTGACGCGCAGCGTCGACCACGTGCTCAAGGCGAAGCCCGAGCTGAAGACGCACGCCGAAGCGTGGGAGTGGCGGCTCGGCACCGGCGTCCGCGGCAACTCGATGTACGGCGTGCTGACCAACCAGGGCCCGCCGCGCGCGCTGAAGACCTACTCGGACTGGACCGAGCGCGTGGCCAAGGGCGAGGTGCCGCCGATGCCGCCGCGGCCGACCGGCGTCGAGCGCAACGTGGTGCTGACGCTGTGGGACTGGGGCACGGACAAGTCGTTCATGCACGACGAGATCTCGACCGACAAGAACCGTCCCACGGTGAACGCCGACGGCCCGGTCTACGCCGTGTCGGCCGGCCACGGCATGCTGACGATGGTCGACCCGAAGACGCATCGCACCGAGGAGATCGAGATCCCGACGCGCGCGCCGCGCGCCGAGGTGCCGTCGCGGTTCCCGAAGCCGAACCGCCCGTCGCTGCACTGGGGCGAGGAGCACCTGTGGGCGAACCCGCCCTACAACCCGGCCGATCCGCACAACGCGATGCTGGACAGCAAGGGCCGCGTGTGGATGACGTCGAAGATCCGGCCGAACGCGAACGCGGCGTGGTGCTCGAACCCGGCCAACAGCTTCGCGTCGTGGTTCCCGCTGCGCCAGAGCGGCCGGCAGGCGTCGTTCTACGACCCGAAGACGCGGCAGTTCGTGCTGATCGACACCTGCTACGCCACGCACCACCTGCAGTTCGACAACGACGCCAACGAGACGCTGTACTTCAACGAGCTGACCGGCCCGATCTTCGGCTGGATCGACACCAAGGTCTTCGACCAGACCAAGGACGAGCAGAAGGCGGTCGGCTGGTGCGGCCAGGTGGTGGACACCAACGGCGACGGCAAGATCACGGCGCCGCCGTGGAACCAGATCACGGCGCGCGGCGAGTCGATTCTGTATTCGGGTGATACCGGCGGTGCGCCGGCCCCAGGTGGCCGGGCCGCGGGCGGCGGTGCCCCGCCCCGGCCGGCGGACCCAATCCCAAGCTCGACACGCTGGTCAGCTTCAGCCTCTACGCCGTGATTCCGAGCCCGGTCGACGACTCGGTGTGGGGCGTCTCGGAGCGCTATCCCGGGTATCTCGTGCGCCTCGATCGCGGCAAGAACCCGCCGCAGTCGTGCATCACCGAGGTCTACAAGGTGCCCGAGCCCGGGTTCGATCCGCGCGGCGTGGACATCGACACCAACGGCGTGGTGTGGACGGCGCTGGCGGCCAGCAGCCACATGGCCAGCTTCGACCGCCGCAAGTGCAAGGCGATCACCGGGCCGCGCAAGGCCGACGGCAGCGAGTGCCCCGAGGGCTGGACGCTGTACCAGACGCCGGGCCCGAAGCTGAAGGGCACCAACATCCCGGCCGACTTCCACTATTACAACTGGGTGGACCAGCACAACATCCTCGGCCTCGGCGCCAACAAGCCGATGGCCACCGGCTCGAACTCGGACTCGATTCTCGTGCTCGATCCGCAGACGCGCCGCTGGGTCACGCTGCGCGTGCCCTATCCGCTCGGCTTCTACTCGCGCGGGCTGGACGGCCGCATCGACGATCCCAACGGCGGCTGGAAGGGCCGCGCGCTCTACGCCAACTACGGCACGCACTTCGTGTGGCACATCGAAGGCGGCAAGGGCACCAAGGGCAAGCTGGTGAAGTTCCAGCTGCGGCCCGATCCGCTGGCGCAATAGTCCGTGATCTGCGAGCGACGCCTCGTCGTCGCGCTGGTGTCGCTGGCCGCCGCGCGTGGCGCTGGTGGCGCGCCCGTCGGCGCAGCCGCCGCGCCCGCAGGTTCCGCCGGACATCTCCGGCGAGTGGACGCTCGAGACGTGGGAGGAAGACACCTCGGGTCAGCCGCCGCTCGGCGACTACCTGGGCATCCCGTTCAACGACGCCGGGCGACAGCGCGCCGACACGTCCGCCGAGTCGATCTGGGGCACGCCCGAATATCAGTGCCGCCCGCACTCCGCGCCGCACCAGTGGCGCGGCCTGGGTGGCGCCCGCATCCTCAAGGAACAGGATCCGCTGACGCGCGACGTGCGCGTCTACCACATCCAGTTCATGCGCTCGCTGGACCGGCCGATCTTCATGGACGGCCGGCCGCACCCGCCCGCCTACGCGCCGCACACCTGGACCGGGTTCTCCACCGGCCAGTGGGTCGGCAACACCTTGAAGATCACGACCACGCACCTCAAGGACGGCTATCTCAAGCGCGGCGGGCCGCAGACGAGCGACCTCTACACGATGACGGAGTTCCTCACCCGCCACGACAACATCCTGACGATCACGAGCGTCGTGGACGACCCCGTCTACATGGACGAGCCGTATGTGCACTCCACGACCTACGTCTCCGACCTGACCGGGATCACGCAGACCGAGACGTGCAGCGCGTCGGCGTTCGCGGAGAACGGCGGCACCGATCGGCACTGGGTGCCTCACTTCCTGCCGGGCCAGAACACGGCGCTCGCCGACTTGCTGAAGAAGGATCCGTGGGTGCCCGAGGCAGCCGCACGCGGCGGCGTGGCCACGCTCTACCCCGAATACAAGGCGACGCTCGCGGATCCCGCGGCGGCTCGCACCCTGCGCGTGCCGTCGTCCAAGTCGGCTGTCGCCGTCGATAAGGCGATTGCCGGCGCAGAGTCCCCGGGACGGCCAGGTGCACGTGCTGCCGGTGCAGGGCAACGTCTTCATGCTGGTCGCCGACGGCGTGAACATCACGGCGTCGGTGGGCGGCGAAGGCGTGCTGCTGGTCAACACGGGTGCGGCGGCGATGTCCGACAAGGTGCTGGCGGCGCTGGGCCAGCTGGCGAACGCCACGGTGACGCCGCCCTCGGCCAACGCCTGCTTCGGCGTGAACTGCCCGAACACCTGGGGCTGGTCGAGCCCTTACATCAACTCCGTGACCAGCTCGCCCGGGCTCGCCGAAGCCGCTGCGGTTCATCATGAACACCAGCGCCGACGCCGAGCACGTAGGCGGCAACGAGAAGCTGGCGGCGGCCGGCTTCTTCCCGCGCACGGCCGCGTTTGGCACCGCCGTCACATCCGTCGGCCAGAAGGCGTCGATCATCGCCCACGAGAACGTGCTGAACCGGATGAGCGCGCCGGCGGGGAAGCAGCCGCCGACGCCGGAAGCGGCCTGGCCGACCGACAGCTACTTCGACGAGTTCTTCAAGCTGCCGGCCTACTTCAACGGCGAAGCGGTGATCATGCACTACGCGCCGGCGGCCAACACCGACGGCGACAGCTTCGTCTACTTCCGCCGCTCCGAGGTGATCAGCGCCGGCAACTTGTTCTCGACCGTCAGCTATCCGCTGATCGATCTGACCAAGGGCGGCACCATCCAGGGCGTGCTGGACGGGCTCAACAAGATCCTGGATCTGGCCGTGGCCGAGTACCGCTCGCAGGGCGGCACCTGGATCGTGCCCGCGCGCGGCCGCGTCGGGCGATACGGCCGACGTGGCGTCGTACCGCAACATGCTGACGATGATCCGCGACCGCGTGCGCGACCTGAAGGGCAAGGGTATGACGCTGGCGCAGGTCCAGGCCGCGCGGCCGACGATGGACTTCGACGGCCGCTATGGGTCGACCACCGGCCCGTGGACGACGGCGATGTTCGTGGAGGCGGTGTATCGCAGCCTGGAGGAGACACGACGATGAGAATGATGGCTCGCCCTGTGATCGCGCTGCGCGCTTGCTGGCTGTCCGGCGGCGACGCGCGCGCATCACTCCTACGGCGCCACCTACGACCTCGCCAAGCAGGTGACGGTCGAGGGCAAGCTGGTCCAGTTCGTCTACCGCAACCCGCACTCGTTCGTCACCATCCAGGCGCCCGACGACAAGGGCGCCCAGCAGCGATGGGCGGTGGAGTGGAGCGGCACCGGCCAGCTGGGCGGGCAGGGCATCACCCGCGAGACGCTGAGAGTAGGCGACCAGATCGTGATCGTCGGCCGTCCGTCGCGCGTGCCGGGCGAGTTCCGGCTGCTCATGGTCAGCCTGAAGCGCCCGCTCGACGGCTTCAGTTGGGGCGCGCGCTCGGGCGAAGCTGTTGACTGATCCGCGTGCACGCGGGCTGACGCTCGCGTTCGTGTGCCTGCTGGGCGCCGCGACCGCGGCCCAGGCGCAGCGGGGACGCGGCGGGGCGCAATCGCCGCAGGATGCCGCGCCCATCGACCTGACCGGCTACTGGGTGTCCGTGATCACCGAGGACTGGAAATTCCGGATGGTCACGCCCAGGAAGGGCGTCTACGAGACGCTGCCGCTCAACGCCGAGGGCCGCAAGATCGGCGACACCTGGGACCCCGCCCGCGACGAGGCGGCGGGTGAGCAGTGCCGCGCCTATGGCGCCGGCAACATCATGCGAATGCCCGGGCGGCTGCACGTCACGTGGGCCGACGCCAGCACGCTGCAGATCGACACCGACGCCGGCACCCAGACGCGGCTCCTGCGCTTCGATCCCAGCCGCGACCGCCGCCGCCGACGCCGACCTGGCAGGGGCACTCGCTGGCGGTGTGGCAGTTCGGCCCCGGCGGCCGCGGCGTCCAGAACCGCGGCGGCAACCTGAAGGTGGTGACCACGCACCTGCGTGCCGGCTACGTGCGCAAGAACGGCGCGCCCTACAGCGACAAGACGGTGGTGACCGAGTACTTACCACCGCTTTGTCGGACATGCTGTGATAGAGGAAGGCCTCGTCGCCGGCCTTCATCGCCCTCAAATGCAGCCGCGCGGCATTGTTGCGGACGCCGTCCCATTCGGTCCCGCCGTCGCGGACAAGGTCGTCCCAGCCGTAGCTCGCGGGTTCGGATTTCATCAGCCAATAGGCCATGCGGCGGCTCCTTTGGCCCGCGCTTACGGTGGCCGGCAGGCGTCTCGCGCAAGGAATCGGCGAAATGGCTGGAAATCGTCAATTCGTTCATGGTTCCGCCGTTCACCCCGCGATCGGCTCGATTCACCGCCTACTGCGATTGCGGATTGCCGGCTTACGTCCTTATGTGCAGTGCAGCATATTTAATGAGCGAGTGAGCCCCTGCGTTTCGCGGCCGGGCTCCAGGGCTAGACGGACGATCCTCCACATCGCGGAGTTTGGCGCTTCATTGATGCGCGAGCGTTGCTGGACGATCGGCCGCACGTAAAAAGAGAATGATTTGATTAGAGTTTTGGGAAGCGGCGGCGCGTCCGCCGTGGCCGCCGCGATGTTTTTGGCGCTTGGCGGTTCGGGCGAGGCGCTGGCGCAGGTCCAGTTGACTTTGCCGGTCGTCCGGCAGGCGATCGTCGCGCAGATGCCGGCGATCAGGACCGTGCCGACTTCCGCGCCGACCGCCGGGTCCAGACCGTGTCGCTGAGCGATCTGGTCGCCGCCAATCGGCCGGCGATCCGCTCGACGAGGAGCAAGGCTGCGTCGCCACCGCGGTCTATTTCGAAAGCCAGGGCGAGCCCTGGAAGGCCAGCTGGCAGTCGCCCAGGTCGTGATCAACCGCGCCGCCTCGGGCCAATATCCGGCGAGCTGGTGCGCGGTGGTCAAGCAGAAGGCGCAATTCTAGCTTCGTTCGCGCCGGCCGCTTTCCGCGCATCGACACGGAATGCGACGCCTGGCGCAAGGCGCAGGCGATCGCCCGCATCGCGACCAAGAAATTGGCCAGCACGGTGCCGACCAGCGTGCTTTGGTATCACGCCAATTATGTCGCGCCGTCGTGGCGGCTGAACCTCAAGAAGGTCGACAAGATCGGCGCGCACATCTTCTACCGCGCTTAAGGTTCGACGGCGGTTCCGGCGCCGTCGCTGAAAGCGGCAGCTCGGCGTTAACCGTGACTAACGGGGATTCGCAGCGACTCGGTTATGCGCGCAGGATGCCTCTCGAAGGAAACGGAATTTTTCCGGTTCGAAGGGGGAGGCTCGCGGTGCTGAAGATCCTGATCGTCGAAGACGACGCCCAGCTCGCGACGACACTGAAATATCTGGTCGAGGATAATCCGCGCTACCGCGTGGTGGCGATCGCCGACGATCTGACATGCGGCCGTCGCGGCCGCCGAAGCGCATGATCCCGACCTCGCCCTGGTCGACCTGCAGCCTGGCCCGCGGACGACCGGTTTTCAGGTCGCGGTGCGGATGGGCGATTACGACATCCCCTGCCTGTTCGTCAGCGGCAAGGCGCCGACTTCCCGATGCCCGACCTGGCGCTCGGCTGCCTGATGAAGCCATTCACCGCCGAGGACATCCACCGCAGCCTGGCGATGGCCGAGGACATGATGCGCGGCCGCGAAACGTTGCGCCCGCAAGATGCCGGTCAACCTCACCCTCTATGACGCGCCGGGCGAAGAAGATGCCGAGCCGCAGCACGGCTTCATCCCCTCGCGCCGCTCGCTGAAGACCCGGCATCGAGCATTGGATCGCCGGCACACCAGGCCTGAGCAGCCTAAAGCCGCATGATCCCTCTTGCGCGGTTCGCGCTGCCGCAGGTCTCCGCGGTCAGCTGCGCGCCGGCGTCGAGCAGCGCCTGGCGGCGGCCCTTGATCGTCGCGCCGAGCTGGACCTGCTCGAACGGCAGCAGCTTCTCGAACACCGGGTGGGCGAGCGTGCGCCGACGAAGCGCGCGACCTTCGGCCAGCGGTCGGCATCGACCTCGAAACCGGCATAGGCGGCGTTGCGGAAGAAGCTGGCGATGGCGATGTCGGCAAGGCCGATGTCGCCGAACAGGAAGCCGTCCGCGGGCAGCTCGCCTTCGAGATAGTCGAGCGCCGCCGGGGTGTCGTCGGCAAGGCATTCGCTCGACGCGCGTCCGGTCGCCCGGCTCGCCCCACACCCTCGGGTGGACGACTTCGGGTAGAACAGGCCCCAGATGAAGACGTCGCCCAGCCGCGTGTCGGCAAATTCCTCCAGCCAGCGGGCGCGGGCGCGGTCCTTCGGGTCCGCCGGCAGCAGCGGCGTGCCCGGGATAGGCCTCGTCGAGATAGGCGCAGATCACCGAGGAATCGGTCAGGACGAGGTCGCCGTCGACCAGCACCGGGATCCGCCGCAGCGGGCTCAGCCGCTCGAACTCGTCATTGCCGAAGAAAGGCGTGATCGGGTCGACCTCATAGTCGAGGCCCTTGAGCTCCAGGCAGGCCAGCACCTTGCGGACATAGGGGCTGACGTAGCTGCCGATGATTTTCATCGGCGGACGGATGCGTCCGTGACGCGGCCGCTGTAAAGCTGCGATGACGCGAAGAAATGGATGCCCGACGAGGATTCGAACCTCGATTGACGGAGTCAGAAGTCCGTAGTCTTACCATTAGACGATCGGGCAGCGCGGCGCGCGGCCAAGTAGAAACCAGCCGCTCGCCCTGTCAACGCCGCCCGCCTTGCCCCGCGTCCGGCTTAATCGGGTTAAACCTGCGCTCAAGTCAGCCGTGCGCGACCCCGCGGGCGACCAAGGATAGAAAGATTATGGCGCAAGGTGTCGCCAGTGCGCCGGCATCCCCAGCGACGGGGGGCGCGGCCGACAGAGTCTCCCTCCCACGGCGGAGGGGCATGCGCCACACCTATGGCGCGCTCGACCTTGGAACCAACAATTGCCGGCTGCTGATCGCCCGCCCGACCGAGGGCGGCTTCACCGTGGTCGACGCTTTCTCGCGCATCGTCCGGCTGGGCGAGGGATTGGCGCCAGTCGGGCGCCTGTCCGACGCGGCGATGGACCGCGCGGTCGGGGCGCTGGCGGTGTGCGCCGACAAGCTCCGCCGCCGCAACGTCTCGCTGGCGCGCTCGGTCGCGACCGAGGCCTGCCGCCGCGCCGCCAACGGCCAGGAATTCGCCGACCGCGTGCGGCGCGAGACCGGCGTCGCGCTGGAGATCATCCCGCCGCAGGAGGAAGCGCGGCTGGCCGTGCTCGGCTGCCACAAGCTGCTCGAGCCGGGCGACGGCCCGGCGTTGATCTTCGACATCGGCGGCGGCTCGACCGAACTGGTGCTGGTCGAGCAGGGCGAGGACACGCCGCGTCATCCGCTGCTGGTGGAGCGCGCCGTGGGGCGTGGTGTCGCTGACCGAGAGCGAGGGCCGCGACGGCGATCGAGGGCAAGGACCGGCTCGCGGCTTATGGCCGGATGCGCGAGCGCGCGCGCCACGCCTTCGCCCGCTTCGCCGACATGATCCCCAGCGACGCGCCCGACATCCGCTTGCTCGGCACCAGCGGGACGGTGACGACGCTGGCCAGCGTCCATCTCGCGCTGCCGAGCTATGACCGGCAAGCGGTCGACGGGCTGCATGTGCCGGTCGAGGCGATGCGGCGGATCAGCTCGATGATCGCCGGGATGGATCTGGCCGAGCGCTCGGCCTTGCCGTGCATCGGCAGCGAGCGCGCCGACCTGGTGGTCGCGGGCTGCGCGATCCTGGAGGCGATCCTCGATATCTGGCCGGCCGAGACAATTGGGCGTCGCCGACCGCGGCATTCGCGAGGGGATTTTGCGCTCGCTGATGGCGCGCGACGGCCATCAGTTGTGAGCCGAGGCGGCAGCGGGCGCGGCGAACGCGGGTCAAGACCGCGCGGGGCCGCACGTCATCGTCGAACCGCTGGCTCGAGCGGCAGCTGAACGATCCCTATGTCCGCCGCGCCAAGGCCGAGGGCTATCGCAGCCGCGCCGCTTATAAATTGCTCGAGCTCGACGAGCGATTCGGCTGCTGAAAGGGGTCAAGAGCGTGATCGACCTCGGCATCGCGCCGGGCGGGTGGAGCCAGGTGGTGCGGCGCACGCGTCGCCCAAGGCGAAGATTGCCGGGATCGACCTGCTGCCGACCGACCCGATCGAGGGCGTGACCATCCTCGAAATGGATTTCATGGACGACAAGGCGCCCGGGCTGCTGCGCGAGGCGCTCGGCGGGCCGGCCGACCTCGTGCTGTCCGACATGGCCGCCAACACCGTCGGCCATCCGCAAACCGACCATCTGCGGACCATGGGGCTGGTCGAAACCGGGCTGGCGTTCGCGGTCGAGATGCTGAAGCCCGGCGGCGCGTTCGTCGCCAAGGTGCTGGCCGGCGGCGCCGACAATAACCTCGTCGCCGAGCTGAAGCGCCACTTCACCACCGTAAAGCACGCCAAACCCCCCGCCAGCCGCAAGGATTCATCCGAATGGTATGTCGTGGCGCAGGGATTTAAGGGGCGGGAGGCAGGCGGGGAGGGCAGCTAAAGGATGGAAAGCAGACGTTCGACGTCAATCGAAGGCCACAGCTACTCCGCATATGCCTTGATCAGGTCATACAGATAATCGCGGCCTACATAGAGCGAGCGGGCCTCAATGCGCTCGTTCAGCCCATGGGCCCCATTACCGTCGGGATCGGCCCAAGCGCCCGGGCACTCCGTAGGTGGGGATTCCGACGGCACCCAGAAAGGTCGCGTCGGTGTAGCCGTTCGACATCGTCGGCACGACCGGCACCCCGGGGAAGTATTTCGCCGCCAGAATTTTGGCCGGGTCCATGACTTTTGGATCGAGCGGGGGCGCCGGCGGGCTTGGCCGCAGCGGCGGCAGGACGGTCACCGTCACCTCCGGATCGGCCAACGATCCTCGCGAGTTCGGCACGGATCTCCTCGACTGAATGGCCCGGGAAAATGCGGCAGTTCACAAAAGCACCGGCTCGCTGCGCCAAGGCGTTTCGCGCATGCCCGCCATCGAGCATTGTCGCGACACAGGTCGTGCGTAGGTTCGAATGGAGGAACGGGTCTTTATTGGCGATTGCTTCGGCGGCTTTGTCTGCGGGATTTGCTGCCAGCGCGACCATCGCGGCGCCGGTTTCATCCTTGCGGCCCGCGCCTGCCTCACGGAAATAGGTCCGTGTGGTCTCGCTCATCTCCACCGGGAACTCATGCGCGTCGATACGGACCAGCGCTCGAGCCAGTTGATAGATGGCGTTGTCCGGGCGCGGGACTGAGCTGTGCCCTCCCGGATTGCGCGTTTCGAGGCGGTAGGTCGCGAAGGTTTTCTCGCCGACCTGCATGGCCTGCTCGACGACCTTGCCTTTCCCGTCGGACGTGCCGCCGCCGCCTTCGTTCAAGGCGAACTCGGCATCGATCAGGTCGCGCTTGTTCGCGGCCAGCCACTCCACTCCATTGAACGCGCCGTTGGTCTCTTCGCCGCAGGTCAGCGCGATCTTGACGGTGCGCTTGGGCTTGTAGCCGGAGCGTTGAAATCGGATCAGCGTGTCGACCAGCGTGGCGGCCATCGCCTTGTCGTCGAGCGCTCCGCGCCCGTAGAAATAGCCATTCTCCTCGATCAGCGTGAACGGATCGCGGACCCAATCCTCCCGCTTCGCTTCGACCACATCGATATGGGCGATGGCCAGGATCGGCTTCAGGGTCTTGGACGTGCCCGGATAGACGGCGACGAGGCCGCCTTCCTTGGGATGGTCGGGATCGGCGAAGAGGGTGATTTGGTTGTCCGGCATTCCGGCAGCCTTCAGGCGCGCCGCCATCCGCTCGGCGGCGAGTGTGCAGCTGCCGCTGCTCAGCGTCGTGTTGGTCTCGACAAGCTCCTCGTAGAGCTCGCGGAAGGCTGCCTGGTCGGGGCGAAGCGGCGTTTCGGCCGCGATGGCCTGGCCGCCCAGCAACGCCAAAAAGACCCAAGCCGTCGACGCGAAGAGCCTGACAGATGTTTGCATGCAATTGCCCCCCAACCGCATGAACCTGCTCTAATTCGAGGCGTTAGGCAAACCGACAAATGTGTTCACGCTTTCGCCGGATCTCTTTACCCGCTTAGCGAACCTCACCCCTTCGCCCGAGCCGCAGCGATGGCTTTCTTCAGGCCATCATAGCCGATCGCGGCGTTGATCACGCGGTCGCCGACGACGAACAAGGGCGTGCCGGTCGCGCCCAATTGGCCGGCTAGCTCGAAATTGCGCTTTAGTTCGGCTTCAAATTCGGGGGTCGCGACCGGGGTCGGCGCGATCCCGGCGGCCTTGGCGGCGATCTCGAAGGTGTCGGGCCCCGGGCGCCCGGCGCGCATAGAGCGCGTCGTGGAACTGCCCGAAGCGGCCGGCCTTCGACGCGGCCAGGCGAGGCGCGCAGCGGCCACGCTGTCGGGCCCGAGGATCGGCAAGTTCGCGGAAGACCACGCGTGAGGCCCTTGTCCTCGCCCAGCAGGCGATCGATGTCGGCAGGCTCGCGCGGCAATAGCCGCAGGCATAATCGTAGAATTCGACCAGAGTGACGTCGGGCTTGGCGGCGCCCTTCCACGACGAGGCGAAGGGCGTTTCGAGCGCCGCCGGTTGGCGGCGACGACCGGCGCATATTGCCGGTCCCGCAGCAGATCGGCGGTCTCGACGAGGATTTCGGGATTGCCGGTCAGCGCGCCGCGGACGATGCGTGTCGACCGTAGCGCGACGGCGCCGCCGCCGAACAGCGAGCCGCCGGCCGTCAGATGCGGCGCCGATCATTCCGCCCGCCGATCGCCGCGAGTCAGCAGCGCCCCCCGATTTTCGCTCACGATTTTTGTTTTTCCTGATCTGTTCCTTGCGAGACCATGGCGATGTCCTGCGCGCTAATCCAGTCCGGCGTGCCGGGGAATGCCGCTCATCGCCATCTCGGCGTTGGCCAGGGCGAGCTTGGGATTGCCCTGGAGGTTGTTGCGCTCGGCGGTGGCGAGCGCGGCGCGCGGCCGTATCGCCTTCGCGGTCATAGACGATGCCGAGCTGGTACCAGGCGAAGGGATTGTCGTTGTCGCGGCTGACCGCGCGCCTTGAGCACCTGCTTGGCCTCCTCGAAATTGGCCGGCTTCTCGGTCGCGATCAGCGCGTGGCCGAGCATGGCCGCGATCAGCGGCTGGTCGGGCGCCTGCTTGACCGCTTCGCGCAGCGGCTCGAGCGCCTCGTCGGGCTTGCCCGATTCGAGCAGGATCTGGCCCTTCAGTTCGAGGAAATAGGGATCGTCGGGCGCGGTCGGCGAGCAGGCATCGGCCTCGGCAGGGCTTTGTCGGGATAGGCGCCTTGATGCCAGGCATAAGCGCGGGCATAACGGGCCGGGACGCTCTGGTCGCTCTCGGGATAGAGGACCATGGCGCCGCTCGGGTCGTCGACATAGCCGATCAGCTTGGCCTTGACCCGCTGGAAGCGCGCCTCGAGCGCGGGATCGGTCGGCCTGTTCCAGGCGGGATCGTTCTGATAGACGTCTGCTCGAGCGCGGCGATCCGCTCGCTCGACAGCGGGTGGGTGCGGTCGTAGCTGTCCTTGGCGTGGATCGCGAGGCGGAATTCCTGGTTCTGAAGTTTCTTGAAGAATGCGAGGCTGCCCTTGCCGCTGACGCCCGGCTTGGCGAGAGATAGTCGGCGCCGGCCAGGTCGGCGCGAGCATTCCTGGGCGCGGGTGAAGGCGAGGAAGCTTGCCCATCGCCGCCTGCTGGCCGGCGGCCATGATCGCCCATGCCGGCCTCGCCCGCGCCGGCCGCCATCGCCGCCGCGCCGAGGACCAGCGACAGGATCGATGATGCCGGTCGCCTGCTTGGCGCCCTCCTGCATGCGGATGATGTGGCCGCCGGTGACATGGCCGAGCTCGTGGGCGATCACGCCCTGGACCTCGTTGACGTTGTCGGCCGCGGTGAGCAGGCCCGAATGGATGTAGACGATCTGGCCGCCGGCGACGAAGGCGTTGATTTCCTGTCGTTGAGCAGGACGACCTCGACGTTGTCGGGCTCGAGCCCGGCGGCCATCGATCAGCGGCGCGAAATGTCGCGGAACAGCAGCTTCGGTTTCGCCGTCGCGCAGCACCGATTGCGCCGCGGCCGGCCGGGCCGCCGCGAAGCGCGAGCACCAGCGCGAGCATGAAGCAGCCGCATCAAGCGTGACGAGTCGCGTCATCATCCCGTCGCTGTCCCACCCGCCGCCTGAACCCGCGATGAAAGCCGGCCCGGGCGCGATGCGCCGGGCCGGCCTGTTCGATCAGCCGAAGGTACGCTGCCACCAGCCGCTGCGCGGCTGGCCGCCTCGCCGTCGCCTTCGGCGGCGTCATTGTCGGCGCTCGGCGCGGTCGCGGCCTTCGCGGGCGCGGCGCTGGCCTTGGGCGCTCGGCAGGCTTGGCCGGCGCTTCGGCGCCGGCGCTTCCTCGGCCGGCGGGTTCCGGCCTCGGGCTTGGCGCGCGAGCGGCGCTTGGGCTTGGCCTCGGCTTCGGCGCCGGTTCGGGCGTCGGCTCGCGGCGCGGCGTCGGCTCGGCAGCCTCGGCCTTGCGGGCCGCGGGCGGCGGCGGGTCTTGGGCTTAGCCTCCGCTTCGGCCGGTTCGACCTCGGCGATCGGCGGCTCGGCGAGTCGGCCGGCTCGGCCATCGGCGAGCTGTCCGGCTCGATCGCCTCGGCGGCTTCGGCGGGCGCTTCGCCGCCTTCGGCGCGGCGCCGCGGCCGCGACCGCCTCGGCGGCCCGGCGCGGCCTGGCGCTTCGCCGTCGTCGCGTTCGGGCGCGTTCGGCGCTCGGACGACCGCGCCTCGGCCTTTCGGCTGGCCTCCGGCCTCATCGCTCGCTTCGGCAACGGGCTCTCTCACCTTCGTCGCGGCGGCTGCGTCCGCGGCCGCCGCGGCGGCGGCCGCGCGACGGCGGCGGCGCCGTCCTCGTCGCGCGGCTTCGGCGCTCGCGCGGCGCGCCGCTCGCGGGGTTCGCGCTTCCTCTTCCTCGCGCTCGTCCTCGTCTTCCTCTTTCTCGATCGTCGACGATATCCTCGTCTTCCTCCTCGAACACCGGGGCGGCAATCGCGCGCGGGCTGGACGGCCGGCCGCGGGCCCGAGCTTTCGACGCTCATCCGGGCGCCCTCGAACGCTCTCGTCGATCAGGACCTCGATCGTCACGCCGTAGCGCGCCTCGATCTCGCCGAGCTCGGCCGCTTGCGGTTGAGGACATAGATCGCCGCCTCGCGCCCGGCGCGGAGCATGATCTTGTCGCCGCGGCCGCGCGCGGCCTCATCCTCGATGATGCGCAGCGCCGACAGGCCGGCCGACGATGCGGTGCGCATCAGGCCGGTGCCCTCGCAATGCGGGCAGGCCTTGGTCGAGGCCTCGAGCACGCCGGTGCGGAGCCGCTGGCGGCTCATTTCCATCAGCCCGAACGACGAGATGCGGCCGACCTGGATCCGGGCGCGGTCGTTCTTGAGCGCGTCCTTCATCGCCTTCTCGACTTTGCGGACGTGGCTCGATCTGTTCCATGTCGATGAAGTCGATGACGACCAGCCCGGCCATGTCGCGCAGGCGCAGCTGGCGGGCGATCTCGGCCGCCGCTTCCAAATTGGTGGCGTAGGCGGTCTGCTCGATATTATGCTCGCGGGTCGATCGGCCGGAGTTGATGTCGATCGAGACCAGGGCCTCGGTCGGGTTGATCACCAGATAGCCGCCCGACTTCAGCTGGACGACCGGCTGATACATCGCCGACAATTGGTCCTCGACCCCGTTGCGCTGGAACAGCGGCGGTCGAATCGCTATGCAGCTTCACCCGGCGGACGTGGCTCGGCATCAGCAGCTTCATGAAGCCGCGCGCGGCCTTGTAGCCGTCCTCGCCCTCGACGAGCACTTCGTCGATCTCGCGATGGTAGAGGTCGCGGATCGCGCGCTTGATGAGGTCGCTGTCGCGATAGATCAGGGCCGGCGCCGAGCTGGTCAGCGTCTTTTCGCGGATCTCGTCCCACAGCCGGGCGAGATAATCGAAGTCGCGCTTGATCTCGGTCTTGGTCCGCGACAGGCCGGCGGTGCGGACGATCAGCCCCATCGACTTGGGCAGCTTCAGATCCGCCATGATCGACTTCAACCGCTTGCGGTCGGCGCCGTTGGAGATTTTGCGGCTGATCCCGCCGCCATGGCTGGTGTTGGGCATCAGCACGCAATAGCGGCCGGCGAGGCTCAGATAGGTGGTAAGCGCCGCGCCCTTGTTGCCGCGCTCTTCCTTGACGACCTGGACCAGAAGCACCTGGCGGCGCTGGATGACGTCCTGGATCTTGTAGCGGCGGCGCAGATTCTGGCGCTTGCGGCGCAGCTCGTCGGCGGCGCTTTCGTCGGCCGGCGCGCGCTTCGGCCGCCGGCCGGCGCGGCTTCGTCGGCCTCGTCGCCTTCGTCGGTTCGTCGCCGTCGTCGGCCATCGATCGGGCTGCTCGGCGACGTCGTAGTGGTCGTCGAAGTCGTCGTCATGATCGTCGCCGATCGCGTCATATTCGGCCGCGCGCAGCCGCTCTTCCTCGGCGGCATGCTCGGCCTCTTCGCGAAGCAAGGCGTCGCGATCGGCCTTGGGGATCTGGTAATAATCGGGGTGGATTTCGCTGAAGGCGAGGAAGCCGTGGCGATTGCCGCCATAGTCGATGAACGCCGCCTGGAGCGACGGTTCGACCCGAGTTACCTTGGCGAGATAGATATTACCTTTGAGCTGCTTGTGCTCTGCGGACTCGAAATCAAATTCCTCGATCCGGGTTCCCTTGACGACGGCGACCCGAGTTTCCTCGGGATGGCGCGCGTCGATCAGCATGCGCATGGTCATTGAAAATTCCTTGGGCGCGCGCGGCGGGCCTGTCGGCCGGGCGGCGCGCGATAGTCAGGGCCACGTTTGGCGGGATTGAGCCGCTTTTCGTAGCGAGTGCAGGAAATGCCTCTACTTCATGGACCGACCCGGCGATTACCGGGAAAGGCACGCCGCACAGCTCTGAAAAGAGCGGGCGGGAGGCGGCCTGTGGCGTCATGAAGCGTCAACCTTGATGGCCGCGTTGCGTTGATCGCCGCGGCTCTCGCCCGCCCGGACAGTCTCCGGATGGGCTGGTGAGGACTAGCACCGCGACGCCTCTGCCGCAACCGTTGCACTCAGCTACTTTGCTTCGGTGAAACATAATGAGGCGTTAACCATATCGGCATGATATGATGGGACGGACGGTCAGGGGACGGAACCGGAGTTGAGGAGCGGCATGGGAACGATGCGGGCCTGGATGCTGGCCGGACTGGCGGCCGCCGGACTGGCGGCTGGCGCGGTCGTCGCAAGCGGCAGCGGCGGTTCGTGCTCGGTCCGATAGCGGCGCAGCGCGTTGCGGGCGAAGCGCGGCGCGGCTCGCTGACGGTGGCATTGGCACCGGCGGTGGCCAACGTGAAGGTAATCGAGGCCCGATTCCCGGCCGTCCTCTCGTGGTCCTCGACGCCGGCCACGGTGGGCACGATCCCGGGCGCGACCGGAGTTTCGGGACATGTGAAGGAAAAGGCGCTGGCCCTGACCCTGGCGCGCGAGCTTCGCGACCGGCTGGCAAAGCGCGGCCGAGTGCGGATCGCGCTGACCCGCGACGGCGACCAATATCTTCATCTCGATCAGCGGGCGGCGATCGCGCGGAATCTCGGCGCGAGCCTGTTCCTGTCGATCCATGCCGATAGCGCGCCCAATCCGTTGGCGCGCGGGGCGACGATCTACTCCTTGTCCGATGTCGCGTCGGACGCCGAGGCGGCGCGGTTCGCGCATGCCGAAAATGCGCCGCCGGTGCGTTATCGCAGCGAGCGCGACGGTTCGGTCCGCGCGCTGCTGGTCGATCTTGCCTATCGCGACCAGATGACCGCTTCGGCCGAGCTGGCGGTGCGGCTGGTCAATAAATCGACCGGACGAGTCGGGTTGCGCCCTGAGCCGCACCGCTTCGCCGCTTTCCACGTCCTGCGCCGCGCCGAAGTTCCGGCGGTGCTGTTCGAAGCCGGCTATTTGAGCAACGTCGACGATGAGGCATTGCTGACCTCGCGCGAGGGACGGGCACGGATCGTCGATGCGCTGGCCGCGGCGATCGAGGCCGACCTCGCCGCGCGCGAGGCACCGCTAAAGCCGGCTTTGCCAGACGCTGCCGAAGCCGCTAGATGCTGCGGCGATGGTTTCGCTTTCCTTGCCGCCGCTTCCCGATCTGGTCGCCTTCAACCAGCGCGTTCACGCGCGGATTGATCCGTGGTTCGAGCGCGTCTGGGTGCGGCGCGCTGGCGTGGCTCGGTGCCGCCGGGTTCACCGTGTTCGCCGCGGTCTGGCTGTTTTTCGCCACCGGGCTGCCGACTTCGGAGACGCTGCTGGCCTATCAGCCGCCGCTGCCAAGCAATGTCCGCGGCTATGACGGCAATCCGGTGCAGACCTTCGCCCGCGAGCGGCGGGTCGAGCTGGCCTATGACGAATATCCGCCGTTGGTGGTCAACGCCTTCATATCGGCCGAGGACAAGACCTTCTTCAGCCACGGCGGGATCGATTATCCGGGGCTGGTCGGCGCGGTGTTCGATTATGCCGCCAAGGTCGGCAGCGGCGACGCGCGCAAGGGGCGGCTCGACCATCACCCAGCAGGTCGCCAAGGGTCTGCTCAGGACAGCAGCTACGCGATCGGCCGCAAGATCCGCGAGGCGATTCTTGCTTTCCGGCTCGAGCGCGTGCTGACCAAGGAGCAGATCCTCGAGCTCTACCTCAACCAGATCTTCCTCGGCCGCAACGCATACGGGGTGCAGGCCGCGGCGCGCGCCTATTTCGACAAGGACGTCGGCGACCTGACGCTGCCCGAAGCGGCCTATCTGGCGGTGCTGCCCAAGGCGCCGTCCAATTACGCCCCGAGCGGCAGACCGCTCGCGCGCTCGGCCGGCGCAACTATGTCCTCGGGGAAATGGCGCGCAACGGCTTCATCACCGCAGAGCAGCGCGCCGAGGCCGCGGCCACTCCGCTCGGCGCGATCCGCTACGGCAGCAACGCCAAGTTCCGCGAGAATGGGCGGCTACTTCATGGAAGAAGTCCGCCGCCAGCTGATCAAGAAGTTCGGCGAGAACGCCGAGGACGGCCCGAACAGCGTCTATGCCGGCGGGCTGTGGGTGCGCAGCTCGATGATCCCGGTGATGCAGGACGCCGCCGCGGAAGCGCTGCGCGAGGGCCTCGCCAAATTCGACGGCGGGCGCGGCTGGCGCGATACCGACCTCAGCATCGACGTCGACGGCGACTGGCGCGCGCAATTGTCTCTGGCCGCGCTCGGCACCGGCTTTCCCGACTGGCGGAAAGCGGTCGTGCTGTCGAAATCGGGCGGTGTTGCGCGGATCGGCTTCAGCGACGGGTCGACCGGGACGCTCTCGGCGTCGGCCGCCTCCCAGCCCAAGCGCGGCGGCGGCGGGGCGGCGTTCGGCTATCTGAAGCCCGGCATGATCATCATCGTCAAGCAAATGGGCCTGGACAGCTATGCGCTGCGCTCGATCCCCGAAGTGTCGGGCGGCATGGTCGCCGAGGAAGTCCGCACCGGCCGCGTACTGGCGATGCAGGGCGGGTTCGATTCGATCGGCGCGTCCTATAACCGCGCGGTCCAGGCGCTTCGCCAGCCGGGATCGGCGTTCAAGCCGATCGTTTATCGAGGCCGCGCTCGAAAACGGCATGACGCCGGCGTCGATCATCGTCGATGCGCCATTCTGCGTGTGGCAGGGGGCCGGCCTCGGCAACAAATGCTTCCGCAATTTCGACGGCCGATATTCCGGCGCCAAGACGATGCGCTGGGGGGTCGAGCAATCGCGCAATTTGATGACCGTCCGCGCCGCATCGCAGACCGGAATGAGCAAGGTCATCGCCAATGCCAAGACAGCTCGGCGTGGGCGAATATGAGCCTTATCTGTCGATCGCGCTCGGCGCCGGCGACACGACGGTGCTCGACTTGACCAACGCCTATGCGATCCTCGCCAACCAGGGCCGGTCGGTGAAGCCGACGATCATCGACTATGTCCAGGACCGCAACGGCAAGGTCATTTACCGCACCGACAACCGCTGCGAGCTGATGGATGCAAGCACGGCGCTGCAACGCGGCCGACTGGGACGGCAAGGCGATGCCGCGTCCGCCTTCGCGGACCAAGCAGGTGGTCGATGCCGCAGGCCGCTTATCAGATGATCCATATCCTCGAAGGCGTGGTCGAGCGCGGCACCGCGACCATCCTGCGCGATCTCAACCGGCCGTTGTTCGGCAAGACCGGGACGACCAGCGGTCCGACCAACGTGTGGTTCGTCGGCGGCACCCCGACATCGTCGCCGGCGTCTATCTCGGCTACGACCAGCCGCGCAGCCTCGGCGGCTATGCCCAGGGCGGGCGGATCGCGGCGCCGATCTTCAAGCAGTTCGCCCAGGTCGCGCTTCAAGGGCATGCCGCCGGTGCCGTTCGTCGCGCCGCCCGGAATCCGCATGGTTCGCATCGACCGCGCCAGCGGCGGCGGGTGTTCGGCAGCTTCCCGATCACCGAGGACCCCAAGTCGTCGGTGATCTGGGAAGCCTTCCAGCCCGAAACCGAGCCGCGCCGGTCGTTCCGGCGCGGAGGCGTGGATGACCTTGCGGCCGCGACCGCCGCGGCGGCTCAGGCCAGGCGCGCCGCGAGGCCGCGCCGCGGCCCAGCCGCAGGAGGATTTCTTGCAAAGGCAGGGCGGTATCTATTAATCGCGCGCTAGACCGCTCGACACGAACGGTGTTGAGCTAAGGAACTCATCATGCGCGCCGAAGCGCAAGCCCATATCGACCAGATCAATGCCGCGACCGCGCTGTTGCGCCGCTTTCTC
>CAVQMT010000026.1:0-22517 GCA_963713655.1 uncultured Acidobacteriota bacterium
CTGACGAATGGTGCGCGCGCACGGGCAGCGCGACCGCCAGCATCACGACCGCCGCCACGAGCATCGATTGCATGGTCGTTCTCCTGTGCTACTTGTTGAGCACCTTGCCGTCGGGACCGAGGATCAACGTCTGCCCCGTCGAGGTGTCCACCGGATTGCGGTTGTTCTCGGCGCAGCCGTAGTCGTAGACGCGGGTGCCGGCCGGCTGCTTGCGAAACTGCTTCGTCACCGGCCACGGCTTCGTCAGCGACACCGGATCCTCGATCGTCATCCGCACCTCGAGAGTGCTGGCGTCGATCTTTTTCATCCGCGTCGTCACGTGCGCCTTGTCGCTCAGCACCAGGCCCGTGCGGTCGAGGATCACGTCCTGGTCGCGAAAGCCCTTCAGCGCCCGCGTCGTGAACACCAGCGTATCGCCCTCCCAGTGACCGACCGAATCGCCGGTGTAGGTCTCCCACTGGTCGGCGAGGTGCGGCCGCCCGTCCGTGTAGACGCGCAGGATGTTCGGGCCGTTCTCCGTCAGCACCCACGACCTGTTCGGGGCGGACGATGAACTCGTAGGTGTCGGGCAGGTTGAAGAGGCGCGGGAAGCCCGCCGGCACGCCGCAGTTCGAGATCGTATCGGGAAACCGGTTCTTGTCGCGCAGATCGAGATGCGTCCGGTAAATCGCCTCCCACTCGGCGTTGTACGGCGGATGCTAGCGCACCCCAGGCGTGGTGACCGCACCCGTCCGGTCTGCGTGGCCGTGTCGAAGAGGTGGGACCCACCATCGTCCACACCCCGCTCCAGTCGGGCAGCGACTGCGCCAGGGCAATCGGCTGCGCCAGCCACGGGCGTCATGGCCAGTGCCCACACCAACGCGGCGGCCGTCGTGTCATCGACAGTGCTCAGTACGGGTAACGCAGGTACAACGTGTACTGCATCGCGATGCCGCTCATCTGCACGACGTAGATGGCGCATAGCTGTCCGGCGTTGATGTGCGGCAGGATCCTGGCGTGATCTTTGCCCACCTGTCCGCGGCGTTCGACGCGCACGCCGCCACACCAGAACTCCATGTCGAAGTCGGCCGCGGTCGAATTCCAGGCCGCGAACGCCCGCACATCGACGAACGGTGCTGTAGAAGAAGGAGAGGCAACGGCTGGCGGCCATCGGTCAGACCGGGGCACGCGGCCGCACTGCCCGGTCCGAGCTGATGGTAGAACTCCTGGTCCACCCAGCGGAACACCGGCAGCAGGTTCACCTGGATGCCGCTGACGGCCGCGCCCGACACGGTCACGGTCTGGGTCGCGGTTTCGTAGCCGGCCTTGGCGACCCGGAGCGTGTAGCTGCCGTTGGCGACATTCGGGATGGTGAAGGTGCCATCGCCGACCGACCCGGTGGCGACACCGCCCGAGAGCTGCGCTTCGGCCTCGGGCACCCGGGTCGATGTCGTGGGCGCGGTCTCGGAGACGGTGCCGCTGACGGTGAAGGTCGGCCCAGACGGTGCGGGCGGCGTAGGCACCGGCGTGGGTGTCGTCACCGGGGGCGGCGACTCCGGGTCGTCGCTGTCGCACGCGGAAAGAGTCAGCGCCGAGATGACGGCGGCAGCGAGAAGGGCACGTCCACGAACCTGAATCATCAATTGTCTCCTGGGGATGTTATCGAGTCTCCTGGGGATGTTATCGAGCGACCGGTTTGGCGAAGAGTTCCACGGTGGACAGATTCGCCGGGGAATCCGGCGACGCCATGGCCGCCGCCGGGCGCCAGCGTCACCAGCCCGACCTCGTCCACTTTGCTCAAGGAATCCGGGTTCTTGACCTCGGAGATCACCACGACCTTCGCCGGGTCCAGCTTGAACCATTTCATGTTGCCGAACGAGATTTCGACCTGGAGGAACTCGCCGTCGGTCGAGACGCCGCGATTACCCGCGAGGAAGGTGCCGTCGGCCAGCTTCACCACCGGATAGAGCGTGTGGATGCTGGACGTGCGAACCATCCAGCGCAGGCGGGCCAGGCCGGTCAGATCGACGTAGTTGCGCTTGTCCCTGAGCGTGACCGCGACCGGAGAGGTGGCCAGGCCGGTCCACAAGTCGAACCGTCCCTGGTCTCGGCGGCACGGATAGCCGACGAGTTGGTGCCGTAGAGTCTGGCTTCGAGATTCGGATTGGTCACGACCGCCGGTGTGAACCGCAGGTTCTCGTCGGTTCCGGCACCTTGGTGCGGCGGCAGCTTCCAGTCCTCTTTGAACAGCAGCGGCGGCCGGCCGGCTGGCGCGGGCGCTTGCGCGAGCGCGAACGAGGACAGCACGCCCAGGCCGACGGCGACGGCGATTCCAACGACGGCAGCGCGAAAAGATGGTGTCATGGTGCCTCGCATTTTAGCCGAGCACCGGGCCCGAGTTCTATGACAGGATCGGACTGATGAAACCCGACCTGGTCGTCATCCACGAGCATCCCGAGTGGCAGAAGCCGCTGTTCGAGGCGCTCGACGCGGCGCGGCGTGTCGTACGCGCCGTTCGATTTGAAGCAGGCGGCGTTCAGCAACGTGGAAACGCCGGCCGCACGGCTCTACTTCAATCAGGCCAGCCCCAGTGCCTACGTCCGGGGCAACGCCCGGCCGTGCCGCTGGCCCTGGCCTACATGCGGACGCTCGAGCGACGCGGCGCCCGGGTGCTGAACGGCGCCGACGTCTTCGCGCTCGAGCTGAGCAAGAGCGCGCAGGCTACGCTGCTCGGGACGCTGGGCATCGACACGCCGCGCTCGATCACGTTCAACGACGTCGAGGCGCTGGCCGTTCGGACCCGTTCACGTGGCCGGCGCTGCTCAAGCCCGATCAGGGCGGCAGCGGTGCGCGAATTCAGGTGGTGGAGTCGCTGCGCGAGGTCGAGTCGATTTTCGCGGCCGACCCGGGTGTGTGGCTGCCGGACAACCTCTTCCTGCTGCAGGAGTACTGCCCCACGATCCCGAGCAGGGCATCGTCCGGCTGGAGTTCCTGGGCGGCGACTGCTGTACGCGATGCGGGTGAAGACACACGGCCGCTTCAACCTGTGCCCGTCGCCGGTATGCAACCCGGACGACGGCGACGGCGTCTGCGAAGTTCCTGCAGTCCGGCCGAGCCGGCGCCGCCGGTCGAGTTCTATCCCTACCCGGAGGTGCCGGCGGATGCGGTCGCGACGGCGGCGGCCATCGTCCGCGCCGCCCGGTTGGACGTCGGCGGCATCGAGTACCTGGAAACGCCGGACGGCCGGCGCGTGTTCTACGACATCAACGCCAACTCGAATCTGCGGCCCGTCGGTCGCGGCGGCCTTCGGCTTCGACCCCTTCGAGCGCGTGGTGGACTATCTGGAACGGCAGCTGGCGCTACTGCCCGCGTGAAGCGGCGGACGGGCTCCGATACATGACCTTGCCGCCGACGATGGTGTAGGCGATCTCGCGTCGAGGAGATGTCGTCGTCCGGTATCGTCATGATGTCTTTGGTCAACACCGTGACGTCGGCCAGCTTGCCGACGGCGAGCGACCCCTTCAAGTGCTCCTCCTTGGCGGCATAAGCGGCGTTGTAGGTGTACAGACCTCAGCGCCTCGGCGCGTGGACATCCGCTGCTTGCGGATAGAACACCATGCCATTCCTCAGCTTTCGCGTGATCGACGCGTGGCAGGTTCTGGATCGGGGTGATGGCGCTCCACCGGGGCGTCGGTGCCGTTCGACGACGATCGCATCGCGTCGATCAGCTTCCGCCATACGTAGCCGCCCTCGGCCACACGCGCTTCGCCCGAGGCGGGCGCGGACGAACGGCGCGTCCGAGGTCGCGTGGATGCCCTGCATCGAGGCGATGACGCCGAGCTGGGCGAAGCGGGGGATGTCGGCGGTGTGCAGGTGCTGGGCGTGCTCGATGCGCCAGCCGCCAGTCCGTGACCGGAGGGGTTGGCATCGAAGGTCGGCCTTGTAGATGCCAGCACTTCGCGATTGGCGCGATCGCCGATGGCATGGACGGCGAGCTGCACAGCCGTTGGCCGCCCGCCAGCCGGGCCAGGGCCTTTACCTCCTCGACCGGGTGCGGTGTTCAGGCCCGTGCTCGTGGGCAGATCGCTGTACGGCTCGAGCAGCCATGCGCCGCGCGAACCGATGGCACCGTCGATCGTCTTCTTGATCGCCGCGATCGTCAGGTGGTTGCCGGCCAGCCCCACCGCCTTGTAGGCCGAAATGCGTGGCGGCGATGTTCTCGTTGCTGTCCCGCACCATGACCCAGAGCCGGACGCCGAGCAATCCGTCTGCGGCAGCCTGCTTCAGCACGTCGATCGTGCCGAAGCTCTCCCCCGGCATCGTGGATGGTCGTGATGCCGTTGCGCAGGCTTTCGTCGACCGCCAGCTGGATCGTGCGCCTGGCGTCCGCCGTCTGTTCCCCGGGCGTGCGTCGGGCCAGCGAGCTCGCCAGCGCCTGTTCGGCGAGGTCGGATGCGGTCTCGCGCAAGAGGCCGGTGGGACGCCCCGAGCCGTCCCTGAGGATCTCGCCGCCGGGCGGGTTCTTCGTTGCGGCAGTGATGCCGGCTGCGGAGAGCGCCCTGGCATTGACGAATCCAGCGTGGCCACTGGCGTGCTCGAGGAACACCGGGTTATCCGGCGACGCAGCCGTCAGCGTGTCGTGCAGCGGGAAGCCTTCAACGGCTGGCCGCGGCGCCGACGTCCATTTTTCCTGGTGCCACCCGCGGCCTTGAATCCACTCGCCGGGCTTGGCCTGGGCCGCCGCGGTGCGCACCATCGACACGATCTCGTCCCAGGTCGAGACGTCGCGCAGGTCGAGCACCTGGAGCGCCTGGCCGAGGCCCATGAAGTGGGCGTGCCCGTCAATCAGGCCGGGAAACGCGGTCAGGCCCGCGAGCTCGATGACCTCGGTCTGCGGGCCGATATAGGGCTGCACTTCCTCGGCCGAACCGAGAGCGACGATGCGATCGCCGCGGGCGGCCAACGCCTGCGCGTCCGGCCTGGCCTCGTCAACGGTCACGATCCGGCCGCCGCGCAGCACCAGCGTCGCCGGCTCGACGGCAGGCGCCGGGGAACACGCGCCAAGGCCACACGCGAGCGCGACCGGGCCGGCCAGGCGGTGCATGGTGCATTATGGGGTGGCTGCCAGGAGGACCTATGCGAAACCGCATCTCACGACGGGGGGCGCTTCGCGCCGGTGTCGCGGCAATCGTCGGCTCGACCATCGGCACGACCGTGCTGTCCAAAGGAGCGACCATGCAAAGCCCACAGCCGTCCGCGTCCGACCTGCGAGCCGTGAAGGCACTGGTCTTCGACGTGTTTGGCACGGTGGTGGACTGGCGCACGTCGGTCGCCCGCGAAGTGGAGGCCGTGGCGAAGCGGCACAAGGTGACGGTGGACGGCGCCGCGTTCGCGGACGCGTGGCGCGCCGGCTACGCGCCCAGCATGAACCGGGTGCGGACCGGCCAGCTGCCGTGGACGCCGCTCGACGGCCTGCATCGAATGACGCTCGACGGGCTGCTCGGCCAGTTCAACCTCACCGGGCTGTCAGAGCAGGAGATTTCGGACCTCAACCGCGCGTGGCATCGGTTGCAGCCGTGGCCCGACTCGGTGCCCGGACTGACACGCCTGAAGCGCCAGCGCATCATCGCGCCGCTGTCGAACGGCAACATCGCGCTGATGACCGACATGGCCAGGCATGCCGGCCTGCCGTGGGACTGCATCCTCGGCGCCGAGCTGGTGCGGCACTACAAGCCGGACCGCGAGGTCTATCAGTCGGCCGCGGATTTCCTGATGCTGAAGCCCGCGGAAGTGCTGATGGTGGCCGCACATCTGGGCGACCTGAAGGCGGCGAAATCGGTGGGCTTGCGGACGGCGTTCGTGCCGCGCCCGCTCGAGTACGGCCCTACGGGCAAACCCGACTCGACGCCCGATGCCTCGGTGGACATAACCGCGAAGGACTTTGTCGAGCTCGCCCAGAAACTCGGCTCGCAGGGTTAGAAGAAAACGGGCGGGCCGCGAGGCCCGCCCGTTCAGAACTACCAACTACCAACCACCAACTCACTAACGCTCCTAGGCTCTGGGGTCAGGATTTCATCGATCAGAAAGAGGTCGGTCAGCAGCGCCCTCAAGTGGATGGAGGCGTTCAGGTTGTCCACCAGCTGCGAGCTGATGGCGGGCTGGGCCAGCACCAGCCGGACGGCGGCCAGGCTGGCGGCGGCGTCGCGGTCCAGGACGGCGAGAAAGGCCTCGTAGGGGGCGGCCGGCGTAGGGCCGGCCTCGGCCACGGCCTCGCGAAAGGCCCGGCCAGCCCGTCGAGCGCCTGCCTCCGGCCCGCGTCAGCAGCATGCGCAGCTGGTCCGGCGTTGGGCTGGCCGGCGTCGCCCGAAAGCGCCCTGGGCGGCGTAGGCGAGCATGAACTCGTAGCACTCCTCGATGGCGTCGCAGCGCCCCCGGACCGACGCGGGCATTGCGGGCCGGCCGCCTAGGCCCGCTTGCCCGCGAACAGCGTCGCGCTGGCCGCCAGCCGCCGGTTGCCGGTGCGCTTGGTCTCGGCGTTGTCCACGAACTCGAACCGGCCTTCGCGCATTTCGAGCACGGTCACGTCCGCGGGCGCGCCGACCGCCAGCGTGCCGAGGCCCTTGAAGGCGGGGAACAGCTTCGCCGCGTTGCTCGTGCCCATCGCCAGCACGCGGTCGAGCGGCACACCGAGCATCAGGAACTTCGAGAGCACGTTGGGGAAGTCCACCACGTGCGAGGCGCGGCCGGCGTCGGTCCAGTCGGTCGAGATGGTGTCGGGCAGGAAGTTCTTCTTGATGGCGTCCTCGGCCATCTGCCAGGTGATGTGCCCGACGCGGCCGTTGCCGATGTCGAACCAGATGCCGCGCTTCCGCGCCGCCAGCACCTCCGGGAAGATCTCGCCGCGGGCGTCGAAGATGCTGTTGGGCGGCGGCGCGTAGATGTGCGTCACGATGTCGCCGGGCTTGAGCAGCGCCAGGATGGCCGGCAGCGGCGACACCGTCTGACCGACGTGCAGCATCACCGGCAGGCCGAAGGGCTCGACGGCCGCGCGCGCCCGCCGCACGGCCTCCAGATCGTTCTTGCCGACCACCGTATCGGTGAGGCGCGCCTTCACGCCGACGATGACGTCGCGGTGCCGCTCGATCGCCTTGCGCGCCGCGTCCACGTCGGCGTTGGCGATGTCCATCAGCTCGGTGCCGGATCCGAGGCCGACCTTCGACAGGTTCAGCAGGATGCGGACGCGGTTGGGCGCCGCCTTGGCGATCGCCACGACCTCGTCGATCTTGTCGGCGCCCTGCGAGCCGGCGTCGACGAGCGACGTCACGCCCTGCGACAGCACGATGCCCGGCATGTCGGGCGTGCGCGCGTGCGTGTGCACGTCGATCAGCCCGGGCACGACCAGCTTGCCGGTGGCGTCGATGGTCTCCTTCGCGCCCTCCGGGCGCGATGCCGGCGCCGACCGCGGCGATGCGCCCGTTCGCAGATCGCCACGTCGGCGATGCGATCGAAGCCGCGCGACGGGTCGATCACGCGCCCGCCGCGGACCAGCACGTCGTGCGGCGCCGCATAGGCCTGCCTTGCCGCTGGCGAACGACACCGCACCCGGCGGCGCGTCGTCCTGACGAAGTCCCGTCGCGTGAGCATGTCTTGTGCATTCGTGCTTGTGCCTGTGGCCTTGAGTCCGTTGGGCCTAACGATTCAGCGGACCCAACGCTCCGGATCGTGATGCTCGAGATACTGCCGCTTCGTGATCCACCCGAGCAGCATCGACTTGGTGATCCACCACTTCTCCGGCCGCAGCGCGAAGTAGACGTGCGCGATCACCAGGCCCACGAGCCCGACGCCCGCCAGGCCGTGCGTCACGTAGGTGATGCCCCAGGTGGTGTCGCCCAGCAGATACGGGTTGCGGGTGAAGAACGGCGTGCGCACCCGCGACATCATCACGACGCCGGTCACCGCCACCGCCAGTCCGGCCAGCACGATCGCGGTGTGATACAGCCGGTTGCCCAGCGGGTACTTGCCCGGCTTCGGCCCTGGCACGTCGTGGCCCAGCTCGCGGAGCAGCTCGGCCTTCAGCTCGGGCAGATCCTTGGGCCCGACCCAGATCGACCAGAAATCCATCGCCACGATCGCGTGGACGACGTGGAACAGGATCGACGCCGTGAGCACGAGCCCGGCCGCCCAGTGCCACGTCACCCACGCGAATTGCACGCCCGCGATCGGCAGGAACGCCGTGAAGAGCAGCACGAACATCGACGCGGCCATCACCCAGTGGAAGAGCCGCGCCGCCAGCGAGTGCCGCGTGATGCGCGGCGGCAGCTCGGGACGGGCCGCCTCGAGCGTGTCGGTTTCGGCGGCGTCGCGCTTGCGGTGCCTCGACAGCAGCAGGTAGCTGGCGTGCGCCACCAGGAACGCCACGCCGGCAAAGAGCGACGCCCACAGCAGGTCCCACGAGATGTGCGTGAGGATCCACTCGCCCCACGGGCTGCGGCCCCAGGTCAGGACGTCCATGCTAGGAATCCCCGGACCCGCGGATGGCGCGCCGCACCAGGTTGCGGAGCAGCGGCACCTTGTAGCCGTTGTGCTGCAGCGGCTGCGCGCCCTCGATGGCGGCGTCGCCGGCCGCCGCCTGCGTGGCCTCGTCGGGCGCGCGGCCCTGCACCACCTGCTCGACGGTGAGCAGCCGCCGGGGCCGGGCCGCCACGCCGTTGGCGGCGATGCGGATCGGCCTGCACCGTGCCCCCGTTGAGTCGCATCGCCGCCGCCACGTTGACCAGCGGAAAGTCCCACACGTTGCGATCGGCCACCTTCTCGAAATAGAAGCGCGCGCCGGCGAACGTGCCCGGGATGCGGATGGCCGTGAGCAGCTCGCCGGTAGCCAGCGCGTGCATGCGGGTGATGTCGGTGCCGGGGCCGACGAAGTAGTCCTCGGCCTCGACGACGCGCTCGCCGCGCGGGCCGCGGATCACCATCTGCGCGCCCAGCGCAATCAGCGCCGGCGCGGTGTCGGACGGGTTCACGGCCACGCAGCGGTCGGCGTCGAAGATCGCGTGCTCGCGGTTGAGCGCCTGCGGCGTGTCGGCGTAGCAGATGTTGCCGCCGGCGCGATAGCACGGCCACCCGGCGCGGTAGTACCAGCAGCGCGTGTCCTGGCTGACGTTGCCGCCGATGGTGCCCTGGTTGCGGATCTGCGGCGACGCCGCGGCCTCCGCCGCCTGCAGCAGGATCGCGAACTTCTGGCCGACCAGCGGATGGCGCACCACCTCGGTCAGCGTCGTCATGGCGCCGATCTCCAGCCCGTCGCCGCGCTCGCGGATGCCCTTCAGCTCGGCGACGCCGCTCAGGTCCACCACGACGCGCGGCCGCTTGATGCGGTCCTTCAGCCAGTCGAAGCTGTCGAGGCCGCCGGCCAGCACCCAGGCATCGGCGCCGTGCTCGTCGAGCAGCGCCAGCGCCGCCTCCACCGAGGTGGGCTGGAAGAGCTCGAAGGCCGGCATCACGTCGCGAATAGTCGCCATGTGCGTCCGGCCTCCTACAGGTGGTGGCGCAGCGGCTCGTGCATCCGCTGGTTGTGCTCGAGCGACATCAGCACGATGTCGGCGGTGACCGGCGCGCGGCGGAAGACGTCCACGCCCACCGCGTCGGCGATCGCGTTCATCACCGCGCCGTAGCCGGCGCCGACGGGCGGCTCGCCGACGCCGCGGGCGCCCACCGGCGTCTCCGGATCGGCCATGTTCAGCGCCATCGTCGGCATCGACGCCGGGATATCGAGGATCGACAGCGGCTTGGTGTGATGGAACCGCCGCGACAGCATCAGGCCGTACTGCGGATCGATCACCAGCTTCTGGCACAGCGCATGGGCGATGCCCAGGCACACGCCGCCGTTCAGCTGGCCGTGCAGGCTGCGCGGGTTCACCACGGTGCCGACGTCGCCGACCGACAGGAAGTCGACCAGGTCGACCTTGCCGGTCTCGACGTCCACCTCCACCTCGGCAAAGCCGATCACGAAGGAATAGGTGTCGCCGTCGCGCGGGTGCGTGTCCTTGGCCACGCCCATCAGCCCCAGGCCCGCCAGCGCCGCGGCCGACGCCTTGGTCATCGGGTTCACGTCCTCGGGCGCCTGGTGGCCGTCGAACTTGCCGCCGAGCGCGATCGCCCGCTGCGCGGCCTGCGCGTAGCTGAGCCCGCGACCGGGACTGCCCCGCCGGAACACGCGCTCGCCGCCGACGTCGTAGTCGTCGGGGCTGCCGCCCAGGTCCATCGCGGCGATCTCCTGCAGCTTGCGCTTGGCGTCCATCGCGCCGGCGTAGTTGGCGCGCGTCATCGCGTGCGTGGTCTGGCTGCCCACCGACAGGCACGTCCACGGCAGGTGCTTGCCGGTGTTGCCCCAGACGACCTCGACCTTCTCCCACGGCATGGCCAGGATGTCCGCCGCCACGCGCGCCAGGTCGATCACCGAGTGCGTGCCCAGGTTGCCGACGCCGGACTGGACGTAGAGCTTGCCGTCCGGCCGGATCGTCATGATCGAGTCGAAGCCGACGCTGCCCGCGCCGTGCGGACCGACGGTGACGCCGACGCCGCGGACCTTCGACCCCTTGCGGACGCCGCTCTGCGCCTTGCGCTCGTCCCAGCGGAACTGCGCCTTGCCCTGGTCGAGCGCCTGCTTCACGAACGCGCTGGTGATGTGCCGGCGCTGGCCGTTCGGCAGCGGCGGGCCGTAGAGCGCCTTGCCCTCGGGCGAGTTGATGTGGCGGATCGCGACCTGGTCGAGGCCGAGCTGCTTGGCCGCCTTGGTGAGGACCGGCTCCATGATGCCGTTGGCCTGCATCGGCCCCGGCGACCGCTGCTGCGTGCGCGGCGGCGTGTTGGTCAGCACGTTCACGGCCCGCACGCGCATCGCGCCCGGCTGGTAGATGAGCGACGTGGCGTTGGCGCCCGAGCGGAAGTCGCCCATCGGGCCGTAGGCGCCCGAGTCCTGGACGATGAAGAGGTCGAGCGCCGTGATGCGGCCGTCCTTGGCGAAGCCCACCTTCGCGCGCCCGGTCATGTTGGTGCGCGCGCGGCCGATGTAGCTTTCCTCCTCGCGGCTGATGCGCATCATCACCGGCGCGTTGGCCTTCTTGGACAGCAGCGCCGGAATGGCCGACGACACGGCGCCCGCGCCCTTGCTGCCGAAGCCGCCGCCCGTGTACTCGCAGATCAGCACCACGTCCTCGGGCGGGATGCCGACCCAGTTGGCGACGCCCGCGCGCGTGAAGGCCACGCTCTGCGTCGAGAGGTGCAGAACAGCTTGCCGTTCTGCCAGTAGGCCATCGCGCTGCGCGTTTCCATCGGGTGGTGCCCGGTGGACTGCACGACGAAGGTCTCGTCCAGCGTCGAGGGCCGCGGCGGCGAAGCCGGCGTCGAGATCGCCGAAGGCCCACTTCTCGACGTGCTGGCCCATCGGCAGCTGCCCGGGCTGCGCCGCGGCAAAGTCCGCGTCCGTCCACTTCAGCGTCTCGCGCTTGGGCGGCGCGGGCGGCCCCGGCGGCGCGTTCGGGTTGGGCGGCGGCGGCGCGCTCCACACGTTGCCGTCGAGCCGCGCGGCCGGCGTGCCGGGGCGCAGGCTCTCGAGCGGATCGGTGGTGAAGGGCAGCGCCTCGAAGTCGACGACGATGCGCTCCATCGCTTCGGCGGCCGTGGCCTCGTCCACCGCGGCCACGGCCAGCACCGGCTCGCCGGCGTAGAACGGCTCCTTCGTCAGCGCACTTCTCGCCGCCGTTCGGCAGATCCGGCACGTCGTCGGCGGTGATGATCGCCTTGACGCCGGGCATCGCCAGCGCCGCGCTCGTGTCGATGCTGCGCACGCGCGCATGCGGCATCGGGCTGAGGAGCAGCTTGGCGAACAGCATCCCCTCGGCGCGGAAGTCCTCGGCGTACTTGGCGCGGCCCGTGACCTTGGCCACGTGGTCGGGCGGGACGTAGTTGGCGCCGACCAGCTTCTCGCCAGCCATTACGCGGTCCCTCCCCGCATGTACTCGGCGCCCTTCATCAGCGACGTCAGGATCTTGTCGTAGTCCTGGCAGCGGCACAGGTTGCCGGAGATGCCGTGCGCCAGCTGTTCACGCGTCGGGTTGGGGTTCACCTTCAGGAAGCCCACCGCCGCCATCACGAACCCCGGCATGCAGAAGGCGCACTGGAAGCCCTGCTCTTCCACCACGCCGCGCTGCACCGGGTGCAGCTCGCCGGACGGACTCGCCAGGCCCTCGATGGTGGTGACCGCCCTGCGTGCGCACGGTGTGCGTGAGCACCGAGCAGGAGTAGTGCGGCACGTCGTCGATGAGCACGGTGCAGGCGCCGCACTCGGCGCGGTCGCACCCGAGCTTGGTGCCGGTGAGGCCCAGCTTGTAGCGCAGCGTCATCGCCAGCGTTTCCTGCTTCATGACGTCCACGCGCCGCGCCTGCCCGTTCACCATCAGCGTGATCAGCCGCTCGACCGAGCCCGGCGCGGACGTCTGGCCCAGCAGCGACCCGGGCCGCGAAACAGGTACGCGGCCGACGAGGCCGCCGCGCCGGCCGCAATCACGCCTTTGATGAAGGTGCGCCGGTTGACTGGGTCCATGGCACCGCCTCGCGACCGGAATGTATGCCCCCGGGGGGCCGGTGTCAACGGCGGGTAAAGAAGGGCTGACCCTCCGGACCCTTCAAAGACCGAGAATACTGAGCCCGCGCCCGGGTGCAGCGATCCCCAGATCGTCGGATGTCAGAACAGCGTCGTCAGGGTCCTCAGACAGAGCTGTCAGCTCCGGCTCGTAGCCACACTCGACGCATTTGAAGTCGTGCAGGAAGAGAAGTTGGGGCTGCCCGGGCTGGAACGAAATCCCCATAGACATCGCCCTGAACGACACTCACGCGTGTCCACAGGTATTCGAGGAACGTGTTGTCAGGTGGACATCTGGGGCAGCAGCGTCTGGCCGGCACCGGCACATCATACGCGCAAGACGAGCGGCCGATTGGCGTGGCCGCGTGCTCGTAATGTGCCAGGGGCTGCTGCACGGAAGGAGGCGTGGAGTGCGTGTTCTTACGCTAAAATGAGCCGCCTATTGCGTCGTTGATCAGGAGCGTGCGCCTTGTTCCGACAAACCAACCACACCTGCGCTTTCGTGCTTCTCGTCGCGGCACTTCTCTCAGCGCTGGCTGGTGTCGCCAACGGCCAGCAGACGCCGGTTGCGGCGATGTACAGCGACGACCAGAAACGGGACCAGGCGCTCGCGCCGAGCTTTCTGATCGTCGACGTGCCGGCAGCAAAAGGCGCCACGCAACCGCTGAAGGTGTATCTCAGCGTCGGCGACCTCGAGCGCGCGCTCGACAGCTCTCAGTACCGACCTGGCGGCGTCATCGTGCCGACCAATACCGACTTGGCGATGGCAGCGACGACGCCGGCGACACAGCGTGTCATCGTCGCGCGCGTACAAAAGCATCCAGACGTCATGCGGGATCTCGAGGATCAGATCGCGGTGTACCGGAAAAAGGCGCCGGCCGCGTCCGGACCGGAGACGGGACTACTGCGGATAGGGATCGATATGTTCCACGCGCAGTTGCCGCGAGCGGGCACGCCGCCGAGCGGCGCCGCATTTCCGAGACACGTCTGCATGATCGCCACGAATTTTGCCCAAGGCGGGGCGATTGACCGTCGCGAGCTGTTCACGCAGGACCGGGTGCGCAAGGGCATCGCGGCGTGCCTGTCGGCGCTCGACGCCGCGGGCGTGCAGACGGTCATCATGCCGCTCATGGGCGCGGCCAGTTCCGGCACGCAGTCCAACGACGCCATGTATGAAGGCCAACGCCTGCTCAAGGAGTGTCGCCTGCTGAATTCCGTCGCCGGGATGACGCTCGGTTTTCACGACTTCGCGTCCGGCCGCCGGAACATTCGAGAGATCGGCGTGGTCCAGTGGGATCAGGAGATCGGCGGTATGTTCAGCGTGCTGAGCGGCAGCAAAGCCACCGCCGCCGCCCGGAAGGCGTATCTCACCTACGCGGAGCAGATCAAACAGGCGTTCCGCAAAGGGCTGGCCGGCGAGAAAACGACGGCCGCTGACATCGGCGGTTGTAACGCCACCTTTAACGCGCAGTAACAGCTACTTCCAGTTCTGCTTCACCAGGGCCCACTCGCTCGTCAGCAGCGCCACCACGTCCTGGGTGTCGCGGGCCGGGTGGGCCCGCGAGCGCTCCGGGATGAGCGCCTGACCGACCACGCGATCCAGATCGGTCCGCAGCTGCTCGGTGGTCGCGGGGTTCAAGGTGGATCGCACCCACGCCGAGATGGCGGCGCTCCAGGCCAGGTCGAAATCGCCGGTGCCGCGGGCGGCGATCACGCGCCAGTAGTTCGCGACGGCGCTGGACGGATCCGCGTGCAGCTCGTGGTCCATCCGCTCGCCGATCTGGGCGTAGACGGGCGCGCGGCGATCCACGGACCGTAGCTGCGCTTCGCGGTCGAGCGCCGTGGCCCACCAGTCGAGCAGCAGCGTCCGATCGCGCTCGCTCAGCAGCACGCCCTTCTCGAGCGCCGTATCGAACAGATCCGCGGCGGCACCGAAGACCTCGCCAAAGTAGAGCGCCTGGCCCAGGCCGATCAGCAGATCCACTTGATCGCGCGGTGAGAGCGACGCGGACTTCACCGCGCGGAGCGCTTCGCGAGCCTCCGCCAGCTCCATGGCGTTGCCGGTCTGGCGGTAGCGCTCGAGCCGCGCCCGCGCGACGATCAGCGCGCCCGGGTCGGCCCACATCGGCTCCTTGCGCGCCACCGAGGCGGCGTCGATCGCCCCTTCGTAATTGGCGGCGTTGAAGAGGGCGCGCGCCTTCACCAGCGCCGGGGGCTCTGCGGCGACGGCCGGCGGAGCGGCCACGACCAGCACGGCGATCGCGAGTCCGGTCAGCCAAGAAACCCGCATGGGGCATCCTACCAGCGAGGCGCGCCATAGACCACTACCCTCAGGCTCGCCTCGCTGGTAGCAGTGTTGGCCGGCCCAGCACGCTAACGCGTGCTGGGGTCGAGGCGCGCCGTAGACCACTACCCTCAGGCTCGCCTCGCTGGGCTCCGATACAATTTCGCTCCGTGAGCGACCCGTTAATCGTCCCGCGCGCCGAGCATTCCTTGTCGCGGCGCCAGGTCGACCCCGAGGCGCTCAAGGTGCTCTACCGCCTGCAGCAGGGCAATTTCACCGCCTACCTCGTCGGCGGCAGCGTCCGCGACCTGCTGCTCGGCCGCAAGCCGAAGGACTTCGACATCGGCACCTCGGCGCACCCCTACGAGGTCAAGAAGCTCTTTCGCAACTGCTGGATCATCGGCCGGCGGTTCCGGCTGGCGCACGTGCGCTTCGGCGACAAGACGATCGAGGTGGCGACCTTCCGGCGCCAGGTCTCGATCGAAGAGGCGGCCGAGGCCGAAGTCGTCGTCGAACCGGCCGCGGGCGCCGGCTCCGGCCACGACCGATTCGTGCACCGGGACAACACCTTCGGCACGCCGGAGGAAGATGCCTTCCGGCGCGACTTCACGATCAACGCCCTGTTCTACGACATCGCCACGTTCTCGATCATCGACTACGCCGGCGGCCTCGAAGATCTGCGGGCAGGCCTGATCCGATCGATCGGCGACCCGATGGTCAGGTTTCAGGAAGACCCGGTGCGGATGCTGCGGGCCGTGACGCTGGCAGCCCGGCTGGGGTTCGCGATCGACAAGCCGGTGGATGACGCGATTGCGGCCCGCCGCGAGGACATCGCGCGCAGCGCCCCGGCGCGGTTGATGGACGAGCTCTACAAGCTGCTGCGGTCGGGCGCCGCGGAGCGCGCGTTCCGGATGCTGGCCGAACGACGCCTGCTCGAGCCGATCTCGAGCGAGCTGCAGGCTCGCGCTGCCGACAGCCTGTGGGCCTCGCTGGCCGCCGTCGACGCCTACCGGCTGCGCTTCGAATCCCCGCCGGACACGCTGACCAATGCCGTGCTGCTCGGCTCGCTGCTGGTGCCGCTGGGGCCCGCCGGGCGCGCCATCCTGCAGCCGCAGGCGCGCAACGACAGCGGCAAGGAGCCGCGTATGGCGCTCGGCCTGCTGCCGATCGCGCGACGGGACGTGGAGCGCCTGCGCCATGTGCTGGCATTCCAGCGGCGGCTCGCCGACACCACACTGTCACCACGCGCGCGCCGGGCGCTGCTGCATCGGGGCCCCTTCCAGGAAGCGTTGACGTGGATGGAGCTGCACGGCCACGCGTCCGAGCTGGTGGAGCACTGGCGCGGCTTCGCGGAAGCCGCGGGCACCTTCGAGGGCGAAGCAGCCACCGAGCCTGCGCCCCGCCGGCGCCGGCGTCGCAGGCGCCGCGGCCGACGCTCGCAGCCTGCACCCGACGTGCCAGAATAGCCGGACATGAGCGCACTCGACATCAAGGTCATTGTCGGCAGCACGCGGGCAAACCGCTTCTCGGAAAAACCCGCGCAGTGGATTGCCGGTCTGGCGAAGCAGCGCAGCGATCTGACGGTGGAGGTGCTGGATCTGCGCGACTACCCCCTGCCCTTCTTCGAGGAGGGGCTGCCGCCGGGTCTGGCGAAGGACGAGTATCAGAATCCGGTGGTCCGCAAGTGGCGCGACAAGGTGCGCGAAGCGGACGGATACATCATCTGCTCGCCGGAGTACAACCACGGCTACCCCGCGGTGCTGAAGAACGCGCTCGACTACACCTACTTCGCGTGGAGCCGAAAGGCCGTGGCGTTCGTCAGCTGGGGCGGTGTCGGCGGGGCGAGGGGCGTGGAACAGCTGCGCGCGGTGGCCGTCGAGCTGGACATGGCGCCGATCCGCCACGCGGTCCACATTCCCAACCCCTGGTTCATCAAGGACGTCAGCGAGATCGACACCGATCCGAACCGGCAGGCCGCGGCGGGGTTGTTGGACAATCTCACGTGGTGGAGCCGCGCACTGAAGAACGCTCGCGGCTGAGCCAGGCTCCAGGCTCCGGGCTACCGGCCACCCGGCGCGCGTTGAGGCCGGAGGCCGAAACGCTGCGCCCAAACAGACAGCGTTTCAGAAGCACTAGCGACGTGGGCGCGTCAGACGCCGGCGGCTAGTGCTTCTGAAACTTTTCATTCTCCAGACACACGAACTCGAGCAGCTCGGTGTCGGGTAAGAGGCGCATGCGCTGCATCGCGCTCCACGGCTTTGTATAGGCCTTGGCGTCGTCGATGGTCACTTCGATCTCCAGCCGCCCGAACGACGGACGGCGGAAGCGCTCCGTGACCACCAGTGCGTCGCTGGTCGGATGCCCGCCGGTATCGAGCCAGGTCTTGCCGTTGAAGCCCGTCGTGGTCACGACCAGCGTGTCGCCGTCCCACCGCCCCGACGAGTAGCCGAGCCAGCTCGGATTCGGATCCTTCACCAACGTGCGGCCGTCCATCTGGATCTGACGCCACTGGCCGAACGCCTGGTACAGGATGACCATCGTGCTCTGCAGCGGGATGAACTTCCAGGGTGCCGGCGCGAGCGTGATCTTCGGCACGCCTTGCGGCAGGCAGTTGGCGTCGGGCTCGATCTTCGCGTGCATGCCGGTCAGCCGCTCCTTGTAGAGCGCCTCCGCCCACGGCTGCATGGGCGCGCCGCCGGGAATCTCGGACGCGAGGTCGCGGAAGTTCTGAAGGCCGTCGCCGGTCCAGATACCCGAAAAGTCGGGCTTGCCGTCGGCACCGCGGGGTGCCGGAGCCGCCAGGTTGGGCCGGCCATCGGCCCCGAGCGGCGTTCCCGGCGGGACCCTGGGCACCCACTGCGCGTGCAGAGCGAGCCCGGAGCCAAGAGCCATCACCATTGCCAGCGCCGCGATCTGCTTGGTCATGCGATCTCCCTCCGGCCCAGACTGCGGTAATGCAGTGGAGCACCTCCAGGCCCGTAGCCTGGAGCTGGAGCCCGGAGCCCATTCGTCTCTAGCCGCTTTTCCGCTCGAACTCTCGCATGAACTGCACGAGGGCGTCCACCCCGGCCTCGGGGAACGCGTTGTAAATCGACGCGCGCATCCCGCCCACCGAGCGGTGCCCCTTCAGACCGTCCAGCCCGGCCGCTGTGGCCTCCTTCTCGAAGCGCTTCTCCAAATCCTCGGAGGGCAGCCGGAACGTGACGTTCATGCGCGACCGGCTGTCGGCCTGCGCGGTCCCGCGGTAGAAGCCGGTCCGGTCGATCTCCGCGTAAAGCAGCGCCGCCTTCTTCGCGTTCCTGTCGCCGATGGCCTTCAAGCCGCCCAGCGACTTCAGCCACTGCATGGTCAGGCCCAGGATGTAGACGCCGAACGTGTTGGGCGTGTTGTACAGCGAGTGGTTCTCGGCCATCACCTGGTAGTTCAGCATCGTCGGCAGCGACTTCGACGAACGGGCCAGCAGGTCCTCGCGAATGATCACCAGCGTAACGCCCGACGGACCGAGGTTCTTCTGCGCGCCGGCGTAGATGAGCCCGAATCGGGTGACGTCGATCGGCCCGCTGAAGATGTCGGACGACGCGTCGGCCACGAGCGGCGCGGCTCCGACGTCAGGGGGAGCCGGCCACTCGGTGCCCTCGATGGTGTTGTTGGTGGTGAGATGGACGTAGGCTGCATCTGGCGTCAGCGCGATCTCGCCCGGCTTCGGCAGGCGATTGTAGTTGTCGGCCTTGGTGGAGCCGGTGACGTTGACTTTCCCGACCCGCGCCGCCTCTTTCGCCGCCTTCTCGGCCCACGAGCCGGTGTCGATGTAGTCGGCGGTCGAGCCCGTGGTCAGCAGGTTCATCGGCACCATCGAGAACTGCAGGCTGGCGCCGCCCTGCAGCATCAGGATGGAGTAGTTCGCCGGCATGCCCGTCAGTGCGCGGATGTCGGCGATGGCGGAGTCCAGGATCCCCTCGAAGGTCTTCGAGCGGTGGCTGATCTCCATCACCGACATGCCCACACCCGGCAGCGACACCAGGTCGCGTTGCGCCTGCTCGAGGACGGGAAGCGGAAGCGCGGCCGGGCCGGCGGAGAAATTGAAGATCCGGGTGGTTGACGCGGTGGACATGTGAACTCCTAAATCAGGTGCGACAGCAGGCCGTCGCGCAGCTTGGGCTCGAACCAGGTGGACTTGGGCGGCATGATGTCGCCCGCGTCGGAGACGACCATCAGATCGTCCACGCTGACCGGGTGCATCGAGAACGCCGCCGCGGCGGTGCCGGAGCGGACGCGCTCCTCGAGCGGCGCCGTGCCGCGCGCGCCGCCCAGGAACTCGATGCGCGGGTCGGTGCGCGGATCGCCGATGCCGAGCAGCGGGCCGAGAACACGGTCCTGAAGCCGGCTGACGTCCAGGCTCGCGGCCGCGCTCGATCCGGCCGCGGCCTCGGGCAGCTTCAGGTCATACCACTCCTGGCCGAAAAACATCGCCACGTGCCCGCGGCCAGCCGGAACCGGGCCCCCCGGCCGGACGGCACACACCTGCCCGAGCGCGGCGCGAAACGCCTGCGGATCGCGGCCACCGAGGTCCTTCACCAGCCGGTTGTACGGAAGCACCTGCATCTCGCGGTCGGGAAAGGCCACGGCCAGCACGCCGTCGATCTCCCTCGAGCCGCCGTTGGAGCGCGCCCCATTCAGCGTCGCGCGCGCACGCGATGCGCTGGCCGCGCGGTGATGACCGTCGGCGATGTAGAGAGCGGGTATCGCACCGAACGACGAGACCAGCCGGGCGGCCGCGACGGCGCCGGCGCGCCACACGGTGTGACGCACGCCGTCCGCGGCCTCGAAGTCGAAGAGGGGCGCGGCCGCTGTGGCCGCCGCCACCAGATCGTCCACCGCCGCTGACGCGCGGTAGGTCAGGAACACCGGCCCGGTCTGCGCCCGCAGCTCGATCATGTGGCGAGTCCGGTCGTTCTCCTTGTCCACGCGCGTGTGCTCGTGCTTCTTGATCAGCCCGCTGTCGTAATCGTCCAGCCCGAAGCATCCGGCCACGCCGGTCTGCACGTGGTGGCCCATTGTCAGGCGATAGACGTAGAGGCTGGCCTCGTCTTCGGTCACGAGAGGGGCGGCCGCGCGCAGCGTGGCGAAGTTGTCGCGGGCCCGCTGATACACGTCGTCGGAGTAGGGCGACACCGCAGGCGGCAGATCGATCTCGGCCCGAGAGACGTGCAGGAAGCTCAAGGGGTCGGCCGCCAGCGCCCGCGCTTCGTCGGTCGACACCACGTCATACGGGACCGCGGCCACGCGGGGGGCAGCGTCGGGCATCGGGCGCAGCGCACGGAACGGAGACAGCACCGCCATGGGATACAGAAATTATAGGTGGGCGGAGAGAGACGGCTAGCGCCGACGAAGTCAGAAGTCAGAACAGAGGTCAGAAGGCAGCCGGAACTGCTGGCTCTAATCCGCGGCTGACGCGTGGGATAGCCGCGCCATGGCCTGGTCGCGAGCCGCCGCGAAGAGCGGCATCGCGTCGCGGGCAACGGCTCCTCCGGGGGCAGACTGCGCTGCTCGCCCAGCGGGTTCACGAACGCGCCGTTCTTGGTGAGCGCGTAGTGCAGGTGCGGACCGGTCGCCAGACCCGACGAGCCGACGAAGCCGATCGTGTCGCCCTGCTCGACGCGCGCACCGGCGCGCAACCCCGCGGCGAACGCCGACAGGTGCAGGTAGCGCGTCTCGTAACCCGACGCGTGGCGCAGCCGCACCATCCGGCCGTTGGTGCCGTCGTGGGTCACCGATACCACCGCGCCGCCGGCGGCGGCAATGACCGGCGCGCCGACCGGCGCGGCGTAGTCGATGCCGCGGTGGGCGCGTGCCGTGTGGAGCACCGGGTGGCGGCGGCTGGACGAGTACCGCGAGGTCACGCGCGGCTCGAATTTCAGCGGCGATCGCAGGAAGAACCGCCGCAACAATCGTCCGGCCTCGTCGTAGTAGCCGGGCCTGCCGCCAGGGGGCGCGAACCGAATCGCGCGCAGCACGCGGCCGTCGTTCCGGAACTCCGCCGCCGTGATATCGCCGTAGGTGGTGGAGCCCCCCTCGCGGGTGTGGCGCTCGAACGCCAGCGCGAAGCCGTCCCCCGGCTGCAGCTCGCTGTTGAAGTCCACCTCGCCGGCAAAGATTCCGGCAAGGTCCACGGCCAGCTGGTCGGCTTCGCCGGCGGCGTCCATTGCCTGGAAGAGCGAAGGGGTGTCGCGGTCGATGCGGCCGGCGGTTACCGCGTGCTCGAGCGTCCGCGGGATCGGCACCAGTTCGGCGGTCCACGCTGCGCCGCCGGGATCGGCCGGCCTCACCCGGAGAAAGGTGTTGGCGTCGACCTCGGTACTCGAACAGCCGGAGGGCGCCCTCGAGCGTTTTCTCGAGCGAGAACGGCTGGAGCGATCGCAGCCGACGGGGATCGAACACCCGCGCGGCGGCGTGCACCACGCCCACGGCCGCGTCGTCGGCCACGCCGTGTCCGCGCAGCAGCGTATCGAGCGTCGTGCGCTGGGGGATCCGCCCCTTGATCCGCATGGTGTCGGGGACCAGCGCGACGTCGCGCGTCACGCTGCCGACCGCCGTCACCCTCGCCGGCACGAGGTCGTTGGCGTCGGACGGCGCATCGCCGTGCGATAGGCGACGTGGGGCACGAGGCCGGCGGCGGTCACTCCAGCGACAAAGGCGATCTGGCGAATCCGCGCCGTGCTCATCAAGGTTCTGCCTCGTGACCTGGGCTGTCAGGCTTTCGCCGTAGACTTCCCTAGGAGGTTCCCGTGAAGCCCCACTTCCTGGCGGTGGCACTGGTGTCGTTGGTCCTATCGGTCGCAGGGGCTGTGCCCTTTGCTCAGGCGCCGGGCCCACGCCCAGACACCGTGGACCTTGCGGCCATCCAGCTGATCAAGGACGAGGGGCTGCAGCGCTCCCAGGTCATGGACACCGCCTGGAATCTGACCGAGGTCTTCGGGCCACGATTGACCAACTCCCCCGCCGTCCGGGCCGCTGCCGAGTGGGCGGCCAGGCGCCTCACGGGCTGGGGCCTCGCCAACGTCCGGCAGGAAACCTGGGGACCCTTCGGCCGCGGCTGGGCGAACGAAAAGTTCACGGCCACTGTGGTCGCGCCTCAGCCGTTCCCATTGATTGCGGCTCCACGCGCGTGGACGCCTGGTACGAACGGCCCGGTGACGTCGGACGTCGTCGCCCCGAACATCCGCACCGACCAGGACATGGCTGCGTGGAGCGGAAAGCTCGGCGGCAAGATCGTGCTGCTGGGGGCGCCGGTGGATGTGCGCCCGCTCTTCACGCCGCTCGGCCGGCGGTTCACCGGCCAGGAACTGGCCGACCTGGAGACCCAGCCGATCAACGCCGGCCGCGGACGTGGAGGGCGTGCGGGCGGCCCGGCCAACGCGGATTTCAACCAGCGCTACATGCAGTACCTCGCACAGGAAGGCGCGGTGGCCACCATCGAACCGGCCTCGGGTCGCAACGACCACGGCGCCATCCTGGTGACCGGCTCGCCGGCCACCTATCGCGATACCAGCCCGCCGGTCGTGACGCCGCAGATCGTGATCGCCTCGGAACACTACAACCGCATCGCGCGCCTGT
>CAVQMT010000027.1:0-33849 GCA_963713655.1 uncultured Acidobacteriota bacterium
TGTTCTTACGCTAAAATGAGCCGCCTATTGCGTCGTTGATCAGGAGCGTGCGCCTTGTTCCGACAAACCAACCACACCTGCGCTTTCGTGCTTCTCGTCGCGGCACTTCTCTCAGCGCTGGCTGGTGTCGCCAACGGCCAGCAGACGCCGGTTGCGGCGATGTACAGCGACGACCAGAAACGGGATTCGGCGCTCGCCCCGAGCTTCCTGCTCGTCAACGTGCCGGCAGCGAAAGGCGCCACGCAACCTCTGAAGGTGTATCTCAGCGTCGGCGACCTCGAGCGCGCACTCGACAGCTCTCAATATCGGCCTGGCGGCGTCATCGTGCCGACCAATACCGACCTGGTGGTGTCGGCGACGACGCCGGCAACACAGCGTGTCATCGTTGCGCGCGTGCAGAAGCATCCAGACGTCATGCGGGATCTCGAGGACCAGATCACCACGTACCGGAAAAAGGCGCCGGCTGCGTCCGGACCGGAGACCGGCCTGCTGCGGATTGGAGTCGACATGTTCCTGGCGCAGTTGCCACGAGGGGCAACCCGCCGAGCGGCGCCGCCTTTCCGAAAAACGTCTGCCTGATCGCCACGAACTTTGCCCAGGGCGGGGCGATTGACGTCGCGAGCTGTTCACGCAGGACCGGGTGCGCAAGGGCATCGCGGCGTGCTTGTCGGCGCTCGACGCCGCGGGCGTGCAGTCGGTCATCATGCCACTCATGGGCGCGGCCAGTTCCGGCACCCAGTCCAACGACGCCATGTATGAAGGCCAACGCCTGCTCAAAGAGTGTCGCCTGCTGAATTCCGTCGCGGGTATGACGCTCGGCTTTCACGACTTCGCGTCGGGTCGCCGGAACATACTGGAGATCGGCGTGGTCCAGTGGGATCAGGAGATCGGCGGTATGTTCAGCGTGCTGAGCGGCAGCAAAGCCACCGCCGCCGCCCGGAAGGCGTATCTCACCTATGCGGAGCAAATCAAACAGGCGTTCCGCAAGGGGCTGGCCGGCGAGGGAACGGCAACGGCTGACATCAGCGGCTTGAACGACAGGGCTGATGACCTGCAGCTCGCCAGCTACTCCAGTTCTGCTTGACCAGGTCCCACTCGCCCGTCAGCAGGGCGACGGCGTCCTGGGTGTCCCGCGCGGGATGCGCCCGCGAGCGTTCGGGAATCAGCGCCTGGCCGACCACACGATCGAGGTCGGTCCGCAGCTGCTCGGTGGTCGCGGGGTTCAGGGTGGATCGCACCCAGGCCGAGATGGCGGCGCTCCACGCCAGATCGAAATCGCCGGTGCCGCGGGCGGCGATCACCCGCCAGTAGTTGGCGACGGAGCTGGACGGATCGGCGTGCAGTTCCCGGTCCATCCGCTCGCCGATCCGGGCGTAGACCGGCGCGCGGCGATCAATGGATCGTAGCTGCGCCTCGCGGTCGAGCGCCGTGGCCCACCAGTCGAGCAGCAGCGTCCGGTCGCGCTCGCTCAGCAGCATGCCCTTCTCGAGCGCCGTATCGAAGAGATCCGCGGCGGCGCCGAAGACCTCGCCGAAGTAGAGCGCCTGGCCGAGGCCGATCAGCAGGTCCACCTGATCGCGCGGCGAGAGCGACGCGGACTTCACCGCGCGGAGCGCCTCGCGCGCCTCGGCCAGCTCCATCGCGTTGCCGGTTTGACGGTAGCGCTCGAGCCGCGCCCGAGCGACGATCAGGGCGCCGGCATCGGCCCATATCGGCTCCTTGCGCGCCACCGAGGCGGCGTCGATCGCGCCCTCGTAATCGGCGGCGTTGAAGAGGGCGCGCGCCTTCACCAGCGCCGGCGATTCGGCGGCGACGCTGGCGGAGCGGCCACAACCAGCACGGCGATCGAGAGTCTGGTCAGCCGAGAAACCCGCATAGGGCATCCTAACAGCGAGGCGCGCCGTAGACCACTACCCTCAGGCTCGCCTCGCTGGTAGCAGTGTTGGCCTGCCCAGCACGCTAACGCGTGCTGGGGTCACGCGCCTAGAGCACTACCTCAGGCTCCGGTCACAATTTCGCTCCGTGAGCGACCCGCTGATCGTGCCGCGCGCCGAGCACTCCTGTCGCGGCGCCAGGTCGACCCCGAGGCGCTCAAGGTGCTCTACCGGCTGCAGCAGGGCAACTTCACCGCCTACCTCGTCGGCGGCAGCGTCCGCGACCTGCTGCTCGGCCGCAAGCCGAAGGACTTCGACATCGGCACCTCGGCGCATCCCTACGAGGTCAAGAAGCTCTTTCGCAACTGCTGGATCATCGGCCGGCGGTTCCGGCTGGCGCACGTGCGCTTCGGCGACAAGACGATCGAGGTGGCGACCTTCCGGCGGCAGGTCTCGATCGAAGAGGCGGCCGAGGCCGAAGTCGCCGCCGAACCGGCCGCGGCGCGCCGAGCTCCGGCCACGACCGCTTCGTGCACCGGGACAACACCTTCGGCACGCCCGAGGAGGATGCGTTCCGGCGCGACTTCACGATCAACGCCCTGTTCTACGACATCGCCACGTTCTCGATCATCGACTACGCCGGCGGCCTCGAAGATCTGCGCGCAGGCCTGATCCGATCGATCGGCGACCCGATGGTCCGGTTCCAGGAGGACCCGGTGCGGATGCTGCGGGCCGTGACGCTGGCAGCCCGGCTGGGCTTCGCGATCGACAAGCCGGTGGATGACGCGATTGCGGCCCGCCGCGAGGACATCGCGCGCAGCGCCCCGGCGCGGCTGATGGACGAGCTCTACAAGCTGCTGCGGTCGGGCGCCGCGGAGCGCGCGTTCCGGATGCTGGCCGAACGACGGCTGCTCGAGCCGATCTCGAGCGAGCTGCAGGCGCGCGCCGCCGACGGCCTGTGGGCCTCGCTGGCCGCGGTCGACGCCTACCGGCTGCGCTTCGAATCGCGCCGGACACGCTGACCAACGCCGTGCTGCTCGGCTCGCTGCTGGTGCCGCTGGGGCCCGCCGGGCGCGCCATCCTGCAGCCGCAGGCGCGCAACGACAGCGGCAAGGAGCCGCGGATGGCGCTCGGGCTGCTGCCGATCGCGCGACGGGACGTGGAGCGGCTGCGCCATGTGCTGGCGTTCCAGCGGCGGCTCGCCGACACCACGCTGTCACCACGCGCGCGCCGGGCGCTGCTGCATCGCGGCCCCTTCCAGGAAGCGTTGACGTGGATGGAGCTGCACGGCCACGCGTCCGAGCTGGTGGAGCACTGGCGCGGCTTCGCGGAAGCGGCGGGCACCTTCGAGGGCGAAGCAGCCACCGAGCCTGCGCCCCGCCGGCGCCGGCGTCGCAGGCGCCGCGGCCGACGCTCGCAGCCCGCACCCGACGTGCCAGAATAGCCGGACATGAGCGCACTCGACATCAAGGTCATTGTCGGCAGCACGCGGGCAAACCGCTTCTCGGAAAAACCCGCGCAGTGGATTGCCGGTCTGGCGAAGCAGCGCAGCGATCTGACGGTGGAGGTGCTGGATCTGCGCGACTACCCGCTGCCCTTCTTCGAGGAGGCGCTGCCGCCGGGCCTGGCCAAGGACGAGTATCAGAATCCGGTGGTCCGCAAGTGGCGCGACAAGGTGCGCGAAGCGGACGGATACATCATCTGCTCGCCGGAGTACAACCACGGCTACCCCGCGGTGCTGAAGAACGCGCTCGACTACACCTACTTCGCGTGGAGCCGGAAGGCCGTGGCGTTCGTCAGCTGGGGCGGCGTCGGCGGGGCGAGGGGCGTGGAGCAGCTGCGCGCGGTGGCCGTGGAGCTGGACATGGCGCCGATCCGCCACGCGGTGCACATTCCCAACCCCTGGTTCATCAAGGACGTCAGCGAGATCGACACCGATCCGAACCGGCAGGCCGCGGCGGGGTTGCTGGACAATCTGACGTGGTGGAGCCGCGCATTGAAGAACGCTCGCGGCTGAGCCAGGCTCCAGGCTCCGGGCTACCGGCCACCCGGCGCGCGTTGAGGCCGGAGGCCGAAACGCTGCGCCCGAACAGACAGCGTTTCAGAAGCACTAGCGACGTGGGCGCGTCAGACGCCGGCGGCTAGTGCTTCTGAAACTTCTCGTTCTCCAGACACACGAACTCGAGCAGCTCGGTGTCGGGTAGCAGGCGCATGCGCTGCATCGCGCTCCACGGCTTCGTGTAGGCCTTGGCGTCGTCGATGGTCACCTCGATCTCCAGCCGCCCGAACGACGGGCGGCGGAAGCGCTCGGTGACCATCAGTGCCTCGGTGGTCGGGTGCCCGCCGGTATCGAGCCAGGTCTTGCCGTTGAAGCCAGTCGTGGTCACGACCAGCGTGTCGCCGTCCCACCGCCCCGTGGAGTAGCCGAGCCAGCTCGGGTTCGGATCCTTCACCAGCGCGCGGCCGTCCATCTGGATCTGGCGCCACTGGCCGAAGGCCTCGTAGAGGATCACCATCGTGCCGGCAGCGGGATGAACTTCCAGGGCGCCGGCGCGAGGGTGATCTTCGGTACGCCCTGCGGCAGGCAGTTGGCGTCGGGCTCGATCTTGGCGTGCTTGCCGGTGAGCCGCTCCTTGTAGAGCGCCTCGGCCCACGGCTGCATCGGCGCGCCGCCGGGAATCTCGGACGCGAGGTCGCGGAAGTTCTGGAGGCCGTCGCCGGTCCAGATACCCGAAAAGTCGGGCTTGCCGTCGGCACCGCGCGGTGCCGGCGCCGCCAGGTTGGGCCGGCCATCGGCCCCGAGCGGCGTGCCTGGCGGGACCCGGGGCACCCACTGCGCGTGCAGAGCGAGCCCGGAGCCAAGAGCCATCACCACTGCCAGCGCCGCGATCTGCTTGGTCATGCGATCTCCCTCCGGCCCAGACTGCGGTAATGCAGTGGAGCACCTCCAGGCCCGTAGCCTGGAGCCTGTAGCCCGGAGCCCATTCGTCTCTATCCGCTTCTTCCGCTCGAACTCTCGCATGAACTGCACGAGGGCGTCCACCCCGGCCTCGGGGAACGCGTTGTAGATCGAGGCGCGCATGCCGCCCACCGAACGGTGGCCCTTCAGGCCGTCCAGCCCGGCCGCGGTGGCCTCCTTCTCGAAGCGCTTCTCCAGATCCTCGGACGGCAGCCGGAACGTGACGTTCATGCGCGACCGGCTGTCGGGCTGCGCGGTGCCGCGATAGAAGCCGGTCCGGTCGATCTCGGCGTAGAGCAGCGCCGCCTTCCTCTCGTTCCTGTCGCCGATGGCCTTCAGGCCGCCCAGCGACTTCAGCCACTGCATCGTCAGGCCCAGGATGTAGACGCCGAAGGTGTTGGGCGTGTTGTACAGCGAGTTGTTCTCGGCCATCACCTGGTAGTTCAGCATCGTCGGCAGCGACTTCGACGAGCGCGCCAGCAGGTCCTCGCGGATGATCACCAGCGTCACGCCCGACGGCCCGAGGTTCTTCTGCGCGCCGGCGTAGATCAGGCCGAAGCGGGTGACGTCGATCGGCCGGCTGAAGATGTCGGACGACGCGTCGGCCACGAGCGGCGCGGCGCCGACGTCAGGGGGCGCCGGCCACTCGGTGCCCTCGATCGTGTTGTTGGTGGTGAGGTGGACGTAGGCCGCGTCCGGCGTCAGCGCGATCTCGCCCGGCTTCGGCAGGCGGTTGTAGTTGTCGGCCTTGGTGGAGCCGGTGACGTTCACCGTGCCGACGCGCGCGGCCTCTTTCGCCGCCTTCTCGGCCCACGAGCCGGTGTCGATGTAGTCGGCGGTGGCGCCCGGCGTCAGCAGGTTCATCGGCACCATCGAGAACTGCAGGCTGGCGCCGCCCTGCAGCATCAGGATCGGAGTAGTCCGCCGGCATGCCCGTCAGCGCGCGGATGTCGGCGATGGCGGAGTCCAGGATCGCCTCGAACGTCTTCGAGCGGTGGCTGATCTCCATCACCGACATGCCCACACCCGGCAGCGACACCAGGTCGCGTTGCGCCTGCTCGAGGACGGGAAGCGGAAGCGCGGCCGGGCCGGCGGAGAAATTGAAGATCCGGGTGGTTGACGCGGTGGACATGTGACAGCTCCTAAATCAGGTGCGACAACAGGCCGTCGCGCAGCTTGGGCTCGAACCAGGTGGACTTGGGCGGCATGATGTCGCCCGCGTCCGAGACGACCATCAGATCGTCCACGCTGACCGGGTGCATCGAGAACGCCGCCGCGGCGGTCGCCGGAGCGGACGCGCTCCTCGAGCGCCGCCGTGCCGCGCGCGCCGCCCACGAACTCGATGCGCGGGTCGGTGCGCGGATCGCCGATGCCGAGCAGCGGGCCGAGGACGCGGTCCTGGAGCCGGCTGACGTCCAGGCTCGCGGCCGCGCTCGAACCGGCCGCGGCCGCGGGCAGCTCCAGGTCGTACCACTCCTGGCCGAGAAACATCGACACGTGCCCGCGGCCAGCCGGAACCGGGCCGCCCGGCCGGACGGCACACACCTGCCCGAGCGCGGCGCGAAACGCCTGCGGATCGCGGCCGCCGAGGTCCTTCACCAGCCGGTTGTAGGGAAGCACCTGCATCTCGCGGTCGGGAAACGCCACGGCCAGCACGCCGTCGATCTCCCTCGAGCCGCCGCGGGCGCGCCCCATTCAGCGACGCGCGCGCGCGCGAGCGCTGGCCGCGCGGTGATGGCCGTCGGCGATGTAGAGCGCGGGTATCGCACGCGAACGACGAGACCAGCCGGGCGGCCGCGACGGCGCCGGCGCGCCACACGGTGTGGCGCACGCCGTCCGCGGCCTCGAAGTCGAAGAGCGGCGCGGCCGCTGTGGCCGCCGCCACCAGATCGTCCACCGCCGCTGACGCGCGGTAGGTCAGGAACACCGGCCCGGTCTGCGCGCGCAGCTCGATCATGTGCCGGGTGCGGTCGTTTTCCTTGTCCACGCGCGTGTGCTCGTGCTTCTTGATCACGCCCGCTGTCGTAGTCGTCCAGCCCGAAGCAGCCGGCCACGCCGGTCTGCACGTGGCGGCCCATCGTCAGGCGATAGACGTAGAGGCTGGCCTCGTCTTCGGTCACGAGCGGGGCGGCCGCGCGCAGCGTGGCGAAGTTGTCGCGGGCCCGCTCGATACACGTCGTCGGCGTAGGGCGACACCGCGGCGGCAGATCGATCTCGGCCCGCGAGACGTGCAGGAAGCTCAAGCGGGTCGGCCGCCAGCGCCCGCGCTTCGTCGGTCGAGACCACGTCATAGGGCACCGCGGCCACGCGGGCGGCGGCGTCGGGCGTCGGGCGCAGCGCACGGAACGGAGACAGCACCGCCATGGGATACGGAAATTATAGGTGGGCGGAGCGGAGTCGGGCTCATTCGCCGACACAATTCACAAGTCAGAAACAGAGTCAGACGGCAGTCGTCGTGAACTGTCCGTGGCTCGTGAATCCAGCGGCTGACGCGCGCGGATAGCCGCGGCCATGGCCTCGGTCGCGAGCCGCCGCGAAGAGCGGCATCGCGTCGGCGGGCAACGGCTCCTCCGGCGGCAGATTGCGCTGCTCGACCAGCGGGTTCACGAACGCGCCGTTCTTGGTGAGCGCGTAGTGCAGGTGCGGACCGGTCGCCAGACCCGAGGAGCCGACGAAGCCGATCGTGTCGCCCTGCTCGACGCGCGCGCCGGCGCGCAACCCCGCGGCGAACGCCGACAGGTGCAGGTAGCGCGACTCGTAACCCGACGCGTGGCGCAGCCGCACCATCCGGCCGTTGGTGCCGTCGTGGGTCACCGACACCACCGCGCCGCCGGCGGCGGCAATGACCGGCGCGCCGACCGGCGCGGCGTAGTCGATGCCGCGATGGGCGCGCGCCGTGTGGAGCACCGGGTGGCGGCGGCTGGACGAGTACCGCGAGGTGATGCGCGGCTCGAACTTCAGCGGCGAGCGCAGGAAGAACCGCCGCAGCGATCGGCCGGCCTCGTCGTAGTAGCCCGGCTTGCCGCCGGGCGGCGCGAACCGGATCGCGCGCAGCACGCGGCCGTCGTTCCGGAACTCGGCCGCCGTGATGTCGCCGTAGGTGGTGGAGCCCCCCTCGCGGGTGTAGCGTTCGAACGCCAGCGCGAAGCCGTCGCCCGGCTGCAGCTCGCTGTTGAAGTCCACCTCGCCGGCAAAGATTCCGGCCAGGTCCACGGCCAGCTGGTCCGCTTCGCCGGCGGCGTCCATCGCCTGGAACAGCGACGGGGTGTCGCGGTCGATGCGGCCGGCGGTCACCGCGTGCTCGAGCGTCCGCGGGATCGGCACCAGTTCGGCGCGTCCACGCCGCGCCGCCGGGAGCGGCCGGCCTCACCCGGAGGAAGGTGTTGGCGTCGACCTCGGTACTCGAACAGGCGGAGCGCGCCCTCGAGCGTTCGCTCGAGCGAGAACGGCTGGAGCGACCGCAGCCGGCGGGGATCGAACACCCGCGCGGCGGCGTGCACCACGCCCACGGCCGCGTCGTCGGCCACGCCGTGTCCGCGCAGCAGCGTGTCGAGCGTCGTGCGCTGGGGGATCAGCCCCTTGACCGCGTGGTGTCGGGGACGAGCGCGATGTCGCGCGCCACGCTGCCGACCGCCGTCACCATCGCCGGCACGAGGTCGGTCGGCGTCGGACGACGACATCGCCGCGCGATAGGCGGCGTGGGCCACGAGGCCGGCGGCGGTCGACTCCAGCGGCAAAGGCGATCAGGCGAATCGCGCTGTCATCGCAGAAGCCCCGTATCTTATCCGACCAGCGGTTCTGCCTCGTGACCTGGGCTGTCAGGCTTTCGCCGTAGACTTCCCTAGGAGGTTCCCGTGAAGCCCCACTTCCTGGCGGTGGCACTGGTGTCGTTCGTCCTATCGGCCGCAGGGGCCGTGCCCTTTGCTCAGGCGCCGGGCCCACGCCCAGACACCGTGGACCTCGCGGCCATCCAGCTGATCAAGGACGAGGGGCTGCAGCGCTCCCAGGTCATGGACACCGCCTGGAATCTGACCGAGGTCTACGGCCCACGGTTGACCAACTCCCCCGCCGTCCGGGCCGCGGCCGAGTGGGCGGCCAGGCGCCTCACGCGGCTGGGGCCTCGCCAACGTCCGCCAGGAAACCTGGGGACCGTTCGGCCGCGGCTGGGCGAACGAGAAGTTCACCGCCACTGTGGTCGCGCCGCAGCCGTTCCCGCTGATTGCGGCTCCCCGCGCGTGGACGCCTGGCACGAACGGCCCCGTGACGGCCGACGTCGTCGCCCCGAACATCCGCACCGACCAGGACATGGCCGCGTGGAGCGGCAAGCTCGGCGGCAAGGTCGTGCTGCTCGGGGCGCCGGTGGAAGTGCGCCCGCTCTTCACGCCGCTCGGCCGGCGGTTCACCGATCAGGAGCTGGTCGACCTGCAGACCCAGCCGGTGAACGCCGGCCGCGGCCGCGGCGGCGCGGCGGGCGGCCCGGCCAACGCCGATTTCAACCAGCGCTACATGCAGTACCTCGCACAAGGAAGGCGCGGTGGCCACCATCGAGCCGGCCTCGGGCCGCAACGACCACGGCGCCATCCTGGTGACCAACGCGCCGGCCACCTATCGCGACGCCAGCCCGCCGGTCGTCACGCCGCAGATCGTGGTCGCCTCGGAACACTACAACCGCATCGCGCGCCTGCTGGCCGGCAAGGTGCCGGTGCAGCTCGAGCTGAACGTCCAGAACCGCTTCTTCGACCAGCCCCTCGACGCCTTCAACCTGGTCGGCGAGATCCCCGGCACCGACCGCGCCGACGAGGTGGTGATGCTCGGCGCGCACTTCGACTCGTGGCACGCGGGCACGGGCGCCACCGACAACGCCGCGGGTTCGGCGGTGATGATGGAGGCGATGCGCATCCTGAAGACGACCGGCCTGCGGATGCGCCGCACGGTCCGGCTGGCGCTGTGGACCGGCGAGGAGCAGGGACTGCTGGGGTCGCGGGCCTACGTGAAGCAGCAGTTCGGCGACCGCGACACGATGGCGCTCCAGCCCGGACACGCGAAGCTGTCGGCCTACTTCAACATGGACAACGGCACCGGCGCGGTTCGCGGCGTCTACCTGCAGGGCAACGAGGCCGTGCGCCCGGTGTTCGCGTCGTGGATGGAGCCGTTCCGCAACCTCGGCATGACCACGCTGAGCGATTCGCAGCACCATGGGCGAGCGATCAGGTGGCCGTTCGACGAGGTGGGGTTGCCCGGCTTCCAGTTCATCCAGGACCCGGTGGAGTACGGCACGCACTCGCACCACACCAACATGGACGTCTTCGACCGCCTGCAGGCCGAGGACCTGATGAAGAACGCCGTGATCGTCGCGGCGTTCGCCTACCACACGGCCAACCGCGACGCGCTGCTGCCCCGCAAGCCGCTGCCGCGCCCACGCCAGGCCTCGACCGCGGCCGCCACGCAGTAACAGCATGGAACTGGCCATCCTCGCTGCAGCAGCCGCCGCCGTGCTGGCGGCGGCGTCCACCTACGTCGTGATGCGCAGCCACGGCGCCAGGCAGCTGGCCGAGGCGCGCGGCGCGTGGGCCGGCGAGCTGGCCGCGGCGAAGCAGGACAACAAGTGGCTGGCGCAGGAGGCCGAGCGCGAACGCCAGGCCGCTGGCGGCCACCAAGGACGTGCTCGACAAGGCGGAGCGCCAGCTGCGCGAGGCGTTCCAGGGCTTGGCGGCCGAGGCGCTGCGACGCCAACCAGGGCGCGTTCCTCGATCTGGCCAAGGCCACCTTCGACGGGCTGAAAAACGAAACCGCGGCGCAGATGGACGCGCGGCACAAGGCCATCGACACGCTGGTGAAGCCGCTCGCCGACTCGCTGAAGGCGGTGGAAGTCCGGCTGGGCGAAACCGAGCGGACGCGCATCGACTCGTACGCGCGGCTGACCGAGCAGCTCGCGTCGCTCGGCACGACCACGCAGACGCTGGCGCGGGCGCTGCGCACGCCGTCGGTGCGCGGGCGGTGGGGCGAGATGCAGCTGCGCCGCGTGGTCGAGCTCGCCGGGAATGCTGCAGCACTGCGACTTCGAGGAGCAGCCGGCGCTGTGGTCCGACGCCGGGCGGCTGCGCCCCGACCTGATCGTGCACCTGCCGGGCGGCAAGCAGATGGTGGTGGACGCCAAGGTGCCGCTCGAGGCGTTCCTGGACGCGCACGAGACCAGCGACGAGCAGGAGCGCACCGACCGCCTGCAGCTGCACGCGCGCCACGTCCGCGACCACATGGACAAGCTGGGCGGCAAGGGCTACTGGGAGCAGCTTGGCAGCTCGCCCGAGATGGTGGTGATGTTCCTGCCGGGCGAGACGCTCTTCAGCGCGGCGCTGCAGCACGACCTGTCGCTCATCGAGCACGGGCTCGAGCGGCGCGTGCTGCTGGCCAGCCCGATCACGCTCATCGCGCTGCTGACCACCGTGGCCCATACCTGGCGGCAGGAGGCGCTGGCCGACAACTACCGCGAGGTGGCGCGGCTGGGCCGCGAGTTCTACGACCGCGTGGCCAGGTTCACCGACTACTTCGACGACCTGCGGCGAAAGCTCGACGGGCGCCGTGCAGGCCTACAACCAGGCGGCCGGGTCGTTCGAGAGCCGGGTGCTCGTCAGCGCCCGGCGGCTGCGTGAGCTGGACGTGACCACGAGCCCCGAAATCCCAACCGCCGAGCCGATCGACACGGTGCCCCGGGTGCTGACGCTCGATCGGCCTGATGGGCGTGCCCGAGGAGGCGGTGCACCCAGCCCGACCTGAGCCCGAAAACTTGAGCTCAAGTAAGATCGAAGGTTCATGTCCGACAGCGCCCCGCCGCTCGAGTCCGCGCGGCCCACTGACTTCATCCGCGAGATCGTCACCGAGGATCTGCGGGCCGGCCACCACGGCGGCCGCGTGCACACGCGTTTTCCGCCCGAACCCAACGGCTACCTGCACATCGGCCACGCCAAGTCGATCTGCCTGAACTTCGGCGTCGCGTCCGAGTTCCGCGGCCTGTGCAACCTGCGGTTCGACGACACCAACCCGGCGAAGGAAGACGTCGAGTACGTGGACTCGATCCAGGAGGACGTCCGCTGGCTGGGCTTCGACTGGGACGACCGGCTGTTCTACGCCTCGGACTACTTCGAGCAGATGTACACGCTGGCGGAGCGGCTGATCGAAGGCGGCCACGCCTACGTGGACAGCCTGACCGCCGACGAGATCCGCCAGTATCGCGGCACGCTGACCGAGCCCGGGCGCAACAGCCCGCACCGCGTCGCGGCCGCGTGGCCGAGAACCTGGACCTGTTCCGGCGCATGCGCGCCGGCGAGTTCCCCGACGGCGCGCACGTGCTGCGCGCCGCGATCGACATGGCCTCGCCCAACATCAACATGCGCGATCCGACGCTCTACCGGATCCGCCGGGCCACGCATCACCGCACCGGCGACGCCTGGTGCATCTACCCGACCTACGATTACGCGCACCCGATCTCGGACGCGATCGAAGGCATCACGCACTCGATCTGCACGCTCGAGTTCGAGGACCATCGGCCGCTGTACGACTGGGTGGTGGAGCACTTCCGCGCGGCGGGGCTCACGGCCGGCGATCCGCAGCAGATCGAGTTCGCGCGCCTGAACCTGAACTACACGGTGATGAGCAAGCGCAAGCTGCTGGCGCTGGTCGAGCAGGGCATGGTCGCCGGCTGGGACGATCCGCGCATGCCGACCATCGCCGGCATCCGGCGGCGCGGCTACACGCCCGAGGCGGTGCGCGACTTCTGCTCGCGGATCGGCGTGGCCAAGAAGGAGAACGTGATCGACGTCGCGCTGCTGGAGCACACCGTGCGCGAGGACCTGAACCGCCGCGCGGCGCGGGCGCTGGCGGTGCTGCGGCCGCTGAAGGTCGTGATCGAGAACCTGCCGGACGGGTTCTCGCAGCAGATGGCCGCGGTGAACAACCCCGAGGATCCGTCGGCCGGCACGCGGCCGCTGACCTTCGGCCGCGAGCTCTACATCGAGCGCGACGACTTCATGGAGGTGCCGCCGAAGAAGTTCTTCCGGCTGTCGCCCGGCACCGAAGTGCGGCTGCGCTACGCCTTCATCATCAAGTGCACGCGACGTCGTGAAGGACGCCGGCGGCGACGGTGACCGAGCTGCGCTGCACCGCGGACCTCGACTCGCTGGACGGCGCCACCGCGTCGCGCCGCGTGAAGGGCACGATCCACTGGGTGTCCGCCGCGCGCGCGGTGGACGCCGAGGTGCGGCTCTACGATCGGCTGTTCACGTCGGAGGACCCGTTCGAGGGCGGCCGCGACCCGCTCGACAACCTGAACCCGCAGTCGCTGGAGCGGCTGACCGGCTGCAAGGTCGAGCCGTCGCTGGCGATGCGCGGAGCCGGGGGCGCGCTTCCAGTTCGAGCGGCTGGGCTACTTCTGCGCCGATCCCGACACGCGCCCGGGCGCGCCGGTGTTCAACCGCACCGTCACGCTGAAGGACACGTGGGCGAAGATCGCCGCGCGGTGAGGGGATGACGCGCGGCGAAGGCAAAAGGCAGAAGGCACAAGGCAGAAGGCAGAAGTCGGACTAATGGAAGCGACCGACCTGGATGCTCTCGTCGGTCGCTTTCTCGATCGGACGTTGCCCAAGGCCGAGTGGACGCATCAGGCGCATCTCGCGGTCGGTGCGTGGCATGTGGATCGCTACGGGCCGGATGAGGCGTTGACTCGCCTGCGCGACGGCATCCGCGCGCTGAACGACAGCCACGGCACGATCAATTCCGCTTCGAGCGGCTATCACGAAACCATCACGCGCGCGTACGTGCGCGCTGATCGCCGGCTTCTTCGCCGGCCGTGCCGGACAGCCGCTGCCCGAGCGAGTCGCCGGAGCTGATCGGCGGACTCGTTGGGCGAACGCGATGCGCTGCTTCGCTACTACTCGCGCGAGACGCTATGTCGTCGCGCGCGCGAGCCGAGTGGGTCGAGCCGGACGTCGCAGCCCTGCTGCCCTGAGCCGCCTGAGCCGCTAGCCTCGTCTTCCTACTGCTCGACGTCGTTCGGGTTCGCGCGGCCCGGAATCGGGCGGGCGCCGGCGTCGAGGTTCTGCTGGATGCTCTTCCGCTTGCGGACGATCCCCTTCTTGCGGTCGGCTTCGATCGCCGCGTCCTCTTCACGCTCGGCGCTGAGCGAGTGCGGCAGCATGTAGTTGCCTTCGTGGCACTCATACGGCAGCAGCTCGTAGCCCGGCGGCGACGTCAGCGGCAGCGAGATCGTGAACGGCTGCGTGTAGGTCTTGGGATCCTCGATGCGCACTTCGTAGCGCAGCTCGTCCTTGTCCACGCGCGTGATGCGCTCGGTCAGCTTCATGCCCGTGCTGTGGCGCAGGCCGTTGCCGTTGCCGCCGCCGATGCTGGTCTGGTCGGTGAAGTTGGTGGTTTCGATCACCAGCGTGTTGCCCTCCCACCGGCCGCGCGAGTCGCCGAGCCACTGGCGGATGCCCGGCGTGAGCGTGCGCGCGGCCGTCGGTGTAGATCACGCGCGTGTCGTGCACCATCTCGTAGCTGAGGACGACCATGCCCGGGGCCTGGACGATGCGGTTGCCGTTGCCGTACACGACCGGCATCACCGAGCCGACGATGCCGCGCGTGATGCACCGGTCGTAGAGCGTGAAGTCGAGCGGCGTGTCGAACGGGCCCTCGCCGAAGCTGCCGCGGTCGCGCGGCGCGGCCCGCTTCAGCGCCTCGGCCGTGAAGGCCGGCGTGCGGCCGTTCTCCGGCTCGATCACCAGCGAGGTCTGGCGATAGGACTTGTTCTTCCAGCCGCCGTCGTTGCGGAAGGCGCCGACCGCGTTCACCGAGCTGGAGACGCGATCCTCGTCGGCTTTCTGCGCCTCCGCGAACTCCTGGTCGTTGAGCATCGCGCGGCCGCCGAACTTTTCCGGCCGCTCGCGCGGGATGCCCAGCGCGGCGTCGCTCGTCCACACGCCGGAGATGTCCGGATCGCCCCACTCGGTCTTCGGCTGCGCGAAGCCCTTGGCCGGAGCCCGCAGCTCCGCGGCCAATGCCTTGACGGCGTCGCTCTGGGCACGCGCATCGGACGGGTGAACGGCCATGATGGCGGCGAGCAGGGCAATGGCGAGAAGTGGGCTGCGCATGATGAGCAGATCCTGACACGGGCGTGTCGGCTGGCAGTTGGTACGGACTGTCGGTGGAGGTTGGTAGTTCGGTAGTTTCTGCAGTTTTGCCTTTTGCCTTGTGCCTTGCTCTCTACCTGCCATGCACGGCCGCCAGGTGGCTCAGCAACGCGGCCACCTCGACGGCGACGGGCTCACGGGCCATCTGCTCGACTGCCCACGGCAACCGCCAGGTCCAGTTGACGTCGTCCACCACGGCGGGCGTGTTGATGCGATCGGCCCAGCCGAACACGTCCTGCACGGGCACGATCACCAGCTCCGAGCGCGAGGCGTAGACCGCCTCGAGCAGCGCCGCGCGCGATCGCGCCGGTCAGCTCGGGCGAGGCCGCCGGCGTCCTCTCCCAGCCGCGCGCGTACGAGCGGCAGCGCCACGGCGGCGGCACGCTCCTCGGCTGGCGCATCGCGCCACCACGTGACCAGCGGCTCGGTGTCATGCGTGCCGGTCGTGGCCATCGAGCGGACCGGATACTCCGCCGGGTCCACGAAGGGATGGCCCGGCTGGTCCCAGTGCCGCTCCCAGCGGAAGACCTTGCAGCCGGGGACGCCCAGCCGGCGTCATCGCCGCGCGCACGAAGTCGGGAACGACCCCCAGATCCTCCGCCACGATCGTGGCGCCCGACGCCAGGAACACGCCGCAGCACGTGTTCGCCCAGCGCCACCTGCTCGGCTCTTCGGCGGGCGTGAAGCCGGACGCGCCGTCGGGCTCGCGGAAGAAGGTGCGGAAGAAGCCGACCAGGTGGTCCACCCGGTAGCCGTCGAACAGAGTCCGCGTTCCGGCGGGCCCGAGACGTCAGCCACTCGAATCCGCCGCGCTCCATCACGTCCCATCGGTACACGGGCAGGTTCCAGTCCTGACCGGTGTCGCTGAACGCGTCGGGCGGCACGCCCAGAGACGCGTCCAGGCGGAACTCGTCCTGGCGCGCCCAGACGTCGGCGCTGTCGCAGCGCCACCATGAACGGCAGGTCGCCGAAAATCGCCACGTCTCCTGCGGCGTCACGGGCCGCCCGCCACTGCTGGTCGGCGATCCATTGCAGATACAGCCGGTAGCGGATCTCGGCTCCGAGCCGGACTCGCGCCGCCTCGAGCGCCTCGGGCTCCCGGTCGCGCAGCGGAGCCGGCCACTCGGTCCACGGCGCGCCCGCCGTGCTCGTGATGCAGCGCGCGGAAGAGCGCGTAGGCATCGATCCACCAGCGCTTCGCGAGCGACGAAAGCGCGAAACGCCGCCGCGCGCGCGGTGTCGCCGCGCATCTCGACGTCATCGAAGCGCGCGAAGGCGCGGCGCAGCGCGTGCTCCTTGATGGCGCGGACCGCGCGGTAATCGACCCGGGGAGAGGCGCGGAGCACGGCCAGGCCTTCGGTCCACTGCGACTCGAGAGCGCCTTCGCCGCCCAGCGACTCGAAATCCGGCAGACCCGGCCAGCGAGATGAACGCCGGGTCGATGGCCATTCCGCTGAGCGCCGAGTACGGCGACGTCTCGTGCGCGGGCAGCTCGTTGATCGGCAGCAGCTGGACGACTCGTTGGCCGGCCCCCTCCAGCCAGCGCGCCAGCGCGGCCCAGATCGCCGATCTCGCCGATGCCCCAGTCGCGCCTGCGACCGCAGCGAGAACAGCGGCAGCATCAGCCCGGCGCAGCGGCCCGGGCTCATCATGACGGCGTGCACGCGTGCCGCAGCGTGCGCTCGAAGGCATCGCGAAACGCGGCGTCCGGGAGCAGCAGGCTGACGACCAGGAACGCTTCCGTGTCGAAGTCGAAGAAGTAGCCGGGGTGCGCGAGGACGTGCTCGTGTTCCAGCAGGCTCAGCGCCAGCGCCTCCTCGGACCGCAGCGCCGGCACCCGGACGACGGCAGTCCACCCGCCCTCCACCGGCAGGACGGTGCAGGCGGGAAAGCCGGCGGCAATCTCGCGGGCGCGCCCGAGATTCCGGCCCACGCGGGCGCGGATCGCCTGGCGCACGGCCCCGCCCGCCTCGAGCAACGCGCCCGCGGCCAGCTGCACCGGCGTGCCGACCGACAGGTAGGTGTCGGCGATGTGCTCCAGAACCGTCGAGTGCTTCGCGACACTCGGCGTCAGGGCCGCCGACGACGATCCACCCCAGCTTGACCTGCGGCAGCCCCAGCGTCTTCGACGCGCCACCCAGGGAAAAGGTCAGCACCGGAGCGTTCGCCGCCAGATCCGTCCGGGGCGCCCGCGCCTCCAACGGATAGTCAGCGAACACCTCGTCCACGATCAGGGCCCAGCCGCGGCTCCGGCAAATCGCCTGGAGCGCCTGCAGCTCGCGGTCGTCGAGGCATGAGCCGGTCGGGTTATTGGGCGACACGGCGACGAGCGCCTTGACGTGCGGCGGCGCGGCCTCGACCGTGGCGAGATCCACTTCCCACCGGCCGTGAAAGCGCAGGCTGTACGCGTGCGTCGCGACGCCCTCGGCGCGGGCCAGGTAGTCGAAGAGCGGGTAGCTGGGCCGCGGTACCAGGACAGCCTCCCCAGGCTCGCATAGCAGCTTGAACAGCCAGCCGTAGGCTTCGCTGGTACTGGCGGTCAGCACCACATGATCGGGGGCGACGACCGCGCCTCGCGCGCATCTGGTCGGCGGCCACCGCGGCACGCGCCTCCGGCAACCCGAGGGGGTGCGGCTCGTAGCGCAGGCCCGACGGCTGCCCGAGCGGCGCCAGGAGATCGGCGGGGTACGGCAGTTCCACCCGCGTGGGGTTCGACTCGGTCAGATCGGCCACCGCCACGCCGTCCGCCCGCAGGCGCACGAGCGCGCGCGTCAGCGGGTTCGGCGCTGCGCCTCGCGGCACCCGGGACGAGAGAGTCATGACCCCTGCATCCGCCCGCGTCAGGCGCGGGCGTGCGCCGAGTACTCCAGCATCTGGGCCTCGAGGTCGCACGGGTAGGACACGTCGACGTCGACGATGCTGCCGTCGGGCCCCCGCCGGGGCTCGAGCCGGGGCATCACGAACGCCGAGTAGGACGGCAGCCGCAGGCGGTCCACGCGTTCGACGACCTCGTCGCGAAGCGACGGATCGAAGTCGACGCCGTATTCCTCGATCAGCCGGCGCGCCGCCGTCGTAGTCGCCCTCGCTCTTGATTCGCTGAACCTCGGCGAGCAGGGTACCGACCCCGGCGTGAAACGCATCGGCGTCGACCATCGTGAAGTAGGTCTTGCCCTCGCGCCGGCGTACCTCGATCGCGGTCGTGTGCCGCCGCAGCCAGCCGACGATCAGCTGGCGGTTTCGCATGTGGTCTTCCTCGAGCTGGCTGCCTTCGCGCACACGGCGCAGCTGCATCAGCGCGCCGCGCGTGTACTGCTCGGTACTCCGGTCTGGACGATCTCGGCGTGCGCGTGGGCTGGCAGCAGGTCGAGCTCCACCAGCTTGGCGCTGGGGAGGAAATACAAGGCGACGAGGTCGGAGCGCGCTTCCTCGAGCGCCGAGTACTGTTCCCGCAGCAGCTCGGGCGGCGACTGCGAGATGCCAGACGCCATGCGCCCCGAACCGTGCCCGATCACCTCGTGCAGCTCGGTGGCCAGATCGCGCGACAGCACGCCCCACACGCGCGTCCGCTCGGCCTCGGCCTGGTCCCACGAGAACTCGGTCCGCAGCCCTTCCGGCATCGAGCGCTCGTAGGCCTCGTTGACGTTGGCGAGCGACACCGATTTGCTGCCGTAGCGCTCGCGCACGGCCTGGTCGTTGGGCAGGTTGATGCCGACCGGCGTGATCGGGCCCGAGTCGCCGGTCTCGATCACGATGTCGATCGCGCGCGCCGAGACGCCGGTCACCTCCGGCTTGCGATAGACGGGCGCCCACGGCGTGTGATCCTCGAACCACTGGGCGTGCGCGGCGATGGTCTGGATGCGGCGCGTCCGCTCGTGGTTGACGTAGGACACCAGACCCTCCCAGGCGCCCTTCGCGCCGCGCGGGTCCAGGTAGACTTCGATGAAGCCGTTCACGGTGTCCACGGGGCTTTCGTCGTCGCGCACCCAGGCGATGTCGTAGGCCACGCGGTCGGCGTCGTCGCCGGTGCGATAGAAGCGGATCAGCGCGCGCAGCGCCGCCGCCGTCGGCTCCGGCGCGTAGGCCAGCGCGTTCTCCAGATGGTGGACGATGCGGCGGATCTCGCGATCGTAGCGCCCGCCGATCCGGCACACCTCCTCCACCAGGCCGTCGCCGGTCTTGACCAGCCTCGAGTTCAGCGCGAAGCGTTCGGCAAACCCGTCGAGGTCGCGCATCGACACGCCGACGTAGAGGTTGTTGGCGCTCGACTCCAGGATGTCGCGGCCTTCGCCGGGCGTCTTCAGGGTGAGGATCGGATCGACGGCCGGATCGAACACCACCGGCGACAGGCGGAGGGCCAGCTGCGTCGGTGTTTCCCCGTCGCGTGTCCGGAGCGGCGCACCGGCGTCGCCGGCCGCCGTCACCGCGCGCACCCACTCCTCGGTCGTCAGCCGCAGCAGTTGCTTGCGGGCGGTGACGCCGTTGTGGGGCCCGCTGTTGATCCAGAACAGCTTCGTATAGCGGCGCACTTCGTCCACCACGTGCGCCGGAAGACCGCGGGCGTGGGTGAGGATGCCTTCGAGCGCCGCGCGCAGCTCGAGGTTATGGGCGTAGCGCTGGTCGTAGTAGATGTCGCGTCCTGCCAGCGCGGCGAGGTAGAGGTGCCACGCCAGCAGCTTCTGCGACACGGGCAGCGCGGCGAAGCCGTCGGCGTAAATCTGCACGACGGACACGTCGTCCACTTGCTCCAGCAGGTAGCGGCGACTCACACTGGAACCGTTTCGCCGTGGCTGGGGGTGTGGGCGTCCCACCCCAGCCGCTCGCGTACAAGGGCCTTCAGCGAATCCATCGGCTCGGGCTCGCCGTGCACCAGGAACAGGCGCGAGGGCCGCGCCGGCATCGCCCCCAGCCAGCGCAGGATCTCGCCGCGGTCGGCGTGGGCCGACATCGAGTTCAGCTTCTCGATCCGCGCTCGCACCGGCACGAAGCGGCCGTGAATCTTGACTTCGGTCGCGCCCTCGATGAGCTGGCGGCCGCGCGTCCCTTCCGCCTGAAAGCCGGCGAAGAGCACCGTGTTGCGCGGGTCCGGCAGCGCCGCGGCCAGATGGTGCAGCACGCGGCCGCCCGTGGCCATGCCGCTGGCGGAGATCACCACCGCGCTGCGCCGGTTCGCGGTCAAGCGCCTTCGACTGCTGCGGCGACACCGTGGTCTGGAAGCGCGCGGTCGCGAACGCCGAGACGTTCTTGTTGGTCGGGCGAACGTCGGGGTCCAGTTCGGCGGCGCGCGCCGCGTAGAACTTCAGCGCCTCGGCGGCCATCGGGCTGTCCACGTAGACCGGGAGCACGGGAATACGCCGCGCGTGCTCGAGGCGGCGGATCCAATAGAGCAGTTCCTCGACGCGGCCGATCGCGAAGGCCGGCACGATCACCTTGCCGCCGCGGGCGAAGGTGTCCCTGATCACGCGGGCGAAGCCCTCGCCATCGTCGTCCGCTTCGTGATCACGATCGCCGTAGGTGGACTCTGCCAGCACCAGGTCGGCGGCCACCGGGTCGGCCGGGTCCGGCAGCACGGGACGGGAATAGCGGCCCAGGTCGCCGCCGAAGAGGATGGTCTTGCCGCCGGATAGCCGGACGACCACGTAGGCCGACCCCAGCAGGTGGCCGGCCGGCACGAACTCGACGCTGACGCCGGGTGCTATCTCGATCGGGCGCCGGTAGGCCACCTGGTAGAGATGGGTGAGCGCGCGATTGGCCGACGCTTCGTCGTAGAGCGGCTGCGCCGGCTGGTGACGTGGAGTAGCCGTGGCGGTTGGCCTGGCGCGCGTCCTCTTCCTGGATCCGTCCCGAGTCGGGCAGCACCAGGCGGCAGAGGTCGGCCGTGCCCGCGGTGCAGAAGACGCGGCCGTCGAATCCCTGCGCGACGAGCCGCGGCAGGTAGCCCACGTGGTCCAGATGCGCGTGGGTCAGGACCACGGCGGCGATCGACGACGGCGGCACCGGGAAGGTCTCCCAGTTCCGCTGCCGGAGGGTCTTGAGTCCTTGGAAGAGACCGCAGTCGAACAGGATCTTCGTGCTGCCGTGCGACAGCAGGTACTTCGACCCGGTGACGGTGCGTGCCGCACCGAGAAAGGTGAGTTCGGTCACCGGGGCCACGATACTAGAAAACGTGACGGCCGGGAATCTGGCGCCTCTCTAGCGCAGGTGACGGCCGCCGTCGACGCGAATCGTCTGGCCGGTGATGAAGTCGCTCTCGACCAGCGACACGACCGCCTTGGCGATCTCGATCTCGCCGCCCCAGCGCCCGAGCGGGGTGGCGCGCTCGACGGCGCGGAACTCACGGTCCGACGTGCCTTCCGGGGCGACGATGGGCCCCGGGGCCACGGCATTCACCAGGATCTGATCGCCGGCCAGCTCGAGGGCCAGCGCCTCGGTCAGCGCGATCACCGCCGCCTTCGCGACGTAATAGCTCAAATAGCCGGTATAACGCGGCCGGCCGCTGGCCGCCACCCAGTCGGAGAAGTTGATGATGCGACCGCCGCGCAGGCGTCGCATGTGCGGCACCGCCGCCTGCGCGCACAGCCACGACGCGCGAAGGTCGACGTCGAGCTGGCTGGTCCAATCCGCCACCGTCAGGTCGTCGAGCGCAATCGACTTGTAGAGCGAGGCCATGTTGACCAGGATGTCGAGGCGCCCGAGCGACGCCACCACGTCCTCCACGATCCGCGCGCAGTCGTCCTCCTGGCCGAGATCCGCCTGTATGACCTGGGCCCTGCGGCCCTGGGCGCGCACCACCTCGGCTGTCTCCTCGGCGTCGGCCTGCGACGAGCGATAGACCAGCGCGACGTCGGCGCCTCCGCGCGCCAGGTGTTCCGCCACCACGGCGCCGATGCGCTTGCCGCCGGTGATGAGCGCGACGCGATTGGCCAGCTCCATCGCGCTAGTCTAGCGAGGCTGCGCTCAGACGCCCAGGAAAGGCGGACCGCTGGCCCGCTACCACACGCGAAAGGGCTTTCCGGAGCCGTAATACCGTCCGGATACTCCGTGAAAAATCCTTGGACATCCCGCGGGCCGGAGGTTGGCCCGGATCCTGCTCGAACGCACGGAGGGTGTGACTCGAGATCCGAAGGTCGGTGCTTCGAGAATCGCCCCGGACCGTGTGCGTCGTGTCCCCGCCGCGACGCGCACGGCCTTTTGACTTGGAGTTCCAGGCTCCGGTCTACGGGCTTCAGTGCCCGCTCCCGAGCCTAGCCCTAGCCCTGCCTTTGCCTTAGCATGGCCACATGGGCAAGGCGATCGCCGTCGCGCTTTTGTCGGCGATCGGCTTGGGCGCGGTCGAACTCGACCTAGACCCCCGCGAGGTCCTGGAAGCGATCGCCCTCGGCCAATCCTCGTTCGACAACGACCGGCTGCAGCTTCCACCGCCCGTACCACTTCGACATCCGCCGCCCGCCGCTCGACGCGGTGGACGTGGTGACGCCGTTTCGACGCGTGGTGATCGCCGCCGAGATCCGCGCCCTGGCCGGCGACCGCCGGTTCGGCCAGCGTGACGGGCTGGCGCTGCTCGATCGCTTTCCCCGCCAGGTCAGCGTGCACGCCGAGTTCACGTTCCACCCGCAGAACACGCTGGTGCTGGTGCCGCGCTACGCCGTCCGCTGGCTCACGGCGAGCGGTGCCAGGATCGAGCCGGCGTTGCTGGATGCCTCGCCGCGTTACTTTCCCAAGACGGGAACCGGAGCCCTGCCCACACCGCCGGGCGCGGGGATGGTGCCGCCGAGCCTGCCGGGGCGCAGCCAGCCGCTGCTGGGAGCGACGGTCGTGGCGTTCTTCGATGGAGCGGCGCTGCTGAAGCCGGAGGACCCGGCGCGGGAGGTGGTGATCGAGGAGGCGGGCCAGGAACTGGCCCGCCTCCCGATCGATCTAGCGCGACTGCGCTGAGACTACGAAAGGACCTTCACGACCACGCGGCGGTTCTGCGCCCGGCTCGTCGCGGTTGTTGTTCGGCGACACGGGCTTGTCCTCGCCGTAGCTGATCACGTTCATCTTGTGCAGCGGCACCTGGTGCTGCTCGTAGAGATACCGCTTCACCGCCTCGGCGCGCTCGAGGCCGAGGCGCTGGTTGATCTCGGGACCGCCGACGTTGTCGGTGTGACCCTCGATCTCGATGAACACGGCGCGGCTATCGGACTTCAGCTGGCCCACCACCGCGTCGAGGCGCGCCTTCGCCTCATCCGGCAGATCCGACGTGCCCGACTTGAAGTTGCCCTGCGCTTCGTTCAGCGTGACCTCGAAGAGCAGCTTGCGCGACGCCGCCAGCGCGGCGTTGGTCGCCGCCACTTCGGTCACGACCTGGTCCACGCGCCCGTTGACCTTGGTTGCGGAAGCCGCACGCCGCGTCCGCCGCACCGCGCGCGTCCTGCGCCGACCGGCCAGCGGCTTCGGCCTTCTGGTCCACCTGGCCGATGCGCTCTTCGTTCTTCCGCGTCCGCTCCTGCGTCTCTTCGAGCGAGCCGCTCAGCGTGTCGACCTTCGTGTTGACGTTGCCAACCTCGCCGCGCACGAACTTCTTCGTCGCGCAGGCCGGGGCAACCGCCACCGCCAGCGCGAGCACCGACATTGCCCACAGCTTGTTACGCATGATGTGTCTCTCCTCCAATGAACGCCGTTAACTACCGGTGCGGGTTCCGGCCATGTAGCCGCCCCGCGCATGCACCACCAGGTTCCGCTTCTTCGTCCGCACTTCGAGGGGATGCCATCCAGGCCGCTCCCCAGGCTCAAAGGTGATCAGGTACTGATGGCGCAACTCCGCCACCAGGCTCTGCACCGCAATCGACGCGTGACTGGGCACGCTGGCGAAATAGGCCTCGCCGCCGGTCCAGCGCGACAGATCCACGAGCGCGCCCTGCCCGGTCAACCGGGTGTTGCTCGGACGCGCCTCGAACTCACCGCTGGGATGATCGAGGGGGTTGACGACGGCCAGCACGTAGACCGGCACGTCGATCGAGCTGGCGATGCCGGACACCTGCGGGCGCCGTCAGCCTGCTCGCCGTATCCACGCCGTCGGTGATCACCAGCAGCGCGCGGTGGCGGTTCGACCGTTGCGCCACGCGCCGGGCGGCAGTCGCGATGGCGTCATAGAGCGACGTGATGCCCCAGGGCTTGCCCGCCAGGTCCACGCGGTTGACGGTGGACAGGTCGGTCGAGAAGTCCACGACCTCTCGCAGCGATTTGTCGAAGGTGAACATCGCGGCTTCGTCCGAGCCGCTGCGCAGGCTGGTCAGCACCATGCCCACGGCCTGGCGGGCGCGGTCCATGTTGCCGCTCATGTCCATGCTGCCGCTGATGTCGAGCAGCAGCGCGAGGCTGATCGGACCCTCGCCGGCGTAGAAGTCGCGAATCGCGACCGGCATGCCCGAATCGAGCACCTCGAAGTCCGCACGCTCGAGATCGCGAACCACTTTCCCTCCGCCGGTTCGCACCGAGGCGCTGACGGTCACCACCTCGACGGCGGACCGGAACGTCGCCTGCGGCGCCTGTCCCGCGGGGGCGGGCGCCTGCTGGGCGTATGCCTCCAAGCCGCTCGTCAGGACGAGCGCGGCGACCGAGTGGGTGAGGGAGCGGGCTACCACGTCGGTGACCAATGATCCAATGGCTTTGCCATTGTTATCGGTTCTTTAGAATCAATGGTTTACAGTCATCGACGCCGGCCGGCCGGCCGGCGGAGGCGACAGAAGCGAGTAGATCTTACACTTCCGGTCTATCGGCCGTGTAACAACTTCGGTCAGACGGATTCCCACCCGGAGAACCCGGGGCCGACGCCGTAATATGGGTAAATGCCGACCAAAACCTCGCGGGCCATACCGGTCGCCTCGCGCGTGAACCGGTTCTCCTACGCCATCCGCAACATCGTGGCGGAGGCGAAGGCCGTCGAGGCTCGCGGCACGCGGGTCCGCTACCTGAACATCGGGGATCCGGTGGCGTTCGGCTTCTCGACCCCGCCACACCTGGTGGAAACGGTGGTCCGGGCGATGCGCGACGGCCACAACGGCTACCTGGCCTCGGCCGGCATCCCGGCGGCCCGCGAGGCCGTCGCCGATGATTACCGGGTCCGGGGTGTGGACGTGTCGCCCGATCGCGTCGTCATCACGGCCGGCACCTCGGAAGGCATCGAGCTGGCGCTGAGCGCGCTCGTCAACGAAGGCGAAGAGGTGCTGGTGCCGTCGCCGACCTATCCGCTGTACACCGCGGTTCTGGCGAAAATCGGCGCGCTGCCGCGGTACTACCGCACCGAGCCCTCGTCGGACTGGCTGCCGGACCTCGATCACCTGCGCGCACAGGTCACGAGCCGGACGCGGGCCCTCGTGGTCATCGATCCGAACAACCCGACCGGCGCCGTCTACCCGCCGGCCACGCGGCGCGCGCTGCTCGAGGTCGCCGAGCGCCACGACCTGACGATCCTGGCCGACGAGGTCTACGGCGAGCTGGGGTTCAACGGGCCGGTGCCGCTCCTGGGCACGCTCGATCCAGATGCCCCGATCATCTCGTTCTCCAGCTTGTCGAAGGCGTATCTCGCGCCGGGCTGGCGAACCGGATGGCTCGTGGTCGGTTCGACGCCCCGGCTGGACGACGCGCTGGCGGCCATTCGCAAGATGGCGGACGGCCGGCTGTGCAGTCCCGGGCCGATGCAGCACGGCGTCGCCGCTGCGCTGCGGGGCGACCGCTCGCACCAGCCGGCCTTCCGAGCGGCGCTGGCGGAGCGGGCCGCGCTGACCACGCAGCTGTTGAACGCCATCCCCGGGATGAGCTGCGTCGCGCCTCGAGCGGCGTTCTATGCCATGCCGTCGCTGGCCTTGCCGCCGGGAAAGACCGACGAGGACTTCATCCTCGTCCCTGCTGCGCGCGACCGGCATCCTGTGCGTCTACGGCTCCGGGTTCGGCGTGCCGGCCGAGCAGGGATGCTTCCGCGTGGTCTTCCTCGCCAGCCCCGACGAGCTGCGCGAGATCTACCGGGACATCGGCGCGTTCACGGCCGATTACCTGGCGCGTTCCTAGGCGCGGGCGGCGTCGCCCGCGCGCCACTATACTGGCCGGTGCGATGGCGCTCGACCCCCTGAGCTTTCTCGACGGTGAGCTCGCAGCGCTTCGGGAGCAGGGCCTGTTCCGCGCCCTGCGCGTGCTCGACGGCGAACAGACGGCTCGCGCCAAGTTCGATCACCGGTCGGTGGTCAACCTGTCGTCGAACAACTACCTCGGCCTGACCACGCACCCGCTGCTGCGCCAGCGCGCGCGCGAAGCGATCCAGGCGTTCGGCGTCGGCTCGGGCTCGGTCCGCACCATCGCCGGCACGATGGCGCTGCACGTGGAGCTGGAGCAGCGGCTCGCCCGCTTCAAGGGCACCGAGGCGGCGGTGGTGTTTCAGAGCGGCTTCGCCGCAAACGCCGGCACGGTCGCGGCCCTGCTGGGACGCGACGACACGATCGTGTCCGACGAGCTGAACCACGCCAGCATCATCGACGGCGCGCGGTTGAGCCGCGCCGCCATCAAGGTGTTCCCCCACCGGGATGCGGCCGCGGCGCGCACCATCGTCGAAGGGCTGCCGCGCACGGGACGGACGCTGATCATCTCGGACGGCGTCTTCAGCATGGACGGCGACGTCGGCGCGCTGCCGGAGCTGGCCGACATCGCCGAGGAGCACGGCTGCATCATGATGGTGGACGACGCCCACGGCAGCGGCGTCTTCGGCGAGAACGGGCGCGGCACCGTCGACCACTTCCGCCTGCACGGCCGCGTGCACGTCCAGGTGGGCACGCTGTCGAAGGCGTTCGGGGCGCTGGGCGGCTACGTCGCGGGGTCGCGATCGCTGATCGAGTTCCTGCACCACCGCGCCCGGCCGTTCCTGTTCTCCACTTCGCATCCGCCGTCGGTGACCGCCACCTGCATCGGCGCGCTCGACGTGCTCGAGCAGGAGCCCAAGTGGCAGAACCAGCTCTGGGCCAACACGCGTTTCTTCAAGAAGGGGCTGAGCGGATCTCGGCTTCGACACCGGCATCGAGCCAGAGCCCGATCACGCCGGTCATCGTCGGCGACGGCGCCCTGGCGATGCGCTTGTCGGATCGGCTGTTCGAGCTGGGCGTGTTCGCCCAGGGGATCGCGTATCCGACGGTGCCCTCGGGCACGTCCCGCGTCCGCACGATCGTGACTGCCACGCACACGCAGGACGAGCTGGTCTTCGCGCTGGACTGCTTCAAACGCGCGGGCACCGAGCTGGGCTCGTGGCTGTAGGCTCAGGATCGCGAGCAGCAGTCGCAGCCGTGAACGTTCCGCCCGCCGCCCCTGCCCCGCCCGCACGAGAACGTGCTGAGCGCCTACGCCCAGGGCCTCAGCTCGACCGAGATCGAGCGCCTGTTCACGCGCGACACGCCCGACGCGTACCGCTTCTTCTCGCGCCACATCGACGTCGACGCGCTGGCGAAGCTGCCGTGGTACCGGCGCTGGCTCGACGCGCGCGCGCATGGTGTTCCTGGCGTTCACGATGCGGCTGAGCCCCGGGCGCCGCGCGCTCTACGGCGCGTCGCTCGTCGTGACTGTGATCGGCCTGGTCGAGCTGTTTCGCGGCATGCACCTGCTGCTCATCCCGCATCCCGTCTTCGCCCCCGGCACGCTGTGGCTGCTGAGCGGGTTCCTGCTGCTCAACCTGCTGATGCTGATCGAGGTCGCCGATCGGCTGTCGCTCAAGAACGACCTCGAGGTGGCGCGCCAGATTCAGCTGGCGATGCTGCCGCGCGCCGCGTTTCACACCTCCGGGCTCGAAGCGTTCGGCATCACCCGGCCCGGCCAACACCGTCGGCGGCGACTTCTACGACATCCTGCCGCTGCCCGACGGCCGGGTGCTGCTGGCGCTCGGCGACGTCGCCGGCAAGGGCAGCCCGGCGGCGCTGCTGATGGCGCTGCTGCTGGCGATGATGCGCACGCTGGTGGACGAGGGCCTGGAAGGGCCGGTCCTGGTCGAGCGGCTGAACCACCAGGTGATGAAGCAGGCGCCGCGCTCGCGGTTCGTCACCCTGTTCGTGGGCGATGCTGGACCCCGCCACCGGCGACCTTCACCTACGTCAACGCCGGGCCAGAACCCGCCGCTGCGTGCGGCGGGGCGATGGGCGCTACGATTCCCTTCGCGAGGGCGGCATGGCCGTGGGCATGTTCGAGCAGGCAACCTACGAGGACGGGCACGACGCAGCTCGCACGTGGGCGACGTGCTGGTGATGTTCAGCGACGGCGTGGTGGAGGCGGAGGACAAGGCCGAGCAGCCGTTCGACGAAGCCGGCGTGCGCGCGATCGTCGACGCAGCCGTCTGGTCCTCGGCGAAGGAGCTGGGCTGGGCGCTGTTCGCCGCCGTGCAGCGCGCACACCGACGACCGGCGGCTGATGGACGATCTGACGGTGCTCGTCGCGCGCCGGCTGCCGCCGCTGCCGAGGAGTCGGCTGATGTCGTTCGGGCGCCTGCGCGTGCTCGCTCTGCTGGTCGCCGCCGCGCTCGCGGCCGCGGGCGCGCCGCGTTTGGCGTCGGCGCAACCCGCCCAGGCCGATCCGGTGGCCGCGGTGCTGGCCAACCTGGAGCGCGCGCTGGCCTCGCGGCAGCCGCGAGGCGTTTGCCGCGCTGTTCGCGACCGGCGTCGCCGAGGTGGGCATCCGCATCTACGCCGACGACCTGCTGCGCCCCGGCGTCGTCGAAGCGGTCGTGAACGAGCGCGAGCGCGCGCCGCTCGAAGGCGTGCCGCCCGGCGACGGCTACCGGATGGTGGTCGAGTTGTTCATGGCGACACCGGGCCGCGGCCGCGTGCTGACCGTCGGCATGGACGTGCGGCGGCCGCCCGGCGGCGACCTGAACTCGTGGCGCATCGTCGGGCTCGAGTCGCTCAGCTCGGTGGAGGGCTCTACAAGCTGCGGCTCGACACCGCCACGCCGTTCAGCGCCAGGAACTTCGTGGTGACGTCGGAGGACCTCGAGCTGACGCTCGACGAGGGCACCGTGTTCCAGGTCGAGTGCGACGAGGGCGTCACCGGGCTGGTGCTCTTCGGCCGCGGCGAGATGCGGTTCGCGCCGACGCCGGCCGCCGAGCGCGGGCAGCTGAAGCATCTTCTCCGGCAGCGAGACGCTGGCCGCCGCCTTCGAGACCGCCTTCATCCGCCTGAGCCCGTCGGACTTCGCCAAGCGTGTCACCAGGGAGCGCCTGACGGAGCAGCCGGTCGATCGCGCGCATCGCCAGGCGGGCCCAGAGCGTGTTCGCGCGCCAGTCCGCCAAGTCGTTCAGCGTGGACCTGCGGGAGATCAGCCGCGACGACTGGCACCTGCTGCCGCCGGCCGAGGACTTCGTGGCCGAGGTGGACACGCGGCGCTTCGACACGCTGACCTTCTCGCGCTCGTCGGCGCAGGCCGAGGACGTCAGCCTGTTCCAGCGCGACGAGCGGCGCACCATCGCGCTCTATTCGTCGGTGGCGAAGATCGCGGCGCGCGGCCGCTTCTACAGCGACGACGCCTCCCGCGACTACGACGTCGTGGACTACAACGTCGACGTGTCGGTGATCGCCCGAGCGGCAGTATCATCCAGGGCCGCGCCCGGCTGGCGATGCGCGTCCGCTCGACGTCGATGTCCAACGTCATGCTGCGGCTGGCCGAGGCGCTGACGGTCCGCAGCGTGACCAGCGTGGAGTACGGGCCGCTGCTGCACCTGCGCGTGCGCGGCCAGAACACCGTGCTGGTCAGCCTGCCGCGCGTGGTGCCGCAGGATTCCGACCTGACGCTGATCGTCACCTACGCCGGGCCGGTTGACATCGCAGGCGCTCGACGTCGACACCGTGGCGGTCGCGGCCGACCCGCAGGACGCAGGCCCCGGCCCGGCGATCGAGCCGCACTACCTGCTGAGCAACCGCGTCGTCTGGTATCCGCAGAACCCGGTGTGCGACTTCGCCACCGGCGACCATGCGCGTCACCGTGCCCGACGGCTATCGCGCGATGGCCAGCGGCGAGCCGCTGCCGGCCTCGCAGGTGGTCGCGCTGCGCGACGTGCTCACGCAGCGGGACGGGGCCTCGTTCGTGTTCCGCGCCAATCAGCCGCTGCGCTACCTGGCGCTGTCGTCTCGCGCCTGTCGCGGTCTCGGACCGACGAGCGCATGGTCATCGTGGCGTCGCGCGCCCGGGGACCGACATCGACAAGGTGACGGTGGCCGTGGAGGCGCAGCCGCGGCTGCAGGGCGCGCGGCCGGCAGATCGCGGCGCAAGCCGAAGACATCATGCGCTTCTACTCGACGCTGCGTGGGCGAGGCGCCGTTCACCTCGATGACGATCGGCGCTGGTCGAGAGCGACCTGCCCGGCGGGCACAGCCCCGGCTACTTCGCGGTGGTCAACGAGCCGGTGCCGAACCCGAACGTCTCCTGGCGCGGCGACCCGGCGTCGTTCGACGGCTTCCCCGAGTTCTTCCTCGCCCACGAGCTGGCGCACCAGTGGTGGGGCCAGGCGGTCGGCTGGAAGAACTACCACGAGCAGTGGCTCAGCGAGGGGTTCGCGCAGTACTTCGCCGCGCTCTACGGCGCAGCAGTCGCGGGGCGACCGCGTGTTCCTGCGACATGCTGCGGCAGTTCCGGCGCTGGTCGCTGTCGGAGTCGGACCAGGGGCCGGTGCACCTCGGCTATCGCCTCGGCCACATCAAGAGCGACCTGCGCGTCTACCGCGCGATCGTCTACAACAAGGGCGCGGCGGTGCTGCACATGCTGCGCCGCCTGCTCGGCGACGAGGCGTTCTTCGCCGGGCTGCGCCGGTTCTACGACGACCGCCGCTTCCAGAAGGCGGGCACCGACGACTTCGAGCGCGCGATGGAGGCCGAATCGGGCCGCACGCTCGATCGCTTCTTCGAGCGCTGGATCTACGGCACCGACATCCCGCGCATCGGCCTACCAAGTCAGCGATCGGCGCGGCAGGTCACGGTGCGCTTCGAGCAGCCGGCCGACAACGTCTTCGACCTGCCGGTGACCGTGACGCTGACCTGGCCGACGGCAGGACCCGCGAGGTGGTCGTGGAGCTGTCCGAGGCCGAGGTCGAGCAGACCATCCCCACCGACGGGCCCGTCCGCCGGGTGCAGGTGAACCGCGACTCCGCCGCGCTCGCGGAGTTCGAGGGACAGAGTAGGCTCCGGGCTCCAGGCTCCAGGCGCCAGGCTCCAGGCCCGACGAACGACCAACCGACCAACTGGACCAACTGACCAACTTGATATGATCGCAAGTATATGGAAACGGTCACGCTGACCATCGACGGGCGAGCCGGTCACGGTCGCCAAGGGCACGACCGTCCTGCAGGCGGCCATCGAGGCCGGGATCTCGGTCCCCTACTACTGCTATCACCCCGGCCTCGGCGTCGACGGCTCCTGCCGCGTCTGCGTGGTCAAGATCGAGAAGATGCCCAAGCTGCAGACGTCGTGCTCGACGGCCTGCACCGACGGCATGGTGGTGTACACGCGCGACGCCGAAGTGGTCGAGGCGCGCGCCGGCGTCTTCGAGTTCCTGCTGGTCAACCATCCGCTCGACTGCCCGGTGTGCGACAAGGGCGGCGAGTGCCCGCTCCAGGACTTCTCCTACACCTTCGGGCCGGCCGAGAGCCGGATGGACTTCCCGCGCCGCGTGTTCGACGGCGAAGGCGTGAAGGCCGACGTGGACTTCGGGCCGACGCTGATGCTCAACCGCAACCGCTGCATCCTGTGCACGCGGTGCGTCCGCTTCATGCGCGAGATCGACGACGACGCGCAGATCGGCATCATCGATCGCGGCGACGGCAGCGAGATCGCCACGTTCCGCGAGGAGGGCGTGCACTCGCTGCTCTCGGGCAACCTGATGGACGTCTGCCCGGTCGGCGCGATCACGACGCGCGACTACCGCTTCAAGAGCCGGCCGTGGGACAACCCCAACGTCGTCGACACCATCTGCACGCTGTGCTCGAAGGGCTGCAGCACCAGCGCGTGGCTCAAGGCGAAGCCGGAATGGGCGAAGGGCTCGCAGCTCATTCGCATGACGCCGCGGTTCAACCCCGACGTCAACAGCTACTGGATGTGCGACATCGGCCGCTTCGATTACCGCTGGATCGAGGGCGACGACGCGGCTGCGCCAGCCGATGCTGCGCCAGGGCGGCGTCGCTGAAGCCGGTCGGCTGGCACGACGTCGAGCCGCAGGCTGCGCGAGGCGCTCGAGGCGGCCGGGGCGGCCGATCCGAGTCGGTGCGGTTCCTGGTGTCGGCGCACGCGTCCACCGAGGAGCTGTTCGTCCTGAAGCAGCTGGTCGAGGGCTGCTGGGCCCCGACGGCGTCGACGCGGTCACGGTGACGTGGACGCGCAGCGACAAGCCGCAGCCGGCGGGCACCAAGTTCAAGGTTCCCGCCACCGACGCGCCGAACGTCAACGGCGCGCGCGACCTCGGGTTCGCGATCGGCGACGGCAACGGCAGCGCTCCGACCTGTCGGCGCTGCAGCGCGCCGTCGAAGCCGGCCAGGTGCGCGCTGCTCTACGTGCTCGACCCCGGGCCCGGACGGATCGCTCGGCGACGTGTCGTGGATCATCGACGCGCGCCGCAGCGGGGCGACATCGCCGATGCTGATCGTCCAGGGCGTCGATGACCAACGAGCTCGCGGCGGCGGCCGACATCGTGCTGCCCGGCGCCGCGTACGTCGAGAAGGACGCGATCTACACCAACGATCAGGGCCGGGTGCAGGCCGCGTCGCGCGCGATCGCGCCTCCCGGCGAGGCGCGCGAGGACTGGCAGATTCTCGACGACGTCGGCCGGGCGCTCGGCCTGTCGCTCGGCTACCAGGCGCGGCGGACGTGCGGCGGGCGATCGCCGCGGCGATGCCCGGCGGGCCGTACGCGGAGGCCGAGCAGCTGGTGTTCACGCGTCCGGTGCCGGCGACGCACTGGCTGCAGGCGTCGAACCCGTCCGAGCGGTGGAAGTGGGACTTCATGTACCAGGACCTGCCGCCGGTGAAGGGCCACAACGTGCAGATGGAGGGGATGGCCGCTGACGGCCGCCGGGCGATTGCGCTACCGGTGAAGTAGCGCCCGGTCGGATCGGCAGACATGGAAGAGAACGTCACGCTGCTCGCGGCGTTCGGCGCCGGGCTCCTGTCGTTCATCTCGCCCTGCGTGCTGCCGCTGATCCCGGGCTACCTGTCGTACATCTCGGGGCTGTCGCTCGACGAGATGCGCGGCACCTCGACAGCGCGGCACGGTCGTGGCGGTCTCGGAGCCGCGCACGCCGCATCGTCGTGGCGTCGCTGGCCTTCATCCTCGGCTTCACGCTCGTGTTCGTCGCGCTCGGCGCCACGGCGAGCGCCACCGGCCAGTTCCTGATCGCGCGGCTGCCATCCTCGGCAGGGTTGCCGGCGCCGTCATCATCATCTTCGGCCTGCACACGATGGGCGTGCTGCGCATCGAGTGGCTGTACCAGGACAAACGGGTGCAGACCACTCGCAAGCCCGCCGGGCTCGTTCGGCGCGATGCTGGTCGGGATGGCGTTCGCGTTCGGCTGGACGCCGTGTCTCGGGCCGATCCTCGCCGGCATCCTCGCGGTCGGCGCGTCGCGCGATACCGTGGGCGACGGCGTGCGGCTGCTCATCGCCTATTCGCTGGGCCTCGGCGTGCCGTTCTTCGCCACCGCGCTGGCCATCAACCAGTTCTTCGCCGCGTTGGCGAAGATCCGCCGCCACTACCACAAGATCGAGCTCGTGTCGGGCGCGCTGCTGGTGGTGATCGGCCTCCTGATCTTCACGAACCGGTTCACGGTGATCGCGCAGTGGCTGTCGCCGTAT
>CAVQMT010000028.1:0-376323 GCA_963713655.1 uncultured Acidobacteriota bacterium
ACGTCGTGGACTACTACGTCGACGTGTCGGCGATCCCCGAGCGCCAGGACATCGAGGGGGTGTACGCGGCTGGCGATTCGCGTCCGCTCGACGTCGATGTCCAACGTCATGCTGCGGCTGGCCGACACGCTGACGGTCCGCAGCGTGACCAGCGTGGATGTACGGGCCGCTGCTCCACCTGCGCGTGCGCGGGCAGAACGCCGTCCTGGTCAGCTTGCCGCGAGTGCTGCCCCAGGATTCCGATCTGACGCTGATCGTGACCTACTCCGGGCCGATTGAATCGCAGTTCGCTCGACGTTGATACCGTGGTCGGTCCACCGCCGACCCGCAGGAGCCCGCCCCCGGGCCCTCCTGGATCGAGCCGCATTTCCGTCGAGCAACCGCATCGTCTGGTATCCGCAGAATCCGGTCCGGATTACGCGACGGGGACCGTGCGCCTGACCGTGCCGCCGGGCTATCGCGCGTCGCCAGCGGAGAGCCGGTGCCGGCTCGCCACGTGGTCAGCCTGCGCGACTGGCTCACGGGCCAGGACGGGACATCGTTCACCTTCCGCGCCGACCAGCCGCTGCGCTACCTCGCGTCGTCGCGAGCCGGCTGGTCAAGATCGCCGAGTGCATCGCCAACGCGGCGGCGCCGCGACCGGGGCGACGACACGGTGTCGCTGGCGATCGAGACGAACCCGCGGCAGACGGGCGCGGACGTCGACCGCGAAGCCGGTCGAAGACATCATGCGGTTCTACGCGGAGCTGATGGGGGACGCGCCGTACACGGCGATTACGGTGGCCCTGGTCGAAAGCGAATCTGCCGGGCGGCCACAGCCCCGGCTATTCGCGCTCGTCAACGAGCCGCTGCCGCAACCCGAATACGTGGCGCAACGATCCGGCCGCGTTTGCCGGGTTCCCGGATTCTTCGTCGCGCACGAGCTCGCGCATCAGTGGTGGGGCCAGGCGGTCGGCTGGAAGAACTACCACGAGCAGTGGCTCAGCGAAGGGTTCGCGCAGTATTCGCGGCGCTGTACGCGCAGAAGACGCGCGGCGACGAGTGTTCCTCGACATGCTGCGGCAGTTCCGGCGCTGGTCGCTCGTCGGAATCCGACCAGGGCCCGGTGTACCTCGGCTACCGCCTCGGCCACATCAAGGAGATCTCCGCATCTTCCGCGCGCTCGTCTACAACAAGGGCGCGGCTGTGCTGCACATGCTGCGCCGGCTGGTGGGCGACGAGACGTTCTTCCGCGGCCTGCGCCGGTTCTACGACGACCGCGTTCCAGAAGGCGGGCACCGACGACTGCGAGCGGGCGATCGAGGAGGAATCGGGCCGCGCGCTCGATCGCTTCTTCGAGCGATGGATCTACGGCACGCCATCCCGCGGGTGACCTACGCGCAGCCATCGGCGGGGCAACGAGGTCACGGTGCGATTCGAGCAGCCGGCCGACCAGGTCTTCGACCTGCCCGTCACCGTGACCCTGACCTGCGCGACGGGCGGACGCGCGACGTGGTCGTCGAGCGGTACCGAGGCAGGTGAGCAGACCATCCGCACGGACGGTCCCGTCCGCCAGGTGCAGATGAATCGCGACTACGCGGCGCTGGCGAAGTTCGAGGAAAGAGAGGCTCCGGGCTCCCGGCAAGACCCACGACTAACGACCAACGACCAAGCTAGGACTAACGACCAACTGGTATGATTGCCAGTTATGGATACGGTCACGCTGACCATCGACGGGCGCGCCGTCACGGTCGAGAAGGGCAAGACCGTCCTGCAGGCGGCCATCGAAGCCGGCATCTCGGTCCCCTACTACTGCTATCACCCCGGCCTCGGCGTCGACGGCTCCTGCCGCGTGTGCGTGGTCAAGATCGAGAAGATGCCCAAGCTGCAGACGTCATGCTCGACGACCTGCAGCGACGGGATGGTGGTGTACACGCGCGACGCCGAGACGGTGGCGGCGCGCGCCGGCGTCTTCGAGTTCCTGCTCGTCAATCACCCGCTCGACTGCCCGGTGTGCGACAAGGGCGGCGAGTGCCCGCTCCAGGACTTCTCCTACACGCTTCGGGCCGGCCGAAAGCCGGATGGACTTCCCGCGTCGCGTGTTCGACGGCGAAGGCGTCAAGGCGGACGTGGACTTCGGCCCGACGCTGATGCTGAACCGCAACCGCTGCATCCTGTGCACGCGCTGCGTCCGGTTCATGCGCGAGGTCGACACCGACGCGCAGATCGGCATCGTCGATCGCGGCGACGGCAGCGAGATCGCGACCTTCCGCGAGGAGGGCGTGCATTCGCTGCTTTCGGGCAACCTGATGGACGTGTGCCCGGTCGGCGCGATCACGACCCGCGACTACCGGTTCAAGAGCCGGCCCTGGGACAACCCCAACGTCGTCGATACCATCTGCACGCTGTGCTCGAAGGGCTGCAGCACCAGCGCCTGGATCAAGGCGAAGCCGGAGTGGGCGCAGGGCACGCAGCTGGTTCGCATGACGCCGCGGTTCAACCCGGAGGTCAACAGCTACTGGATGTGCGACATCGGGCGCTTCGACTTCCACTGGGTGGAAGGCGACGACGCGGCTGCGCAGGCCGATGCTGCGCCAGGGCGGATCGCTGAACCCGGTCGGCTGGCACGACGTCGAGCCCAGGCTGCGCGAGGCGCTCGAAGCGGCCGGCGGGGCCGATCCGCTGTCGGTTCGCTTCCTCGTGTCGGCTCATGCGTCCAACGAAGAGTTGTTCGTCCTGAAGGAGCTGGTCGACGGGCTGCATGGGCCCCGAGGGCGTCGCCGCGGTCACGGTGTCGTGGACGCGCACGACAAGCCGCAGCCGCCGGGCACCAAGTTCGTCGTCCCGGCCACCGATGCGCCGAACGTCAACGGCGCCCGCGACCTCGGGTTCGCGGTCGGCGCCGGCAACGGCAGCGCTCCGGACCTGTCGGCGCTGCAGCGTGCCGTCGATGCCGGTCAGGTCGGCTGCTCTATGTGATCGATCCGGGCCCGGACGGATCGGTGGGCGACGTGGAGTGGATCATCGACGCGCGGCAGAAGGGCGACATCGCCACTGCTGATCGTCCAGGCCGTCGAGAACAGCGCGCTCAGCGCCGCGGCCGACATCGTGCTGCCTGGCGCCGCGTGGGTGGAGAAGGACGCGCTCTATACCAACGACCGGGCATGGTGCAGGCCTCCTCGCGCGCGATTGCCCCTCCCGGCGAAGCACGCGAGGACTGGCTGATCCTGGCCGACGTGGGCCGGTCGCTCGGCCTCTCGCTCGGCTACCAGGCAGCGGTGGAAGTGCGCCGGGCGATCGCCGCGGCGATGCCCGGCGGGCCCTACGCGGAAGCCGAGCAGCTGGCCTTCGCCCGGCCGGTGCCCGCGAGCACTGGATGCAGGCATCGAACCCATCGGAACGCTGGAAGTGGGACTTCATGTACCAGGATCTGCCGCCGGTGAAGGGCCACTCGGTACAGACCGAGGGCATGGCCGCTGACGGCCGCCGGGCGATTGCGCTGACCCCGGTGAAGTAGCCGCCCGGGCAGAATCGACAGCCACCATGGAAGAGAACGTCACGCTGCTCGCGGCGTTCGGAGCCGGGCTCCTGTCGTTCATCTCTCCTTGCGTCCTGCCGCTCATCCCCGGCTACCTGTCCTACGTGTCGGGACTGTCACTCGACGAGATGCGCGGCACTTCGAGGGGGACGGTCGTGGCGGTCTCGAACACACGCACCCGCATCGTGGTGGCGTCGCTGGCCTTCATCCTTGGCTTCTCGGTGGTGTTCATCGCGCTTGGCGCCACGGCCAGCGCCGCGGGCCAGTTCCTGATCGAGCGCCTGCCGATCTTCAGCCGGTTGGCGGGCGCCGTGATCATCTTGTTCGGGCTGCACACGATGGGCGTGCTGCGGATCGAGTGGCTGTATCAGGACCAAACGGGTACAGACCACCCGCAAGCCCGCCGGGCCGTTCGGGGCGATGCTCGTCGGCGCCGCGTTTGCGTTTGGCTGGACGCCCTGTCTGGGACCGATCCTCGCCGGCATCCTGGCGGTGGGTGCGTCGCGCGACACCGTGGGCGACGCGGTGCGGCTGCTCGCCACCTACTCACTCGGCCTCGGCGTGCCGTTCCTGGCCACGGGCCTGGCGATCAACAAGTTCTTCGGCGCGATGGCGAAGATCCGCCGCCACTACCACACAATCGAGCTGGTCTCTGGCGCGCTCCTGGTGGTGATCGGGCTGCTCATTTTCACCAACCGGTTCACCGTGATCGCGCAGTGGCTGTCGCCGTATTTGCCTGTTTACTAAACGGCCGGCGAACAGGCTTCGGTCTTCAGGCTTCGGTCTTCAGGCCCGCCACGAATCACACGCGCTCGTACCACCGTCATCGCCACGGGTCGAACGCTCACTGTGAATGACGGCCTGATCAGTCGGTTGTCGAGTCGACCACGCAAGATGTAGTAACATCACTACATGAAGCTCGGGCTGCGCGAAGCCAATCAGCAATTCTCGAAAGCCATCAAGGCCGTCCGCGCGGGCAAGGAAGTGATCCTGACCGAACGCGGCCAGCCGATCGCCGTCATCAAGCCGATCAAAGAGAGCACAAACCGGAGGCCGCCCTCAAGCGCATGGCCGACGAAGGCTTGATCACGCTGCCCACCCGCAAGGGGCCGCTGCCGCGTTTCGAACCCGTTCCGATCAGCGGCAAGCCGCTCTCGCAGACGATCATCGACGATCGCGAAGATCGCGCGTAGTCGGCGATGGACTACGCCGTATTTCGATACGAGCGCGCTCATCAAGCGCTACGTCGACGAACTGGGTCGGCGGGAGGTTCTGGGACTCCTCCGCAAGAACAATTGCGTCGTCTCTGCTGTGCTTCCCGTGGAAGTGCGGAGCGCGCTACGACGCCGCGTAGCCGAGAAGACACTGGATGCGAAGCGAGTGCCGAATATCCTGAAGCGGCTCGCAGCCGACCGTGCCTTCTGGACGGTTATCGAGGTCTCAAGCGAGGTGCTTGCTGCAGCCGAGACCTTGAGCGGAACCCATCCACTTCGAGCCCTCGATGCGATCCACGTGGCCTCCGCAAAGCTGTTTGCCAATCGCCTCGTCGCGTCACTACCGACGTTCACGTTCGTCAGCGCAGACATTCAGCAAGCCACCGCTGCGGGAGCGCTGGGCCTCACGGTCCGATACGTCGGGTCCTGACTGGCCAAGGGCGCTGCCCTTGATACCCCGTCTCCTCGAGCCCTTGGCCGCTTGCCGACCGCGCCAGCGGGCCCCCATCTGCTAACTCGCGCGCCTGCGCAACCTCATCGCCGGCTTTCGGGGAGCGGAGCTGCACTCGACGCCTCACGTCGTCAACAGCAGGACGTGTTCGTCGCTCGCGATATCGAGGGCGCGGGCTTCGCTCGCGCGCTTCACGCTGTGGATGACGATTCCCGAGCCCTTGCTGGTGGCCCAGGGCGAACGAATCCCACCGCTCAGTGGCGAGGAGACGAACGCTGCTTCCGCCGCCCGTAAACTCCCCACACGCTCAGCCCTGCTCCGATCAGCAACGGGAACGCCGGCTCGGGCACGGTAGGCGGCTCAATCGGAGGGAACGGTTTTAGCTCCCACGCATCGGTGGGTGTGGCAATGAAACCATGCGTGCGCCGGTTACGGTCAACGAAGGAACCGACAACCAGTCCGAGGTCGTTGATCCCTCTTGGGAATGTGCCGAACGTCGCGTCCGGGTTGTTGATCGGCGCAACACCCACGCCGTCGGTGGCATACCCGAACCCGGCCAGGAGGCCGTTCCCGACGATGAGGCCCGCATCGTTGATGCCCGCTGCTTCAGAGAGGAAATCCAGTGCGGTGTAATCGTCGCCTCGCTTGACGAAACCGCGCCTGACGCCACCGGTGGCGATGACGTCGCCGACGATGGAGCCGTCGTCGTTGAGATCCATCGGTTCCGTCTGGAAAGCGCCGGGAAACTCAATCGGCAGGTAGTTGTCGCCTTCCTTTAGATACGAATGAAACCCGCCGTCGACGTAGTTGCCAACAATCTGTCCGAGGTCGTTGATACCAAGGCCGTATGTCACGAATGCGCCAGCTCCATCGAAGAGCGTGTAGGTGTCGCCGTCCTTCACGAACCCGCGGACATCGCCCACGTTCGGGAATGTGAAGCCTGTGATATGCCCCGCGTCATTGATGCCCATCGGGATCCCGGTTTCGCCGAAGACGGTCAGGAACGTGTAGGTGTCGCCATCTTTCACGAACCCGCGCGATTTGCCTGCGGCGTCGATGACGTAGCCGACGATCTGACCGGAGTCGTTGATACCGAATGGAAGCGTGTAATCGTATCCGGGGACGTCGAATGTCACGAACGTGTAGATTGGTGCGCTCGCCGCTTCGGAAGCGAGAAACACGAGGAAGAAGACGGCCGCAAGAGCGCGGAACCTCATAGGCCCACCTCCAACTGAACGAGCCACCCTTAGCCTAACAGGCTGCTAACGGGCAGTGATCGGATTCGGATGGGACCAACCGCATGTCAGCGGGGAGCCGTAACTCACTGAAGGATTTGCTCCTCGGGCTGGATTCAAACCAGCAACCCTCCGGTCAACAGCCGGAGGATCCCACGACTCTGACGCGAGGCAACAAAAGCGCGACGACAGCGTTGGTGCTTCCGAGCGGGCCCGGGCGGTGCGGCACTGACGGACTGGAGACCGAAGACCGAAGACTGAAGACCGATCGTTCCTGGTATCCTCCACCAATGCGATCGCGCGGTCCCTGGCTCGTCCTCGTCCTGCTGGCGACGATTGGCCTGAGCGCGGCCGGCATCGTGGTACTGCTTTACATGGACGCAGGTGCTGGCGCTGTCGCCGTACTTGCCTGTTTACTGAAGACTGACGTAACGCTAGGGCATGAAGGCGTGGGAACGGCTCGCCGAGGCGCGCGCGCCCGACGGCACCGACATCTGGCTGACGCGTCGCGACACTGAATACCTGATCCTCGCCAACGGCAAGCCGCTGATGTCGAGCCGCATGCACGGTTCGGAGGAAGCGTTGGCCACCCTGGCCTGCGGCGAAGCGCGACTGATGGATCGGCCACGGGTGCTCGTTGGCGGCCTCGGCATGGGATTTACCCTGCGCGCCGTCCTCGACATCCTGCCTCACAGCGCCGACGTCACGGTCGTCGAGCTCCTTCCTGCGGTGATCGACTGGAACCGGAAGCCGCTGGCGGCGCTGGCCGGGAACCCGCTCAGCGATCGGCGCGTACGGGTCGATGTCAACGACGTCGGCTTCACGCTACGCGCCCACCCAGGTGGGTTCGACGTTGTGCTGCTGGATGTCGACAACGGCCCGGCGGCGTTCACCACCGCTGCCAACGCCGGCCTCTACGACAACGGCGGCGTCGCCGCCTGCTATGCGGCGCTCCGTTCACGCGGGACGCTGGCGGTCTGGTCCGCCTGGGAGGACCGGAAGTTCGAACAGCGCCTGCGCTTCCACGGGTTCGAGGTGGAGGTCGTGCAAGTCCGCGCGCGACTGAAAAGGGGTGGCCCACGGCATACGTTGTTCCTCGGGCGTAAGCGCGCGACAGACGAAGACCGAAGACTGATATCCCTGTTATCCTGAGTCGATGCACCGATCGCGCGGTCACGGGCTCGTCCTCGTCCTGCTGGCGACGATTGGCTTGAGCGCGGCCGGCATCGTGTGGTACTGCTTCACGTGGACGCAGGTGCTGGCGTCCACGGACGAGGTGGCATCGCTGAAGATCGACGCGCTGGTCGATCGTGCCGCCAGGCTCGACGCCTCCTTCCAAACGTTCATCACCGGGCGCGACGGGGACATCTCGTGGTTCACGAGTACATCCGCGCTCGTGAACGACCTGCATGTCCGCGCCGCAGAGCTGGACGCGGCCCTGCCCGGCGTGGCGATGGCACCCCGCGCACGGCTGGCCGAGGTGCTGCAGCGCACACGCGAGACCGTGGATGGCGCCCGCGCCAACTTCGACGCCGGAAGCCCGCTGATGGCGCTGGACGCGGTGGAGAGCAACGGCCAACCCGCCACCGCAGCGCTGTGGTCGGAGTTGCAGGCGCTCCGCGTGACCGTCGCTGCCGAGACGGCCGCCGCCCGGCGGCGGTGGTGGCAGCGTGCCGGCGCGGCCACGGCAGGGTGGGCGCTCTCCTGGGCAATCGGCCTCGCGTGGCTTGCCTGGCGGCGTCCGGCGCGGGATGCGGTGCCGGACGCGCGCGCCGACGCGCCGGTGGAGACGGTCGCCAGCGTGACGGCGGTGGTGGAGCCACAGGTCCCTGCGCGGCCACCGGCACCGGCCGTCGCCGACGTGGCCGAAGTCTGCGAGCGGATCGGACGACTGCGTGACGCCGCCGATGTGCCGACCGCTCTGTCCCAATCGGCGGCCGTGCTGCAGGCGTCTGGGCTCGTGCTCTGGGTCCGCGACGCGGACGCGCTGGTAGTGGGAGCCGCCCATGGATATCCGGACGGCCTGGCGCAGCGCCTCGGGCGCGTGGCCCTGGCCGACGAGAACCTGATCACTCGAGCCTGGCACAGCGGCCGCTGTCAGACCTCGGGCGCGGCCGGGAGCCGGCGCGCGGCGTTCGCGGCGCCGCTTGTCGGCGCCAGCGGCCCGGTGGGCGTACTGGCAGCAGAGCTGACGCCGGAAGCGGATGTGGAAACCGTGGCAGGACCGGCGCGTCTTGTCGCCGGGCAGTTCGCGGCCGTGCTCGGTGAAACGGCCGCCCGCAGCGAAACGGCCGCCGGCACTCAGGGAAGTGCCGGCGACCCCGCGGTCGCTACACCGAACGCCCTCGCCGGGTGATCCGTGGCTGCGACTCGGGCACGGTGGCCTTGATCGCCACCTCTTTCTTGTCACGCATGACGGTGAGGCTCAGGGCCGATTCCCCTCGGCCGATCTCGTCGAGCACGTCGCGTGCGTCGTCCACCGTCCGGCTGTTCACGGCGGTGATGACGTCGCCCGCTTTCAGGCCCGCGCGTGCGGCGGGAGAATCCGCCTCGACCGACGCCACCAGCACGCCGTCCTTGACGCCGAAATAGGTCGCCAGCTGATCGGACAGCGGCATCAGCTGCACGCCCAGACGCTGGCGGCCGCCGAACGAGCGGAAATCGTCCGGGTCGAAGTCGAAGTGGAGCCGCGGGAGATCGCGCGTCGCGCGTTCCACCTGACGCTGAATCGCGTCGCCGTCTACCACGATGGACGCCGTGTCGGTGGGCATCAGCTCGACGCTGCGCCGGGCCTTGTCGCGCACCAGCGTCGCCTTCACGCTTCGGCCAACGGCCGTCTCGCGGACCAGGCGGACCAGGTGCCTGCGCGCTGCGCACCTGCTCGCCGTCGAACTCGATCACGAGGTCGTTGGCCATCAAACCGGCCTTGGCGGCAGGCCCGCCCTCGGTCACGCGAATCACGAACGCGCCTCCGGGTTGTGACACGCCCGCAGCGGTCAGCTCGGCCGGCGTGGCATCGCGCACGGACGCGCCGATAGACGACCCCCAGCCCTCGAACCACGGCTCGGCCCTGCGTTCGGGGGGGTTTGGCTCGACCCGTTCCCGATCCTGGGCCCCGACGCCGGACGCGAGCACCAGACCGGCCACCAGGCTGGCGGCTGCTGCCAGGCCGAATGTCTTCATCTTCATGAACCAATCCTCCACGCTTCGGGGGCAGAACTCGCCCCGATATCGGCTCTGACGCGGGAGCGCGGGGAAAAGTTGGCATAATTCCGCCCATGGCCCGCCCTGACGAAGGACGACCCGAAGGCGCGCATCCTCGAGCGCGCCGAGCGCGAAAAGGTCAAGTTCCTGCGGCTGCAGTTCACCGACATCCTCGGGGCGACCAAGAACGTCGAGGTGCCGGACCGGCAGTTCCGCGACGCGCTCGACGGCCGAATCATGTTCGACGGCTCGTCCATCGAGGGGTTCGTCCGGATCGAGGAGTCGGACATGTACCTCAAGCCGGACCTCGTCCACCTTCCAGGTGCTGCCCTGGACCTACGACGGGTCGGAGCGGGTGGGCCGGGTCATCTGCGACATCGTCAACCCCGACGGGACGCCGTTCGCCGGGTGCCCGCGCTCGACGCTGAAGCGCGCCATGGCCTTCGCCGCCGAGCGCGGCTTCGCGATGCGGGCCGGCCCCGAGGCGGAGTTCTTCCTGTTCCAGCGCGGCCCGGACGGCGAGCCGACGACCGAGACGCACGACTCCGGCGGCTACTTCGACCTGACGCCGGTCGACCTCGGCGAGGACGTGCGGCGCGAGATCGTGCTGGCGCTCGAGCAGATGGGCTTTCACGTCGAGGCGGCGCATCACGAGGTCGCGCCCGGCCAGCACGAGATCGACTTCCGCCACGACGACGCGCTGGTGACCGCCGACAACGTCAGCACGTTCCGGTTCGTCGTCAAGAACGTCGCCAACCGCAACGGCCTGCACGCGACGTTCATGCCCAAGCCGGTCTTCGGCATCAACGGCAGCGGCATGCACACGCACCAGTCGCTGTACGCGCGCGGCGTCAACGTGTTCCACGACAAGGGCGGCCAGTCGCAGCTGAGCGACACGTGCCTGCACTACATCGGCGGCCTGCTGCGGCACGCCAAGGGCTTCTGCGCGATCACCAACCCGCTGGTCAACTCCTACAAGCGGCTCGTGCCCGGCTACGAGGCGCCGACGGCGATCGCCTGGTCGGAGCGGAACCGCAGCCCGCTGATCCGCGTGCCCGCCGCGCGCGGCGACGAACACGCGCATCGAGCTGCGCATGCCCGACCCGTCGTGCAATCCGTACCTGGCGCTCGCGGTGATGCTGCGCGCCGGCCTGGACGGCATCGAGCGCAAGCTGGACCCGGGGCCGCCGGTCAACAAGAACATCTACACGATGAGCCACCGCGAGCGGCGGCACCTGCGCATCGACGAGCTGCCCGGCCAGCCTCAGCGAGGCGCTGGACGAGCTGGAGAAGAGCGCGCTGATGCGCGACACGCTCGGCGACCACATCTTCGACCACTTCATCACCGCCAAGCGGACGGAGTGGGACAGCTACATCCGCCAGGTGTCGGCGTGGGAGATAGAGACGGTATCTGAATACGGTAAGTGAGTCGGGGTCGTGGTCGTGGGTCGTGGGTCGCGCGTCGTGGGTCGTGGGTCGTGGCGTCGTCGCAGTCGTGGGTCGCAGGGCGCGGGGCCAGTGGCGTCTGGTATCGCAACAGGCCACGCTTTCATCTGCTCACAACCGTCGACGGTCGACGGACCGTCGGACTCTGCAGGAATTGCCGACCTCCGGGACCAAGGGAGCTGTCGCCTTGCGTAATCGGCAGGCAACGCGTCGTTCGGGAATGGCGCTCTCCTCATGCTTTCTCCAAAGTGTGCCGGTGCAATCGTTCAGGGACCTCCATGTCTGGCGCGGAGTCGATGGCGCTGGCTATCGACATACCGCACCCGCTTCCCACCCGCGTCGTTCCCGCCATGAGCGTGTCGATATCCATCGAACATCGCCGAGGGTGCCCGCCGGAGACGACGGCTTCCATTCGTGTTCCACCTCGTAAGTGGCGCTCGGATTCAGAAGGCCGAAGCCGAAGTGAACGGACCGACAAGGTCGGACGCATGCTGAACCGGTTCATTGACCAGCTCAGATCACGCACGACCCACGACTAACGACCAACGAGTGTGGCCTCGCGAATAACGGATGGATCGATGAAGCCTTGTAGCTCGGCACGTGAGCGCGGCGTGCGCTGCTGGCCGGAGGCGACCCACTTTTCCTCTTCGGTGATGATGTCCAGCAGATCGGAGGGCACAGCCAGGGGGAACGCGTGGTGCTCCCAGCCCCTGGCGATCCGCGCCTCGGGGTGGCCGGTCACCCGGCTGAAGAGCGGGAAGAACCGCTGCGGGTCCTTCTGCACCTCGCGGGTCATCCCCGCCAGCGCACGGACGAACTCCACCAGCTCGCCTCGGCGCTTCGGGTTCTCCAGTACGTCGGTGGAGGAGTAGACGCTGAAGAACTCGCGGTACGCCTTGTTGTCCTGGAAGATCACGGCGTCGGACCCGAGTGCGTCTGCCGCGTTCTGCGACTCGGGCTCCCACATCGAGATCGCGTCGGCCTCGCCGCGCATTATCGCGGCGGCCATGCCAGTGGCGGGCGCCGTCACGATGGTCACGTCCGACTCGGCCAGCCCGGCCGACCGCAGCATCGCCACCAGGTAGTAGTGCGCCGACGTGTTACGCGGCACCACAACGCGCTTGCCCTTGAGGTCGGCCAGTGTTCGGATGCCCGCGGAGCGCTTCGCGACGATGCGGTACAGCCCTTCGGCCAGCGTGAAGAGCAGCCGTACTTTCGGGTTGTCTCGCAGCACGATCAGCATCTGCGTGGTGGCGTTGGTGGCGGCGTGGGCGCCGTTGTCGGCCAGCGTGCGGACGCCGCCGTTGATGTACTGCATGCGTGGTCCGAACGCGCCGTCGTCGAGCGCGTAGATCGGCCCGGCCTCCAGCGTAGACGTGGCGCACGCCACCGTGAACAGCGCGTCGGGTGCCAAAGGCGTCGGCGGCGCAGCCGCACCGCCCGGCTGCGCGCCCTGCCCCGTCAACAAAACGGGCAACGAGGCGAGGAAGATGGCCAGGATCCGCATGGGCACCTATTTCTTGACGGCCGGGTGTACGAAGCCGGCCGGCAACACGTGGTCGGGATCGGGCCGCACGGCCAGGTACTCGATGCCGGTCGTGATCTCGTCGAACCCGTGGTACACGCCCGGCGGGATGATCACGACGTCGCCTGCGCCGACGCGCCGCCGCTGCGCGGGCTCCTTGAACGTGCCCTGGTTGCTCGGACCGACGGCGACACGGACGATCTCGCTGTCGGCGGCCGCCGGCCGGGCATTCTCCACCGTGCCGCCGGTGAGGAGCGTGCCGCTACCGGAGATCACGTAGTACACCTCGGTGATATTCGTGTGATTGATCGCGCCGACCGGCGCCCCGGGCTTGGTGGGACCGCGTCGCAGTACACCGACGCCGACGTTGTAGCGCCCCATGTCGACCGCCTTGATCAGCCGGTCGGTGCCGCCGGTGGGATGGTCCATCACCGCCCGCACCTCGGCGGCGGTGATGTCGGTGGCGATCGCGGGCGGGCCCGATTGCGCCAACGGTCGCGTGGCCGTGACGCCGAGCAGCACGGCAAACGCCGGCACCGCCACCGCCATGGTGGTGATCGATCGAAGAGCGTGGGTTCTGGTCATGATGTGCCTCGTCCGGAACGACCTTCCTTTTTGATCAACGTCTGACCCATTTTTGCAGACACCCGCCCGACGGGCTCGCGTCGCAGCCGCCGGTCAGCCCCGCGAACACGTTGCCCTCGTTGTCCGCGCCCATACCCTCGGGGCGTGTGCCCGGCACGTAATAGCGCAGCGATCCGTCCCTGGCGCTGCCGATGCGGATGCCGTTGCCCCACCCGGGATTGCGAATCTTGTTGCCGCCGCCTTCGGGCGCCTCGGGGGGTCCGCCGATGAACTGGCTCGATTCCGAGTCCGCCACGATAAGGGTGTCGTCCCGCAGGATGGCGATGCCGCTCGGGCGGCCGAAGTGGCGCCACTCGTCCACGAACTGCAGGTCGCGATCGAAGATCTGCACGCGGTTGTTGGAGCGGTCGGCGACGAACAGCCGCCCCTGCGAGTCGAACGCCAGCGCGTGCGGGCCCATGAACTCGCCCGGCGCCGCGCCCATCTTTCCGTAGGCGGCGACGAACGTGCCGTCGGTGCGCAGCCGCACCAGGCGATCGCCGTCCTGCTGCGCGTCGGTGGGGCGTGGCCAATGGCCATCGGCGACGATGACGTCGCCGTTGGGCGCGATCGCACACGCAGTGGGCCCGATGAAGGTGTCGGCGCCGGCGCGCGACACGCCCGCCCGGCCCAGTGTCAGCAGCACCTTGCCATCGGGGCTGAACTTGAACAACTGGAAGCCACGGCCCTTGGTGGACGGACTGTCCTGGAAGGGTCCGCTGTCGCCGGCCCAGAAATTGCCGTCCCGGTCCTGGCAGAAGCCGTGTGCCTGCACGAACATTCCGTTGCCGAAGCGGCGATCGACGGCACCCGACGCGTCGATGTGCAGGATTGGCGGCTCCGAACGGTGGTGCAGCCACGTCCCGCCCTTGCCGTCCGGGATGATGCCGATCGCCGCACCGGGCTTGATGTCGCCGAGCCGCGGCCAGTTGGGCGTGACCCGGTACGGGTTGGCCATCGTGCTCGTCCACGGCGGATAGCCTCCGCGCGCTTGTCCCGGCGGCGGGAACCCTCGCGCCGGCGCGCCGGAGGCCGGCGCCTGCGCCGCCGCCACTGCAGCCGGTGCGAGCTGCGCCGCGGTCAGCGCTCCAGCGGGCATCGTCGCCGACACCCCTCGGAACGCGAACCGCTGCACGCGATTGCCGGGCGCGACCTCCGCCACGAACAGGTTGCCCTTCGAGTCCACGGCCAGGTGGTGCGGGCCCTGGAAGTGGCCGGCTTCGGCGCTGCGGCTGCCGAACTGATAGAGGATCTGCAGGCTCTTGCGGTCCATCACCGCCACGTGCGAGTTGCCGTAGTCGGCGAGGTACATGTACCGCTGCTCGTCGTCGGGCGAGAACGCGATGCCGGCCACCGAACCGTTCGACGGGCCGGCACGATTCACGAACACCTGCGTGATGTACTTGCCGTCGAGCGAGAACACCTGCACGCGCCGGTTCTGGCGATCGGCCACATAGACCAGGCCGTCGTTGGCCACCTTCACGCCGTGCACGGGTCCGCCGAATTGCTGCGACCCCTGGCCCTCGGTATCGAGCGGGGCCGGCACGCCCCGGCCGCCGGCTGGCGCCGGGCCGGGCGGTGGCGCCGGCGCGGCAGGCACGTCGATCGGCACGTTGCCGAACGCCCCCCACATGCGCTTGAAGGCCCCGGTGTCGGCGTCGAACACGATCACGCGACGGTTGCCGTAGCCGTCGGCCACGAACAGCTCGTTGGTCTTCGGGTAGACGAAGGCATCGGCGGCCTTGTTCACGCTCCGCGTGTCCTTGTTGCCTGCGCTTTTGTCGGGTCCTCCCAGCTGCAACAGGAACTTGCCGGCGCTCGTGAACTTCAGCAGCATGTCGTCGGACCGCCGGGTCAACGACTGGGACGTGGGGCTGCTGCCGCCGATCCACACGTTGCTGCGATAGTCCACTGAGATGCCGTGCTCGCTGTCGGGCCAGTCGTATCCGGCACCGGGGCCTCCCCAGGCGCGCAGGAACGCGCCGGCGGCATCGAACTCGAGCACCGGCGGTGCCGCTTGCGCTCGCTGGTTCTCCGGCACGGTGCGAGGCCGGTGCAGCACCCAGATGTGGTCGTCGCGATCGATGGCCACCGACGGCACATGGCCCAGCACCCAGCCATTCGGCAGCTTCGGCCACGTGCGGTCCACCTCAAAGACTGGCATCTTCGTCGTGGAGGCGGCCTGCGCCTGAAGGAAATGCTGGGGCGGCCATGTGGCGGTGAGCACCACCGCACCGACAGCCAGTGCCGCGAACGTTCGGTCGAGATACATGGCGCTGTTCCTCCGATTGGCGCGTCAGTCTAGCCAGCCGCCGCCGGTCTCCACCCGCCCATCGCGCGCATCATGGCCGAATTCGACGCGCTCTGCCAAGAGCGACGAAGCGTTATGTCGCATACCTCCAACGAGGTATGGACACGCAGCGGCGGCGGGCTATGATTCGCGTGCTGTCGGGCGCGGGCTTGCGCCCCGGCACCGTTCCGGCGTAGTCCACTCGTCGTTCGCCGCCCGCCAGGGCAGCGCGGTAGGAGGGTCGTGACCATGGGACGTGTACCACGAGGCGCATTGGCAATCGCCACCGCCCTTGCCTTGCTCCCCGCCGCCGCCGCGGCGCAGGGGACCAGCTCCGCGACCATCGCCGGCGTAGTGACGGGACGCGTCCGGGGGCGTCCTCCCCGGCGTGACGGTCGAGGCCGCGAGTCCCGCCTTGATCGAGCGGGTGCGGGCGACGGTCTCGAACGACCGCGGCGAGTATCGGCTGCCCGAACTACGCCCGGGGACGTATGCCGTCACCTTCACGCTGCCGGGGTTCGCCACGTTCAAGCGCGACGGGCTGGAGCTGCGCACCAACTTCACCGCGCAGATCGACGCGGAGCTGACGGTCAGCCAGCTGCAGGAAACGATCACGGTTTCCGGAGCCACGCCGCTGGTGGACGTGCAGAGCGCGACGCAGCAGCGCACGGTCACACGCGAGGTCATGGACACGGTACCGACCGCCAAGAGCGTGCTCGGCATCGCTGCCCTGATCCCGGCCGTGGTCGAGCCGCCGAACGCCCAGGACGTCGGCGGCAGCAAGGGCGAGCGCTCAGTCCGGATCTCGGTCCACGGCGGCAAGACGTTCGACTCGCGGCTGCTGCAGGACGGCATGCGCTACAACGCGCTCACGCCTGGCATCGGCGCACCGAACGCGACCACGCCATCGACGCCGGTCAGTCCGGCGCCGGTCTTTCAGGCAACGTTGGAGGGCACCGGCCGCGGCTACTACATCAATCCCCTCGCCGTCGACGAGGTCCTCGTCGACCTGGGCACGATGGGGTCGGCCCAGTACTCCCTGGGCGGTGCGCAGGTCAACAGCATTCCCAGGAGCGGTGGCAGCCGGTTCACCGGCTCGCTGTTCCTCGGCGGCACCAGTTCCGGCCTGCAGAGCAACAACCTCGACGACGAGCTTCGAAGCCAGGGGCTCACGTCGATCAACAGCGTGAAGAAGGTCTATGACGTCAATGGCGCCATCGGCGGGCCACTGCTGAGGGAACGGCTGTGGTTCTTCGCGTCCGCTCGAGGCTGGGGCACGACCACGGGCGTAGCCAATCTCTATGCCGACGCCAACACGAACGACTTCATCTACACGCCGGACCTGTCCCGTCCCATCGAGCCCGACGAAATCGACAAGGCCGTCGGCGGACGCCTGACGTTCCAGGCATCGCTCAAGGACAAGTTCATGTTCTCGTGGGACAAGCAGCGAAACTTCCAGGACCAGCTCACCGGCCAACTCGAGACCGGGACCATCAAGAACGAAGCCAACCAGGGATACTGTCAGCGGCACCAGGTCATGCAGGGCACGTGGAGCCGGCCCCAGTCGTCGAGCATGCTCTTCGACGCCGGCGTGACGGTCAGCAAGTTCAACTTCCAGAGCTTCGGGTCGGATCTGTTCCTGAGCGACTACGACGGGTGTGGCGGTCAGCTCGTGGACAACGTGTCGATCAACGACGTGGGGCTGGGCTACACCTACAACGGCGTCGCCGCCGGCCGGGGCTTGAGCTTGTCGCACCAGACCAACGGCCGCTTCAACGTGTCGTTCGTGACCAGCCGGCACACGATCAAGACCGGCGTGTTCTGGATGTACGGTCTCGGCGGCGGGCAGCGTGCCTACAACGTGCGCGGGCCGGCGCAGGTCAATGGACTTCCGGTGACCTACACGTTCCTGAATGGCCGGCCCACCCAGCTCACCCAGTTCATCTCGCCCAATTTGCAGGTGGACCAGCTCAATCCCGACCTCGCGCTGTACGCGCAGGACCAGTGGCGGCTGGGGCGCTTCACGGTGAGCGCGGGTCTGCGCTTCGAATGGCTCCGCGAGTCGGTCGCTGCGTCGTCGGTGCAGGCCGGTGCGCTGGTCGCCGCCCAGTCGTTCCCGGCCATCAAGAACGTGCCGAACTGGAAGGACCTCAACCCGAGGTTCGGCATCGTGTGGGATCCGGCGGGAGACGCGAAGACCGCGATCAAGTTCGGCATCAACCGCTACGTCAGCTCGAACACCACCGGCCTCGCGAACCTGTTCGATCCGTTTGGCCCGGGGAACTCCCTGGGCAGCACGGGGCGGACCTGGAACGACGCCAACGGGAACTTCCTGCCGGAGTGCGACTTGACGCTCCGGACGGCCAACGGGGAATGCGGGGCCATGCTGAACGCCAACTTCGGCACGAACACCCCCAGTTACCGCGCGGATCCCGACTGGGTCACCGGCTTCGGAAACCGGCCCTACAACTGGCAGACCTCGGTGACGATCGACCGCGAGATCCTGCCCTACCTCGTGGTGAACGCCGGCTACTACCGCACGTGGTACGGCAACTTCATGGTCATCGACAACCAGCTCGTCACGCCGGGCGACTTCAGCCCCTACTGCGTCACCGCCCCGACCGACACGCGCCTGGCGCTCAGCGGACAGCAGCTGTGCGGGCTCTACGACATCAACCCGAACCGGGTCGGGCAGATCGACAATCTCGTCACGCGCGCCGGGAACTACGGCGAGCAGCGAGAGGTGTACAACGGGGTGGACGTGAATTTCCAGTTGCGGCTTCAGGACAAGGCCACGCTGGGCGGGGGCTGGAACATCGGAAATGCGGTGCAGTTGGGCACAGTGGCCGGTGGGAACGCCTCGGCCAGCACCAACAGCTGCTACGTCATCGACTCACCGCAGCAGCTCTTCAACTGCGAGGTCAACGTGCCGTATCAGAGCCGCATCAAGATCAATGGCTCGGTCCACGTTCCCCTGGGAATTCAGGTGGCGGCCGTCGCCCAGAGCAATCCCGGAGCGAACTACACCGCCAATCTGGCGTACTGCGTCGGCAGTGATCCAGCCATCGCTCGGACGTCCGCTGTCTGCCGGCGCGACGGCGACGGTGACGGTCCCGCTGGCGAAGCCGTATCCGTTATACAGGTCCGCGAATCAACCAGCTCGACCTTCGCGCCACCAAGATTTTTCGTTTCGGGCCCGTCCGCCTCCAGGGGAACGTGGACGCCTACAACGTGTTCAACGTCAACACGCCGGTCACCATTTTCGGAACCTACAATGCACGTTGGGGGCAAGCGACACAGGTGCTGGACGGACGCCTGATCAAGTTCAGCGCGCAAGTCGATTTCTGAAATCGCCCCTGACACTCGACTTCACGCGTCGAGTGTCGGGACGGCAGGGGGTGCAGCGCCCACCTCGACTTCTGACAACGTCGGGAGGGAGACCCGATGACGACCCGTCTTCGGTCTTCGGTCTTCAGTGTGCTGGTGGCTCCAGGTCCCTCCCAGACCAGTGACACCAAAGACCGAAGACTGAAGACCAGAGACTATTTCGCGTAGTTGTCGTCCCAGCGGATGTTCAGCCAGAAGATGTCGGGCGACACCTGGCTGAAGCCGTGGTAGAAGGCCGACGGGTGGAAGAAGATGTCGCCCGGCTTGGTGGCCACCGACACGCCGGTGTTCGGCACACGCTCGCCGTTCTGCACCTGGTAGCCGGTGTTGACGGTCGCGCCGCCCGCGAGCACGACCCAGGTGTCGATCGTCTGCGGGTGCGTCTCGACTGACGGCGTGCCGTTGTAGCGCAGGTTGACGTTGTAGCGCCCGCCCTCGATCAGCCGGGTGTTGCCCGACTTCTTCAAGCGCATGCCGGCCATGATCTGGTCGAGCTGCTCCTTCGAGAAATACAGCTCGCCGCTGCCGCCGTAGCTGTAGGGCAACGCCTGCTGGCTTCCGGCCGGCAACGCCGGACCACGACCCCCACCGGCGCGTCCGCTGAGTCCGGTCACGGTGCCGGCGCCCATCGGCGATTCCGGCGGCCAGTCGGTGTCCCAGCGCACGTTGAGCCACGTGATGTTCCCGTTCACGCCGCTCACGCCGTGCGGCAGCCCGGAGGGAATGTAGACGACGTCGCCCACCTTGATTGGCCGCGTCTGGCCGCCCAGGATCTTGCCCTTCTCGAGCACGCCACCGGTCGTCAGCGTGCCGCCGCCCTCGAGGACGACCCACAGGTCGGCTGTGACCGGGTGCACGAGGCCGGTCTCCGCGTCGGTGATGCGGCGGATATTGACGTTGTACCTCCCGCCCTCAATCATCCGCAGCGTCTGGAGCTTCTTCGCGTCCATGTCGCGCAGGTGCTGGGCGAGCTTTTCCTCGGGGATGGCAATCAATCGGTCCTTGGGCGCCTGTTCCACGATCACGGTTCCACCGCCGCGGCCCTGGGCCCACACCATGGCCGCGCTGGATGCGCAGGCACACAGCACGGCGATGACAGTCGCTCTCATAGACGCTCCTCCGCTGATTGGACCCTCCGCAAGGCATCCACCCGGCGGAGTTTACGGGACGCCCACCCAGAAGGCCAGCACGCTCGGGCCGGAGGCGACGGCCACGTGCTGCCGGCCATCGAAGGCGTAGGTCATCGGCGACGACTTCCAGACCTGGCTGGTCTGGAAACTCCAGAGCAGCTTCCCGGAGCGGGCGTCGGCCGCCGACAGGGCGCCGCTATCGTCCCCGAACACCACCACGCCGCCGGCGGTGCCCAGGACACCGCCCCACGAGTCCACGGCGCCGAACTGCGGCAGTTCCCAGGCGACCTTGCCGGTCTGGATGTCGATAGCTCGCAGCACGCGCTGCGCGGGCTCCGGCGCCGCGCCGAAGGTGCCGCCCATGAAACTCTTGCCCGGCTCCCAGGCCTGATCGACCCGCGTGAAGATGCCGCACTTGTCGTTGCTCTGCACGTAGAACAAGCCGGTTAGCGGGCTGAAGGACGCCGAATACCAGTTGGAGGCGCCCTCGAGCGACGGGCACACACGGCGCCCTTCGCGCGTGGGCTCCATGTCCGGCACGACGATCGGGCGGCCCTGGGGCGTCAGGCCAGACGCCCACGTCACGTTCTTCACGAACTGCGTGCCGAGAAGGTATTCGCCAGACGTGCGATCCAGCACGTAGAAGTAGCCGTTGCGGTTGGCCTGGACGAGGAGCTTGCGCGGCCGGCCCTGCCACTGGGCGTCCACGAGCACGAGCGGCTGCTGCGCGTCGTAATCGTGCACGTCGTGCGGCGTGAACTGGAAGTGCCATTTGCGGCGGCCGGTCTTCACGTCGAGGGCCACGACCGAGTCCGAATACAGGTTGTCGCCCTGGCGATCGTCTCCGATCATGTCGGGCCCGGGGTTCCCCATTGCCCAGTACAGCGTGCCCTGATCGGGATCGTAGCTGCCGGTCATCCAGGTGGCGGCGCCCGGATGATCGATCGCGCTCCCCCGCCACGTCTCGGCGCCAGGCTCACCACGTGCCGGGACCGCCCAGAATCGCCACACCTCTTTGCCGGTGGCTTGATCGAAGGCTGCGACGAAGCCGCGGACGCCTTCGTCGCCTCCCGCGATCCCCGATATGACCAGGTCGTCCACGACCAGCGGCGCACCGGTGCCGTTGTAGTTCTGGCGCCAATCGGCGATCGTGGTCTCCCACAAGCAGCACGCCCGTGGCACGGCTCAGCGCCACCAGGTGGGCGTGGTCGGTCGTCACGAACACCCGATCGCCCGCAATGGCCACCCCGCGGTTCACGCCGCGGGCCGCCACTCCCGACAATCCGCGAGTCCTCGGCCGGCGATAGTTCCAGATCTGGCGACCGCTGCCCGCGTCCAGCGCGTAGACATCGTTGGCCGCGGTCACGTACATCACGCCGTCGACGACCACCGGCGTCACCTGCAGCTGCGCGGCGTTGGGCAGCGTGAAGATCCACTTGGGCCTGAGGTGCGCCACGTTGGCTGTCGTGATCTGCGCCAGCGTGCTATAGCGGTTGCCGTTCACGTGGCCGTTGTAGGTCGGCCAGTCGGCCTGCGACGTGACCTTGCGGTAGCGGCCCGTCGCGCCTTCGCGCAGCAGGTGTACCGCGCGGTCGTCGCCGAGGAGTTGCATCTCGCCCTGGCTCTGGTTGAGGACGATGCCTTCGAGCGTTCGCCCGTTCGCCAGGCTCACCGCCGTGCGCCGCGGCGCGGCATTCGCGGGGCGCAACGTGCGCAGGAAGGTGATGAGGTCTGCGGTTTCGGCGCTCGAGAGGTTCGGGAACGCCGGCATGCCAGCGCCGGTCACCCCGTCCCGAATGACCGCTTCCAGCTCCTGATCGTTGCGAAGCGGCACCCGCGTCAGGATCGACGGTCCAAGCTCGCCGCCGCCGCCTGCTGTTCCGTGACACGTCGCGCACCGGCTGGCAAACACCTGCCGGCCCGACTCAACCGTCTGCGCGCGGCAGCCGAGGCCAGCAGCACCGCGGCGACGCACCACCGACCCCAGCGAGGTGCGCAATAGTCCAGACCCGTTTCGACATGCCGGCTACTGTAGAACGCCGTCCGTGCGCGGGTCGATGGAGGCCGGACGTCCTCCGGAAATGACACCGCCACAGGACGGAGGCGGGCGGGGCCGGCAAATCAGGCCTGAAATCACGGATCTGGGGTGGGCACGCTCTTTGATGTAGCTAGGGTGGTCGCGCCGGGCCACCGGGGTGCGTTTACTTCAGGCAGGCGCTGGCATCGCCGCATCTCGGCAGCATTCACAGGCGGTCCGAGCGCGACCATTTCGAGCCGATATACCACCCGGGAGGGACACGATGACTCGAGTGCTTCGTGCAAGCGCCGTGCTCTTGGCCAGTGTGGTGTTGACCAGCTGCGCGGCCCGCAGCGTCAGCATCAACGAGCTCAAGGCCGATCCGGGCCGCTATCAGAACAAGTCCGTCAGCGTCACCGGCACGGTCACCACCGCGTTCGGCGCCTCGATCGTGCCGGTCGGCATGTACACGATCCAGGACGGCACCGGCGAGATCAACGTGCTCGCGCGCGAGCGCGGCACGCCGACCAAGGGCGCCCAGCTGCAGGTCAAGGGCAAGGTGAATCAGGTGGCGTCGTTCGGCGGCCGCTCGATCGGCCTGCACATCCAGGAAGAGGACCGGAAGAGCGCGACTAGTTGGTGCGGACGCAGCTGAAGACTCCGCCTGACAGTCTGCGAATCTTCACCGCCACCGCGGTCATGTCGTCGTCCTGGGCGGGCGCCGCGGAAATCGGTGACGCTCTCGAAGATCGCGTCCACGATCCCGCGGGCCGACAGGTGGCGGTGCCGCTCCACGATCTCGCACACGCGCGTCGCGCCGAACTCCTCCCCGCCTTCGTTCAGCGCCTCGAAGATGCCGTCGGTGCAGAACACGAACACGTCGTCGGCCGCAGCGGCAGCTCGATCTCGTCGTAGGTCACGCCGGCAAACGAGCCGAGCGGCACGCCCGGCAGCTCGATCTGCGGCAGCTCGTCGCCGAGCAGTGGATCGGGTACGGCAGCCCGGAGTTCGACAGCGTCACGACGCCGCGCGTAAAGTCGAAGAACGCGTAGCAGAGCGTGCAGTAGTACTCCTCGAGCTGCCGCTCGTGCAGGATCGTGTTCATCGCCTGCAGCACGCCCGACACGCGGAACAGCTCCGGCGAGAAGCGGCGGCGCATCGTCCGCGAGCGCACCAGCTCGGCGGCAAACGCGCCGTAGAGCGCCGCCGGCGCGCCCTTGCCCGACACGTCGCCCACCGCCACGACGAGCGTGTTCGGCTCGGGCATCAGGAAATCGTGGAGGTCGCCTCCGAGCTCGCGCGCCGGCTCGAAGCGGGCGGCCACGTCGGCCTCGTCCAGCTGCCGCGGCAGCTCGGTCGGCAGCAGCGCCATCTGCACGCGCTGCGCGAAGCGCAGCTCCTTCTCGATCCGCTCCTCGTTGCGCCGCACTTCCTCGTAGAGCCGCGCGTTCTCGATCGCCACCGCCGCCTGGCTGGCCAGCAGCGTCAGCAGCTCCTTGTGCTCCTTGGTGAAGGCGTCGAGCTCGGGGCTCTCGAGGTCGAACACGCCGATGCAGCGGTCCTTGGTCAGCATCGGGATCACGAGCTCGGAGCGCGCGTCGTCGACCAGGTTGATGTAGCGCGGGTCCTGTCGACACGTCGGACACGAGCACCGCCTCCTTGTGCAGCGCCGACCAGCCGACCAGCCCCTCGCCCAGCTTCACGTGCTTCGACTCGGCGCCCTTGCCGTAGCGCACGGCCAGCTTCATCTCGAGCTCGCCGGTCTCCTCGTTGAGGAGCAGGATGCCGAAGGTGCGGTAGTCGATCAGCCGCTTGGTCAGGCTGGCGATGCGCGTCGAGCAGCGCGTCGAGGTCGAGAATCGACGACATCTCGCGGCCGATCTCGGCCAGCGTCTCGAGCGTGTCGACGTACTGGCGCTCGGACCGGAACAGGCGCGCGTTCTCGATCGCCACGGCGACGTGCGCGGCGAACTGGCGCAGCAGCGCCTCGTCCTGCGAGTGAACGCGCCCTCGGCCTCGCTGAGCAGGTTCAGCGCGCCGATCACGCGGCCCTTGCGCCGCATCGGCACGGCCAGCTGCGACAGCATGTTGCGCAGCGGGCCCATGTAGCGCGGCTCCTGGCGGATGTCGTTGACCAGGATCGGCCGGCCTTCTTCCACCGCGGCGCCGACCACGCCCTGCCCCAGCTTGAGCCGCATGGTGCGCGGCGCGCCCTCCGGATAGCCGACGGCGTAGGCGATCCGCAGCTCCTGCCGCTTCTCGTCGAGCAGGTAGACGGAGAAGGCGCTGAACCTGGTCAGCCGCGCGATGAGCTGCGGGATCTTCGCCAGCAGCTCCTCGAGGTCGAGCACGGCCGTGACCTCGCGTCCGAGCTCGAACAGCGTGGACAGCAGCTCGGTGTCGGTGGCGGGGCGAGGCGCGGTGCGTGCGTCCGGGCCGGCGCCGGCGGGGTGGTCATCAGCGGTGCGGACGATTCGAACGAATTATACTGGCCGTTCCCATGGACGCGCTGACCCTGCCGCTCGACTACAGCGCCATCGAGCGGATTCTGCCGCACCGCTATCCGTTTCTGCTGGTCGATCGCATCACCGAGCTGGAGCCGGACCGGCGGATCGTCGGCATCAAGAACGTGTCGCCGAACGAGCGCTACCTGTCGAGCGTCGCCGGCGAACCGCCGGCCATGCCGCCGACGATCCTCACCGAATGCGTCGCCCAGGTCGGCGCCATCCTGATCCTGTCGAAGCCCGAGAACCGCGGCAAGCTGATTCTCTTCCGCGGCATCGAGCGCGTGCGCTTCCGCCGGCCGGTCTACGCCGGCGACGTGGTGGAGATCGAGGCGCGCGTGAAGCGCCTGCGCAGCCGCATGGGCGTCTTCGAGGCTTCGCGCGCGTCAACGGCCGCATCGTCGTGGACGGCACGATGACGTTCGCGCTCGGCCCGCTTCAGGGGCAGACTGAAGAGATGCAGGGCGGCGATTAGTTGGCGGCCTGGAGCCCGGAGCCCGGAGCCTGGAGCTCCGCTACGCCGGCACGGCGTCCAGCTCCGTCGCGGTCACGCGGTTCCGGCCTGCCTGCTTCGACCGGTACAGGGCCGCATCGGTCCGCGCCACGATCGCCAGCGGGTCGGTTTCGCCCGGGGAGATCTCGGTGACGCCGAAGCTGGCCGTGACCGATCACCGCGCCGTCGGCCCACGAATCGGATCCTTCTCGATCGCCCGGCGAAGCTTCTCGCACACCTGGTTCGCACCGGCGAGCGGCGTCTCCGGCAGGATCACCATGAACTCGTCGCCGCCGTAGCGGCACTTCAGGTCGCTGCTGCGCAGCGCCGCCCGCATGCGCGTCGCCGACGGCGGCCAGCACCGCGTCGCCGCACAGGTGCCCGAAGCGGTCGTTGATCAACTTGAACGAGTCGAGGTCGAACATCAGCACCGAGAACGGCCGCTTGGTGCGGCGCGCGCGGCTCAGCTCGATGTCCAGCGAATCGATGGCGTGGGTGCGGTTGAAGCAGCCGGTCAGCCCGTCCTGCAGGCTGTTCTCGTGCAGCTCCTGGAACAGCTCCGCGTTCTTCAGCGCGCCGGCCAGCAGCGCCACGGCGGTCGTCAGCACGCTGCGCTGGTGCTCCGTGAGCGGCGGATCCGGACGCGACGCCGAGCACGCAGACCGGCGTGTCGGCGATGACCACCGGGAAGCACACGTCGTCGGCCGGCGAGCCCAGCTGAAGGCCGCCTTCGCCCATGGCGTGCCGCGCCGCGCGCTCGCGATCGGCGGCTGGCGTGTCGCCGACGGTCACGAGCGGCTCCCACTGACCCGTCGCGCGCGTCATCACCCAGACGCGGCGGTTGGGCAGCGAGCAGCGGGATGTGCGAGCCGCGGCGGCGCCACCGAGTTGAAGTCGGGGAAGCGCGTGAGCGCGTGCCCGAACGTCACCAGGCGCGACATCTCGTCGGCCCGCATGCGAGGCGTCGCGGCTGGCCTGCGACGGCGTCCTTGGCCTCGAGCGAGAGCTGGCGCCGGCGGTAGAACTGATAGAAGCCGAACACCAGCGCCAGGATGACGACCGCGGGCGCAGCCTGCAGGTCGAAGCGCTCGTCCAGCTGGCCGATGCGGATGAACGCGCCGCCAGGCGGCCTGGACAACAGCACGTAGCTCGCCAGCGCGACGCCGGTCGTCAGAAGGGGGTCGCTGCATTCGGTGAAAAGTCGCATCGGCGTGTCGTCGTCCTGTCGGCTTATCGGGCACCTGCCGCTCAGCCTGTAGATGCGGTAGGATGCGGGCTATGACCTCACGATGGTGTCCTGCTCGTGCGCGGTGGCGGCCGCGTCTTCGCTGCGTCTTCTCGGTGCAGCCGCTGGGCCAGCACGCGCACGGCGAGGCAGCCAAGCCGGCGCGCGCAGGCGCGGGCCGGGCGGCGGCCGCGCCCGATCAAGCGGCGCCGTCAGGCGCCCTGCCGGCGCTGCCGCAGGTGCCGTTCCGCCGGCACGCCCGATGGCGGTGGTGCAGCAGGTGTACGAGTTCGCGGCCCGGCACCCCGAGGTGCTCGCGTACGTGCCGTGCTACTGCGGCTGCGAGCGCGGCGGGCACACCGGCAACCACGACTGCTTCGTGAAGGGCCGGGCCGCCAACGGCACGCGTGACCGAATGGGAGCCGCACGGCATCGGCTGCCAGGTCTGCATCGACGTGGGACGCGACGCCATGCTGCTCTTCAACTCGGGCGCGTCGGTGACCGCGATCCGCGCGGCGATCGACAAGAAGTACCGGCCGCACTTCCCGTCGTCGACGCCGACCCCGCCGCCGCCGTCCGCCGCGGCGCAAGACGTAAGGCCCTGATGCCTCGCGTCGAGTTGACGCCGACCGACGGAACGCGCGGAGACCTTCGCGCGTCTGCTCGACGCCCTGCAGGAAGGCGTGTTCGTCGGGGTGCTGATCCCGGCACCTCCGAAGCCGGCACGCACCCTCGTCGCCAACCCCGCGCTCAAGCGGCTGTTCGGCCTACCCGCCCGACATGCCGGCTGCGTCGGTCGACCCGTTTGCGCCGGCGCGGTTCACCGACGTGGCCGCGCGCGCCGGCTTCCTCGATCGGCTGGCCAGCGAAGGCAGCGTCACGAACTACCTGCTGCGGATGCGCGGCCGACGAGTCGCTGCTGCAGGTGGACGTCACGGCGCACGTGCGGGCCGACCGAGCGCGGCGGCGTGCTGGTGGAGGCGCTGTTCCGCGACGTCACCGAGCGCAAGCGGCTCGACGACCGGTCGCGGGATCTGTACCAGCAGCTGCTGCAGGCCGAGAAGCTGGCGGCGCTCGGCCAGACGATCTCGGGCGTCGCGCACGAGCTGAACAACCCGCTGGCGACGATCCTGAGCTGGGCCGAGCGGCTGCCGGAACAGCCGCTCGACCGACGTCGCAAGCGCGGCGTCGACGTCATCGTCGCCGAAGCCGAGCGCGCGGCGCGCATCGTCCGCAACCTGCTGACCTTCGCCCGCAAGCGCGCCGTCCACGCGGGCGATGATCGACCTGAACCAGGTGGTGCGCGAGACGCTCGACGCTGCGCGCCTACGAGCAGGCGTCAACGACATCGACGTCGTCACGGCGCTGGCCGCCGGGCTGCCGCACGGTGTTCGCCGACGCGCACCAGATCCAGCAGGTGCTGCTCAACCTGATGACCAACGCCGAGCAGGCGATGGTGGCAGCGCACGGCCGCGGCTCGCTGGTGGTCCGCACCTGGCACGACGCGGAGCGCAACACGGTCGTCCTCGAGGTGAGCGACGACGGGCCCGGGCGTGGCGCCGGAGAACAAGACGCAGGATCTTCGACGCCTTCTTCACCACCAAGGAGGTCGGCAAGGGCACCGGGCTCGGCCTGACGGTCGCCTACAACATCGTGCAGGACCACGGCGGGCGCATCCGCGTGGATTCGGCCGTGGGCAGGGCGCGTCGTTCGTGGTGGAGCTGCCGGTGACCCCGCGGCGAGCCGGCGGCGGCGCCCGCGCCGGCGGCGGCGCCGGCGACCACGCTCGAAGGCGTGCGGGTGCTGCTGGTCGAGGACGAGCAGGCGCTCGCCGCCGCCATGAGCGAGGCGCTCGCCGATGCGGGGTTGAAGGTGGACATCGCGGGCGACGGCGAGGAAGCCCTCGCCCGCGTGCGTCAGGGGCAGTACGACGCGGTCATCTGCGACTTGAAGATGCCGCGCGTCAGCGGCATGATGCTCTACCGCGCGATCGCCGCGGCGACGCCGTCGCTCGCGCGCCGCGTGATCTTCGTCACCGGCGACGTGGCCGCCACCGACGCCGAGCGCTTTCTCGCCGACAGCGGCTGCCGCTGGCTGGTCAAGCCGTTCCGCATCGGCGACTTGCTGCGCGCCGTGCGCGACACGCTGGCGTAGTCCACGACCACGCCGGGCATCCGCGCCGTCGCGCCGGCAGCGTGGCCTTGGCCATCTTCGGCTTTGGTGGAACTCGAGGATCGCGCTGCGGATGCATCGCCACGGCTTCGGCGCCCGGCGCCAGGCCGACAGCGCCTCGCGCAGCCGGCCGATGGCGCGCGCGTGCAGCTGCGAGACGCGCGACTCGTTGACGCCGATCTCGGCGCCAATCTGCTTCATCGTCGCTTCCTTGTAGTAGTAGAGGCTGATCACCTTCTGCTCGCGCGGCGGCAGCGACGCAATCGCGTCCTTCACGCGTCTCTTCACCTCTGAGCGCTCGTAGGCCACGTCCGGACGCTCGGGCTCGGAGGGGATGAGCGCGGCCGGCAGCGTGGACTTCGTCGAGATGGTCGTTGTTGGCGAGCGGGCGAGGTCGACTCGATGGCGTTGATGCGGACGATGGTGCGGCCGAGGCGCTTCTCGTCGGAGCCGACCTTGGCGGCCAGGTCGGCCAGCGACGGCTCGCAGCCCGAGCTCGCGGCGCAGCTCCTCGCGGGCGGCCTCGAGCTCACGGCGCTGGCGGCGGACGCCGCGCGGCCAGGCATCCTTGCGCAGCGCGTCGATCATGGCGCCGCGGACCCGGCGCTCGGCGAAGGTCTCGAACTTGATGCCGCGCGCCTCGTCGAAGCGGTTCGCGGCATCGATGAGGCCGATGACGCCGTCCTGGACGAGATCGCCGATGTCAATCGAGTGCGGCATCGTGGCCGCCACGCGGCGGGCAAGCTGCTCGACGAAGGGAATGCTGGCGATGACGCGGGCGGTGTCTGTGGCGGGCTGGGGGCGCATCAGTGTGTTGACCTCCGCGCCTGCTTAACGCAACGGAGGTACCAAACCGCGCAGCCTCGGTCATTCCGACGTAATCGTGGTCAGAAACACGTGTTCTAAGTTCAATTCTTGGAATCACGTTAGCAGTCGAGCTTTTGTGCAGATTTTCGCACGCGGCCGCGTGGTGCGAAACGTGCACAAATCGTCAAAGTTTGACGAATCCGGCGCAGGCTCGAGCCAAAGAACTGACACACGCGAATTACGAAACTGAGGGTGGATTGTGCCGGTCTGGAACAGACAGGCCGAATCGGGCGCGGCCTGTCCCGGGAGAGGGACAGATTACGCGGCGCGTGGCTCGACTTGCTGGCGGATCTGCTTTCGTGGTGCCCATGGCGTCGAGCACCTTGGCCACGACTTCGGACGCGCGCGTGCGGCTGCTGTCGTCGGCCGCCTTGAACTCGAGCAGCTCGGCGCACGCCAGGATGATCCCCAGCTGGTTGTTCAGCCGATGGAACAGCAGGCGCAGCTCCTCGGCCTGAGGTGTCGGCAGCACGGCAGAGCGCCGGACTGCCGGGCCCCCTGGCTCACGCGTGCGAGCCGGTCGGCCGAACGGCCCCGCTCACCTGGCGAGGCTGCGAACCGGGTCGCGCCACAGCGAGTCGGCGAAGATGCGGATGGCGCCGCCGGCGGTCCGGATGTATTCGACCTTGCCCGCGGAAATCCAGTTGTAGATCGTGCGGCGGCTGACTCCAACCACTTCGCACGCCTTCATGATCGACAGCGTCTGACGGTCCATAGTTTCTCTTTCGGCCTCAGGGCGCCCAGTCTGCAGCCTCGTCGCAAGGCTGCCGGGACCCCTGCCCGACATTCGCCTTTCTGAAGACGCGTATCGGCTGTAGGGCCGGACCGTTAGGCTTTGGTCGGCTGGCTAGCCAACGGAGTCGCATCGGGCAAAGCTTCGCGTTCCGACCCGCATGACGGTTCGGGCCTGCCAGGTCGGACAGATGTGTCAAAATGTTGGCGCCGTGGCCGACCCAGCCCCCCACCTGCTCTTCGTCGACGACGAAGCCGCCCTGCGGCAGCTGACCGCCGAGCGTCTGGCCGAGCGCGGCTTCGAGGTGGTCGAGGCCGACAGCGGCGAACAGGCGCTCGAACTGCTCGAGCAGTTCGCCTTCGACCTCCTCATCACCGACCTGCGGCTGCCGGGCATCGACGGCACGCAGGTGATCGACGCGGCGCGGGCAGCGCTACCCCGCCATCGTCGGCATCGTCATCACCGGCTACGGCACGGTGCGGGACGCCGTGGACGCGATCAAGAAGGGCGCGTCGGACTTCATCGCCAAGCCGTTCCACTTCGACGAGCTGATGCACGTCGTCGCAGAAGTCGATGGAGCAGCGGCGGCTGCGCTCGGAGAACGCCTACCTGCGATCGCAGCTCGAGGAGCGCTACCAGTTCGGCGGCATCCTCGGCCGCAGCCGCGCGATGCAGCCGCTGTTCCAGATGCTCGAGACGGTGGCGCGCTCGGCCAGCACGATCCTGATCACCGGCGAGACCGGCACCGGCAAGGAAGTGGTCGCGCGGGCGATCCATCACAACAGCCCGCGCAAGGCGCACCGGTTCGTCGCGCTCAACTGCAGCGCGATTCCCGAGACGCTGCTCGAGGCGGAGCTCTTCGGCCACGTGCGCGGCGCGTTCACCGGCGCCGTGGGCACGCGGCAGGGACGCTTCGAGCAGGCGCACAAGGGCACGCTGTTCCTCGACGAGGTGGGGACGATGAGCCTGGGGCTGCAGATGAAGCTGCTGCGCGCGCTGCAGGAGCGCGAGTTCGAGCGCGTCGGCGACAACCAGACGATCAAGGTGGACGTGCGCGTGATCGCCGCCACCAACTCGGAGCTGCCGCGGATGGTGGCCGACGGCACGTTCCGCGAGGATCTCTACTACCGCCTCAACGTGATCCCGATCACGCTGCCGCCGCTGCGCGAGCGCCGCGAAGACATTCCGCTCCTGGTCAAGCACTTCCTCGAGAAGTTCGCGGCGGACGCGCAGACCGAGGTGTCGCAGGGGGCGATGCGGGCGCTGATGGCGTTCGCATGGCCCGGCAACGTGCGGCAGCTCGAGAACGCCGTCGAGCGCGCGGTCACGCTGAGCGGCGGCCGGAAGCACATCGACGGTGCGATCTTCCGCCCGAGGTGACGTCGGCGCCGGCGGCAGACGGCCGCGCCGTTCGTGGAGTTCCCGCCCGACGGGCATCGACATGCGGACGTATCTCGCCTCGCATCGAGCGCGATCTGCATCCGCGACGGCGCTCGAGCGCACCAGCGGCAACCGGAACAAGGCCGCGGAGCTGCTGCGCATCAAGCGCACGACGCTCGTCGAGAAGATGAAACGTCTGGAAGGCCACTGATGCCGCCCCGCTTCGCCTACTGGACGATCCTCGTCGGCGGCCTGCCGACGGCGTTTCGCGCCGCCGAGCGCGAGGAGATGCTGCCGACGTTCAAGCGGCTGCAGCAGAAGCATCCCGACGCGGAGATGCGGTGGTTCGCGCGGGGGAAGCTGTGGGCCTCGCCGGCGGAGGCGCGCGAGGCCCTCAAAGGCAAAAGGCTGAAGGCTCAAGGCGAAAGGAGGCTCGGCGAGGGCCGCGATCGCGAGTTGGCGGCCGGGCGGCAGCCACCGCGACCCCCGGCAGGGGTACAAGGACGCGAAGAAGCGGGACAACCAGCGACGACGCGAGCGGCGGTTCGAGTTCAAGCAGGGCTCCGGGCTCCAGGCGCCAGGCTCCAGGCCCCAGGAAGAGCACAAGGCAAAAGGCTAAAGGCGAAGGGCAAAAGGAAGAGCGGCCTCGTTGGGAGAGACCCGGACCGAAATGGAGCAAGCCGCCGCGGCAGGCCCGGAGTCCGGAGAGCCGGAGACCGGAAGCCCGAGACCAAAGACCGAAGAGCCGAAGCCCGAAGCCCATGGCGCCCCGGAGCCCCAAGCCCGAAGAACATGGAAACTAAAGCCGAAGCCGAGGCGCGGCCCGGAACCCGGAGCCCGAAGCCCGGAGCCGCCGAGACCGACGCCCGGAGACCGGAGCCCGGGGCCCGAAGCCCGGGAGCAAGACCACAGCCGAAAGCCCCCGGGCCCCAAGCGCCAGGCAGCCAGGCAACTCACGAAGAGCGGCCTGACCCGGGCAAAGGCCTCGCTGGCGCGGACAGGGACCCGAGAGTGACGAAACGACCGAAGACCCAACGAGGACCGGAGCCTGGAGCCCGAAGCTGGAGCCCCGGCATCAAAGCCGTCTGGAAGCCGAAGCCAAAGCCTGGCGCGGCCCGGAGCCCGGAGCCCGCGGCCCGGAGTCGCGGGACCGGAGACCGGAGACCGGAGACCGAAGGCCACCGAAGACCGGAGACCGAAGACCGAAGACCGCACCCTGGAGCCCGAAGCCCGGAGCCCGGAAATCCCAGGCCCCCGCGAAAGGGCCCAGGTCCGCGGGGCCCGCGATGATCGCCCACGTCGTCCTGTTCCGTCCGAAGCCGCAGCTGCCGGCCGACGCCCGCCAGCGGCTCGTGGACGGCTTCACGCGTGCGATCCGTGAGATTCCGCAGATCCGGCGGGCGCGAATCGGCCGTCGCGTCACGCACGGCCGGCCGTACGAGCAGCTGATGCGGGCGGACTATTCGTTCGCGGCCGTCCTGGAGTTCGACGACGTCGACTGCCTGAAGGCGTATCTGGCCCACGACGCGCACGAAGCGTTGGGCGCCGCGTTCTTCGAATGCTTCGAAGAGGCGCTGATCTACGACTACGAGCTGGGAGAGGCGACCGAGCAGCTGACCGTCGCTGCTCGGTGCTTGACAGCGCTCAGGACGGCACGCACGGCCGACGCCCGAGCGCTCTCGAAGAGCTCGGCGCCTCGGCCGCCGAACCAGCGCCCAGCACGCCGCCGAACGCGCTGAAGGCCACGTCGGTGACGTCAGGATAGCGTCCGACGAACCAGGACTGCGCGTACTCGATGCCGGCTGCGGCGATGACCACCAGCGCCAGCGCCGTCCGCACGGCCTGCCGGTCCACCCGCGCCACTCCAGCGCGAACCCGAACGGAAAGTAGATCAGGGTGATCTCGATGACGTGGCTGACCGCCGGAAACCAGTTGTTGCCGTAGTAGCCCAGGAACGGGAACCAGGCGAAGGCCTGGCGCTGCTTCTGCCGATCTCGAACGGGCCCAGCGTCGAGATGGCGGCGCTCGACAGCGCAGGCGGCGAAGAGCAGCGCCAGCCACGGAAGCGGGCGCCGGATGGTGCGCACCGCCGGAACCAGCGCCGTCCCCAGCGCGACGCCAAGCAGGCGGACGGAGGCGTCCGATCCCGCTGGAGTCCTCGAGCCGACAAGCGCCTGCAGGAATTCCAGACCGACGGCGAGCACCGATGCGGATGCTGCCGCCCGCATCCACGGCGCAGCGACCCCGGACGCCTCGAGCCACTTCGCCAGCGCGAGGGTGCTCAAGGCGTAGAGCACCACGGCGTTGCCCTCGTCGGTGATCGGCCCTCGTTGCCACGGATCCCGCAACAGGTCGCGAACCTTCCCGCCGACGTCGCTGACGTCGAGCGTCAGGTCGAACGGCTGCCAGGCGGCGACCAGCAGGACCGCCATGGCGCTCAACGCCGTGAAGCGTCCAGCCGTTCGCCATCCAGCGCGACGAGCCGTGCTCGCGCAACACGGCCAGGAACCGCCGCCGCGCCTTCCTCAGCGGCGAGCACACCCGGCCAAAGCGCCCAAGCCGTTGGTCGTGACATCCGATACCGAGGCCACCCGATCGATGGTCAGGAGCTGAAGCGCCTCAACCGAGCAGGCTGAGCGCGTGCCCGCGGTGACGACAGCCGCCACCGTCGCCCGTCCGAGAGGCAGACGAGCGAGCGGCACGCCAGGCCTCCCAGGACGCCGAACGGGATGAAGAGCATCACGTTCTGCACCGAGTCGGGAATGGACGCTCGGCGACCGTCGGGCCGAGTCAGGGGATTCCACGACAGCGCGCGTCGCCTTCTGCCTGATGAAGTCGGGGTCCCGGCTGAAATTGAACGGAATGGTTGTGCCGTAAACGATGAAGAGCGCGAACAGCGCCCACAACCTCACAGCGGCTCAGAACAGCGTGTAGATGAACGGCGCCGCGGCCGTGCCGCCCAGGATGACCAGGAGCCCCAGCCCCAGCAGCACGACGATGATCGGCGTCAGCCACCACTTCTTGTTGTTGAAAGCGAACGCCAGCAGCTCCGAGACGGCGCTGCCGGGCCTTTCCGCGGCTCGTGATTCGAAGTGCGTCCGGCGACGATTCCTTGCGGTCCATGCGCACCTCTCCTGGTCAGTACTGCCGGAAGTAGTACGACACGTCGGAGTGCTCCTCGTGCTTGACCCAGTAGGTCGTCGCCGACCGGTCGAACTTCCGCGTCATCGGATCGTAGCCAAACAGTCGCATCAGCGCGCCGGCGACGGTGAACAAGCCGAAGAACACCATCCCCATCAGCACGTGCGAGACCACCCAGCCGATTGGATAGGTGACGTACGACCAGCCGACGAAGATCGGCCGCTGCAGAGGCGTCGCGATATGGTACGCCAGCGACAGCAAGGCGGCGGCGCCCCAGATCACGCGGGGCCAGGCCAGTGAGCCGGTGGCGCGCCATACCAGCAAGCCGACCAGGCCGAAGAAGGCCAGCAGGATCAGGCCGAACCACTTCAGGTCCCTGGCCGTTGGATTGATGCGGAGCTCGATCAGTGCCATAGGCTTGTCGCCGCCAGTCTCGTTCAGTCGGGTTCGAACTGCGCCAGATACTCGTCGCGGTCGATCGCGCGCGCATGCGGCTGGTGCTCCTGCAGCAGCACGAACCGCTCGAGCACCAGCGCGTCCATGTTCGTCGCCATGAAGCAGCGGTACGCTTCGGCCGGCCGGCACACGATCGGCTCGCCGCGGACGTTGAAGCTGGTGTTGATGATCACCGGGCAGCCGGTCTTCTGCTCGAACAGCCGGATCAGGTCGTAGTAGCGGCCGTGGCGCTCGGCATCGACGGTCTGCACGCGCGCCGAGTAGTCGACGTGCGTGACCGCCGGGATGCTTGACCGCGCCAGCTTCAGCTTGTCGATGCCGCGCAGTTCGGCGGTGTGCCCGTTCGGCGAGACACGTTGGGCGTCCTGCACCGGCGCGACGAGCAGCATGTACGGGCTGTCTTCCTGGGGCCGCATCTCGAAGTACTCGTGCGACGCGTTCCTTCAGCACCGACGGCGCGAACGGCCGGAACGACTCGCGGAACTTGATCTTCAGGTTCATCGTCGACTGCATCGCCTGGCTGCGGGCGTCGCCGATGATGCTGCGGCTGCCCAGCGCGCGCGGCCCGAACTCCATGCGGCCCTGGAACCAGCCGACCACTCTGCCGCCGGCGATCAGATCCGCCACGACGTTGCACAGCTCCGTCGTCGTCGCGCATTCCTCGTAGACCGCGCCGATCGAGTCGAGGAACGTGCGGATCTCGTCCTCCGAGAACTTCGGGCCGAGCAGCGAGCCGGCCTGCTGGTCGGTGGCCGACGCCTCCCGCGGCCGATCGAGCAGCTGGTGCCAGATGAAGGCGGCAACGCCGAGCGCCCCGCCGGCGTCGCCGGCGGCCGGCTGAATCCAGATGTCCTCGAACGGGCCCTCGCGCAGGATGCGGCCGTTGCCGACGCAGTTCAGCGCGACGCCGCCGGCCAGGCACAGGTGCTTCATCCCGGTTTCGCGGTGCACGTGCCGCGCGCAGCGCAGCATGATCTCTTCGGTGACCTCCTGGATCGACGCCGCGATGTCCATCTCGCGCTCGGTGACCGGCGATTCCGGGCGCCGCGGCGGGCCGCCGAAGAGCGCGTCGAACTTCGGCGACGTCATCGTCAGGCCCTGGCAGTAGTTGAAGTACGACATGTCCATGCGGAACGAGCCGTCGTCCTTCAGGTCGACAGATGTCGCCGGATCGACGTCGGCGTAGCGCGGCTCGCCGTACGGCGCCAGGCCCATCAGCTTGTACTCGCCCGAGTTGACCTTGAAGCCGGTGAAGTAGGTGAACGCCGAGTAGAGCAGGCCCAGCGAGTGCGGGAAGCGCAGCTCGTGCGAGCAGGCGAATCTTGTTGCCGCGGCCGATGCCGTAGCTGGCGGTGGCCCACTCGCCGACGCCGTCGAGCGTGAGGATCGCGGCCTCCTCGAACGGCGACGGGAAGAACGCGCTGGCGGCATGCGACTCGTGGTGCTCGGTGAAGACGAACCGCTCTGTGTAGGCGCCGCCGAGACCGCGCCGCAGCTCGCGCGGCAGATACAGCTTCTGCTGCAGCCACAGCGGCATGGCCTGCAGGAACGACGCGAACCCCGGGCGCGAAGGCCAGGTAGGTCTCGAGCAGCCGCTCGAACTTCAGGAACGGCTTGTCGTAGAAGCCGACGTAGTCCAGCTGCTCCGGCGGACAGCCCGCCTCGCGCAGGCAGTAGTCGATCGCCTCGGTCGGGAAGTCGTAGTCGTGCTTCTTGCGGGTGAAGCGCTCTTCCTGCGCCGCGGCGACGATCTGGCCGTCGACGACCAGCGCCGCGGCCGAGTCGTGGTAGAACGCCGAGATGCCCAGAATCGCGGTCATCGCCTCAGTTCCTCACCGACGCGACGCGCGCCTGCAGGCAGGCGAGTAGCGTTATCGACCCCTTAACAGGCCGGAGAGAACGCGGAGTCCGGATCGCGCGCCACCGCCGCCGCGGATCGCCGCCTTCGCGCTGCGGTACGGTCCCACCGGCAGATTGCAGTTCTGCTGGTACAGGAACGCGTGGAAGCGCTTGTAGTCGGACGTCGGCAGGCCGAACGTGGTCAGCAGCGCCCGGTAGCTGCCGCGCGTGTGCTGCAGGCCCTTGTCGATGAGCGCCGCCAGATCGTCGCGCGTCAGCTCGTGGGCCTTGAACGGCTGGTGCACCACGGTCCAGAAATCCTCGCCCGACATCAGCCGCTGCCACAGCTTCTCCGCGGTCTCGGTGCCGCGCACCACGTGGCGCTGCGAGCCGGCGCTGCGCGCCGGATCCTCGGGCGCCGACGGCGGCGCGACAGCCACAGTGGTGGGGCTGTCGCGCGCGCGTCTCGCGCGGCAGATCGTCGGGCGACGATCGGCCGTGTCGTGCGCGCGCACGACCAGCCGCTCGGTCATGTTCTTCAGCTCGCGGATGTTGCCCGGCCACGAGTACTCCAGCAGCACACGCTCGGCGTCGTGCGTGAGTTCGGGGATGGGCAGCCGGTGAGCCTCGCTGGCGCGCTGCAGGTAGTAGCGCAGGAGCAGCAGCACGTCCTCGCCGCGCTGGCGAAGCGGCGGCACCGCGATCTGGATGACGTTGAGGCGGTAGTACAGGTCTTCGCGGAACATGCGCCGCCTCGATCTGCTTGCGCAGGTCGCGGTTGGTCGCCGTGATGAGCCGCACGTCGGTGCGGCCGGTGACCGAATCCGAGCCGATCGGCTGAATCTCGCCGGTCTCGGCGAACCGCAGCAGCACCGCCTGCATGCGCAGGCTCATCTCGCCCAGCTCGTCGAGGAACAGCGTGCCGTGGTCGGCCTGGCGGACCAGGCCCGGCTTGTCACGGTAGGCGCCGGTGAAGCTGCCGCGGACGTGGCCGAAGAGCTCGGACTCGAGCAGCGTCTCGGGGATGCCGCTGCAGTTGACGGCGACGAAGGGGCGGCTGACGCGCGGGCTCTGCGCGTGGATCAGCTGCGCGACGACTTCCTTGCCGACTCCGGTCTCGCCCAGGATGAGGACCTTGGCCTCGGTGCGGGCGGCGGCCTGGATGTCCCGGCGTAGTTCGACCAGCGCCGGGCTCTCGCCAAGCAGTAAGGGCAGGGCCCGTGACCGGGCTAGCGGAAGACGTGGACAACGTCGTATGCCTCCTCGCTGATGGTGCTCTCTCCATGTGACGATCCTGAGCCAGCAAGAAGAACAACAAGTCTGCCGTAGTCAGAAGAATAAAATCAACGGTAAATTCGAAGAAAAGTCTTCGAATCGGTTACGTTTTTGGTGTCCTGATTACAGACTCGGCCAGTTCGACGGTCCAGTCGCCTTCGCTAACTCGATGAATGAAAAGGGGTTTTGTGCCGGGCTGTGCACCGGGCCGCTTCTGGCACGACTCTGGGAGACGTACAGGAGCGTGGTTTCCGAAGTTCCGTCTGATGCAGACTTCTGTGGACTCGGGGCCGGACCCGATGGCGGCCGCGCTGGAGGGCCGCTCGTTCCGCGGGCGGACCCAGGACTGGATTGCCCGGGTCCACAGCGTCTATCGGGACGAGCGGGCCTGCTGGATCCAGTTGTTCAAGGACGGCGACGCCACGGCAAGCGTGCTGGTGCGCTGCTCGCTGCGCGCGACGCCGGATCACATCAGCGCGGTCTTGACGGGCTGGGTCCCGACGCCCGCTCTGTCCCTCATGGTGCTGAGGGTGATGGCGGCGGCGTAGCCACCACCCGGTTCTTCCCTGCCCTCTTCGCTCTCGTACAGCGCACGGTCGGCGCGATCGATCACGTCGCGCGCGTGGTCGCCGGCCTGGAGTTCGGCTACGCCGATGCTGACGGTCACGTCGGGTTCGTGGGGAACCGCGGGCTGGCGATCGGCGATCCGCAGGCGGATGCGTTCGGCGACCGCGACAGCGCTCTCGAGCCGGCTGCCCGGCATCACCACGGCGAACTCGTCGCCGCCATAGCGCGCGCAGACGTCGAAGACGCGGACCGAACGCCGCAGGATGTCGGCCACGTCCTTGATGATCGCGTCGCCGGCGAGATGGCCGTAGCGGTCGTTGACGGTCTTGAACGAGTCCACGTCGATGATCTGGAGCGACAGCGGCGTGCCCTGCCGCGTCGCGCGCTGCAGTTCCTCCTGCAAGCGGCTCTGAAAGTAGAGACGGTTGAACAGGCCGCTCGCCGGATCGACGATGGCGGCCTGCGCCAGGCTTTCGGCATGACGCTCGGTACGCAGCCGCGCCAGCGCCAGCGCGGCCGGCGCGATCAGCGCGCCGAGGCGCGCGACGTCGGCGGCGGCGAAAGGGACGTCGCCGTCGCGATCGGCCAGAGCACAGGACACCGAGCACTTCTGCGCCGGCGGCCACCGGCACCACGGCGCACGACTTGGTGCGGAACCTCGCGCGCGCCTGCGCGGAGCCACGGATCGCATCGACGTCGCGCACGAGCAGCGGAAGTCCCGACGGTAGACCGCGCCGATCAGCCCGCGCCCGGGTTCGATCCGCACGTGCGACGTCAGCGCCGCCGCGTAGCCGTGCGATGCCACGATAGAGAGAGTGTGGTCAGGCGCGGGCAGGGCGACGCTGGCGTAACGGCACGGGAACGGCGGCGACGGCAAAGCGCACCAGCGCCTCGCACGCTTCGGCGGCATCGGCCGCCTTGGCGAGCTCGCGCGCCAGCGATTCGGCGCTGCCACCGTGCGGCGCCGCGGTGCGCGCCGGCGCGTCGACGAGCGCGGCCGCGCAGTCCTGAAGCTCCGACGCCGAGAGCGTCCAGTCTCCTTCGAGCACGAGCACCACGCCGGGCCCGGTGGCACTCGTCGGCAGCGGCACCAGCGTGTGCTCGCGTCCCTCGAGCTCCCAACGCGCGGCGGCGTTGTCCCGCAGCCGGTCCGCTGCCTGCGCAAACGTGGGTCCGCCGCCGATGCGCGCGCCGAGCGTGCTCGACTCTTCGCGCGACTCGCCGAGCACGAGCCAGCCACCCCCTCGCTGGCCGGCGAAGGCGACGGAGACGCCCAGCTCGTGCGCGATCTCCTGCGCGGCGGTGCGCAGCGTCTGGGCGGGCGACAGCCAGGGCGGCAGCGACGACGGCACGTCGGCCAGTCGGCGGCGCTGGTCCGCAGACAGCCTGTGCCTGGTCGCCGAGCCCCCGGCGGCGAGCGCGAAGTGGGAAGTCGTCATCTAGCGAGACAAATCCCCGCTCGGGCCGCAGCCGAGGGCAGCGCGAGGCCAGTCGATCTGGCCTGAAACGCCAACGAATCTCGTCCGTAGGCGGGGAGTCTACGGATGAGATGGCAAGAAGTGTACCTGATCAGCTGGGGGCGGTCCCCGAGCGTCATCGCGCGGGGGGCGGTCCCCGTCAGTGCGTGGCGGCGAACTCGGGCACGTTCGACGAGCGGGCGGCGCCGAGGCGAACGACGTGCGCGCCGGGCGAACGCGATCGCGTTCCGGGTGTCCACCACCACCTTGGCCGCGCGCTGCAGGTGCTCGTAGTTGAACGACGAGTGGTCGGTCACGACGACGATGCAGTCGAACTCGCCCGGCGGCGGCCGCCGACAGGTCCACGTGCGTCAGGTCGACGCCGTTGGGCCAGGCCGAGCCGGCCAGCGTGGGCACGAACGGATCGGAGTAGGCCAGCTCGGCGCCGCGCTCGTGCAGCAGGTGCAGCAGGTCGAGCGCCGGCGATTCGCGGATGTCGTCCACGTCGCTTCTTGTAGGCGACGCCGGCGACGAGCACCTTCGATCCGTTCAGCGGCCGCTTCACCTTGTTGAGCGCTTCGCCGATGAGCGATGACCACGTAGTGCGGCATGGCGCCGTTGACGGCGCCGGCGAGCTCGATGAAGCGCGCTTCGAAGCCCGACTCCCGCGCCTTCCACGACAGGTAGAACGGATCGACCGGAATGCAGTGGCCGCCGAGGCCCGGGCCCGGGATAGAACGGCATGAAGCCGAACGGCTTGGTGGCCGCCGCCTTCACCACTTCCCACACGTCGATGCCCATGCGATCGCACATCAGCGCCAGCTCGTTGACCATGCCGATGTTCACGGCGCGGAACGTGTTCTCGAGCAGCTTCACCATCTCGGCCACGCGCGGCGAGCTGACCGGGACGATGGTCGAGATCGCGCCGTCGTAGAGCGCCGAGGCCAGCGCCGTGCAGTCCTCGGTCATGCCGCCGATGACCTTCGGGATGTTGTGCGTGTTGAACGAGCGGTTCGACGGGTCCACGCGCTCGGGCGAGAACGCCAGGAAGAAGTCCTTGCCCACCTTGAGACCGCCCTTCTCGAGCATCGGCAGCACGAGTTCGTCGGTCGTGCCCGGATAGGTGGTGGACTCCAGGATGATCAGCTGCCCGGGCCGCAGCCGCTTCGCGATCTCCTCCGCCGACGCGACGATGTAGGACATGTCCGGGTCCTTCGTCTTGCGCAGCGGCGTGGGGACGCAGATGTTGATGGTGTCGAGCTCGCGTCAGGACGTCGAAGTCGGTGGTCGCGCGCAGCCGCTTCGCCGCCACGAGCTCGGCGACGTGGGCCGTCGGCACGTCGTCGATGTAGGAGCGGCCCTCGTTTATGGCGTTTACCTTATTCGCGATCGAGATCGATGCCCGTGCCGGCGAAGCCGGCCCGGCCGAACTCGACCGCCAGCGGCAGACCCGACATAGCCCAGGCCGATGACGCCCGTCTTCGCGCGGCGGGCGCGAATCAGCTCCAGCAGGGCGGCGGCGGCGGCAGATCGAACCATTCGTGAAAAGTCCTCCGTGGAGAGCTCGATCCCCAGTGTCCAGTTGTCGGCCATTCGCAAGACGCTCGCCAGCCGTACTCGGCTCGGCCGCACGGCGACTTAACCTACTACAGAGCGGTCAGTTTCAGGCCGCAGCCGTGGCATTGTCCGCGCAGTTCCGGACAATTGGCTGCCGTTCGAGAAGACTTTAATCTGTCGGGACGCGAATGTCGTGGGCGGCGTCAGCGCAGCCCGGCGACGCCTGGAGACAGCCCCGTGCAGTGCCAGACTGCGCAACGCCGCCCAAGTGCAGGTCTTAGAATGGCTATGACCGATTCTCCACGATCGCCGAGCGCTGGCGACGTCCTTGCACGACGGGTCCTGGGCGCGTCTGCGTGCGAAGTGTGCCTGCCTCGCCGGTGCACCGCATCGTCCGATACTGCAGCTAGGAGCACTGATGGCGATCGACGTAGAAACATCCATGAAGAACCGAATCTTCGCCAAATTTTCGTCTGTCAAGGCTGCTGGGCTGGCATGCCTGTGCCTGCTCTGCCGGCGCCGCTGCCGGCGCGCAGGGCCAGGCCTCGCAGCCCGGCGCCGCAGCGCCGGTGACGCGCCTGCACTGCTGCGACCGTGCCTCCGCCGGTCGCCGGCGTCACGACGCCGCCCGGCTACGTGATCGGGCCGGACGACGCGCCTGACGATCGTGTTCTGGCGCGAGAAGGAGCTGTCGGCCGACGTCGTGGTGCGGCCCGACGGCATGATCTCGCTGCCGCTCCTCAACGACGTGCGCGCGGAGGGTCTGACGCCCGAGCAGCTGCGCGTCGCGCTCACCACGCGCGGCGGCGAAGTTCGTCGAGGAGCCCACGGTCACGGTGGTCGTGAAGGCCATCAACAGCCGCAAGGTCTTCATCACCGGCCAGGTCGGCAAGCCGGGCCCGTATCCGCTCGACGGCCCGACGACCGTGCTGCAGCTGATCGCCACGGCCGGCGGCGTCGCCGAGTACGCCGACAAGGAAAAGATCATCGTGGTGCGCACCGAGGGCGGCAAGATCGGTCGCGCTGCCGTTCAACTACAAGGAAGTGATGAAGGGCAAGAGCCTGCAGCAGAACATCGAGCTGAAGCCCGGCGACACGCGTCATCGTTCCGTAAGGTCGTCGCAGAGCATGCTGTGACCCGTCTGCGCCGACTTGCTCGTCGCGCCTCGCTGGCCTGCTGCGGCTGGCCAGCGCCCAGCCTTGCCCAGACCGCGGCCGGAGCGGCCCTACCGCGGGCTGTTCGCCAGCGGCGTAGGCCGACGTCGGGCAGTCGCTGATCGCCAACGGCTCGATTGGCGGCGGCTACGACGACAACATCCTGCTGGACCAGCCCGAGCGGCGGCAGCGTCGATCCGCGCATCGCGCAAGAGCGGCAGCTCGGGCAGCTTCAACGGCGCGCTGGCCTATCGCGGTCGACCAGGACCGCGGCCAACTTCGGCGCCTCGGCGGCGCCATCTCGCGCTACTACCCGCAGCCAGGAGCGGACGTTCGTCGCGGCCGTACGGCGCGGGCGTCGGCGGCAGCGTCGCGATCGGGCGCACGCTCGAACCTGTCGCTGAACCAGTGCGTCAGCCTATCAGCCCTACACGTTCACGTCGCTCTTCCCGTGCTGTTCGAGTCCCACCGCGGCAGTTCCGGACTCTGCCGGTGGATCTGGCGACCGGCGACGACCAATACCTGTCGCTCGATTCCGAGCGTCGCATTCACCCACATGCTGTCGCGACGCGGACCATCGTCAACGCTGGCTACAACTACGACCAGAGCGAGACCGCATTCACCCAGATCGCACGGGACCACGACAGCATGCGGTTCTCGCGCCACGGCGCCTGCGGGCGTCGTGCTACAGCGGATCGTCGGGGACTCGGGTCTTCGGCTCGGCTACGCGCTATCCAGGACGCAGCGTATTCGGGATCGGACCGTCGACGGCTCGCACGCATGACATCGACGTCGGCCTCGACTACAGCAAGGCGCTGTCGTTTTCGCGCGGCACCAGCCTGCGTTCGCCACCGGCACGTCGCGCTGCTCGAATGGCCGGTGACGACGCACGTATCAGGCCACCGGCAACGCGCGGCTTGCACCACGAGATCGGCCGCACGCTGGATGGCGCATCGGCGATGCTACGACCGGTCGTTCCAGTTCGTCGACACGCTGCTGGAGCCGGTCTTCTACGACCGTTCACGTCGGCCTCGGCGGCCTGTTCAACCGCCGCGTCGAGTTCAGTCGGGCGTCCGCGCCGTCGATCGGCACGGTCGGCTATCAGAGCACCGCGACTGCAGCGACTTCGACACCTATCCACGCCTTCGCCGGGCATGGCGTACGCGCTCAACCGCTACATGAAAGTCGGCGTCAACTACTCGTTTTACCGCTACCGCTTCGACGACGACGCGTCCTGCTCCACCTGGAGTCGCCGCGCAACGTCGACCGGCAGAGCGTCCGCGCGCAGCGTCAGCTTCTGGGCGCCCCTCATGAACCAGCAAGGAGATAGCATGCTTCCCGGTAAGAAATACACGCCCGACGACTATCCTGCGCATCGCCTGGCGGCGGCGCTGGTTCATCGTCGATTCCGCTGGTCGTGATCGCCTCGACGACGCCGTCGTGTCGATGTTCCTGCCGAACCGCTACCGGGCGTCGACCTCGATCCTGATCGTTCCGCAGCGCGTGCCGGAGAACTTCGTCCGGTCCACGGTGACCGCCGAGCTGTCGGAGCGGCTGAACCTGATCAGCCAGCAGATCCTCAGCCGCACGCGGCTCGAGCGCATCGTCCAGGAGTTCAATCTCTACGAGCGCGAGCGCGAGCGCATGATCATGGAAGACGTGATCGAGCAGATGCGGCGGGACATCACGCTGAACGTCAACGCCAGCCGCAGCCGCGACGACGCCAGCTCCTTCAACGTCAGCTTCGAATCGCCGGATGCGCGAACGGCCATGCGGGTCACCGAGCGCTGGCGTCGCTGTTCGTGCAGGAGAACCTCGAGGACCGCGAGCTGCTGGCCGACCAGACCAACCAGTTCCTCCAGGCCCAGCTCGAGGAGGCGCGGCGGCGGCTGCTCGAGCACGAGAAGAAGCTGCAGGAGTTCCGCCAGCGCAACAACGGCCAGCTGCCCGACCAGGTGCAGTCGAACCTGCAGATGATGCAGAGCGCGCAGATCGCAGCTGCAGAGCGTCGTCGAGTCCAGCCAACCGCGACCGCGATCGGCTGATGGCTGCTCGAACGCAACCTGGCCGAGATGCACGTCGGCCGCCGACGCCGGTCGTCGTGCCGCAGCCGGCGCCGAGCGCCAGAGCGAGCCGTTCGTCGGCACGGCCGCGCAGCAGCTCGAGCGCGGCGCGCGCCGAGCTGCGCGCGCTGGAGCTGCGGCTCAAGCCCGAGCACCCGGACATCGGCCGCGCCAAGCGGATGATCGCCGAGCTGGAGAGCGAAGGCCGAGGCCGAGGCGCTGCAGCAGCCGCTGTCCGCGCAGACGTCGCCGGCGCCGATCGTGGCCGTCGACCGAGCCGCGCAGGCGCGCGTCGAGGCCGATGCGCGCCGAGATCCAGGAGCTGCGCCAGCGCCTCGAATCGCGAAAGCGCGAGGCGGCCCGGCTGCAGGACGATCGCTCAGGGCCACGCCGCACGCGTGCAGGCCGCGCCGGCGCTCGAAGTCGGAGCTGACCGAGCTGACGCGCGACTACACCACGCTGCAGGAGGCTACACGGCGCTGCTGCAGGAAGAGCGAGGAATCGAAGATCGCCGTCAACCTCGAGCGCCGGCAGATCGGCGAGCAGTTCAAGATCATCGACGGCGCGCGGCTGCCCGAGCGGCCGATCAGCCCGGACCGCGTGCGCATCAACCTGATGGGCATCCTCGGCGGGCCTGGCCGTCGGCCTCGGCGCTGGTCGGCGCTGCTCGAGTACCGCGACACCAGCTTCAAGACCGACGACGACGTCGTCACGACGCTGGCGCTGCCGGTGCTGGCCGTCATCCCGCTGATGACCAACGCCGGCGAGCGCCGGCGCGCAGCGGCGGCGGAAGCTGCTGCTGGCGGCGTCGGCGTCGGTCGGCGTGCATGCTGCTGGCGGCCGCGGTCATGGTCGGTGTGGCGGCTGCAGCTGGTCGAGGCCTGGTTGCGCTGATGTACGAGTCGTTCTACGGCTTCCGTGAGCGGCCGTTCGACCTGACGCCGAACCCGCGGTTCCTGGTGCTGACCGACGTCGCACCGCGAGGCGCTGAGCAACCTCGAGTACGGCATCGCCAGCCGCAAGGGCATCACGCTGCTCGTCGGCGAGGCCGGCACCGGCAAGACGACGCTGATCCGCACGGCGCTCGAGCGGCAGCCGGCGCGCGTGCACTGCGTGCACCTGCAGAACCCGGCGCTGACCCGCGACGAGTTCGTCGAGATGCTGGCGCTGCGGTTCGAGCTGAGCGAGCCGCGCGCGCGCGTCGAAGACGGCGCTGCTGCTCGAGCTCGAGGAGCTGCTGCGCGAGCGCGACGACGCGCGGCGAGACCACGGTGCTGATCGTCGACGAGGCGCAGAGCCTGCCGCTCGAGCTGCTCGAGGAGATCCGGCTGCTGGCCAACATCGAGACCAACGAGCGCAAGCTGCTGTCGGTGATCCTCGCCGGCCAGCCCGAGGTCACGGCCGCTGCTGAACGACCGATCGCTGCGCCAGCTGAAGCAGCGCGTCGCGCTGCGCTGCGAGCTGCGGCCGCTGACGCTGCAGGAGACCGCCGGCTACATCGCCGGCCGCATCCGCGCCGCCGGCGGCGTCGGCGCGCAGGTGTTCACCCGCGAGGCGGTGACGCTGATCCACGAGCGATCGCACGGCATTCCGCGCACGATCAGCGTGATCGCCGACAACGCGCTGCTGACCGGCTTCGCCGCGGGCAGCGGCCGGTCAACAGCGCGATCGTGCGCGAGGTCTGCCGCGACTTCGACCTGGGCCGGCGCGAGCGACGCCGACGAGCCGGCCGCCGACGGTCCCGCGGCGCCGGCGCCGCGCCGCGGCCGCCGCCGGCTGCGAGCGCTCGACGGCTCGGCGAGCCGCTGCAGTCGCGGGCCGCACGGCGAGCGGCGTCAGCCGGACGGCCCGGACGGCACGACCGCGCGAGCGATCGGGCGCGATCGACGCGCGCGAGCCGCACGGCGGCGCTTGTTCTCGTTCTCTGAGAGGGTGAGGCACACGATGAGTCGAATCGACGAAGCGCTGCGGCGGGCGGCGGAGCGGCGCGACCGGAGCGCGCCGGACGACGCCGGGAGCGCTGGCCGCGCTGCAGACGCGAGGACGCGACGCGACGCCGAGGCGCTGGCGCGCGAGCCGTATCCCGGTCGAGATGCCCGAGCGCCGGCCGCCGCCGCGCCGCGGCCGGCCGCGAGCCCGCGAGCCGCGGACGCGCCGGCGACAGCGCCGTCCGGCCGCCGACCGGCGATCGGCGCCGAGACGCACGCTGTTCGAGCGCATCGACGCGCGGCTCACCGAGAAGGTCGTCGTCGACCACAACATGAGCCCGGCGTCGCGCGAGCAGTACCGGCGGCTGGCCGCGGTGCTGCACGACGCGCAGAGCACCGCGGGCCTGAAGGTCGTGATGATCGCGAGCGCGGTGGCCGGCGAAGGCAAGACGCTGACCGCCACGAACCTCGCGCTGACGTTCAGCGAGTCGTATCAGAAGCGCGTGCTGCTCGATCGACGCCGACCTGCGCCGGCCGTCGCTGCACACGGTGTTCCGGCTCGACACCGCGCTCGGGCCTGACCGACGGGCTGATGTCGCGCGAGCGACGACCAAGATGCTGGTGCGCCAGGTGTCGCCGCGGCTGGCGGTGCTGCCGGCCGGCCGGCCCGAGCTCGGATCCGATGGCCGGCCTCACGTCCGAGCGCATGCGGCGGCTGCTCGACGAGGCGCGCGAGGCGTTCGACTGGGTCATCATCGACACGCCGCCGGTCGTGCTGCTGCCCGACGCGAACCTGCTGGCGTCGATGGTCGACGGCGCGGTGCTGGTCGTCAGGGCCGGCTCGACGCCGCACGAGCTGGTGCAGCGCGCCGTCGACGCCATCGGGCCGCGCACGCATTCTCGGCGTCGTGCTCAACCGGGCCGAGCCGTCCGGCGCAGCGACGACCACTACCAGTACTACGGCTACGGCTACGGCGGAGACGCCAAGCACGGCAAGGCCATGATGCGCTTTCTGCTCCACCGGGTCCGGCCGCGATCGATCGCGCTGGTCGCGCTGCGAGACGGTGCTGATCGTGGCCGCGGTCGCCGTCGCGGCCGTACCTGCGCCTCGGGCGAGCAGGCGCCTGGACGATCCTGCTGAACGAGAGCGGCGTCGTCAAGACGCTGCTGATCGTCGGTCGTCGCCAGGTCTGCCTGTACTACGCCGACCTCTACGACCTGCGGATCGTCGCCGACCGGCGCGAGCTGTTCACGCGGCTGATCCAGGCGCTGGCCGCGGCGTCGTTCATTCTGGCGGCGCATCTACTTCTGGTTCCCGGCGCTGATCATCGGCCGCGGCGTGTTCCTGATCGCCGCGGTGCTCGTGATCACGCTGGTCGATCGGCTGGCGCGTCGCGTTCGAGTGGCTGAGCGGCCGCGTGCGGCCCGCGCGAGCGGCTGCTGCTCGTCGGCACCAGCGCCGGCGGCGGTCGACCTGGCGCGCGAGCTGTTCGAGCGCCGGCACGAGCTCGGCGTCGAGATCGTCGGCTTCGTCGATCCCGATCCGGCGCAAGGTCGGCACGCCGCTGCTCAACCCCGGCGTCATCGGCACGATCGAGGACATTCCGTCGATCGTCCGCGCGCGCGGCGTCGATCGCGTGGTGGTCAGCCTGGCCGACGCGCGCGGCAAGCTGCCGATGGACAAGCTGCTCGAGATGAAGCTCGACGGCGTGACGCTTCGATCACCTGGCGTCGGTCTACGAGGAGTACACCGGCAAGATCGCGGTCGAGAACCTGCGTCCGAGCTGGCTGATCTTCTCGGACGGCTTCCGCAAGACGCCGCGTGCTGTCGGCCGCCAAGCGCGCTGCTCGACATCGTGCTGCGCGCCGGTCGGCCTGATGCTGGCGCTGCCGCTGATGCTGCTGGTCGCGCTGGCGGTCAAGCTGACGTCGCCGGGCCCGGTGCTCTATCACCAGCAGCGCGTCGGCCAGCACGGCCGCGTGTTCACCGTGCACAAGTTCCGCTCGATGCGGCAGGACGCCGAGGCGGCGACCGGCCCGGTGTGGGCGTCGAAGGCCGGCGACCCGCGCGTGACGCCGATCGGCGGCTTCCTGCGCCGCACGCGGCTCGACGAGCTGCCGCAGCTCTGGAACGTGCTGCAGCGGCGACATGAGCCTCGTCGGCCCGCGGCCCGAGCGGCCCGAGTTCGTCGGCCGAGCTGACCGAGCAGATTCCGCTTCTACGGCCAGCGCCACGTCGTGCGGCCGGGCCTGACCGGCTGGGCGCAGGTGCGCTACACCTACGGCGCCAGCGTCGAGGACGCGCTGCAGAAGCTGCAGTACGACCTGTACTACATCAAGAACCTGTCGATCGCGCTCGACCTCTTCATCATCTTCGAGACCGTCAAGACCGTCGTCCTGCGGAAGGGCGCGTGAGCGTGCGCGCCGCGGCCGCCGGCGTCACGGTCGTCAACGCGATGACCATCGACGTGGAGGACTACTTCCACGTCAGCGTCTTCGACGGCGTCGTGCCGCGCGCCGACTGGGACGTCGATGGAGAGCCGCGTCGCGCGCAACACCGAGCGGCTGCTCGACCTCTTCGACGAGCACGCGCGTCACGCGGCACGTTCTTCGTCCTCGGCTGGGTGGCCGAGCGGTATCCCGGCGCTGGTGCGCGGCGATCGCCGCGCGCGGGCACGAGATCGCGTCGCACGGCTACGCCCACCGGCTGATCTACGACCAGACGCCGGACGACGTTCCGCGAGGACGTGCGCCGCGCGAAGGCGCTGCTCGAGGACGCCGGCGGCGTGCGCGGTGCGCGGCTACCGCGCGCCGAGCTACTCGATCACCGCGCGGTCGCTGTGGGCGCTCGACGTGCTGATCGAGGAAGGCTACCGCTACGACGCGAGCATCTTCCCGATCCGGCACGATCGCTACGGCATCCCCGACGCGCCGCGGTGGCCGCATCACGTGATCGCGGCGCGGCGGGCAGATCTATCGAAGTGCCCGGCTCGACCGTCCGCGTCGGCGGCACGAACCTGCCGGTCGCCGGCGGCGGCTACTTCCGCATCCTGCCGTACGCGTGGACGCGGTGGGGCATCGCCGGCGTGAACCAGCACGAGCGGCAGCCGGCCGTCTTCTACCTGCACCCGTGGGAGATCGATCCCGAGCAGCCGCGGCTGCCGGCCAGCGCGCTGAGCCGGTTCCGGCACTACCGCAACCTGGACAAGACCGAGGCCGCGGCTGCGGGCGCTTGCTGCAGCGACTTCCGGTTCGGCGCCGCTCGAACGCCGTCCTGTCCGGGGTGCTGCGTCATGAACGTCGCGATCATCGGCACCGGCTACGTCGGCCTGGTCACCGGCACCTGCCTGGCGGACTTCGGCCACACGGTCACGTGCGTCGACTCATCGCGACGTCGCGGATCGACACGCTGCGGGCAGGCGAGATTCCGTTCTACGAGCCGGGCCTGACGCGAGCTGGTGCAACGAACGACCAGCTGCCGGCCGGCTGCGCTTCTCCACGCGACCTCGGCGACGGCGGTGCGCGAGGCGGCGGTGGTCTTCCTCGCGGTCGGCACGCCCGAGGCACCAACGGCGAGGCCGACCTGTCGCAGATCGAGCGCGTGGCGGCGGAGCTGGCCGACGCATCTCGATGGCTACCGGGTCATCGTCACCAAGAGCACCGTGCCGGTCGGCACCGGCGCGTGGCTGCGCGAGCATCCTGCGAGCAGCGTCTCGGATCGCCGGCGACGTTCGACATCGTCTCGAATCCCGAGTTCCTGCGCGAGGGCTCGGCGGTCAACGACTTCCTGCGGCCCGACCGCGTCGTGATCGGCACGACCAGCGAACGGGCGGCCGCGATCATGCGCGAGATCTACCGGCCGCTGTATCCTGATCGAGACGCCGATCGTCATGACCGACGTCGAGTCGGCGGAGATGATCAAGTACGCCTCGAACGCGTTCCTCGCGGTCAAGATCGGCTTCATCAACGAGATCGCCAACCTGTGCGAGCGCGTCGGCGCCGACGTGCACGTGGTCGCCAAGGGCATGGGCCTCGACAAGCGCATCGGCTCGAAGTTCCTGCATCCCGGGCCCGGGCTACGGCGGCTCGTGCTTCCCCAAGGACACGCGCGCGCTGGCCGCGCTGGGCACTCGGCACGACGCGCCGCAGCGCATCGTCGAGGCCGCGATCGAGGTGAACCACGATGCAGCGGCAGCTGCTGGTCGAGAAGATCACGGCGGCGCTGGGCATCGATTGCCGGCCGGCGCATCGCGGTGCTGGGGCTCGCCTTCAAGCCGAACACCGACGACGTGCGCGAGTCGCCGGCCCTCTACGTCTGCCGCGAGCTGGCGCTGGCGGGCGCCGAGGTTCGCGCGTTCGATCCGGTGGCCGCCGCCGCTGCCGCTCGACGCGCTGGAGCGACGTGCGCGATCGGATCACGTTCTGCAGCGACGCCTACGACGCGCTGCGCGCGGCGCCGACGCGCTGGTCATCATGACCGAGTGGAACGAGTTCCGCGGTCTCGACCTCGAGCGCGTGCTGGCGATCATGAAGCGCCCGCTGCTCGTCGACGCGCGCAACGTCCTCGATCCGGTGCAGACGCGGCGCTCGGCTTCGACTATCTGTGCACGGGCCGGCAGGTCGCTGGCGCCGCAGGGAGTGCCGGCGTGACGGCCGGCCTGCGGTCGCGAGCCGGCGCCGGTCACGGTGGCTGTTCGCGACCGACGTGCCGGCGGGCGAGTCCGACGCCTACGTGCGCGCCCACCCGCGCGCCACCGGCTACCACCAGCGCGCCTGGACGGACCTGATCGGGCGCGTGTTCGGCCACGAGACGAAGTATCTGGTCGCGCGAGTCCGGCGGCGGCATCGCCGGCGTGCTGCCGCTGGTGTTCTTCCGCAGCCGGCTGTTCGGCTCGTTCGCCGTGTCGCTGCCGTTTGTCAACTACGGCGGCGTGGTGGCCGACGATCGCCGAGGTCGAGCGGGCGCTGCTCGACCGCGCGATCGACGGAGACGCGCGCGCGCCGGCGGCACGCATCTCGAGCTGCGCCACACCGGCCAGCGCTTTCGCGACCTGGCGCCCAAGCGGCACAAGGTCGCGATGGTGCTGCCGCTCGCGGCGACGCCGGACGCGCAATGGGATCGCGCTCGACCGCAAGGTGCGCAACCAGGTGCGCAAGGGCGAGAAGAGCGGCCTGCCGCCGGTCATCGGCGGCGCGCGAGCTGGCGGACGAGTTCTACGCGGTGTTCGCCCGCAACATGCGCGACCTCGGCACGCCGGTCTACGCCGCGCGTTCTTCGTCGAGGTGCTGACGCACGTTTCCGCACACCGCGCGGTCCTTCGTCGTCCGGCACGACGGCGGCCGGTCGCCGGCGTCGATCGTGCGTCTGGCACCGCGGCGACGATCGAGGTGCCGTGGGCGTCGGCGCTGCGTGTCCGCCAATCCGCTCTGCGCCAACGTGTTCCTCTACTGGCAGATGCTGAAGTTCTGCGGTCGAGCGGGGCTTCACAGACGTTCGACTTCGGCCGCTCGACGCCCGAACGAAGGCACGTTCCACTTCAAGAAGCAGTGGGGCGCCGAGCCGCGTCGAGCTGGTGTGGGAATACTGGACGGCGCCCGGCACGCCGCTGCCCGACCTCGAGCCCAAGAACCCGAAGTTCGACCTGGCCATTCGCGCCTGGCAGCGGCTGCCCGTGCCGGTCGCGTCGGCGCTCGGGCCGCACATCGTCCGCAACATTCCGTAGGCCATGCTCACGCTCTTCATCGTGTCGGCTGCTCGTGCTCGCCTACGTGCTGGTGGGCTACCCGCTGCTGCTGCGCTGGTCGTGGCGGTGCGGGGGCCGCGCCCGATCCGACGGGCGCGACATCACGCCGACGCTGAGCTTCGTCATCTCGGCCTACAACGAGGCCGACGTCATCCGCGACAAGCTCGAGAACGCGCTGGCACTCGACTACCCGGCCGAGCCGCGCGAGATCGTCGTGATCTCCGACTGCTCCGACGACGGCACCGACGACGATCGTCGCGGAGTTCGCGTCCGCGGCGTGATGCTGGCGCGACAGGCCGAGCGGCGGGGCAAGACGGCGGGCCTCAACCGCGTCGTGCCGCACGCTCACCGGCGACATCGTGGTGTTCTCCGACGCCAACGCGATGTACGAGCGCGACGCGCTGCGGAAGCTGGTGCGCAACTTCGCCGACGCCGACGGTCGGCTACGTCACCGGCGAGGCGCGCTACCTGAAGACCGGCCAGGCGGCGGCCGACGTCGGCGAACGCGCCGTACTGGGACTACGAGATCCAGATGAAGCGCCTCGAGACCCAGCTGGGCTCGATGGTCGGCGGCGACGGCGCGATCTACGCGATCCGGCGCACGCTGTGGCAGCGCTGCCCGACGACGCCATCAACGACTTCCTCAACCCGCTGCAGATCGTCGCGGCCGGCTGGCGCGGCGTCTACGAGCCGGAGGCCGATCTGCTGCGAGGAGACCGGCGGCGGCATTCGAAGCGCGAGTACAAGCGCCGCGTCCGCATCGTCAGCCGCAGCTGGCGCGCGGTGTTCCAGGCGCCCGGCGTGCTCAACCCGTTCCGGGTCGGCCTCTTCAGCCTGGTCGCTGTGCTCGCACAAGGTGCTGCGCTGGACCATCGGCCTCTTCGCGATCGGGGTCGGTCGTCGGGATTCGTCGGCGCTGTACGGACGGTGGTGCGGTCGCAACGGCCGCTCCTCGCTGCGCGGCTGCGTCGGCGGCCTGGTCCTCGCCGCGACCACGAGCGCCGGCCGGCGGCGCGTGTCGATCGGCTGGCGTACTTCGCGGTGATCAACGCCGCGTCGATCGTCGGCGTCGTCAAGCGGGACGATCGGCCGCGTGTCCGGCGTCTGGTCCACGCCGCGCGAGGCAGGTCGCGCGGCCGCTGGTGGCCGGCTGATTCCGGTGGGCCCGCTGTTCCTCGATCGGCGGCGGCCGCTGCTGGCCACGTCGCTGGTGCTCGGCGGCAGGCCCTCGGCGTTCGCGCCGCATCGCGTCATCGTTCTGGGATCGGTCGCCGCGCTCGCTCTACGTCTACGTCGTTCTACCCGCTGTTGCTGTCGTGTGCTTCGGACTGCGCCCCGCCGCGACGCGGTCGGACGCGGCATCCGAGCCGAGCGTCGTGCCTGTTCGATCGCCGCCAACGACGAAGCGGCGGTGATCGAGGCCAAGCTCGAGAACGCGCTGGACGCTGGATTATCCCGGCCGACAAGCTGCGAGATCGTGGTGGCGTCGGACGGATCGGTGGACGGCACCAACGAGCATCGTCCGGCGGCTATTCGCGCCCGCGTGCAGCTCTGCTCGAGTTTCGCCGCGGCGCGGCAAGATCGCCGCGATCAACCACGGCATGGCGAGCGTCGACAGCGACATCGTCGTCTTCTCGGACGCCAACACGTTCCTCGAGCACCGGCGCGATCCGCGCGCTGGTGCGCAACTTTGCCGATCCGACGAGTCGGGGCGCGTCAGCGGCGACGTCGCGCTGGTCGGCGACCGCGCGCTGCTCGGCCGGTCCGAGGACCTCTACTATCGCTACGAGCGCTGGATGCAGCAGGCCGAGTCGCGACATCGGCTCGATGATCGGCGCCGACGGCGCGCTGTACGCGATCCGGCGCCGGCTGTTCTCGCCGCCGCCGACGACACGATCCTGGACGACATGGCGATCCCGATGGCGCGTGATCCGCGGCGGGCTGCCGGGTCGTGTATCGAGCCGCGAGCCGCGCGCGCACGAGCAGGCGTGCGAGACGGCGATCGAGGAGTTCCTCCGCAAGGCGCGCGTCGTCGCCGGCGCGATGCAGTTCCTGCCGCGGCCCGACAGCTCGGTGCCGCTGTCGGCGCCGCAGGTGATCGCTGTCGCTGGTTTCGCACAAGGCGCTGCGATGGCTGTCCCCGGCGTTCGCGACCAGCGCGCTGGTATCGTCGCTGCTGCTCATGAGAGGGTCGAATCGGTTCTCAATCGCCGTGTCGATCCAGGTGGGGTTCGTCTTGATGGGTCTGGCCGGCTGCCTGCCCAGCCTGCGCCGTCTCGGCCCCATCTCGTTCGCGCACTATTTCTGCCTGGTGCAGGCTGCGGCCGCAGTGGGCTTCATGCGAGGCCTGTTCGGGTGGCAATCGGTGAGGTGGCGGCGGTTCATTCGGCCTGCCGCCAGTGCCGCGTTGTGAGTCTCCTGTCGACGGTTCGATCCAGGCTCGCGCCGACGTGCAAGACCGCCTTGTTCAGAACCGGAGCGTACGCGGCGATTCGGCGCGCATTGCCCAGCCAGCACGTGGCCATTCTGCGCTACCACGCCGTGTGCGGCGACGATGGCGTCGCCTACGCGGACCCGGGCATCAGCGTGTCGCCGGCGGCGTTTGAGGCGCATGTGAAATGCCTGTCGAGCGCCTATTCGGTGCTTCCGCTGCCCGAGGTGGTGGACCGCATCCGGCTCAAGCGCGCGCTGCCCAATCGCTGCGTGGTCATCACTTTCGACGACGGATACGCCGACAATCTGCAGGCCGCTCGCACGCTGCACGCGTACGGCGTCTCCGGCACGTTCTACATCACCGCCGGCTGCCTGGCCGGCGGAGAGCCATTCTGGCCGTCCGAACTCCGCGGGCTGGTTCCGGCGATACCCGGCGGGACGCTTGAACTCGACCTGAACGGGTCGCCGATCGCGCTCTCCCTGGCCACCGAAGGGGAGCGGCGAAAGGCCGTCAGGGCTGTCGGCAAGCTGTTCAAGGCGCATTCCATCCCGGTCCGTGAGGACCTGCGTCGGCAGATCCGGCAACTCGCCGGGAACCCCACCCTTCCGAACCCGATGCTGCGCTGGGAAGACGTTGCCGAGATGCACCGGTTGGGCATGACGATCGGCGCCCATACCGTGACGCACCCGAATCTGCCCAACGCCGGGCTCGACGCCGCGGCGCGCGAGATTGCCGAGTCGAAGGCCTGGATCGAGCGCGAGATCGGTGCGCCGGTCACGATGTTCTCGTATCCGAACGGCGGAGCCGAGCGTTATTACACGCCTGAGCTCCAGCGCGTCGTCGCCGCCAGCGGTTATCAGGCCGCGGCGTCCTCCTACAACGCGTTCGCTACCGCCGACAGCGACCTGTACGCACTCGAGCGGATCGAGGTCGAGGAGCGGCTCGAGGATCTGTTGTTCGCGCTCGAAATCGAGCGCTTCGCCTTCAAGCCAACGCCGCGTCAGCCGGCGGCGGATGCCAGAAACTCAACGACGGCCGGTTCGGGCCAGGGGGTCAACCAGTGACCACGCGGCGTCGCCACGGCTGGTGCGCAAAGGCAGTCGAAGCAGCATGTGCGGCATCGTAGGCATCTGGCGGTTCGACGCCGGCCAGGCTGTGCTTCAGTCGGAGGTGCAGTCGATGTGCGGTGCAATCGTGCACCGCGGTCCCGACGACGAAGGCGTCTTCACCTCAGGGTCGGTCGGCATCGGCATGCGCCGCCTGAGTGTCATCGATCTGGCCGGCGGCCATCAGCCCTTGTCGAACGAAGACGGCAGCGTGACCATCGTCTTCAACGGCGAGATCTACAACCACCGCGAGATCAGGGTCCAGCTCGAGCAGCGCGGCCATCGATTCGCCACCTCCAGCGACACCGAGTGCATCGTGCACGCGTACGAGGAGTACGGCGCCGACTGCGTCTCGCATCTGAACGGGATGTTCGCCTTCGCGATCTGGGACGCGCGGAACCGCGAGCTGTTCGTCGCCCGCGACCGCGTCGGCATCAAGCCGCTCTACGTTCACCGGTCGAAGGGCTCGCTTCGGTTCGCCTCCGAGGTCAAGGCCCTGCTCACCGACCCCGAGGTGACGCGCGAGCTCGACCAGGATGCGTTCCTTTATTTCCTCCGCTACGGCTACTTGCCGGCGAGCGCGTCGATGCTGCGCTCCGTCTCCCAGCTACCGCCGGCGCACTGGATGAAGGTCACCGCGGACGGGGTCACCGTCCGCCGCTACTGGTCGCTGCGTTTCGGCGACACGTTCGCGGGAAACGAGGACGATCTCGCCGAGGCCACCTACGACACGTTGAAGAGGGCGGTCTCGCGGCAGCTGATCAGCGACGTGCCGCTCGGAGCGTTCCTGAGCGGAGGGCTCGACTCGTCGTCGATCGTCCAGATCATGTCGCACGAGCCCGAAACCGTCAGCACCTACTCGATTGGCTTCTCCGGCTCGGACAGCTTCCACAACGAGCTGTCGGACGCACAGTTCATGGCTACGGAGTGCGGCACCAACCACCACGAGATCCTGGTGAAGCCCGACGTGGTGTCGCTGCTGCCGAAGCTGGTCCGGCACCTGGACCAGCCACTGGCCGACTCCTCGTTCATCGTGACCTATCTGGTCTCGGAGCTGGCCCGACAGACCGTGACGGTGATTATCTCGGGCGTCGGCGGCGACGAGTTGTTTGCCGGCTACAGGCGCTACCTGGGCCCGAGCTTCGATCGCGTCTACGGGCGGGTGCCCCAACCCGTGCAGGCGCTGCTGGGCGCCGCCGCGACACACCTGCCCGTTGATCGCGGCTCCGCCGTCAAGAACCTGGCGCGGCTGGGACGCGCGTTTCTCACCTCCCGCGGGAAGTCACCCTACGACCGCTACGACCATGGCGTCAGGCTGGTCACCGACGACGTCCTCGGCTCGCTGGTGCCCGGGGGTTCGACCGGGGGCTCCTCTCACAGCGCGGCACGGCACGAGTTCTTCGACGGTGCGCCTGACGGGGATCCCCTGTCCCAGATGCTCCTGCTGGACTTCCACACCTCCCTGCCGGAAAGCCTGCTGCTGCTGACCGACCGGATGAGCATGGCGACGTCGCTGGAGGCGCGGGTGCCGTTCCTGGACAACGAGCTGATTGACCTGGCCGCCCGGATCCCGTCCGCGCCAAGATCAGGGGCACGCGGCTGAGGCATGTCCAGAAGCGGAGCATGAAAGGACGGCTACCGGATCGGGTGCTGACGAAGCGAAAGCGGGGATTCGGCTGTCCCACCGGAGCCTGGTTCAGGACCGAACTGCGGCCGCTGCTGCTCGACAGCCTGTCAGAAGGCCGGCTGCGCCGGCAAGGCTTGTTCGACCCGAACGCGGTGGCGGCCGTGATCGACGCTCACCTCACGTTCCGGGAGGACTACAGCGAGCTGCTGCTGGCGCTGGTGACCTTTCAGCTCTGGCACGACCAGACGCTTTCGTCTGATTGACGGGCGATGTCAATTCTTCGCAAGGCCCGAAAGCTTCGGGCGATGGGCGTCAAGGAACTGCGCCACCGTGCCTTCGAGCGCGTGTCACTCGCAGCCGAGCGGTCGCAGCTGGCGCGCGGGCAAGGGCCTGGTTCGGTACCACTCAACACGCGTCTTCACTCGGAACTCGGTGATCGGCGGGATTGGCGCGAGGCTCTGCTGGCCGCGAGGCGGGCCTCCATGAATCGCTTCTTCCCGTCGGTGTCGCAGCGCGACGAGCTCCGGCGGCTGTTCGCCACCCGATTCGCCGACGAGCGGCGCCGCTGCCGGCTCGAGGCCGAAGACGCCGCGAGCCACGTCTTCTCGTTCTTCGGGCGCCGATTCGAATACGGTCCGCTGGTCGACTGGCACGCCGATCCGGTGAGCGGTGCGCCGTGGCCCCGGGTGTTCCACGCGGAGGTGCCGATCGGTGACAACCGGCGGTTCGGCGACGTCAAGTACGTATGGGAACTGAACCGTCATCAGTTCCTCATCGATCTCGGCCGCAGCTACTTCATCGACGACACGGGCGCCCATTCGGAGGAGGTTCGCCGGCTGCTCACCCATTGGAGCGCCGAGAACCCCTACGGCGTCGGCGTCAATTGGGCGAACGCGCTCGAACCGGCTTTTCGCGCCTACTCTTGGCTGTGGGCCTATTACCTGACGCTCGACGACCCGTCGCTCGACCCGGCCGTGCACGCGAGCTGGTTTCAGGGCCTCTATGAACACGCGGCTTTCCTGAACGGGCACCTGGAGCGGTATACGAGCCCGTACAACCATCTGGCCGGAGAGGCGGCGATTTTGTATCTGCTGGGCGAGCTGTTGCCGGAGATTCGGCAGGCCGAAACCTGGCGATCGCGCGGCCGTGAAGTGCTCGAGTCCGTGATTGGCGAACAGTTCCACGCCGATGGCGGCTCGGTGGAACAGTCCACCTTCTATCATCACGCAACGTTGGGCTTCTACCTGCTGGCCGTGCTGATCGGGCGGCGCAACGGGGCGCCCTTCTCCTCCCGTGTCGCCAGCGCGGTAGAGCGGGCGCTGGAGTTCTCGCTGCACCTGACGCTGCCCGATGGCCTGACGCCTTCGATCGGCGGGGCTGACGATGGCAAACCCATCCGCTTCGAACACTTGCCCTTCTGGGACTTTCGAGCCTACTTGTCGGTCGGCGCCGTGCTCTATCGGCGCCCGGACTTCAAGTACGCGGCCGGTCGCTTCCACGAGGATTCTTTGTGGCTGATGGGGGTGGACGGCCTCGAGCAGTTCGAGGGGCTGGCGTCTCATCCTCCGGCGGAGGTATCCAAGGCGTTTCCCGCAAGCGGCTATTTCAGTCTCCGCAGCGAATGGGCTCCGAACGCGGATTACGTCTGCTTCGACTGCGGGGAGCAGGCCGGAGGGCTCCGAACCGATGCGGTGCCCAGCGCGGCGCATGGACACGCCGACTGCCTGTCGATGGTTGTCGCGTTGTCCGGACGGCCGGTGCTGGTCGATCCGGGCTTCCTGACCTACAACGGCCCGCGGGAATGGGAAGAGCATTTCCGCCAGACGCGCGCCCACAACACGGCGACCGTGGATGGGCGGAGCCAGTCGCGCTACCTGGGCAAGATGGAGTGGTCAGAGATACCGCGTCCCATCCAGGACGGCTGGTACGTCGGCCAGGGGCAATCCTGGGTGGCCGGCATGCACGACGGGTACGCACGCGGGTCCGAGGGCGTGGTGCATCGGCGAACTGCGTGGCTGCGTCCGGGCGGCTACGTCGTCGTCCTCGACGAGTTCAGGGCCACCGGCTCCCATGACGTCTGGTTGACCTACCAGTTCGCGCCCGGCACAGCTGAGCTGCGCGCACCGGGTCGCGTGACGCTGGGGAACGGCTTTGAATTGTGGTGGACGTCGACGGCCCCGTTGTCGCCCGCTCTCTCGAGCGGCCGCGATGGAGAGCCCGACTCAGGCTGGATTGCGACGAGCCTTGGCGTGAGAGTCGCGGCTCCCCGGCTGCGTCTCTCCGGCAGGATTGATGGAAACGCTGCCGTGTTGACGATTGCGATGGATACCGCGCGGCGCGGCAATCGCTTCCACCTGTTTTCGCCGACGTCGACGAAAGGCGTCGCGCCGCTCGCGGCAGCCGTCGTCGGCGGCGATTTCATCGACTGGATTCAGGCCGGACCGCCGGCACGTGCCGGTACGGGGTTCACGACCGACGCCCCTGTCGCCATCTGGCGCATTGCCGACGGATCCGTGGTCGAAGAGTCCAGCGCCGGCGGCACCTACATGCATGCCGATGGCGATGCGGCAGCCCGCGTCGAGCGCCTGCGAACCGCGCCCCCGGCCGCAGTCAGGAGCACGCGTTGAGCCCCCCGCGCGCCCTCGTGGTGGCTTACGACTTTCCCCCCCACGCGGCGATCGGCACGATGAGAACGCTGCGGCTGGTCCGTCACCTGGCCGATCAGGGCTGGGACGTCGGGGTGCTGACCGGCGATCCCGCGTCCTTTCGCGCCGTCACGCCGGTAGACCGATCGCTGCTCGAGAGGGTACCCCTGGCAGTACGGGTGTTCAGGGCCAAGGCGATTCGCACGGAGCCCGGGCCATCGAAACCCGCGGTCGCACCAGCCGCCGCCGCCCCGCAGACGAAGCCCCCCTCGACGGTCTCCCCCACGGTGTTGCGCCGGGTCCGGCGGATACTCGGCGAAGCGACGGCAATTCCGGACCGCGAGATTGGATGGTTTGCTCCCGCCCGACCTAGCCGGGATCACGGCGTGCCGCACCCTGCGTCCGCAGGTGATCTTTTCTTCCTCGCCGCCGTGGACCGGTCATCTGGTCGCTCAGGCGCTGGCGCGACTCTTTCGATTGCCGTGGGTCGCCGACTTTCGAGACCCGTGGTCGAGAGGTCCCTGGCGTGAGGACAGACCTCCCTTCTCGGTGAGGATCAATGCCTGGCTGGAGCAGTTGACGGTTCGCCGGGCCGACGCCCTGTTTTTCACGACCCGGCAGCTGCGCAACGACGTCGTCAACCACTACGGGACCTGGCTGGAGCAGAAGTGCCTCGTCATCGAAAACGGCTGCGATACGGATGAGTTTTCGAGCCTGCGGCGCAACTGCGGCGAGAACGGGCACTTCTCGCTGGTGCACGCCGGATCCTCTACGGGGCGCGAAGCCCGGTTCCTCTCATGCGATCGATGTCGCAGGGCATCAAGAACGGGCGGCTCGACCCCGCGCGCTTGAAATTGCGCCTGATCGGGTCCACAGCGCTGGATGGCACGGATCTTCCCGGGCTCGTCCGGCAGCTGGGTCTTGATGGCATCATTGAGTTGGTGCCCCGAATGTCCCGCCGGGAGAGCCTTCAGGAAATGGCGTCGGCGTCCGCGCTGCTGTTGCTGCAACCGGGCCACCCGCTGTCGATTCCTGCCAAGGCCTACGAATACCTGGCGCTCGGCCGCCCGGTGCTTGCGCTGACCGACGAGGGCGCCACTGCGGATCTCATCAACGCCAGCGGAGCCGGCCTAGTGGTACGGTCATCGGATGAGGCCGGCATGGAGCTGGCGCTGCAATCGCTGATGAACGAAACCAGTGGTTGTCGGCCCTCGGCTCGAGATCTGTTCGATGGCGAACTGAGGGCTGCGGAGATGCGCGCGTGCCTGGAAACGCTACGGAGGCCGTCACGTGTTTAGGATGACGCTCGCCTGGCTGCTAGCCTACTCGGCTGCCGCCATCCTCTCGTTCGTCAACCCGGTCTATGGACTGCTGGGCTATCTGCTGGATACCACCTTCGTCCATCGCTGCACTGGTGGGGCGCCCCGCTACCCGACATCCGGTGGAATCTCCTCATCTCGGGCGTGCTCGGTGCGTCGTTCCTGGTCAACCGGTCGTCGATGCCGGCCATGCCCTCACTGTCGAACCCGTCGTTGCGCTGGTTGCTCGCGCTCGGCGCCCTGATGCTGCCCGTCACCGTGCTCTTCGCCGTCAATGTCGAGCGCAGCTTCGAGTTCATGACGGTGTTCTGGAAATTCATCATCCTCTACGGGCTGATTGTCGGCGTGGTCCGCACACGCTTCGCGTTCGATGCGTTCTTCCTTGCCTGCATCGCTGGAGCGACCTGGTGGGGGTGGAACGCCTACATCGATCCTGACCGCGCGGCCGGACGCCTGCTGGCCGTCGGGTCGTCCGACACCTATAGCGACAACCTGGCCGCCGCGCATCTGCTGACGCTTCTGCCGATGATCGTCGTCTACCTGATGACGTCACAGCGCCTGGCTTTGAAGGCAGTGAATCTCTTCGCCCTGGTCTTCATCGTCAATCTCTTCATCCTCTGCAACAGCCGCGGGGCCACGGTGGGGCTCGGCGTGGCGCTCGTCACCAGCCTGGCATTGGTCCGCCGTGGCCAGCGGATGCGCTGGGCGAGCCTGGCGGTCGTCGCTCCGCTGGTGCTGGGACTGTGGCTGGCCGATCCCTGTACTTGCAGAGGCAGCAAACGACCGCACAGTATGAAAACGACGCGAGTGCGAATAGCCGGCTTGTCTCTTGGCAGGGCGCCTGGCGCTTGCTGCAGGACTACCCGTTCGGGGCCGGCGGCCGGGGCTTCCACGAGTTGAGCCCGCTCTACATTCCCGACATCGTCGACGAAGCGGGCGAGCAGCGATCCCCGCACAACTCCTATGCCCTGATCGCCTCCGAATGGGGCGCGCCCGGCCTCGGCCTGTTCATCACGTTCATCATCAGCAGCTGGCTGCTCTGCGGCCGTCTCAGGAAGGACGGCATGAAGCTCGCGGACCCCTACTTCTACTATCGGGGCCTGGCGTTACAGGTCGGGCTCACGGGCACGATGACCGCCGCGACCTTCTCGGACCGTTTCTATGGTGAGTCGATCTATTGGATCTGTGCGCTGGGCTTCGCGTTGACCAGGGTAATGGCCGCCGAGACGGCGGCCGCCGCCGAGAAGGCCGCCGCGGCAGCGCCGCGGGCGGCTTGAGCGAGCGCTAATCAGGATGTCACCATTCGAGCGACTCATGCTGGCCGCGTGCCGGCGCTCCTGGCGCGTCTACGGCGTCGCCAACTTCTCGGTGCCGGTGGGCACGTTCCGCGTGCCGATCGGCGGTCATATCGGTCTCGGACACCTGGACTTCGAGAGCCCCCAGTTCCAGCGAGTGCTGCGGGCGGTGTTTGAGGCGGGCTTGCGCGGCACGGTGATCGATGTCGGCGCCAACATCGGCAAGTTCCTGCTGAACCTGGCGCAGGTCGATCCGCACGCACGGTATCTCGGCTTCGAGCCGCTGATCCCCGCAGCGGCGTACGTGCGGCGCCTGATCCGCGAGAACGGGTTGTCGAACCACAGCATCGTCCCGGTGGCACTCAGCGATCATTGCGGCTCCGCCATCATCCGGTTTGGCTCGGAGTCCGACGCCAGCGCGTCGCTCGAAGGCGACATGCGGCCGTCGAGCATGTATGCGAACTCCCAGATGGTGGCGACCTCGACACTGGATCTGCACGCTCGTGAACTCGACGGCGTGTCGATCGTCAAGATCGACGTCGAGGGCGCCGAATTGGCCGTACTGAGAGGCATGGTGGAGACGATCGCGCGGCACCGGCCGCCGATCCTCATCGAGGTGCTGCCGAGCGGCGCGCTCCTGTCGGGCACTTATGGACGCGGTTATTTCGGCGAGCTCGAGCCTCGCGAAGCACGGCGCGTCGGCGAGGCCCGGCGCGAGAACGCGCTGGCGGTCCACACGTTTTTCGCCGATCACGGCTATCGGCCTTTCTCGTGCTCGACCGCCGGCGAGCTGGCGTCCGTTTCGTCACTCGACGAACCGGGGAGGGGTGCAGACACGGACTTCCTGATGCTGCCGACAGAGCTCGTCAGCCGGCTGATCCCGGCCGCCGCGGTCGCGGTCGAGAAAGCAGGGAGCGGTCTCCGTCATGGCTAGGCTCGCGTATCCGGTCCACCAGCAACCGGCACGCATCACGTGGGGAACGGGCTCCATCCGGATGCTGGGTGAAGTCGCCTGGGACGAGCGCACCGTTGTCTTTACGACCGGTCGACGAACCGTCGTGGAGCGTCTCGAGGCCGCGCTGGCCAAGCACGGAATCGACGTCGGGGCCGCTCGAGTACTCCCCAAGCCGTCCGGAGAACCAACCCTCCAGATGATTGAAGCGGCCGCGACGGCACTCAGCGCTGCTCCTGTCGGTCGAATCATCGGTTTCGGCGGCGGCTCCGTACTGGATTGGTGCCGACTGGCACTCGCGCGGGCGACCGGCGCGCTCGACCTTGACGCCGGCCGCATCACCAATGCGGATCGACTGGCGTCACGACCGGATCTCTGGCTCGTTCCGACAACATGTGCAACGGGAGCAGAGGCGGCGGGAGTCGCCGTCTACCTCGACGCACGCGGCAGGAAGATTCCCGTCGTGTCGCCGTCATTCGTTGCCGATCGCGTCATCCTGGATGGTCAGTTCCTGGCCGGCCTTGCTCCGGCTGAACTCGGCGGCTTTCTCGGCGACGCATTGACACATGCCGTCGAGGCCTTCGTCTCAATCGTGCCGGGTACCCTGGCCAAAGAAGCCGCGGCGTCTGCGGCGCGGCTGATTCTCGAGCACGGCGGCGCACCGGCGGCGCCCAGCAGGAATGAACGGCTCATGGAGGCCGGCTTCCTCGGCGGAGTCGCGGCGTCGAATTGCTCGGTTGGGGTCGTTCATGCGTTTGCGCACAGCGTCGCCAAGCTGGGCGTGCCCCATGGCTACGCCAACGCGATCGCTTTGGATGCCGGTATCGCTGCGAACGCGGGTATTCCCGCGATGCAAGTGCTGGCAACACGTCTCGGCTTCGATTCCGTCGGCGACATGCGGGCCCGCTTTTCCGGTGTGCTCGCCGAAGCCGCCCATCCGTCGCGGGCGGTCCTGGCAGCCGCTCTCGGTAACCCGACGCTGCGCGCCGCGATCCTCGACGGCATGACGCTTGATGTGTGCCTGAGAAGCAACCCGCAGCGTCTCGAGCCGGCGGAGTTGAGCGGCTTCCTGGATCTGGTCGCGAACCGCTTGGAACGATCGGTTGCCGATCCTGTCCCAAGTCCGATCTCGTGATGCTCGTGGTGGCGACTGGCTCCAGCTCCTGTGGGCTCTTCCACGGCCGACATTGGCCCTCAGATCGACCGTCGGCATCAGTCTCCGAGGCCGGTTCACCGTGACGGACTCCTGGTTCGATGCCTTCAACCGCGTCGACGACCCGCAGGTTGCGGTCGCGGACGACACGGACTCGCTCACCTATGGTGAGCTGCGCCGCCAAGCGCGGCAGCTGGCGGGTCAGTTGATGGCGACATACGGCAGCGGGCAGAACATCGTCCTGCGCGCCGCTTCGACCGTGTCGTTCGTGCGGAGTCTCCTCGGCGTCATGTGGAGCGGCAACGTCCCGGTGCCCGTGGATCCTTCGCTGCCGTCTCCGGCGCTGGATTACATCCGCAACAAGAGCCTGGCGGTGGCTGTGCTGGATCCGCTCGAGGCGACGCCCGCCGGGGCTGCGGAGGTCGAGAACTACGATCCGCAACAACCTGTGCTTGTGGTTTTTACTTCCGGCACCAGCGGGTTTCCGAAGGGTGTGCTGGTCTCGGACGCGAACCTGACGCATTCATGTCGGACGATCGCAACCTATCTCGACTATCACAGATATCCGTCTGCTGCCGTGGTGCTGCCTCTCTACTACAGCTACGCCCTGATCTCTCAAGTGCTGTGTCAGCTGACGGTGGGCGGGAAGGTACGACTGTTCGGTGACCTGCGCAATCCGTTGAAACTGGCAGCGGCTGTGCAGAACGAGGGACTCCAGACATTCTGCGGAGTGCCCTCGACATATCATGCGCTGCGGGTGTTTCATGACATGCGTGCCCTGTCGATGCCCTCGATGCGTGTCCTGTGTTCGGCTGGCGCGCCGATGGAAGCCGGGCTCATGGCAACGATTCGCGCCATCTTTCCCGGCGCGTGTTTTTTCAACAACTACGGCATGACCGAAGCGTCGCCACGAATAGCGTTCGTCCGCGATAGCGATCCGCGTTTCATCGAGCCCACCTGCGGCCGACCGATCGAAGGGATGGAGGTTCGGATCATCCATCCTGAAACGGAACGTGAGCTGCCCGACGGTGAGCGTGGCCTCCTGGTGGTCCGGGGACCGAACGTTACCCGCGGATACCTCAACGACCCCGAGCAGACGGCGCGGGCTTTCACCGCCGACGGTTTCCTGAAGTCTGGAGACCTGGCGTATGTCGACAACGGGTACATTTTCATTCTTGGCCGCTACGACGACATGTTCAACTGCGGGGGCGAAAAGGTGGCTCCCCTGGAGATCGAGCGCGCGTTGAATGCCTGTCCTGGTGTCGATGGTTCGGCGGTGACCGGCCTCGTGGACGAGCAACGAGGCATGGTACCAGTGGCGTTCGTTCAACTCTCTAGGGACGTCCGGCGCAAAGATCTCGTCACTCACCTCAGCAAGCACGTCTCACGTTCGAAGATGCCGGTACGGTTCTTCAAAGTGCGGGGGTTTCCGACCACGTCGAATGGAAAGCTGCAGCGCAATCGTCTGTCGATCGCCGATCAGACCTACGTCGTGGCGGAGTTGGACTGATGGGCCCGTCGATGTTTCTCAGCGAAGTCGCACCGTACGGGCTCGACCCAGACGCCAAGGAATCGTATCTGGTGCCTCGCCTTGCAGAGCTGACGGCCCATCACCGGACCGCGTGCGTCGCCTACCGCGCGTATACCGATGCCTGGCGCCACGCCAAGGATGTGACGCGCGTGGAGGACGTGCCGTTCCTGCCGGTGACGGCCTTCAAGGAGTTCGACCTCCGGTCGACTGACGGACCCGGCCTGTCTGTTCACTCGTCGGCCACAACGGGGACTGCCTCGTCTCGGATATTCGTCGACAAGGAGACACGCAAGCGGCAGAACCAGTCCGCAGCGAAACTGCTCGCCGATTTCGTCGGATCGGAACGTCGCCCTTACGTGGTGTTCGACGTCGAAGAGAGTGTTCGCGGCGCGGATGCGATGAGCGCAAGAGGCGCGGCGATTCTGAGCGCTGGCCATCTGGCGTCCGAGCTGTTCTTCGTGATGCGAAATGTGGACGGCGTGCTGGAGCCGGATCTCGACGCGCTGACCGCGGCGTGCAGCCGTATAGGAGACCAGCCGTTCATTGCCTACGGCTTCACCTACGTGTTGTTTCAAGCCCATGAGTGGCTCGAACGACAGGGATTGCGTCCGCAAAGCCGGCGCTGGGAGTCTGTTCCTCCACAGCGGCGGTTGGAAACGCCTCCAGTCACTGGCCGTTGACAAGACGACGTTCAATGGCCGCGTCGCTGGCGTCTGGGGCTTGCCGGCCGAACGCGTCGTGGACTTTTACGGTCTGGTCGAACAGGTCGGCGTGCTGTACCCAGACTGCGCCGCTGGTCACAAGCACGTCCCGTACTGGGCCGATATCGTCATCCGCCGCGCCGACTCCCTCGACCCCGCCGGCGTCGGCGAAACCGGACTGATTCAACTGGTCAACTGTCTTCCCCTCTCGGCCCCGAACCACTCGGTGCTGACGGAAGACCTTGGCGAGTTGGTGACTGCGGACGGCTGCGCGTGCGGCCGCCGCGGCAAGGCCTTCGTCTTCAAGGGCAGGGCCCCGGCCGCCGAGGTCAGGGGTTGCAGCGATGTCATCCGATACTGACCAGCTGCCGTTGCCAGCGTTGTCCGAACGGGTTCGTGCGGCACGCGCCCTTGCCGAGGGGCCTCGCCTCGACTACGACCGCAGACGACAGGCCCTTGGCGAACTGGCCGACCGGATGCTTCGGCGAGACGGCGACACCGCCCGCCTCGCGTCCGTGGACGGGTTCGCGTTCCTGGCCGCGTTCTTGAGGCCCGATCACCTGGATCGCCTGCTTCAGGGAGAGCTGCCGGTGGCCGCGTTGCGGGGCTTTGTGCCCTCGGGAGAACGCCGCGAACTTCGATTGGTGCCCAAGGGAGTAGCCTGCCACTGGGTGGCTGGGAACGTGCCGATGCTGGGAATGTTCTCCTGGGCCCTCAGCGCACTCGTCGGCAACGTCAACATCGTTCGCCTGAGCAGCCGTCAGGACGATCTCCTGTCCCCGCTTCTGAGAACGCTGGCGGGCGTCTCCGAAGACGGCCTGCGGATGGCCTCCGAAACCACCGTTCTCCGGTTCGATCGAGACGACATCACCGCCCATCAGCAGATGAGCGCCGCCGCCGATGTTCGAATCGCTTGGGGTGGAAGCGAGGCGGTGGAAACCATCCTCTCGCTTCCATGTTCGTGGGATTGCGAGACCATCGTGCTCGGTCCACGCGTCAGCATGGCGGTGATCGATCCCGCGGCCGTCTCTCCGAAATCGTTGACGCTGCTCGCCACGGACATCGCCTACTTCGATCAACAGGCGTGCTCGTCACCGCAGTTCGTGTTCGTCAGACGGCGTGACGACGGCCGGTTCGACGAGACCGTTCGGGCGCTGGCCACCGCTCTCGACGTGCAAGCCAGGCGCTATCCGAGGCACGCGCTGGACTTCGGCGAGACGTACCGCATCGCCCTCGATCGCAGCCGGGTAGCACTGTCTGGCGGCCAGCTGCGCACCGACACCGGCACCCAGTGGACCGTGGCTACCGTCGAACGACCGGTGCCGGACGTCCGGTGCGTGAACCGCTTCGTGCAGGTGGTGCCCTACGACCATCTCGCCGCAGTTCTTCCACTGATTCCCCGCAACGTTCAGAGCGTCATCGTGTCGCTGGATGCAGCGGATGAAGTGGAATTCACCGACGCCGCGGCTCTCCGCGGCGTCTGCCGATTCCCACGGCCAGGACAGGGCAACTTCTTCGAGTCCCCGTGGGATGGTGTTCCGATCGCGTCGAGACTCGTACGATGGGTCACCAGGACCGCGCGTCGGCAGTCATCGGCCGACGGAATCTGATTCAGGGAGGAGCAACGTCACGTGGACACCAATGCGCGACTCAAGGCGCTCATCGCCAATCTCTTCAAGTGTGAACAAGGGGAGCTGACTGATGCCGTCGGGCCAGGAGATATTCCAGGATGGGATTCCCTGGGCCATGTGACGTTGATGGCCGAGATCCAGAAGCAGTTCGGCACTCATGTACCTGTGGAGGACGCGATCGAGGTGGAATCGATCGCCGACCTGGTGAGTGTCCTCGATCGTCTGCATACGACCCGCGCGTGAACATCACCGGCCTGCGGGCAGTCGTCACGGGCGCCGCCTCAGGGATTGGCGCGGCCTTCTGCCGCCGTCTGGCCCTTCTCGGTGCCCGCGTCTGGGCCGTGGACTGGGACACAGGGGCGGTCGAGAACGCACGCAACGAGTGGGTGGCGAGCAACCGGCCCGAGTACATCATCGCCGACGTCGGCTCTGAGGCTGATGTGCAGAGCCTGTTCCAGCGTATCTCGGTGGATGCTGGCGGTATCGACGTCCTGGTCAACAACGCCGCAGTCCTTCGCGACCAGGCCCTCGTGTCGAAGCTCGGGAGACGCCTTCGAAAGCACTCCCTCGAAGGCTGGAACCAGACCATACACTCGAATCTCACGGGGCCCTTCCTGATGGCGCGGGAGGCAGCGCACCTGATGTTGACGAGCCGAATCCACGGACTCATCGTCAACGTTTCGTCGATTTCGCGGGCCGGCAATCCCGGTCAGACGGCATACGGAGCGGCCAAGGCCGGGGTCGACGCCATGACGGTCACGTGGGCGCGGGAACTGGCGCCGTATGGAATCAGGGTTGCCGCCATAGCGCCCGGTTTCGTTGAAACGGCGATGACGCGCAACATCCCGCCGTTGTTCTTGGATCGATTGCGTGAGGCGACGCCGCTCAAGAGGTACGGGACGCTGGCCGAATTCGAGCACGCACTGCAGTTCGTCATCGAGAACGACTACTTCAACGGCCGCACGCTCGAACTAGACGGTGGGCTGCGGTTCTGATGACTTCGGACCAGCCCAACCAGCCCTCGCCGGCCACGACCCGCGGGCTGGTCGGTTATCACGAATGGCTGGCTGAAGAGATCTTCGCGTTTCAGCGCGAAGCATATCCACGCCGCCGGGTGGACTGGATCGAGCCGCGATGGCGCTGGATGTTTCTGGAGTCTGCGCGTCGACTCGACGTGTCCCCGATGGTGTGGGTGTACAGGGCCAAGACGGGCGTGGCCGCGCATCAGGGGGCGATTGCGGTCCGGGTCCAGATCGACGGCACGGAACAGATCACGGGATGGTTCGTTGAAACCATGGTGCTCGAGGCTTTCCGCGGCAAGGCGGTTGGTCCGATGCTGGTCGCCAAGGCGAAGGCGGACCTGCCTTTCAACCTTTCGCTCGGTCAGACCCCGCAAATGCGGGAACTGCAGTTTTCGCTTGGGTGGCGCCAGGTGGCTCCGCTCCCCACGTATGTCTACGTCCTCAACGGGAGAGCCGTGGTTCGCGGCAAATTGCCGGGAGGACCACCGGCATGGCTCGGAGGACTCGGCCTGACGGTCCTTCAGTGGCTGAGATCAAGGGGCGCACGGCGCCCGGCCCCCGGCCTCCTCGTTCGTCAGGTGTCGCGATTTGACGGGAGCCACGACGATTTGTGGGCCAGCTTGAGACCACATTTTCGCTGCGCCACGATCCGGGATTCATCGTACCTGAACTGGAAGTATTGTGACCAACCGGGCCAGTCGTTCGAACGTTACGAGCTGCTCGAACGTGGCCGTCCTGTCGCTGTCGTGGTCTTCAGAATGCTGGAGGCCGATGCGGCCTATCGCTACCGTCGAGCCTCCGTGGTCGAGCTCGTTCTGCCGCCCGACCGGCCGGCGATCGTGAACCGGGCCTTGAGGACGCTGTGCGATCGGGCCAGATCGAAGGGGGTCGATCTGGTGGTGATGGACTTGCTGCACCCGGTCCTCGAGTCGCTGGTTCGGCGCTTCGGGTTTGCGGCGCGCGAGAGATACCCGGGTTTTCTTGCTCTGTGCTGACGCGCTCCCGGACCCCCTCCGGGCTGGGGTCAGTGTTCCGGAACACTGGCTGCTGACGGGGGGAGACTCGGACATCGATCGGCCGTGGTAGCAACCCCTGCGGGTGCCCCACGGGACATCAGTCGGGGTAATCCTCGGGCGCCAGCGACACCGGCATCGTCACGCCGCCAACTGCGCTGTCGTAGATTCGAAGCGCGCCGACGGTTCCACGAATGCCGTCGAGATAGGTGATCTCGCTCTCCACCTTGCCGCGCACGGCCTGGGCGAAGTGCGCCAGCTCGGCGCCGTGGCCCTTGTCGCCGGTGGAGTCGCGCTCCTTGAGCGACTGGCGGCCCTGCACGGACAGCTGGCGGAAATCGTCCATGGCCAGGGCGTTCCCGTCCCAGAAGACCTCGAGGCGCTCCTTCCCCAGCCTGGTATTGCCACGCGCCGTGTAGATGAGCGACCCCACCGAGCCGTCGGCGAAGGTCAACGTCGCGGCCACGTCCTCGAGTCGCACCAGCGAGGTCATGGGTCCGACGGCGTGCGCGTGAACCGACACGATTTCCGCACCGACGAGCCAATACAGGAGGTCCACGAAGTGGCACGCTTCGCCGACGATGCGCCCGGCCGACTGCGTGGGATCGTAAGTCCAGCTATCGGGCGGCAGTGCACCGGCGCTGACACGATAGGTCAGCATCGCCGGGCCGGTGCGCCCCGACAGCAACTGCTTGGTGCGTCGCACCAGGGGGGCGAAGCGACGATTGAAGCCGGTGAAGCACAGCCGTCCGGCTTGCTCCGCCTGCCGGGCAATGGCGGCGCATTCGGCGTAGGACGTCGCCAGAGGCTTCTCGCAAAAGACGTGCTTGCCGGCCTTCAAGGCTGCCACCGTCGCCTTCGCGTGCCCGGTGTCGCGGGTGAAGATCATCACGGCGCCTACCTCGGGATCGGCGATGGCCTGCTCGATGTCCGTGGTGCTGAACGACGCACCGTAACGCTCCCCCATCTCCTTGGCGCTCTGCCCGGAGGACGCGACCAGGGTTCGCAGCCGCAGATCAGGACTCGACTTGATGTTGGGAAGATGGAACTGCCGGGCAAACGCGCCACAGCCGATCACCGCGACGTTGACGGGGCCCGCGGCGGCGCTGACCGCCGGCGGCCTGGATGTCGGAACCAGCCGTGTCTGCACGCTGGGAACGTCGTCATAGCGCAGCACGATCCCCAGGCATTCGCCCGGCCGCTCGGTCAGTAGATCGTAGGCCTCCGCGGCCTGTGGCAACGCGAATTCGTGGGTCACGAGCGGCGACACCTGCGCGCGGCCGGCCTGCACCAGGCGCAGGAACTCCTGCATGTTTCGCCGCTCGGTCCACCGCACGTAGCCGATGGGATAGTCGATGCCGTGCTGCTCGTACTGTGCGTCGTAGCGCCCCGGACCATAGGACCGTGAGATGACGAAGTCGAGCTCCTTCTTGAAGAACGGCGCATGGGGGATGTCCATGCCCACCAGGCCCACGACGACGACCCGGCCGCGGTCTCGCGACATCGTCATCGCCTGCTCGACGACCACACTGCTGGATGTGGCGGCGCAGATGAGCACCCGGTCCGCGCCGACGCCGCCGGTATAGCGCAACACATCATCGGGAACGTTGGTTCCGGCCTTCAGCACGTGCTCGGCACCAAGTGTCCGGGCCAGCTCGCATCGCGACTCGAGCACGTCGATGCCGATGACGCGCCCGCCGGCCGCGGTCACCAGCTGACTCACCAGCTGGCCGACCAGCCCAAGCCCCAACACCACCACGACGTCGCCGACCTGGATCTCCGCCCGGCGGACGCCTTGCATCGCAATGCTGCCGAGCGCAACGAACGCGGCGTCGCGAGCAGACACACCCTCGGGCACCCCCACGGACAGGTTCTTGTTGGAGCGGATGTATTCGGCGTGGCCCTCCCCGCCATACGCCACCAGGTCGCCCTCGCGGATGCCGTCGACGTCCTGCCCGACCTCGAGCGCGACGCCTGCCCCGCTGTAGCCCATCGGGGTCCATTTGGAGGTCTCGAAGAGGACGCGGTCGGCGGTGCGGGTGATGCCATCCTTCAGCAGCATCTCCTTGACGCTGTCCCGCAGCTGGGGATCGGACAGCCCCTTCACGACCATGTCCTTCACGTTTCGCTTGATCGACGCCGTCTCCGTGCCCGCACTGATCAACGAAAACCGGTTCGCCAGAAGGATCTGCCCGCGACCGCACCGCGGAACGGGCACCTCTTCGGTGGACACGCTGGCACGCGACAGCGGGTTCTTGCGCATGAAGACTTGTTTCACGGCGGCGATCCTGTCAGAAGCCTACAACGTGGAAAGCACGGCGATTTCCTGTCCCAGCGTGTCACTCATGTCCGGCTTGACGATGGCGGCCACTGCGGCCTGCCGGTTGCCCACAACGTAGCGCACCTGGCGCAGCAGGTCCTCCAGACTGCCGCCCTTGTACAACAAGCAGCTCGGCGGCCTGGTGCCGTTGTCGCTGGCGACGACCGGAATGCCCATTGCCAGCGCCTCCAGCACGGACGAGCAGACGCCGTCTCCGAGCGGCGTCCGGACATATGCCGCGCCGGATTGCAGCACCCCGAGAAACTGGCTGCGCGGCAGGTTGCCGGTCAAGAGTATGTGTTCGGCCGCGCCGGACTGGTCGAGTGCCTTCTGATAGTTCGAGAGGTACTGATGGGATCCCATCAGCACCATCCCCAGGCACGGAAACTCGTGTCGAAGCCGCGCGACCGCCTGAAACAGCAGCTCCGGCGTGAACTCTTCGTGGAAGAAATAGACGTACGAGACGAGCACGGGATCGTGCACGGCCATGAACGCGCCGACTGAGGCGGGGACCTGCCCCACCTCGGTCAGCATGTATTCACGGCAGAACGCCGGTATGGCGTGCACCTGCTCAGGCGCCAGCCCGTAGTCGCGCACAATCAGGTCCTTCACCGCATCGCTGTTGCAGATCACCGCCCGCGGCGTACGGAAAACCAGCCAGAGCAGCGAATCGACCAGCCAGCGCCCGGTCTTTGGAAAGTACTCCTGCCGCGTGCCGGCGTGAAACGTCAGGACGCAGCGGCGGCGAAAGGGCACCGCCAGCAGCTGGGCGGCGAGGGCCAGAAGATTTCCCTTCACCCCCTTGGCGTTGGTGTGGGTGTGAACCACACTGCCGGCGGCAAGGGCCCGCAGGATGTGCCAGCAGTAGCTGAGCGGGCCGCCGACGTTCAGGTATCGGGGGTTGCCCAGCGTCCGGCTTGCGCCGATGTTCAGCAGCACACATTGCCGCCCGAGCTGCCGCCAGCGCTCGGCGACGAACTCGATTCGCAGCGACCATGCCCCCATCGGCGGCGGAAAGGCGCCGATTTCCAGCAGCGGCCGGCTCATAAGGCCACGAACGCCGCGCCGGCGCGGATCATCCGCAGACCTGCTGGTAGATCGGCAGGTAGGCCGGAACGATGACGCTCCATCTCCGGCGTTCCATGACGGTACTTGGTTGCCGCCGCGCTCATCGTCTCGCGGCGCGCCGGATCGCTGAGTAGCGGTATCACCGCGCGTGCCAGATCGTCCGAGTCGCCGGCCTTGAACAGCACGCCGGCGGTTCCATCGCCGAGCAGCTCGCGGACTCCACCGACATCGCTGCCGACCACCGGCTTGCCGAAGGCCATGGCTTCGAGCGGCTTCAGCGGCGTGACGAACTCCGTCACACGCTCGCTGTGGCGCGGGTACACCATCACGTCCATCACCGAGTAGTAGCGTAGCACCTGGTCGTGAGGCACCCGCCCGGTTCGAATGACCGAACCATTCAAGCCCAGCTTGGTGACCAGATCGCCGATCGTCTCGGCGGCTTCACCGGTGCCGACCAGCACCAGCTTCGCCGCCGGCACCGCACTCAGGATCGCCGGCATGGCGCGCACCAGGCAGTCGAGCCCCTCGAAGTTGAAGAAGCTGCCGATGAAGCCCACCACCGGTCCGCTGCCAAGCCCAAGCTGCTCCGCCAACGGCCGATCGGGCGGCGACGGCGAGAAGCGGTCGGCGTCCACGCCGTTCGGCACCTGGTGGAGCCTGGACGCGGGAATGCCTCGGGCGGCGATCTCGTGCAGCATGTGCTGCGAGATCGCCACCACCGCGTCGGCCTTGCGAAACAGGCTCGACTCGAGCCGCCTGCTGTAGCCGGTACTTGAGTGAGCGCATCAACGACGGCCGGGACGACAACATCGCGTCCTCCCAGAAGGCGCGCACCTCATACACCAGCGGCAATCGCCTGGCGCGTGCCGCCTTGAGCGCAGGCAGACCGCACAGCACGGGCGAGTGCGCGTGCACGACGTCGACCGGCTCTGCCTGCAGCACCTGGGCAAGCGTGCGATCAGCGAACGCATCAGGATGCGCTCGCGAAGGAACGGTGTCTTCAGCTGGAACTCGGCGGCGGCACCGCTGGCGAGCGGCGTTCGATAGTAGCGGATACCGTTGATCTCCTCGACCGCAGGCCCAGACGTGCCTCGCTTGACCTCGATCTCGTGCTGGGCCGAGGTGACCACGACCGGCGAGAGACCGAGGCGGTGCTGAAACTCCAGGATTGACTTGCTGCGAACCCCGTAACCGTCGAGATACGGCTCGGAGTGGTGCAGAACGTGAAGGATGCGCATGCGTCAGGGCAAGGGCCTATTTGCTCGCTTCTTCTATCGGCCGCCAATCGGAGCCACATCAGCGCCGCCCGCGAGGCGCCCCGGGCGCATACCGCGCCTTCTCAGATCTGCCTCCAGCCTCATGCGTTCGCGGTCGATCCTGGCCTGCATAGCCGCTGGCGCGAGGGACACGCTATCATTCGATCATGGTCGTAGGCGTTCGTCTTTGGCAAGTACGAGCGCCGTTCCTCACCTCTCCGCGCGGCTTCAGCGCGACCGTCCCGTCCATCAGCAGGTGCGCTCACGATGTGGATGCGTTTCGTCGATCGGCTCCGATGCCCGGTGTCCCACGGTTCCCTCAGGCTTCACGTCTTCCAGCACAAGCGTCCAGCGACTGAAGCCCGCCACATCGAGTCCGCGCGGCGCGTCGGCATTGCCATCGATGAGGCGTTTTCGACGTTCGTCGAGGAAGGGCTGCTGGTCTCGGACTCCGGCTGGATCTACCCGATCACGAGAGGCCTGCCGATCCTGCTGCCGTACCGGACCCAGGTTCATGATCGATTCGCCGACGCACACCGCCAGGCACTGACCGCGTTCCCGGACCATCGATTTGCCGAACAGGAGCCCGCTCTCGGCGAGCGTGACGTCTTTCGCTCCTTCAGCGAGGAATGGCGCGAGTACCGCTACGACGGCGTCCTCTGGGACGTCAGTTACGATGACAACCGGCGGCGCCTGGTGGCCGAAGTCGGGCTTCCGGAGGAGTCGTGGCGAGGGCTGACCTGGATCGAGATCGGGTGCGGCATCGGCATGACCACGGCACAGGCGCAGGCCCTGTCGGGCGTCGATGCCGTCGGGCTCGATCTCAGCATCGCGGTGCTGAAGGCGTCGCACCAGTTCGAGCTCAATCCGTTCCTGCACTTCGTGCAGGGGTCGGCGTTCGCACTGCCGTTTCCACCAGCCGCCTTCGATCTGCTGTATTCGAGGGGCGTGCTCCATCACACCCATTCGACCAAGAAGGCATTCATGAGCGTGGCGCCGATCGTGCGGCCTGGCGGGCGGATCTATCTCTGGGTCTACGGGCCGGGGTCGCTCCTGGCCAGCCCGCTTCGGGTCGCGGCCTTCGCAGCCGAGGCCGTCCTGCGGCCGATCCTCTGCCGGGTTCCGCAGCCAGTGGCCACGGCCGTGTTGACGCCGATCGCAGGGGCATATCTCGGCTTCAACCGGCTTCGCCGCGCCCAGGAGTCCGAGGTCCAGCCCTACACGTTCGATCGCGCTCTCCATGCCGCCCGCGATCGGTTCACGCCGCGCTTCGCCTACCGCCAGGACCACAAGGAGGTCGCGAGCTGGTTCCAGCAGGCCGGCTGCCGGGCGATTGAAGCGGTTGATGCCGAGGCAATCCCTGCGGCAGACCGTGACGACTACCGGCGAAATACCGGCGTCAGGGGCACCATGGGTACCGCGGCTGGCTGACCGGCGAGCCGGCCCCGGCCGCCCGCCAGTCGTCGAGTCGGTGTCTATTGAACGATTCGCACGTTGGTCGGGGCGCTCGGCACCGCAACCGTCGGTTTCCGTGGCGGCGTGGTGACGGCCTTCTTCTGACCGGTCTTTTTCACGCGGATTTTCGATCCGGCCGACAAGTTGGCCGAGTCGAGATAGACGGTCCCGGCGTCGCTGGCGAACTTCAGCGAGGTCGTGGCGCCAACGCTGACTTCGTACTCGGCGCCGGCAGTCAGATCGCAGAGCAGGACGCGATACGCGCCGGCGGCATCGACTGTCAACTCGGCAGTGTCGATGAGGGTTTCCGTGGCGCTGAACGCCACCACGCGATTGGCCACTCGTGTGCCCAGATATCCGACGCCGTTGAGCAGGATCGCCGGTGTCGGGGCGGTGACATTGGTGTCCGTCGCCTCGAGGACGTGGAGGAACGTGTCGTAGCGAGATGGCACGGTGGGAATCACTTCAATCCGGTAGTCGCCCGCAAACACCGAATCGAGCGAAGCCGCGCGCGTGTCGTTCGCGCCGTACGGATCCTCGTACTCGTGGCCCGGCCCGCCGATCTTGACGATCCTTCGGGAAGCCGGCAGAAGCGTCTGGGAGAACAGGCGCCCGTGGTAGCCGTCAGAGGTAACGGAAGCCGTGACCAGTTTCGCGCCAGGATAATTCCACATCCCGGCTCGCACCGTGGTGCCGGGCACATCGATCACCGGGTCGGCAGCCATGTGAAGCAGCCACCGTTTCTCGAACCGGGTCTCGGTGGTTTCGGTGCGATCGAAGACGATGATGTAGGCGCGGCCGGCCGCGGTCTCCGGCCGCACGAACACGAGCTGCCGGCTGAACAGCGACACCTTCAGGCTGTTTCCGAGCCCGTCGGACACGCGTGGGCCGTTGTAGGCCCGCGTGGCGTCGGAGTAGATGTAGTCGTAGTCCCGCTCGGACTCGCTCCCGCCACGTTCAAGCCGCTCAATCCCGCCCATATCCCACTGCGTGCCGGCGACGAACTTGGTGTGAGGAAACGTCAGCGGGGGCGCATAGCCACGCTGGCCGCCCTGGTCCCAGTACCTCAGCCACGTCGGGTGAGGTGTTTGGATTCTTCTCGTTCGGGTCGGGGAAGATGATCGTGTTCGAGGCCCAGGTCGAGTCGGCATACCAGTGGTGCACCTCGGCGCCGCTCATCAAGGCGAGCGGTCCGAGCCGGTGGATGGTGAACGTGTTCGAATCGACGTCGGTGTAGGCGCCGGTCATGCGAGTCCACTGCGCCGCCATGAACGTCACCATCGTGTCGTCGGCGCGATCCCAGCCCGTTCTCATCGCCACCCATCCCATTGGATGGAATTCCTTGGTCAGCGGCAGGCCCAGTTCGCTCGGCGACTTCGGCGTGATGCCCGGCTGCCCGAAGAGGAAGTTGCCCAGCATGGCCGCGCGCTGGCCGTAGACGCCGGTGTTGGGAATCGTGCCGGTGCGGTTGCGCATCAGCCACTCCGCCAGGCTCGCCACGTTGTCGTCGACGCCCTTGTAGATTCGCAGCGCCGCGATTGTGAGGTACTGGTCACCGAGCCCTGGCTGGGTGGCGGTGTCCATGTGGCGCATCTTGGTGAGGTAGTAGCGGCCACTGGCATCGGGGCCAGGCAGAATCGAGTAGGCCACCCACTGCGGGTAGTAGCGGAGCGCGGTCGCCGCCGTGCCGCCATACGTCTCCATCTTCGACTTTCCGTTTGCGGTCCGCCACGCCTCCACCATCATCAGCGTGGCCATCGTGTCGCCCTCGCTCTGGCCGTTCGCGGAGTCACTGCATGCCGGAACTCCAGCCGCCGGCCTGGCCGGCGTAGAGATTCGCGGCGTTCAGGCTGCCGCCGTCCCCGACGATATGGGCGTTGTACATGTTCAACCGCTTATCGCCGGAGCCGTCGTCGTCCGGATCGTCAGGCGTCCGGACAAACCGGCGATCATCGAAAAATTGCGAGGCTGGTTCCTGGTCTGGTGGAACGGGTTGTCGACGGGCTGCGGCAACTGCACCTGCCGCAGCCAGCCGACGATCGTCGAGCGATCGGACGCCGACAGGCGGCTGTAAATCCAGTCGTAGCCAACCGAGACCGAGATGACGCGGTTGTCGCTGTTGTCCTGCGCGGGCGGGTAATCGTTTACCGCCGCCAGCATGATCTCCTTTGCCTTGTCGGCATACTCCGTCAGGGAGTGGCCGTAGGAGACGCCCGGAACTGCACCGATTGCATACACGAATGCGTAATTACGAATATGGTAGAAGTAACGCTGGTCGGTTATCGCGCCGGCCCAGTTCGAGTCCAGGTAGCTGACGAACGTCTGGTAATCGCTTTTCATCGAACCCGCGATCTTGGCGTTGATTTCCGCGACGGTCGATTTGGTGAGCCAGATCCGAGGATGTTCGCGGTTGGCCAGCGGCGTTCCGGCAGGCGGCGAGTAGGTGGCCGCAGGCGAAGACAACGCCGCAATCGCCACCGCCACCGCCACCAACGTGTACTTCCAAGCGTTCATAGAATTTTGGACTCCAGATTACGCCCGACACCGTTCGGGCCCTACTGCCATCATGCAAACAGGCGGCCAGCGCGACCGTGTGTGCACTCTGCACGGCGTGCAAGTTAGCCGGTTGAGCACGGACGATGGGCCTCAGCGCTCAAGCTGCAGTTTCGGCAAATTCCGTGCGTCACGTTAGCCCCGCCACGTCGCGGTACACACGGGTATACCCCGAAATCATGCTCTCGAGACTGAAGCGTTCCAGCACGCGGGCTCGGCCGGCCCGCGCGATTTCCTGCCGTTTTTCGCGATCCTGCCCCAGCTCCACAAGCGCCCTGGCCAGTTCCGGAGGACTTTGCGACGCGACCAGGCGCCCATTCACTCCGTCGTCGATCAACTCGGCATTGCCGCCGACACGCGTGGCGACCACCGGCACACCACTGGCCATCGCCTCCATGATCGTGTTCGACAACCCTTCGGACAACGAACTCAACACGAACAGATCCATCGCCGGAAACGCGGCCTCGACGTCGCTGCGGTGACCGGCAAATCGCACCACGCCGGCAAGGCCAAGCGCCTCGGCGCGCGCGGTCAACTGCGACCGGAGTGGTCCGTCGCCGACGATGACCAGCTCCAGATTCGGCAGCGCAGCGCGTGCGATCGCCACCGCGGCGATCAAGCTGTCCTGGTCCTTCACCGGCACCAGCCGCCCGACGGTACCGATCACGAACGATTCGGCGCGCAATCCGAGAAGCATCCGCGCAGTGGCCGCGTCACCGCGATCGAACCGGCTGACGTCCAGGCCGTTGGGCAGAACGTGGATGCGGCTGAGTGGAAACCCGGTCACGTCGGCCATGCGGCTGGCAAGTTGTTGCGATACCGCCAACACCCGGTCCACCCTCCGCCAGACCAGATTCTGCACGACCGTGTGCCTCCATCCCGTGCTCATCGTGCCGTGTTCGCCGTGTACGACGTAGGGCACACCCGCCAGCCGCGCCGCGACCACGCCCTCGCATAGCGTGCCCCACGCATGCGAGTGCAGGATGTCCGGGCGAAGGCGGCGGAGCACGCCGACCAGGGCGGCCACGAACCGCACGCTGTTGCCCTCGCGGCGATCCAGCTCCACGCAGGCGACCCGCGGCAGCAGTTGTCCTTTGAGTCCATCCGCTGGCTGGCAGCTGCAGATGCTGCTTTCCACGACCGCTGGATCGAGGGCGTTGACCAGCTTCACCACGTTCCGCTCCATGCCGCCAGTCCTGAGTGCGTAGACGAGGTGCATCACCCGCACCGGCCTGCGGGGACTGTCAGCCACGCGCGTGGAGGATGAAGCTGGCGTCGAGGAAGTAGTTCGAGACCGGGTTCTGCACGAGCGGCCCCAGATGGCGAAGGCGATAGGGCAGCGGATAGATGACACGCGTCGACGCGAAGCCGGCCTCCGTGAAGATCCGCCGCCAGGTCGGCGGATTTTGATGGATCCGCCAGTTGAGCGTCAGTGGCCGGCGATCCCACGGCCTCGGAATGTTCAGATAGCTGGCGGCCATGAAGAATCCGTAGCGGCAGGCGTCCGACGCGATCGTCACGCCGGAGGGCGCCGTCACCTTGCGAATCTTTGTCACCATGGTCACGAAGCGCCGGCGGGTTTCAGGATCGGCGTCGGCGTGGAAGCGCGACTCGCAGATGTGGTTGATCGAGTTGCACAGGAGCACGACGTCGAAGGTCCGGCCTTGCGGATCCCAGGTGTTGAAGTCCGCCGACAGGAACTCGACCGTCTGCAGATTCAGCCGGTGCAATCGCTGCCGCTGGAAGTCGATCATTCCGCTGCGGGAACCCACCAGCTCTGGCTCCATGCTGACGACGGACGCCCCCGACAGCGCCATGTAGAGGGTCATCAGCCCCTCGCCGCTGCCGACTTCCAGCACCGACCGGCCCTTCAGGTCCAGCCCTGAGAAGAGCAGGCGCGCGGCGTGCAGGTAGCCGTCAAGGTTGTGGTGGCCGTCTTCGGCCAGCATGCTGGCGTATGCCGCGCGGACGTTCGGCTTGCTGAGCAAGCGCTCGTCGGTCATGGCCGGGCGCACGCCCGGCACGGCTCCGTCAGTCGTCTGACCAGTTGTCACCAAGACTCCCCCACCGCAAGGTACCGCTGCGGCTGCGACGGTACGATTATCCGTTCTATCGGAGCCGCGCCGACCGTCGCCTCGTTCCGCCGGCTCGGCCGGCTCGCCCGCTGTTTCCTTGCCGCCGATAGGACCGGAGGCGGCGGACCGGGCAGCGGCTTGTCGAGGTAAGCCAGGACGCGCACCCGGATGAAAAGCGACTTTTCTATAATCGTTCTCTGGTTCGACTTTCGCGTCTCGTTCGCGTGTGTGGGTGAGGGACGATCGCAGGGGTGGCCCGTAGGATGTCACTTGGAACAATGTTGCGGATGAGTCGCGCGCGACTGAGCCCCGGGTCGCTGCGGGCGTCGTTCCAATCCGGCCAAAAGAAGATTCGCGAGTTCGGTCGCTTGTATGGGAAGGGTGAGCAGGACTTCGCCCGGCACGTGCGAGCCGACTGGGTGCGCTTCGTCTCGGGAGGTGTGCAGCCAATCACGGGTGGGGCCCTGGAACACGCCAGGGCGGCAATCGCCTGGATAGCGCGCGCCCAGGACGCGACTCCAGACGACGGGGTGTCCTATGGTTACTTTCCCGGACGATTCCCGGGGGGTGGGCGCCTTCCTATCCGGAGACCACGGGGTACATCATCCCGACGATGATCCAGTTCGGCCAGCGCTTTGGTGCGCCCGAGGCGGTGGAACGCGCGCTTCGGATGGCACGCTGGGAGATCTCCGTGCAGATGGCGAGCGGTGCCGTTCAGGGTGGCCGGGTGCGCCCAGCCGCCGAGCAGACAGCGGCGGCATTCAACGCTGGAATGGTCTTGCAGGGCTACGCCGAGGCCTATCACCTGACGCAGGGCGCCGAGTTCCTGGAGGCAGGGCGAGCGGGCGAATTTTCTGGTGAACGACCTCGGCCCCGACGGCTTCTTTCGCACGAACGGTAACTTCGTCGCGCCGGGTCAGAGGAAGACCTACACCTGCTTGTGCGCCTGGGCGCTGCATCGGTTCGGAGACGAAAGCGGCGAGCAGCGGTATCGGGACGCCGCTGTCCGTGTGGTCGAAGCGGCGATAGGCGAGCAGCGGGCCAACGGATGGATTGCGAACAACTGCCTGGCTCACCCCGAGTTTCCGCTGACCCACACCATCGGCTACGCGCTCCAGGGCATACTCGAAGTCGGAGTCCTGGCCGGCCGCAGCGACTTCGTCGAGGCCGCCCGCAGGGGCTTGGCGCCGCTGTTGGACCGGATTCACGACAACGGTTTTCTGCCGGGGCGCTGCTTCGCCGACTGGCAGCCTGGGGCGCTGAGCAGTTGCTTGACGGGTTCGGCGCAGCTCGCGATCGTGTGCTACCGGACGTCCCAAGTCGGCTGCGGGACGGTATATCGAGCCGCCGCCGACCGTCTGGTGAACTTTCTCAAGGGCATGCAGGTCATCGAGTCAGCGAACGGAGGCATTTCAGGGGCGCTGCCAGGGTCCTTCCCGATCCTGGGAGACTACATGTATCTCGGCTACCCGAACTGGGCAACCAAATATGCCGCCGACGCATTCATGCTGCAGCACGAGTCCGGGTCCTGATGCCCCTCCCGATTCGACCGGCCGCAAAGAACTGGCTCCGCCGGCGCTACCGGGCGGCAAGTATCGCCTACATCCACTGGCGCAACCCTTTTGACGTCGACGACCTCGTCGGTGCGCTGCGCCACCTCGGCGTGCGCGAGGGCGACAAGCTGCTCGTCCACAGCTCGTTCCAGGAATTCGAAGGGTTTCGAGGTAGTGCGCTCGATGCGGTGCGCGGACTCCAGCGCGCCGTGGGTTCGAGCGGCCTGCTGGTGATGCCCACCTTGCCTTTCGCGGGCTCGCGGTCCGGTACCCAGCCGAGCAACGGGTCTTCGATGTCCGCACGACACCGTCACGCACAGGCATCCTGTCCGAGTTGTTCCGGCGGCTGCCCGACGTCGTGCGCAGCCTTCACCCCACGCATTCGGTAGCTGCCTGGGCTGCGGCGCCGCCGAGCTCGTCGCTGACCACCACCTGGCAGGCACACCCTGCGGTCGGGGAACTCCCTACTACCGGCTGCTCGACCTCGGCGGCAAGGTCCTGCTCGCCGGGGTGAGCGTGTCGGCGCTGACGTTCTTTCACACCATCGAAGAGATTATCGAGCCCGACATGCCTTTCTCGCCGTTCACGAGAGAGACCTTCAGCCTGCGCACCAAGAGCGCGAGCGGCGAGATGGATCGAGTCGGCGTCGATGCGGCTCTTCGATCCCGAATTGTCCCGGCGACGAAACATTCATCGCCTCTTGCCGGTGCTCCGAGAGCGCTCGCAGTGGCGCGACGCGCAAGTCGGCCGCCTGCGCCTGAGCCTGGTCGGCATCGCCACGCGCTTGACGCCGCGCGCACCCTGGCGGAGCAAAAGGTCTTCTGTTATGAGGCTGATCGAAGCGCTTCGAATCGCAAACTCCCCGGCGCTCCCTGACGCGCAGCCTTTCATCGTCGCGCTGGCGTGCAGTTTCACGCCACTGCACCTGGAAACGATGGTCAAGGCGTCGCTGAGGCTGGCTTTGCCTCACAAGCGGGTCGAGGTCAGGACCGGCCTCTACGGGGACCTGGTCGGAATGCTGACGGCTTGAAGCCGAGCGCGGTGGACGCCGTGGCGGTTTTCCTCGAGTGGCCGACGTCGATCCACGTCTTGGGCTCAGGCAATTGGGCGGCTGGGGCGGCGAAACGCGAGACGAAATTCTTGGGAGGCCGGAGCGCGCTTGCCACACCTGGCCGTGGCGTTGGAGGCCTGGTCGGCTCGCGTACCGGTGGCGCTGTCGATGCCCTCTCTGCCGCTGCCGCCAATCGGCGTCAACCGCACCACTGAAGCCGGCGTGTTCGAGCTGCAGGTGCAGGCGCTCGCCGCCGCGTGGGCCGCCGACCTGGCGGCCCGATCCACAGTGACCATCGTGAGCCATCGTGAACTCGACCGCCGCTCCCCTGGCGCCGGAAGGCACGACCTGCAGTCCGAGCTGCTGACCGGGTTTCCCTACACTCTGCCGCATGCGTCGGCCCTCGGGTTGCTGGCGGCGCAAGCCATAGCGCCGCCGCCGCCAGTCAAGGGCATCGTGACGGATCTCGACGACACGGTCTGGCATGGCCTGGTGGGAGAGGATGGACCGGACGGCGTCTCCTGGGATCTGGATCACAAGAGTCATATTCACGCGGTGTACCAGCAATTCCTGCGATCAGCTGCGGAGAGCGGCGTGCTGGTGGCGGTGGCCTCGAAGAACGATCTGGCACTGGTCGAACAGGCGTTCGACCGCCACGACATCCACCTCCACCGCCACGACGTGTTCCCCTTCGAGGTCCATTGGCAGCCGAAGTCCACGTCGATCGCGCAGATTCTCAAGACCTGGAACATCGGCGCCGAGAGCGTCGTGTTCGTCGATGACACCGCGATGGAGCTCGACGAGGTGAAGACCGCGCACCCGGCGATCATGTGCGAGCTCTTTCCGAAAGACGACGTCGCGGCGGTCTACGCGCTCATCCACCGCTTGCGCGACTTGTGCGGCAAGCGCCATGTCACAGAAGAGGATCGCATCCGCGCCGCCAGCATCCGCACCAGCACCCAACAGCGCGGCCTGGCAGCCGGCGCCGCGAATGCGGATGAATTCCTCGAGCGTGCCGAGGCCCGCGTCGCCTTCTCGTACGCCAAGTCTCCACCCGATCCCCGGGTCCTGGATCTGATCAACAAGACCAATCAGTTCAACCTGAATGGACGGCGGTTCAACGACGCCGATTGGGCGCGCTACCGGGATCGCGACGATACCGCCGTGCTGGTGGTGTCGTACGACGATAAGTTCGGGCCGACTTGGGAAGATCGCCGTGCTGGCGGGCCGGAAGGAAGGACGTTCCTTCTCGGTCGACAGCTGGGTGATGAGCTGCCGGGCGTTTTCCCGGCGGATCGAGCATCAGACCGTCCGCGAGCTCCTGCAGCAGTTCGACGTCGACGAGCTGGAGCTGAACTTCGTCGCCACCGAACGCAACGGCCCGGTGCGCGATTTCCTGGAGTCGGTCTCGGGCGCCCCGCCCGACGGACCCGTGACGCTGTCGCGCGTGCACTTCGAGCAACACTGCCCGGCCCTGTATCATCGATTGGAGCGGACGCAATGACCGATGCGAGGGAACGCTTGATCAGGTGCTTCGAGGCGGTATTCCCGCAGCTCAGTCAACCGGAGATCGTCAAGGCCAGCGCGGCGGCGATCGGCAGCTGGGACTCGGTGTCCACGGTGACCTTGATCTCGGTCGTCGAGGAGGAGTTCGGCGTCCGGGTCGCCCCGGAAGAATTCGAGGATCTCACCTCGTTCGCCCTGCTGCTGGACTACGTCGAGAGCCGCCCGTGATCGACGAGGCACGGGTCCTCGCAGCCTCCGATCTGCGCCTCGGCCTGGCGGCAGACTTCGAGGTCGAGATCAGCGAGCAATCGGTGGCGGCCTTCGCGGCGGTCTCCGGCGATCGCAACCCGCTGCACGTGGACGACGCCTACGCGCATACCACCAACTACGGCGGGCGGATTGTCCACGGCGCCTATCAAGTCGGGCTGGCGTCCGCCATGGCGGGCATGTACCTGCCTGGCCGCAATGCCCTGGTCGCGTCGATCACCAGCAGATTTCCCCAGCCGCTCTACTACCCGTGCACGGTCCAGGTGTCTGGCGAAGTGACCAGTTGGAATCTGGATGGCCTCTGGGGCAGCGTGCGGGTGCTGGTCAAGCACCTCGGATCCGGGATCGTGACCGGAGACATGGCGGTGGGCTTCACACTGCACCAGCAACGCGATCAGGTGGCGCCGGGCTTCTCTCCAGCCGCGCGCGGCGGGGCCAGCCGGCCAGTCGTCATCGTCACCGGCGCCGCCGGGGGCCTGGGTGCCGTTCTCGCCCACGCCTTGAGCGATTCGTACAACATTGTCGCGCTGACCAATCGCGCCCCGCTGCCCGAGGAGCTCCGGGGCGTTCCCGGCATTCGCGAAGTTCAGGTCGACCTGTCACACGGAATCACCGACGACGCGCGCGAGCGAATCGCCGCCGGCCGCGTGTGGGGCCTGATCCACACCGCCTGGCCTGGCGTTCCGAGCGGCAGCCTGCTGGAGACGCCGGACGAGATCATCGTCAACCAGGTGGTCTTCGCCAGCGGGGTTACGGTGCAGCTCGCACGACTGATGTCCGCGACTGCCTCGGAAGAAGGCGGACGCGTCATCGTGCTCAGCTCAGTGGTCGGGCAGATACGGCCCGTGCTGTCGCTGGCGGCCTACTCCCTCGGCAAGCACACGTTGGAGCACGCGGTGCGCCTGCTGGCGCCGGAGCTGGCCCGGAAAGGCATCACGATCAACGCGCTGGCGCCATCGTTCATTCCCGTCGGCGTGCACCGCCAGGCGACCGATCGGCAGATGAAGCGCGAGATGGCGGGCATCCCCATGGGGCGCTTGTGCTCACCCGAAGACGTGCTGGCCGCGTGCAGATACCTCCTGTCGCCGGAGTCGTCGTTCGTGTCGGGACAAGTGATCGGGCTGGCCGGCGCGCAGCTATGACCCCGAGGCGCGCCGCCGCGATTGGCTGCTTCGGCATGATCCTGGCGTCACCCCGCGCGTCTGATGCGGCGCAATGGTTCGTGCAACCCGGTGCCGCCGGCGACGGGACGACACAAACGCCGTTCGGCCGAGTACCAGAAGGCGCTCGACGTGGCCCGGCCGGGTGACACAATCGTGGTCCGCCCGGGCCAGTACGAGGAATCGATTCACACCGTCAGAAACGGCAAGGCCGGAGCGCCCATCACCCTCAAGGCTGACGGCGCGCGCGGCAGCGTCGTGATCACCGTCTCGGGACGGGTCCTTTCGGTGGCGCACACGTTCTTCACCGCGGAAGGGCTCGTGCTCGATGGGCAGTTCGGCATCTCCGACACGGTTCGAGTCACCGAACACGGCTCCGGCTTCATCCTCCGCGACAGCGAGGTGCGGCGGTCCAGCCGTGATCCCGTGGACATCCTCGGCGGCCGTGACATGCTGATCGAGCGCTGCCTGATTCATCACGCGCTCAACCCCATCGATGGACGCAGCGACGCACACGGCGTGGTCGCCGGCCCGGTCTCGAACCTGATCATTCGAGACTCGGAGATTCACACGTTCTCGGGCGATGGCTTCCAGACCAATCCCGACCGCGCGTCCCCGGGCTGGGGGAATGTGCTGATCGAGCGCGTCCGCTTCTGGCTCCAGCCCCTGCCGCAGGCACTGAACGGCTTCGCCGCCGGCAAGGCACCTGGGGAGAACGCGGTTGATACGAAGGCGAGCACGCGCTACGCGCGCGGCACGCTGGTGCTCCGGGACGTGACCGCGAGCGGTTTCAGGCGCGGCCTGATCGCCAACATGGCGGCGTTCAACCTGAAGGAGCACGTCGACGTCGTGGTCGACGGCGCCACGGTCTTCGACTCGGAGATCGCGTTTCGCGTCAGAGGCGTGACAACGTCCGAACTCGGGGGGGTCTGGGCCGATCTCAGGAACATCGTGGCGTGGGACGTGGACACGGCCTTTCGCTACGAGAACGACCCGCAGCGGCTGCGAATCTCGCACGGGACCCTTGGCACCGGCGTGAAGGAAGCGTTCCGGGCTGCCGAGGCGCCTGCGCCCGACCTTCGCGTCCGCAACCTGCTGGTGCTCGGCCGGCGGCCGGGGGAAGCGGCGCATGAATCCAACCTGGAGGTGGGTTCAGCCGCGTTCCTGGATGCCGGCTCGCACGATTTCCGGCTGCGGCCCGGTTCGCCGGCGGTTGACAAGGGGATCGCCCTGGCCGAGGTGACACGGGATCGAAATGGAGTGGTTCGCCCGCAGGGGAAGGCCGTCGACGTCGGCGCCTTCGAGTGGATGCCGTAGCTGCCGTTACGCGGGGCCGATTTCCAGGCAGCGTCCTCCGTAGGTTTCGCGTGACACCAGCGCCAACAGCGGCGCCAGCCAGCGGCATTCCTGAGACAGCGCGGCGCCGATGCTGATTCTGGCGCCGAGTCGGAGAGCCCGCCCGGAGAAACTCAGCAGCGAGGTCATGCACTGCGGATCCCGTCCGGTCCGCACCTCTTCTTCGAGCAGGCGGATGCACGCCGCCGCATTCGCCGCGTCGATTCGCCTGGCCACCGGGCGGGAGTCCACGGGTATCTGCCGGCTCCCGGGGACGTCGTACTCCGGTGCAAACCGGTGGAGACAGGTCTCCTGCAGGGAGGTTTCGAATCTTGGGCAACGGCTTGAGCGACAAGAGAAACCGGGCGTAAGCCAAGTCCAGGTAGGGGTAGACGATCACGGCGCCCGGTGGCGCGAGCTGCTGCGACCAGGGCGCCGTGTGCCGTCGGGTCTGGAGCAGGAGAAACGCCAGCTCGGCCCGATTCTCGCCCTCTGGCAGCTCGTTGACGAATTCCTGGACCGCGGCCAGCCGCGTCTCGACCGTCGGCCAGGCAGCGGCGGACAATGCGCGGCTCAACGACTCACCAACGACTTTCGCGGCGATGCCCGCTGCCTTGCCTTCTTCGTTCTCCGTCAGCAGAAGCGGGTCCTCGAATCCGGTCTCCCCGAAGACGTCGCCGGCCAGACCGTCGAACACCAGTCGAGGAGCCGCCGTCAGGCGACGCCAGAGCGGAATCGACCATGAATGCCGCGTCGTTTCGCAGTCGACGAAACGCCTCCTCGTCCGGTCGGCTTCGGCGAAACCTGCCGCTGGAGGCATCTCGATCACCTGGTGAGGAAATCCGAAGCGTCGCGACAGCTCGGCGGCGCCTGGGGCATCCAGGTCGCGATGGCCTTTGTGAAAGGCGTGGACCGTCCAGGCCTCGAACGGCACGTTCTCCCGAACCAGCGACACCAGCAGCCGGCGGCTGTCGTAGCCGCTGGTCAGCGGCAACATCGGCTCGGCGTCGGTCACGCCGGCACAGCGCTGGACCGCCCGGTCGAGCAGAGCCTGAACCTGCTCGACCGCCGCCGGCGTCACGGCTTCGGTGGCGCGTGCCAGCGAGCCCATGTCGAACCAGGCCCGATCGGACAGGCCGGCGGCGGAGAACTGGAGCCGGCGCCCCGCCGGAAGACGCGACACACCCACGGTCAACGTCCAGTCGCACGGCACGTAGCCCGCGCTCATCACCATCGACCAGGCCAGCATGTCTGGACGATCGCCGTCGGCCAGGAGGTAACGAGGGTTGGTCGAGAAGAAGACAGCTGCGCCGAGACGCCGGTAGTACAGCGGCGACACCCCGAACGCATCGCCCAGAAGCGTCAGGTCTCGACCACCGCCGCCGACCAGGGCCGCGGCGAACACGCCGTTGTACCTCCCAATCGGGGCCTCCGGACCAGAAGCGGTAGCGGTCGCCCGGGTCCGAGCAGACGCTGAGCACCGGATCCAGGAGATATCCGCGGAAGGCGATGGCATCGAGCCCGGGAGCGTCGGCGACAGGCCGAGGCGTGATCAGGCCAGGATTGCTCGAAATCAGGAAGTAGTTGGGGCCAGACAGGCGAGCAAGGCCTGGGGACGCCTTGGCGTCGTCTTCGAGCTCGATGCGGTGATCGCCGCTCCAGCCACCGAGGAAGAACTCTTGTACATAGTCGTCGGTCGTCGGCCAGTGAAGCCTGACCCGCAGCCGCGAGGAAGCCCCAAAGCGATCGTCGTCACCTAGCCCGCCGCCCGTGGTCGAAGCAATCGCGCGCTGCAAGCCGCTCCCGAGCCGTCAGTGCGACCCGACGTGGGTGACGTACGCCTTGTAGTCTCCTCGCACGCTCCAGTCCCAGGGCAGCGGCAGGTTGCGCGTCGTCGACGGCCACCGCTGCTCGAACAGCCGGATCGAGTCCGGGTTACGACCGAAGAAAATCAGCACCGCCGGCCGCGGCTGGCAATCCAACGACCGCTTGAGAGTGGTGAGCACCAGATCGAAGACGGGCGGCTTGAACGGGCTGTAGAAGAACATCACCAGCGGGTCGGGCGGCGGCTCGTATTCGACCGCGTCGGCACAGACCACCTGAATGTCCAGGCACCGCTGCGCCGGATTCCTGTAGGTGGCGATGTTGCGCAGCGCCACCTCGTGAAGCTGCGGCGCGAACTCGACGCCGATAATTCGCTTGAAGGGTCGCTCCGCTGCCAGGAAGAGCACGCGTCCCTTGCCGGATCCATAGTCGATGAACGTGTAGCGCTCGTACTTCAAGCGCAGGCGGTTGAGGATGGTGCGAAACGCCGACATCGACATGCCCTCATAGCGCAGCCCCTGCAAGCGATGGGGATTGTCGAACGGGATGTCCTTGAGCGCGTTGATCCCCCCGGTGTCGATGTTGAAGGTTCGGTCGTATTTCTCCTCTTGCCGCTGTCGCGCGATCTCGAGAGCGCGGCCGGGCACATAGGAAAGCGTCCCGCCGATTCCGCGTTCGGAGACGAGTTGTCCGATTTTCGCGAGTGCGCTCATGATGACCCTGATCCTATTGGAGGCGAGGTTGGAAGGCGATTATCACTGAGCGGATTCACTGGGTCAACTCGAACAGCTGGGGTTGGTCCGGGCGAATCGCAGTGCGTTCAGGCAAGCGGGACGCCGTATTTCACGGCGTAGTAGATCGACGCCGCCCACTCGTAGGAGACGTACCAGCGATCGTAACCGTAGAGCCACCACCGATCCGGGTGAACGGCCACCAGATCCAGCGTCGGCACGACGCCCACCTCGGCTCCCTCGTCCGACAATACGGCACGAAAGGCGCGCAGCGCGCGGCGGGCATGATAGGGCGAGGTGACCAGCAGTACCCGCCTGGCGCGACGGTCTGACACCACGGTCCTCACGGCCACGGCCTCTCCATAGGTCCCCCCCTGCGTCAGGGGCACCACGCGGATCCGGTGCCGCGACACACCAGCGGAAACGAGCCGGTCGACGCGGTGGCTGCAATCGTGGCAGTTGTGGACCGAGACCTGTTGCGGCAGCGTCAGCACCACCAAGGCGGCTGGATAGCGAGCGGCGAGGGAGGCCGCCTCTGGCAGCCGTTCCCACTCGTGGCTCGAGAGCGACGCGATGATCTCGGGGTCGCCCACCGATCGTTGCACCACCAGAGGCCGGCCGGCGAAGAGGGCGCACGGCACCAGGGCGCACAGGATGGCGAGGGCGAGCCAGCGCCAGCGGCGCCGGGCGGCACGGCGCATTTCGATCACGGCGCTTCACCGCTGGTTGCATCGATCGGCCGTTTGCCGCGCGCGGCCAGCACCATCCGTTCCCAGGTGTGGACCAGCTCCAGGTACTCGAGCGGCCTGCGGCTCGGGCAGTGCCTCCAACGCGCTCCATCCGCCTCCCTCAATCTGTGCCCGTCGAGTACGGAAGTCATACAGCGCCCGGCCGCCGAGGGTCACGTGTCCGATCTGAGCCGGCCGGTCGATTGAGCCCAGATACTGGAAGACGGCCCGCGCCGGATCTCGAACCACGGTCGCGGCGCGCCGCGGGTCGTCTGCAGTCATCGCCGCGCGGATCGCATCGCGAAGGTCTGTCTGACCGAAAGGCTCGACGACCGTCACCGGCAAGCCCGACACGATCAGCGGAATCCGCGTCTGCGCGTCGTTGAGCGCGTAGCCATGTCCCAGGAAGCCCTGATCGAACAGGCTTTCGCCGTGGTCAGAGAACACGACCACACCCGGCTCCTCGCCGACGGCGCGCCTGGTCGCGCCGATCACGCGGCCGATCGCCCGATCGACGTTCGCCGCCGTGTTGAGATAAGTCTCGCGCAGCGCCGGCATGTTCTCGGGCCGGATCTCTGCCTGCGGCAGTGCATGGCTCGAGAGCAGCGGCTCGATCTCCCGATGATGGTAGGGGAAGTGGGTGTCGTGGAAGTTCACGTAGAGCAACAGCGGCTTCCCGCGTTGCCGCGCACTCAGGAACTCTTCGATCCGCCCGGCCAGGACGTTGAACGACACGGCCAGGCTGCCGGGTGTGGAAAACGTGGTGTAGCGGCGAGTCGAGTCCTGGCGCGCGTCGTAGGCCACGTCTGCCCGATCGAACCCCACGTGAAGCGTGCTATCGCCGAACGATTCGTCCTGCGCCGAAAAATACGCGGTTTCGTACCCGTGGGCCTTGAAATCGTCGATCAGCGACCCGGCCCTGAGACCGGCGAGGCTCCCGGAGAAATAGTGATAGCGGGACTGAACGGTGTAGCCATTGTGGGAGTACGCACGGCTCGAGCTGGCACCGGTCGCCGACAACGCGTCGAGCACCGGGGTCACCGGGCGGCCACCCAGCGTCGCCCCGACGGCGTCAGCCCGGAAGCTTTCGAGCGCGATCAGGACGACCGTTTGCCTGGATCGCCATTCGGGGCCAGGCCGGTCTTCCTCGCGATAGGCCAAACCGCCGGGAAGATCGCCCCCGGCTCCATCCTCGTCGAGGCCATTGCCCGGCACGTCGGACGCAAACGGATGCACGCGCGAGTCGAAGGCATCGGGATCTCTATAGCGGCCCAACAGACCGTACCCATCCCGATCCACATCGGAGAGCTGGGTCACCGCCAGCCCCAGCACGCGACCGGTCGGCTTTCGTCTCAAGCCGTTGTCGAGCACGTCGCTGCCCGATCGCTGGACGGCGCTCACGGTCGCGCCAAGCGCGAGCAGCGCGGCGCTGGCGAGCAGGGCTCGGCGCGCGGCGAAGGGCGCGGGGGTATTTCTGGTGCGCCGCGAGCGCAGCGCCCACACCAGCACGGCCATCACCAGCGCCGCGGCCAGGAGCGCTCCGGCCAGCGGCACGATGTGAGCCGATGTCACGGCCAGGAGCTCACGCGGATTCCGCCCGACCAGGTCGAACATCAAATCGAAATCGAACACGTCTCCGAGAAACCCCTGCAATTGGTAGACGGCGACGTCGGCCAGCGCGACACCGGCAACGGCTGCGCCGATGGCCACGGCGGCTGAGACGCGCTGATCGAGCCGCCAGCGTCCACACGCCCACATGATCAGGATCGAGGGGACGCTGAGGACGGCGAGGTCAGCCAGCAGCGAGCCCACGAAGAACGCCACGCCCTGGGTCCAGTGGGACACGTGGTCGGCTGAAAGAAACCCTCCTGTGAAGTACGACCTCGAACGCTGCAGCAGCGACGCGTCGAGCACCGTGGCGATGACGGCAGCCACCACGGTGGGACCAATCCAGGGCCGGAACCAGCCTCGATGGTGGTCGGCCGGTCTAGTTCGTGCCACGCCCCTGGCGTCCGAGGAACTGCTGGACGGCGGCTGTCAGGAGGTGGGCTGCCGGCTGCTCCTGCAGCGGCCCGCCGGCCGACGGGCCGACCTGACGCGCGAATAGCAAGGTCATGGGCTTGCGACCGCTGAAGAGGAGTCGGCCTGCCTCCCGGATTTGCAGCCAGAGCGGATCGTCGACAAAGCCAGCATCGTAGTGAAGCACATACAGCGCCGTCTCTGGGCGCTCGTCGCCCGTGCTGAGGACGTGAACCGGCACCCCGGGCATCGCCGGCAGCGACTGCACTTCGTAGTCGAGATACCCGATCCCGTAGGCCACCGCGAGCTCCGGGTGGTGATAGAGCTTCTTGAGATCGTAGGAACGAATGGCGGTCAACATCACCTGGGATGGCCCGGAGATGTAACGTCGATCGAACCAATCGTCGCTGTCGAACTGCCGCTTGCCCCAGCGCTGGTCGCGATTGGTGTCCAATGACGAATAGGCGTCGATGCTTCCGGCGATCGACTCGACTCGCCGTCCATCGTCGACGACGAAGCCAAAGTAGCTGTGAATCACCGTCGGCACCAGTGCCAGCGCGACGGTGACGCAGGCGGCGAGAGCATAGCGAGGGGAGATCATCGGCGGCTCGATCACGCGGCAGGGCGTGGAGGATGGGCCAGACGGGGCGCGAAGGTGGCAACCGTGTCGCGCACGATGTTGCGCACTTCGCCGAAGGGCGACCAGAACAACAGCACCCCAAAGCACAGCAGAGCCGCCGCGGCCTGGGCGGCGAAGATCAGCCACACCGGGTGCGGCATCGACGAAAGCATCGCCCGTCTGACGGCCACGGCGCTCACGGCCACGCCGATCGCGCACAGCAGCCCCGGCAGGTGCGGATCCAGCACTTCTCTCCACGAGAGCCCCGTCAGCCCGCGCACCAGCGACAGCATCAGCCCGGTCATCGCCACCGAGGCCATCACCACGCCGATCGCCGCGCCAGCCAGCCCCAGGTCGGCGAACATGGCCACAAACGTGACCACCAGCGTGACGTAGAGCAGCTGGCGCCAGACTTCCGCCCACACGCGGCCCAGGGCTTGAATCGCCAGGCTGTTGTAGCCGTTCACCAGCTTCATCATTCCGGCGATCGCCAGGAGCTGAAATGCGGGCACGGCCTGCGACCATTGCGGCCCGAACATGAGCTGGAAGAGCTCGTTCGCCATTGCGGCTGCACCGGCGAGTGCCGGATAGCCGATCATCGTGACGGTGATCAGCGTGTGCCGGTAGGCGCCGCGAAACCGCTGTGGATCCTCGTTGATCAGCGAGAAGATGCGCAGCATCGATCCGGCTCCCAGCGTGGCGCGATCGACGACGCGGCTCATCAGGTTGAAGGCCTTCTCGTAGAAGCCCAGCGCGGTCAGACCGAGCAACCGCCCCACCAGCAGGTTGTCGAGGTTGAGCGCGGAGTAGTCCAGGAGCCGCTTGAAGTAAATCCCCATCCCGAACGACAACAGATCGTCCACCGCCGCTCGCGTGATGCGGATCGACATTCTCCAGCGAATCGCGTAGAAGGCGCCCAGCACCATCACGGTGTTGCCAATCAGCTGGGAATACACGATGCTCCAATAGCCGTATCCCAGCCACGCCAACACCACCACCGAGATGCAGGATGCCGCCGTGATCAACCAGTCGATGTACGTCGACGTGCGGAACATCATGTCGCGGTAAAGAATCGTGTTGGGCACGGTCGAGAAGGCCACCAGCACGAAGTTCAAGCCTGCAACCTGAAGCACCCGTCCAGCCTCGGGGCTGCGGAAGACGGCTCCGAGGTAGGGACCTCCGACTAGCAGGAGCAGCCAGGTCGCGACGCCGAGCCCGAGGCTGATGCCGAATACCGTCGACAGGTGGTCGTCGCGCATCTCCTTCTGCTGCACCAGGGCGAAGTTCAGGCCGAGCTTGGTCAGCCGCGCGGCCATCTGGGTGAAAAACGATGCCGCGGCGGCGATGCCGAAATCGTGCGGCGTGAGCAGACGCGCCACGATCATGGCGGCGCCCAGGTTCGCGATCTCGTTTCCGAGCTCACGCGCCACCGTCCAGACCGCGCCCAGCCTCGCCACCTTCCCGTAGCGGGACTGAACGACCGTGGCCGGCTTCGGCTGCGTGGCGGCGTTCGAGGCGGGCGCGTCGGCCGGCGGCGATTCCACAGGAGGCAGTGACACGGCGCTCAGGGCCGAACCGTCGCAGCCGGCGCGGGCAAGGCCGCCGGAGCGTCGCTCTGACCGCCGAGCCAGAAGATGACCGGCAGCGACAGCGCGAACGTCATCATGCCCGACAGCGGGTGGATGAATGTCTCGAGAATCTCGGGGCCGCGCCACACCACCAGCACGACCAGCAGCGATCACGCGCAGCAGGTTCGAGGCGATGGCGATTGGCGCGGCGCCCAGCAGCACCAGCGCCCGCCGCGCGGGCGACGTGGTCGGAATAGGCCGTCAGGAAGGCCACCGCCATCGCCGCGTACAGCGTGGAGAACCCGCTGCACGCGTCGGCCACCTGCAGCGCGCCGCTGCGCCATGTGCAGCGTCGTGCCCTCGACGAACACCGGAATGCCGAGCAGCGGCACCACGGCCGCCGTGCCCGCCGTGGCGAGGTGGCGCAGCGCCAGATGGATGTTCTCGGTGAGCGCCAGCGGGATCGGCAGCGCGAACGCCAGGAAGCCAGCGGGAACGCGATGGCCCGCGTGCGCTCGGTACCCAGCAACAGGAGCGACAGCCCGGGCAGCGGCCGATGACCGAGCGCCGCGGCGACAGCAGCTCGGTGTGCATGCCGGCGTCGAGCGCGTGCAGAGCCAGCGCCGGCACCAGGAACGCGAAGCCCCAGGCGCTGGAGCTGCGCGGGCAGGTGCGGCCGCTGCTTGCAGCTCCTCGTGAACGAAGTAGGCCACGACGGGCGGGATCAACAGGCCGTGCGCGTTGTGCCAGACGCTCAGCGTCCAGCGGCCCCACAGCCAGATCATCGTCGGCGCGAACACGGCCACGAGGCCCACCAGCAGAGCTCAGCCGAGTGCCTCGCGACGCAGCCCGAGGATGGCGCCGACTCGTCGCACCGAGACGTCGTGCGTGCCTCACTGGTCCAGCGCGGCCAGCTCGCGGCGCGCGTCGGGAAAGTCGGGTTGGAGCTTCAGCGCCATCTCGAACGCGTCGCGGCTCCGGGCGCGATCGCCGCTGCCAGCGAGCGCCAGTCCCAGGTGGTAGTGGAAGGTCGGCGTTGTCGGGTGCCTTGCTCATGGCGCGTTCTCGAACGGCTCGACCGCCAGGATGCGGCAGTTGCTTGCGGTAGATACACCCAGCCGAGCGTGTCCCAGGCCTCGGCGATAGTCGGCCATCTGCGTCGACGGCCCGCTGCGCCAGCTGCAGCGCCTCGTCGAGGTTCTGCTTCTCGTCGGCGTAGATCCACGCGAGGTTGTTGGCGGCCACCGCGGCCTGCGGCTCGATGTTCGAGCAGCTCCTGGTAGCGCCGCTTGGCCTCGGCCGGCTCGCTGCTGCGCGTGCACCAGCATGGCCGCCATGGTGCGGGCCGGCACGTTGCGCGGATTGGCGCGTCGACGGCAGCGTCCAGCTCCGCCCGCGCGGTCGTCGAGCCGTTTCTGCTCCCGGTAGATCTCGCCGAGCAGCACGTACGGCTCGGTGGTCGTCGGCGCCCGATCGAGGGCCTGGCGCAAGAGCGCGTTCGGCCGTGGCCAGATCGCCCGACTGGACGTAGACCTTGGCCGCCACCAGCAGCAGCGCCGGGCTCTTCGGGTCCGACCTTCAGCCGCTGCTCCACGCGCGCCCGCGCCTGCGGCAGGCGCTTCTCCTGCACGTCCAGCATCGTCAGCCCGGTCAACGGCGGCGATCGAGCCGGGCTCGGCGTCGAACGCGCGCTGGAACGCCGCGCGCGCCACGGCCGGGTTGCCCTTCAGCAGGTACAGCGTGCCGCGCAGCGCTTGCACCGCCGGCGCGCGCGGGAAACGCCGCCAACAGGCGGTCGATCTCGGCTCTCGGCGCGGACCAGGTCGCGCTGCGCGACCAGCGCCCGCGCCAGCACCAGGCGCGCTTCGGCCACGCCGCGGAGCGTTGTTGACGGCTTCCGTAGCGCCAGGCCCGACCGCGGCTTCCGCCTCGCCGCCCTCGAGGTTCAGTTGCGCCAGCTGCACCTGGGCCGCCGCGGCGCGCGGGTTGAGGCGCAGCACGTCGTTGAACGACTTCGACGGCCGCGTCGCGCTGACCGTTCACCGCCTGCAGCGTGCCGCGCAGGAACAACGCGCCCACATCGCGCGGCGCGGCGTTGACCGCGGTCGTCGCCCGCTCGAGCGCCTGCGGCCGGCCGTCCCTCGAGCACCAGCCACCGCGCCTTCACCTGCAGCGCGTACGAGTGATTGGGCTGGCGCACCAGCACTTCGTCCAGCATCCTCGTCGCGACCGGCGTGTCGCCGAGGCTGTAGGTCAGCTGCGCCAGCCGGGTCTGCGCGTCGGCGTAGGTGGCCGCCTCCTTCACCATCGGCTCCAGCACCGCCTTCGCGTCGTGCGATGCCGCTTCGGCGCGCACGTAGTATTCCGCCAGCGCGAACTTGGCCCGCGGCGACTTCGTGACCTCGGCCACGACCTGCAGCGGCTGCTTCGGCCAGCGCCTCGCGCCCCGTGCCGACGTAGACGGCGGCCAGCGCGCGATTGGTCAGCGCGTGCTTCGGGTCCAGCGTCAGCGCATCTGTCAGCGATTCCTCCGCCAGCGCCAGGTTGCCGGTGGCCAGGTGGAAATGCGCGAGCGCCAGCCGCGCCTGGATCGATTTCGGGATCCAGCTCGACGGCCTTCTTGAACGCCTCCTGGGCGGCCTGGCGTTGTCCCTGCGCCAGCTTCAGCAGCGCCAGGTTCGTGTAGGTGGCCGCGTGCTGCGGGATCGAGCTGCATGGCCTCTTCGATCTCCCGTACGCCGCCTTCCAGGTCGCGCAGGCCGACCAGCGCGTTGGCGTACAGCAGCTGCGCCTCGATGTCCTTCGGGTTCTTCTTCAGCACCGCTTCGACGCGCGTGCGCACGTCTTCGAACTGGCCGGCCATGAAGAGAAACGTCGCGGCCTTCTTCTGCACGTCGGCGTCGTTCGGGCAGCAGGTCGGCGGCGCGCTGGTACTCGCGATACGCCCCTCGGGATTGCCGGATGGCGGCCAGCGCCTCGGCCAGCTGCGACGCGCGCCTCGCCGAACTTGTCGTCGATCTGCAGGGCGTTGCGGATACTCGATGATCGCCTCGGCGTAGCGCTTCTCGGCGGCCAGCCGCTTGCCGTTCTCGAAGTAGCTGCCGCTTGGCGGTTTCGGAATTCGTGCAGCCCGTGCGACAGCACGAGCAGCGCGATAGCGCCGCGAGCAGGCCGATGCGAGACGTACATGACGCCACGACCAATCACGGCCCGGGCTAGCGCTCACAGCGACGACAGCAGCTTCTGCGCCTCGGCGTAGTCGGGCTTCAGCTTGAGCGCCTGCTGCGGCCGCCTCGCGCGCGCGATGCTGTCTCCCGACTTCGCCAGCGCCAGGGCCAGGTGGTAGTGATACGAGGCGTTGTCGGGGGCCTTCTCGACGCTGCGTTCGAAGGCGCGAAATGGCCAGCGCCGGCAGCTCCTTCTTGTAATAGATCCAGCCGATGGTGTCCTGACCTCCGCGTTCTCGGGCATCTTGGCCGCGGCGCTCTGCGCCAGGCGCAGCGCCTCGTCGAGCTTCTCGCCCTCTTCCGCGTAAATCCACGCCAGGTTGTTGGCGGCCACCGCGGCCGTCGGATCGGCGTTGACGATGGTTTCGTAGCGCTTCTTCGCGTCGGCCGTCTTGTTCTGCGAGTGGACGATCATCGCCGCCATGGTCTGCGCCGCGATGTTCTTGGGGTCCCGCTGCGCGATCTGGTCGAACTCGGCCCGCGCGGCGTCCAGCTTGCCCGCGCTCAGGAGCACGCCGGCCAGCATGCCGTAGGCGCGCGTCGACGTCGGATCCACCTGGATGGCCTGGCGCAGCATCGTCTCCGGCGCGGGCCAGATCGCGTTGCGCGCGTAGACCTGCGCCGCCAGCATCATCAGCTCCGGGCGGTTCGGTTCCGCCGCCAGCCGCGCCTCGACCCGCGCGCGTGCCTGGGGCGCCTTGTTCTGATAGCAGGTCGAGCCGGTCAGACCCCGCCAGCGCCTCGACGGAGTTGGCGGACAGCGACAGCGCCTTCTCGTACGACGCGCGCGCGCCCGGCGAAGTCGTTCTTCTGCAGCCGCACCGCCCCGTCGAGCGCGTGCACCAGGCCGACGTTCGGAAACTGCTTGAGGAGCGTGGCGAGTTCTTGTTCGGCCCGCGCGGTGTCGCGCTTGGCGATCAGGCCGCGAACCAGGCTGGCCCGAGCCTCGGGGTTGCCCGGCGCATTGGCCAGCGCGCCTTCGGCGAACGTGACCGCCGCATCGGGCGTGCCTTCCTGCAGGTTCAGTCGCGACAGGTACACCTGCGCGGCGGCCGCGCGGGGATTCAGCCGCAGCACCTCGTTGAAGGAGGCGATCGCCTCCTTGCGCTGGCGCAGCTGGTCCTGCAATGCGCCCAGCGCATAATGCGCCGCAGCTGAATTGGGGTCGGCCTTGACCGCCGCCTGCGCTCGATCGCGCGCCTCCGGCAGCTTGCTCTCGGTCACGCAGGAACGCGGCCTTCACCAGCAGCGCCCTCGAGTTGCCGGCGTCGCGCTTGATCACGCCGTCGATCAGATCGGTGTCCGCGCGCCTTGTCGTTCTGGCTGTAGGCGATCGCCGCCAGACGGATTTCGGCATCGGAGGCCGTCGCGCGGTGCCTTGGTCAGCGGCTCGAGAACGGCGATCGCGTCGTCGAAGCGCCGCGCCGCGATGTAGTAGTCGGCCAGCTGGTAGGACGCCTCGGGGATGCCGGTCGCCGCTACCGCCTTCAGGTACGGTTCGGCCTCGGCCGCGCGGCGGGAGCCCATGTAGAAGACGGCGAGCGCACGGTTGGCGAGCACGTGCTTCGGGTCGACGTCCAGCGCGCGCTTGAGCGACGTTTCGGCGCCGCTCGCGTCGCCGGTGGACCACTGGAAGTTGGCCAGCGCCAGCCACGCGTTGATCGAGCGGGGGTCGACCTCGACGGCTTTCTGGAACGCCGCCTTGGCCTGGTCCTTCTGACCCTGCGCGAGCCGCAGCGCCGCCAGGTTGCTATAGGTCAGACCGCGAGCGGGATCGAGCTCGATCGCCTCTTCGATCTCCTGCACCGCGCCGTCGAGATCCTTCAGCCCGGCAAGGGCGTTGCCGAGGATGAGCTGCGCCTCGACGTTGGTCGGGATCGCGATCGACGACGGGCAGGATGCGCGTCCGCGCGTCCTCGAACTGGCCGGCCAGCATCAGGAAGGTGGCGGCCTTGATCTGCGCGTCGTTGTTCTGGGGCAGCAGATCGGCGGCCCGCACGTACTCGCGGAACGCGGCCGCGGCGTTGCCGGTGGCCGTATAGGCTTCGGCGAGCTTCAGCCGCGCCTCGCCGTATTTCTCGTCCTGCTGCAGCGCGTTCCGGAACTCGACGATCGCCTCCTGGTACTTGTTCTCCTTGAGGAAGCGCTCGCCGTTCTCGAAGAACTCCTTCTTGGCCTGCTCGCTGTTGGAGCACCCGGCCACTACGACGACCAGCGCCGCCAGTGCCACCCAGCCTCGTGTTCTCATGCGTTTAGGCTCTCTCTCTTCGAAGGGTCTCCGGGGAATGCAACCGGACTATAGTGCGCGAGCAAAGTTCCCGCCACCCGCCTGAGCCCGCCAGTTTGGCCCGCCGTTGAGCGTATCCGCCACGAAAAACAGGGCCAAATGCGCGGTCAGGGGCCGCCAGCACTCCTATCAAGTCAGCCTTATCGGCGACTTCCGTCGAGTCTCCTTGGGACTTCACAGATCCGCGGAACCCAACCGTCTGGTAGTCCCCGAGGTCCGCGGCGGGGTCCGCTAAGTTCCACCGGCAACGAGACTTGTAATCGGCGATCTCATCGAATTGTCTAAGGATTTCGTCGATCTGACCCAGGATCAAGTTTTGCTCAGCTAGGGTGCGGGCCGGGAGGCGCCAGCGAAAGGGGCGCGCTTCCGAACAAGTCTTCCCAGATGAGGCTGACACCGCGGATCGGTGACGAAACTCAGCCGCTGGGGCGACTAGTTGAGCTTGGATGAATCCTGTGATGGCCTCGCAAGTCGTTGTTTAAGACGTCTCTTAGGTTCGTTCGATGGGGTGAAGAAGAGCTGGGTAGGTTTCTTGCTGCGGTCAACGCCGCAACAGGCTAAAGAGCCCGCATGACGCGGGAATGTCGGCGGGCTACGAAGCCGGCCAGAGAAAACAAACGGAGGCAGGGTAAAACAATGAATCGATTCTTCACGAAGAGCATCGGGCTCATCGCTCTGGTCGGCGCGCTGACGGTATTCTCGACCGCCCAGGCAAATGCGGCGACAATTCTGGTGTTCGGCCAGAACGGAACCTCTCAGACCGTCACGGCAACTGCAAACGCAGGTCTAACGCAGACCACGATCTCCGGCGCGGACATCGCGGTTACGCTGACTGCGCTGGAAAACGGTGCAGCCGGAACGCAGGCTTTCCTGGACTTTACTTTCATGAGTTCAGGTGCTGCGACGGCGAATCTGGGCAACCTCAATCAGAACTTCACGGGGACCTTCACCCTCACCAGCACGGCGGCGCCGGGCGGGATCAATTACCTGTCGGGCAACTTCTCCGATCTGGCGACTGGCTCCGTCGGTGGCAACCAGCTGACGGTCGGTGCCGGAACGCCCTCGGATGTCGTCAACTTCTCGTCGGCCGTGATCACCAGCCTCGGCCTGGATCGCTCGCTCAGCATTGCGTTTACCAACGTCCTCCCGGACCTGGCGATCTGCGGCACGACGCTGTGCGGGTTCGGCGCGTCGGTCGCGGGCAACTTCTCGGGCGCTATCCCGACCCAGGTTCCGGAGCCGGCCAGCCTGCTGCTGTTCGGAACGGCGCTTGCCGGCCTGGCTGCGAGCCGTCGTCGCCGGGTCCGTCAGTAAGCTTCGTCGTTCGACGCGTTCATTTCCAACGCCTCGGGCGCGGTGCCGCTCCCGAGGCGTTGGCTTGTACGGCGCCCATTTGCGATCGTCGGTATTGCCACTTGACCGATCTTCCGGACAACCCGGACGTCAAATGATAGGCTGGGCGTACGCAAGGCGAGGGTTGCCGGCTCTCGCCGTTCTTTCCCTGGAGCTAGCCATCGAGAAGAATCCCTCGAACCCGCAGTCGTTCGACGGCGCGTTGGACGCCCAGCGGATGCTCGACGCCTTGGGCGGGTAGCGCACTCGTGCCACGGCCCCGCCGGATCGTCAGCATTGCTGGCGCGCGCCCCAACTTCATGAAGATCGCGCCGATCGTCGCCGCGCTGCAGCGGCGGCCGGCGGCGTTCGAATCGGTGCTGGTCCACACCGGCCAGCACTACGACGAGAAGCTGTCGCAGGTGTTCTTCGACGAGCTGGGCATCCCGCGCCCGACATCAACCTGAACGTCGGCTCGGGCAGCCACGCGCAGCAGACGGCCGCGGTCATGGCCGCGTTCGAGCCGGTGCTGGTCGAGCAGCGCGATCGACCTGGTGCTGGTCGTCGGCGACGTCAACTCGACCATCGCCTGCGCGCTGGTGGCGTCGAAGCTCGGCGTGCCGGTCGCCCACGTCGAGGCCGGCCTGCGCAGCTTCGACCGCACGATGCCGGAGGAGATCAACCGCGTCCTGACCGATCAGATCTCGGATCTGCTGTTCACCACCGAGGAGTCGGCGCGCCGACAACCTGCGGCGCGAGGGCGTGGACCCGGCGAAGGTCCACTTCGTCGGCAACGTGATGATCGACACGCTGCTCGCCCACCGCGAGCGGGCGCGGGCCACGGGCGTCGCACGCGGCGCTGGGCCTCGAGCCGCGGCGGCTACGGCCTGATGACGCTGCATCGGCCGAGCAACGTGGACGACACCGCGTCGTTCGAGCGGCTGATGCAGGGCATCGAGCACGTGGCCCAGCGAGCTGCCGGTGGTGTTTCCCGTCCACCCGCGGACCCGGCCGGTGGTGACGCGAGTCGCCGACGGCCGCCGCGCTGGTGGACGGCGGACGGCTGCGCCTGATCGATCCGCCTGGGCTACCTCGACTTCATCGGCCTGATGGAGCGCGCCCGGGTGGTGCTGACCGACTCCGGCGGCATCCAGGAGGAGACCACGATCCTCGGCGTGCCCTGCCTGACGCTGCGGGAGAACACCGAGCGCCCGATCACGCTCACCCACGGGACGAACCAGCTGGTGGGCACCGATCCGGCGCGGCTGGCGGCGGCCTGGGCGCGGGTGAAGGCGTCAACGGCGGCACCAGAGGTGCCGCCGCTGTGGGACGGTCGGGCCGCCGAACGAATCGCCGCCGTGCTCGAGACGTTCTGCGGGCTAGGATTCAGCCGCGTCACGCCGGTGACGTTCGCATGTTCGCCCGCGCGCATCACCGTCTTCTTGCCCGCGGCCGCGTTCGCCGTCCCGGCGCCGGCCCGGTCGGTGCCGCCGCCCCCGCTGGTCGTGCTGGTCGAGCGGTGACCGTGATGGTCGTGCGACCCCGGCGACGAGCCGCTGTCGGTGACGCGGGCGACGATGGTGTGGGAGCCGGCCGTCAGCACCGCGAGAACGATCCGCCGACGCCGATCGGCGTGCCGTTGTCGGTCCACTGGATCGACGAGGTCAGGTTGCCGTCCTGCGGGTCGCGTGGCCGAGCCGGCGAACGAGACCGTGGTGCCCTGCGGCGAAGCTGGCGCCGTTGGCCGGGCTGCTGATGCTGACGCTCGGCGCCGTGTTGACGGCGTGGCGCCGCGGAGCCCGGGTAGAGGCTCTGCACGCCGGCGACGTCGTCGGGCGCCAGCGTGCGGAACGCCTGCGAGCAGTAGCTGTAGCTGGGATACATCGTGGCGTCGGTGTAGCTCGAGTGGTTCAGGCCGAGAGCGTGGCCGAACTCGTGCGCCGCGACGTCTTCGATGTAGGCGGCGTTCGAGACCACGCCGCACCCCGAGCGTGCCGGTGAAGAACGTGAAGCCGGCGTCCCAGAAGATGATGTCGCTGTCGAGCAGCTGGTTGCTGGAGTTCCACCAGGAGTAGGTCGGTGGCGATCGCGCGAGCCGCTGGTCGCGTTGCGGAAGATCACCACGTTCCGGTTGTCGTACGCGTGTCGAGGTGTCGGACACCGTGCCGCCGTACTGGAAGCTGGAACCCGGAGTCGCCCTGCGTGTTCCACACGTTCATGCCGGCTTCGAGCGCCGCCGACCGCGGCGGCGCGCTGACGTCGGCGTTGGCGGGATTCACGTAGAAGGTCGCAGTGTTCGACGCCCAGCGCGCGTAGGTGGCGTAGGCGTGCACGCCTGCCGCCGTCAGGACCGCTGCGGTGATGGCCAGAGCGCTGGTGAGGATTCGGCGTCGCATCAGCGGCCTCCCCTTCCCTGGCTCACGGCGCCGCGCACCTGCTGCCGGACGTCCTCGAGCGACAGCGTGGTGCCGTCGACGCGATCGCTGTCGTTGAGCTTCATGATGCCGCGGCCGCGGCCGTGCGGCGTGTGGCCGTTGCTGCCGGCGTCGAGGAAGAACACCGCGCGGTCGCCCTCGTTGACGCTGGGCAGATCCGAGACCTTCAGGGTGAGGTCGCCAACAGTGCCGCCCTCGACCGCGACGGTCATCGTCGCCTCTGGAGCGCCCTTCAGCGTCTCGAGCACTTCGAGGACCGCATGCGAGACGATCAGCTGATCGCCGAACTGGTTGGTCTCGAACTGCGCTCGCACATCGACGATGCGCGCGACGACCACCTTGCCCGCGCCCCTGGCGCGGCTGGCGACGTCAACCGGCGGCCCCACCTCCGCCAACGCCGGGATCGCCGAGGCGACCAGGCCGAACAACACAAACAGACTTCTCATTCTACTCTCCTGGCTCGATGTCTCGCGTGCGATTGCACCCGGGGGGAGGTGCGCAACTGCCAGCCGCGAAAGTGCAAGGCGAACGCCCCGCGTGGACATCGCACGCGATGCGGACGTAACGAACTGAAAGATCGATGGTTACTGTCGTGGACCGCGCTGAGGAACGGGCCCATCCCGATGCTCAGCGCTTACACCCTCGATCCCTGTATCGACGAAAGTGTTCGAGCACCGCACCGATCGCGCGGGAAAGATCGCGCAGATCCGGCTACTGCGCAGATCTGGCTAAGGATTGACGGGGGCGGCGAGAACCGCGCGCTGGCGGCGCAGCCATCGGATCCGCGCGACGCGGCTGGGATCGAGGAACGCGATGTAGCTCGCCATCATCACCAAGCTGAAGGGACCGATCTCGAGCGTGAGCCACAACCCGAGGTGGAGGCCCAGGCCGGCGAGCAGCGTCGGCGTGCGAGTGACGCGAAACCAGACCAGCAGGGGGAAGAACAGCTCGAAGAGAAGCGTGCCCCAGGTCAGCAGCACGACCAGCGGCTCGGCCGCCACCGGGAGCTGCCACGGGAAGCGGTGAAAGGCGTTCAGGTTCAGCGCCCAATACACGGCCGAGCCGTCTCGCCAGATCGGGTAGAGCAGCTTCCACAGCGCCGAGCTGAGGTAGATGAGCGACACCTGGCAGCGGATCAGGCGCAGCGGCCAGATTGGCACGCGTGCCCGGGTCGGCGCCGCGCCCGCGCCGGCGCGCGTCGAGCGACCAGACGCGTCCGGTTTGCGTCCAAGCCAGGCAGAAAAGCACGACCAGCACCACCTGGTGCGCCGACGACAGCGGCAGGCGGTTCCAGCGGATCTGGAGCCACAGCCCGACGAACGTCGCCAGTACCGCAGAGGTCGCTGCGGAATCCCACCGTCATCGCGATGGCGGCCAGGGCCGAGCAGACGAAAAAAGCCCGGCCGGTCCAGACGGCGAGGCCGTGTTCGATGATCCACGACCGCGGCCCGCCCGGGCTGGGCAGCGGACTCAGCCCGTCGAGCGACCAGTAGGTGTCAACCGGCGTCAGTCCGGCCAGGCCCACCAGGGCCATCGCGCCGAAGACGATTCGCAGCAAGGCCAACGAATGCGGCGGCACCTCGGCGAACCAGTAGCGCTCCCACCGCTGGAGCCAGGATGTCCAGGCCCCCGCCGGCCGGTTCGCATCGGTCACGATGGCTCGTAGTATTCCATCAGCCAGCGGATGTCGCCCTCCTGCTCGACGCCGTGATACGGCGGGTACGGTCGGACGAGCAGCCGTTCTTCGATCGGGCCCTCGGTGTAGCCGAGCAGCGCGGCGCGCCTCTCGACGGCCACCGCCGCGTTCACCGGCTGTCCAATGGGTTTGTTGCCGACGGTGCCGACCCAGATTTCGGTGCGGATGATGCGCTCGCCTTCGGGCAGCGTGGCGGCGAACCGGCGGGCGAAGAATCGGCCGATCGGGCGCGAGATCGTCGGGCAGCTGGTCCGGGAGTGTGCCAGGTCCGACGACACCCGGCTTCCGGCGCTTGAGGAAGCCGTCGAACGCGATCTCGAAGGCCTTGTCGCGATACGAGTCGCGATAGGACTGAAACAGCCGGATCCGGTCCTCACGATGCGAGGGGCCGATCAGCTCGGTGGCCATCCACGTGCGCCCAGCGGGCGATCTCACGTAATAGCGCACCCGCCAGTAGCGGTCGTATTGGGGCGGGTTGGAGAACATCGCCCAGTACTGGCCCAGGCCGGTAAGGTCGTCGATATACCAGCCCACCGGCTTGCCCACCGCCCAGGTAGCGGCTCGTTTCACGGCCGCGACGACGGGCACAATGCCCCCGGCAATCTGGTCCGCCGTCCGGGTGAGCGTCGGAAAGGGGGTGGGGGATTCGACCCGCGCCACCCATCGGGCCGTGGGCAGCGAAGCGATGGTAATCGACGTGAGGTGCCAGGCGATGAAGGCCGACACGATCCACCGGGTCCTCGTCATCGCGTCAGCTCAATCCTACGCTGTCACCGGCCGTACAAACAAAACGCGCGACTGGAGGAGAGCCTCCAGTCGCGCGGTCGAACTTGGGAAGAAGTGAACCCTAGGCGTTGCGACGGCGGCGCAGCCGATACGCCGCAGCCACCAGGGCCGCACCGAACAGCGACAGCGAGGCCGGCTCGGGCACGTTGCCCGTCGTCGGCGTGGTCGTGCTCGTCGGCGTGGCCGTCGTAGTGACGAAGGTGCCGCCGCCGGGCGAGAAGATGCCAGCGTTGCTGCCATCGGCATTGTTAAACGCCGCGCGGATGTTCCCGGCGGTTACCGAGGCCAGCGTGGAAGCGAACTGCGCACTGAATACCCACTGATAATTCGTCGTCGCGGTGATCGGCCCGACGCCGTTGGTGCTGTAGAAGCCGCACACCGCATTCTCGTTGCCGCCAGTGCAGTTGTTGGCGTTGAGGTTAGCCTCGAGAAACGCCCAGTTGGCTGCCATACCTGCAGTCGTGGAGGTAAGGAAGGTTGGAGACGTAACGTTTGTCGGGTTGACGTTCGGATTCGTCAGGTCCCACTGAACCGAGTCCAGGAAGGTTCCAATGCGGGCGGAACCGGCGTTGAAATCAGCGCTCAGAGTGACCGTGCAGGTGGTGCAGCCGGTCGTCACGTCCAGCGTCCACACGTCCACGCCGTCGTTGATGGTCAGAAGAGCGGCCTCTGCCTGTGTCGACACTGCCGCCACAGTGGCAAGGGCCGCCACCAAGGTTGCAAGTTTCCTAGTAATACTCATTCGTTCATTCCCTCCACCGGCGGCACCCGTCGGGCGTCTGGCCCGGACTTCCAGAAGAATATCTGCGTTGACTGCCACTTTGTTAGCAAGAGAAGATCCAGGCAGACGCATGAGCTTGAGTGACCGATTTTCCTTTATTTTTCAGCTACTTGCGGACTCTGCCACTACCAGCTTATCCACCGGATGGGAGACATTTGTTCCCACGGTTGGTCGTCTTACGGATTTTTCCGAACTCGACCGGCGGCGGCCGATGGCTCAACAAAAAAACGCGGACGAACCGTTGGGTTCGTCCGCGTTTTGAGGCCCCCGTCGGGGCGAACGTTCGAGAGCTTAGGACTTGGAGCCGAGCTTGCGCATCCGGTAAGCGGCACCCGCCAGGGCCATGCCCAGCATCGACAGCAGCGCTGGTTCGGGCACAGCGCTGTCGTCGTGGTCGGCGTGGCCGACGTCGTGCCGGGCACGGTGCCCTCGCCTGCGGCCGTGCCGTAGGTGAAGTACACGTTCTTGATGTCGGCCTCCGTCAGCGACCGTGGTGCCCAGATCGAGCACGAACTGGACGGTGCCTGCGATCAGCGCATTGTTGTCAAGGCCGCCGTTGCCGCTGTCCGGCACCCACGCAATTGGGCACCAGACCGAATTCGATCCCGTTCAGCGCGTTCGGGTTCTGGTAGTTCGGGCCGTTGAAGTTGCCGGAGTTCGTGTTGTTGTTCAGATAGCCGCTGCTGGAGATGCCCTGGTGGTGCCGGTCAACCAGCTCGCGCCGCCAGAGGCGTAGCTCCATTCGCCGCCGATGTTCGTCTCACCCGCGCAGTCTTGCGCGTCGCAATTGGCGGTCTGGATGACCGAGCCCGTCTGCAGCTCCGCCGGATCGCCTGGCTGGCGCGTATAGGTGCTCGCGGAAACCGGTGTAAACGTCGCCGTGCCCAGGTTGAAGAACAGGCCGCTCAGCACCGTTGCGGGATTGGTGGGCATCCCCGCGCCGCTGGCCGCGTCGGTGTTGGTCAGCAGGATGGTCAGCTGGCTCCCCGAGATCGTGAAGGACGCGCTGGCGGAGAGGCCGCCTCCGCTGCCCGAGAACACCACCGTGGCGTCCGCCCGGTTCGCAAACCCGGCGAACGCCAAAACTGTAATTAGCTGCAACCGCGTAACGAGACATTCTGACCGTCCTCTGACCCCGACCGTATTGGGGAGTTCAGGCCCAATTGGGAAGCAATTTGGCGGCCACGGACATGCACGGAGGATATGCTGGTGAATCCTCCGGCTGAGGTCTGGAACCTTCCAGAAAGTCGCCTCAGAGGCGGGCTTTGGTCGGCCTCAAGGCGGCGGCGGCTAATTCTGCGCGGGGAGTCGCGCCCGCAGCTCCTGCACGTCCTGGCGCTTCTCGAGCGACGGATCCAGCTTGATCGCCTCGGCGAGCTCGGCTGGCCGCCGCGGCCCGGGCGCCTTGCGCGGCCAGGGCCATCGCGTTGTGCAGGCGAATCTCTGCGTTGCGCGGGGCACCCTTGGCGGCCATGGACCAGCAGCCGCGCCGCTTCGGCGTTGTTGCCGAGCAGGAACTCGATCCACCCCACCGTGTCCAGGATGGTGGCGTTGTCGGGCGCCAGCGCCAGCGCCTTCCGGGCCATCGGCAACGCCTCGGCCGGCTTCTTCTCGCGCACGGCCATGTCGTAGGCCAGGTTGTTCAGCGCGGTGGCGTGCGTCGGCTGGAGCGCGATCACCTTGCGGTAGCGCTCCGCGGCCAGCTCCGGCTCGCCCGCCGTGCGTGTACAGCTCGGCCACGAGGATGTGGAGCGCCAACCGCGTTGGGCGCCAGCTCCGAGGCCTGCTCGAGCAGCTTCCGGCGCGCGCCGGCCGATCGTCGTTCCGAAGCAGGTTTCCGCCCGCAGCAGCAGCCGCGCGGCCGCTCTCGGGTGCGCCCGGCATGCCGGCCATGGCTTCGGCCACGCGTCCGCTTGGCGAAGAACGCCGGCTGGTTCAGCTCGCGCGTCGATGCCGCCGTCGATGTCGGCCCTGGTCAGCGGGCGCCGCGCGAACGGCGCGCACAGCGGATCGCCAATGACGACGGTCTGCCAGCTCAGGTGCGGAATCGCCAGGTAGAACGACTCCACGAGGTTGAAGCCGGCCAGATAGGCCGGAAACAGAACGTCCGGCCGGACGGCGCTCTGCAGATAGGGCTCGGACACCTGGCCGGCCACGCCCGTCAGCCCTTCGCGGATCAGGTCGCCCACGAGCGACTGCGGCGACCCGCCGAACCACGTGGCGCGATCGTTGGTGTTGGTCGGCATCCACGACGGCCGGCGGCTCCTTGAACGTGCGGGCGTCGGTGCTGACGAAGGTGGCGCCGATGGCGCCCGGGCACGAAGTCCATCTTCACGGTGCGCACGCGGTTCTGCGGATCGGTGGATCCCCACGAGAAGTAGCCCATCACGGGGCTGACATCGCGGGCGGGCTTGGGCGTGGTCTCGAGCACCACCCGCTCGCCGTGCCCCGCCTTGGTCAGGTTCTGCGCCGCCATGCCCAGCCAGTCCTCGCCGAGCCGGTTGACCAGCGCGTCGCGCTGGTCGAGCACGATCTGCCCTTCCCTGGCCGTGCGCGCCGGCCCGGTCCACGAGGGCCTTGGCTTCCTCGACCGTGAACGCGTCGATGCGCGACACCAGGTAGATGTCGTGCTCGCGGTGAGAGAACTGGCCGGGCGTCCGCCACCGGGCGCGTGCCCAGGAAATACGGGTTGTCCACGCGGCCGCGGGTCGGCACGTTGCCGGCCGGTCAGGCGCCGATAGAGCAGCGTCAGCTCGGAATCCACGCTGGCCACGGTGCCGTCCTGGCCGCCGGTGCCGACGATCCGCAGCGGAACGTCCTTGGTCAGGACGATGTAGAGGATCCGGTCCTGCAGGTTGCCGCGGGTCAGCGCCGCGGCGATCGGCTGCTGGATCGTCGTGAGAGAACGCCGCCGGCTGCACGGCGTCGTCGGTCGGCGCCTGGATGCGGATGACGTTCTCGGCCGGGATGCTCCGTGCCTTGACGTAGTACTCGCCGACCTGCTTCGAGTCGGGGCTGGCGTCGTTGATGACGACGGCGACGTTCTCGGCCGTCTGGGCCGCCGGCCAGCGGCGCGTGCGACGCAAGACCGCACAGCGTCAGCGCAGCGCAGACGGCAATCCGCTTCATACCCGTGCCTCGTGGTCATACTAGCGCAAGAATGGCCGAAACGGGCCGTTCGAAACTGGCGCAGCCTCGCGAGCCTAGCTGTCTATCGGCAGTCGCGGCCGCCGGGACGTGCGGCGACCCGCACCAGCGTGTCGGACGTGGACCCACCGCCCGGGCTGGCTCGAACGCACAACGATACCAGAGCGTTTCCGGCTGGCAGCCCGGCAAGCACGAGCACGGGCGTGCCAATGCGCCGCCAGATTGGCCGGGAAGCTGGTGGCGCACCGGTGGCGGGATCGAAGTCGAGCACGGCGTCGGCTGGACGCCCTCGACACCGACGCGCCCGGATGCGCCGACGTGTGCAACCGGAACCGCGTCGGCCAGCGCGGCGGGCACGAGCCACGACTTGACTCGTGGCGTCCGCCTGCCCAAGCGCTCGACGTCACCGCGCTCCGCCAGTCGGCGCCGGTCCCGCGAGCCACACCGCCTGGCCGACGTCGTCCCACAGCCACGCTGGCGGGCTGTGCCAGGCCCTCGCCCGAGCCAGGTGGCGCGTCGCCGGCGAAGGCGCGGACAGCTGCCCGGCTGTGCGACGACCATGCGGCCGTCTCGCCGCGACCGCGAGCAGAGTGCGCGACGCAGGCGTGGCCGTCCAGCCCGGGCACGACCGCCGCGACTTCGCCCAGCGCGCCGCCGAGTAGCCGGTGACGTTCGATCGTGACCTCGCGGCCGCCGTCGCGACGCGTTCGCGACACCGCCAGAAACACCCGGCCCGTTGCGATCGAATGCCGGGTCCAGCGCAATGTCCTCGAATCTGCGACATCGTCGTCGAGCGCGAGCGCCGGGTCGCCTGCGAGCCCCTGGCGGCGTCGAAGACGCGCACGACGTGGCCGCCCTCGACGAAGAGGCCCACGCCTGCGGCCGAAACGGCCAGCGCACTGACGGGCTGCAAGCCGGAAGCGATCACCTCGAGGCGTGCAGCTGACGTTGGACCGCCGGCCGGCGCTGCGCGGAGACCGCGACCGGCTGCCGCAGGGCCGGCTGACGGACAGCGCGGATGTGGTCCGGCGCTGCGCAGCGGTGGCGGTCTCCGGAAACCTCCGCGGAGCGGGGTCCCCACGTGGCGTGATCCGCCTGCGCCGCTACGGCGAAGTAATAACGCTGGCCGGGCACGGCGCTGCGAGTAGACGAACGACGTCTGCGCGCCGGGACGTCGAAGGTTTCGGTGTAGCTGCCGGGCGCGGTGCCCGACGAAGACGCGGTACGCGGTGACGCTGGGCTTCGGGTTCTGGTCCCAGGTCACGACGAGCGTCTCCGCTGAGACGGCGGCCGGCAGCGGCCAGAAGCAGGACGGCCAGACAAGCGCGAGCGGACTACCTCGACGATGCCCGACGCGGGCTGGTACGTCGACCGACAGGACCTTCCGGCTGCGTTCTGCCGTCGGCGTCGTGGGCCGTCACCGTGATCCTGTTGACGCCAGCCTGCAGGCCGATGGTCGAAATGGTCCATGTGCGGGTTCCGGTCGCGGTGCCGGTGCCGCCCCAATCGGCCTTCCACGTCACCCTGACAACGTTGTCGGATGCTACACCGCGAAGCGCCACTGTACTCGACGGGGTAACCCAAGCCGAGTCAGCCGTAGGCGCCGTTATGTCGAGCTTGAGGCGTTCGACGGCGCCGCGTGACGGTCAGCGTGTCGGACGCAAGGTCGCCGACGGCGTTGCGGGCGGTGACGCGTGACCACAGTCTTGCCGACCGGCAGCTCGAAGTTCGGGCACGCTCCACCGGTCACGGCCGATGGCCGTGCCGCTGGCTCCGTAATTGGTGGTCCAGGTCACCCCGGAGCTCCCGCGCGGTGCCGGCGAGCGTGATCGTGGCGTCGTCGGTCGACCAGCTCGTCGGCTGCCGACGGCGCGGAGATGTTCACCGCCGGCGGACGCGCGGCTTGCCGTTCCTGCGACAGGTCCACTGGCTCGGCCACTTCGATCCGCGCGCGAGCGGGGCACGCACTGGCGCGGGGGTCGGCGGCGGCGTCGGCGCCGGGGTAGCCCGCAGCTGCATCGGCACCGGGGCCGGCTAGCGGATAGGCGATCCGGCGGCGGGGCTGGGCAAGAGCGCGTGCTCTGGCCGGGCGTGCTCTGCGAGGCGTGTCGTGTCTGGGAGACTGCTGGCCGAGTCGCGCCGGCTGCGTGGTGCCGGCGCGGCGCACGTTCGTGGGCTCGGCCGCACGAGCTCGCCTGCGGCGCCCGTCCGCATGACCCGCAGCGTCGCTGTGCCGGTCAGGCCGGCGGCGTCGCGCGCGGTCACGGTGATCACGTTCGTGCCGGCGGCCAGCGGGACGGCGGCGATGCCCCAGCCCGGTCGTGCCGAAGGCGACGCCCGAACCGCCGCGGTCGTTGGACCAGCTGACCTGGGCCACGCCGAACTCGTCGTTCGCCGTCCCACCCAGGCTCACGACCGGCGCCGACGTCGTGAACAGGCTCGCCCGTCGTCGGCGATGCCGATGGTCACGACCGGCGCGGCGGAGATCGCGGTAGACGATGGTCAGCGTGGCCGTCGTGCTGTTGCCCGAGCCGTCGCGCGCCGTCACGGCGACGACGTTCGGGCCCAGGCTCGAGCCGGATGGGCGGCGTGGTCCACGCGGTCGTGCCCAGCGCGGCGCCGCTCGGCCCCCGGTCGCTGGCCCACAGCACCTGCGTGATGCCGGCGTCGTCGGAGGCGGTCCCGCTCACGACCACGCTCTGCGTCGCGCTCGTTGAAGGTGGACGACGACGGCGACGTGATGGTGACGACCGGCAGCTGGCAGTCCACCGTGATCCTCAGCACGTCGGACGACGAGTTGCCCGCCGCGTCGAGCGCGGTGACGGCAATGACGTTGACGCCGGGCTGCAGCGCGACGCCGCCGGCGATCCAGGAGCCGGTGCCGCGCGCCACGCCGCTCGTCCCGCGGTCGCTGGCCCAGGCGATCTGGGTCACGCCGAAGTCGTCGGTCGCCGTGCCTTCCAGGTTGATGATGCGAGCCGACGTCGAGAAGGTGTCGGACGGCGCGGGGCCGGTGATGCGGACCGTGGGCGCCTGGCGGTCGGTGGCCGTCACCACCAGCCGCGCGCTGGCCGTGTTGCCGGCCGCGTCGCGGGCGGTGATCGTGATTTCGTTGGCGCCGGCCTGAAGGGCCGCGCGGTCGACGGTCCACCGGTTGGTGCCGGTCGCCACGCCGCTGCCGCCGCGGTTGTTCGCCCACCGCACTTCGGTGAGGGTGCCGTCATCGGTCGCCGCGCCCGCCAGCGCCACGCCGGCCGAGGTGGTGGCAAAGCGTCGCCGCCGCGGTCGGCGCCGCGATCGTGACCACCGGCGCGCGCGTGTCGTAGTGCACGGCGAGCGTGTCGGTGGAGGTGTTGCCGGCGGCGTCGCGCGCCGTCACGGTCAGGACGTTGGCGCCGGGCTGCAGCGCGACGGCCGGAATCGCCCAGGCGGTCGCGCCGGTCGCCGAACCGGAGCCGCCGCGGTCGTTGGTCCAGGTGACCTGCGTCACGCCCACGTCGTCGTTGGCGGTGCCGCGCAGCGCGATGGTGGCGGCGTTGGTGACCGATGGTCGGGTTGGTGGTCGGCGTCTCGATGGTGACGCCGGGTGCGCGCGCGTCGAGCAGCACCGTCAGCGTCGCCGAGCTGATGTTGCCCACCTCGTCGCGCGCGGTGACGGTCAACACGTTGACGCCGGCGTCGAGGGCCACGCCGGTCGCAGCTCCAGGTCGTCGTGCCGGTGGCCACGCCGCTGCGGCCGCGGTTGCTGGACCACGACACTTCGGTGACGCCCAGGTCGTCGGTGGCCACGCCGCCCAGCGTCAGCGTGGCCGTGTTCACCGCATAGGTCGCAGCTGGTGACCGGCTGCGCGATCGTGACGTTCGGCTTGCGGGCGTCCGAGACGACGCGCACCGCGTCGGTGCCGCGGTTGCCGGCCTCGTCGGTGGCGGTCACGGTCACGACGTTGGTGCCGGGCTGCAGCGCCACGCTGGCCACCGACCACGCCGTCGTGCCCGACACGGACCCGCTCCCGCCGCGATCGTTGGTCCAGGTGATCGAGGCCAGGCCGAAGTCGTCCGCCGACGTGCCGGCCATGGCCACTTCGCTGGAGCCGGTCAGATACCGCGTCTTGGGACCGGGGGCCGAGATGGTGACCGTCGGCCGCGTGCCGTCGGTGGCGACGACCGACAGCCGTGGCGGTACCGGTGTTGCCAGCCGTATCGGTGGCCGTCACGGTGATCAGGTTCGTGCCCGGACGCAGCGCGATTCCTGCCGCCGACCAGCTCGTCGTGCCGGTGGCGACGCCGCTGCCGCCCCGATTGTTGGTCCACGTCACCCGCGTCAACGCCGAACTCGTCGGCGGCCGTGCCGGCAATCGACAGCGTCGGGACGGTTGTGGCGAAGCGTGGCCGCCGACGTCGGCGTCGCGAACCGGACTTCGGGCGCGACGCCGTCGGTCAGCGTCACCGTCAAGGCCGCGCGCCCGGTGTTGCCGGCCGCGTCGCGCGCCGTGATGGTGATGACGTTGGCGCCGGCCTGCAGGTCGACGCCCGGCACCGACCAGGTGGCCGTGCCCGTGGCCACGCCGCTGCCGCCGCGGTCGTTGGCCCAGCTGACCTGCGTGATGCCGAAGTTGTCGCGCGCCGTGCCGCCGAGCGCGACGCGTGCGCGTGGTCACCGAGTGCGTCGGATTCGGCGGTCGGCGTGCTGATGGCGACGGTGGGCGTGTCGCTATCGGTGCGCGTGATCGTGACCGTGTCGGTGGCCGACTGGCCGGCGGCGTCGCGCGCCGTCACGGTGATGACGTTGGCGCCGGGCGAGAGCGCCACCGACGCGCACGCTCCAGGCGGTCGTGCCCGTGGCCACGCCGGACGCGCCGCGGTCGCTGGTCCACCGCACTTCGGTCACGCCGAAGCGATCCGACGCCGTGCCGCCGAGCGGCACCGTGGCGTTCGACGTCGAGTAGGACGGCGCGTCGGTCGGGGTCGCGATGGTGACCGTGGGCGCGGCGCTGTCGGTCAGCGTCACGGTCAGCGTGTCGGTCGCGCGTGTTGCCGCTGGCGTCGCGCGCGGTCACCGTCAACACGTTCGACCCCGGCTGCAGCGCGATGCCGGACGACCGACCACGCCGTCGTGCCCGACGCGGTGCCGCCGCCGCCCCGGCTGTTGGACCACGGCACCTGGGCGATGCCGAACTCGTCGGCCGCGGTGCCGCCGAGGGTCAGGGCGGCGGTGGTCGGTCGAATGCGCGTCGCGCGCTGGTCGGCGACGCGATCGCCACCGTTGGCTTCTCGCCGTCGGTGCGGGTGACGACGATGACGTCGGTGCCCGCCTGCCCCGACGGCGTCGCGCGCCGTGACGGTGATCGTGTTCGCGCCGCCCTGCAGGGCCACCGACGCGATCGACCAGCTGGTGGTGCCGCTGGCCGTGCCGCTGCCGCCGCGATCGTTCGACCAGGTGACCTCGGTGACGCCGAAGTCGTCGCTGGCCGTGCCGCCGAGGGCCACCGTGACCTGCGGCGTCGAGTGAGTGGACTGGCTGGTCGGCGTCGTGATGGCGACCGTGGGCGCGCCCGCGTCGGTGCGCGTGACCGTCAGCGTGTCGGTGGCCGTCTGGCCGGCCGCGTCCTTGGCGGTGACGGTGATGACGTTGTCGCCCTGCTGCAGCGCGACGACGGGACCGTCCATCCGGTGGTGCCGCTGGCCGTGCCGGTGCCGCCGCGGCTGTTGGCCCAGGTGACGAGCGTCACGCCGAAGGCGTCGCTGGCCGTGCCGCTCAGCGTCACGGTTGCCGATGTCGTCGAGAAGGTGGGCGCCGACGTCGGGCCGACGATCGTCACGGTGGGCGCCGCACCGTCCGCCACGTCGACGGTGATCGGTGTCCGTCGCCGAGTTGCCCGGCCGCGTCGCGCGCGGTCACGGTGATGACGTTGGACCCGCCGGACAAGGCCACCGCCGGCACGCCCCAGTTGGTGGTGCCGTTGGCGACGCCCGAGCGCGCCGCGGCTGCTGGACCACCGCACCTCGGTGACGCCGAACTCGTCGGCCGCCGTGCCGCCGATCGCGAGCGTGGTGTCCGTGGTGCGGTGCGACGCGGCCGTCGTCGGCAGCGTGATCTCGATGGTCGGCGCCTGCCCGTCGCGTCCGCGTCACCGTCAGCGTGTCGGTGGAGACGTTGTTCTCGGCGTCACGCGCCGTTACGGTGATGACGTTGGCGCCCTGGCTCAGCGGCACCGACGCCACGCTCCACGTGGCGGTGCCGGTGGCCGATCCGGCGCCGCCGCGGTCGTTGGACCAGGTCACCTGCACGACGCCGACGTCGTCGCTGGCGCGTGCCGCCAATCGCCACCGGACGTGCTGGAGACCGAATGCGTCGCGTTGCTGGTCGGGGTGGTGATCGTCACGACCGGCGCCCGGCCGTCGGCGATCGAGAAGTCCATCGCGCCGCTCCAGGGGCCGGCGCCGGCCGCGTTCGAAGCACGGACCGACCACGAGGCGGCGCCGGCGGCAAGGGCCACGCCGGGATTGTGCGGCACACGGTGCCCGCGGTGGCACAGCCGGCCTGGGTCGGCGTCAGATCGACCTGGACGCGGGGGTTGGTGCTGCTGTTGTCGTCGACCCACAGCCGGTAGCGCGTGGCCGTCGGCCACGGAATCCCATTCGAAAGTCGGGCGTCGTCGTCGCGTCGGCGCCGGACGGGCTGCGGAGCGTCGGCGGCCGACGGCGCGACTGGCCGTGATGGTCCAGGTGAACGACGCTGGAAGCGCTCAGCGGGCCGTCGGACACCGACGCGGCCACCGGGAACGTGCCGGCCTGGGTCGGCGAGCCGGTGATGGCGCCGGTGGCCGCCGCGAGCGAGAGGCCCGGGGCAGCCCGGTGGCCGAGAAGGTCAGCGGCCGCGCCTTCGGGATCGATCGCCGGTCAGCGGCAGAGTGACCGGCGCGCCCAGCGCGCTGCTCTGGTCGCCAGGGTTGGCGAGGGTCGGCGGCAGGTTCGACGCCCGCTCCGGTCGGTGCACACCTCGGGCGACCGGTCGCCTTCGACTGGTCCAGCGAAGTAGGCCGACACCGCGAAGCAGTACCGCTGCCCGGCGGGCGGTCGTTGACACGTAAGTCGGTGCGCGTTGCCGACGTCGATCGCGCTGGGTGTACACGCCCGGCTCGTTCCCGATGTGGACGACGTAGCCCACCACTCGGGCTCGGGGTTCATGTCCCACGCGAGCGTCAGCGTGTCAGCGTGTGCAATCCCCGTCCGGCCGGCGCAGAAGGCCAGGCTCAGGGTCGCGAGACGAAACCATCGAGCATGAAGTCGTTGCATCAGACCAAACCGGAACACCCTGCGCGACAGTGCGCAGGCGACCGACTGGCTTAGTGCAACGACTTGACCACCGCCGAGTCGCGGTGGCCTAAGTGATTGATCGAGATGGCTATTAGCGTGATTTCGCCTGACGCGCGTGCCGGCGGCACGGTCGTCCAACCGGATTCGGATCGAATTACAGAACTGTCCAGCTCGAGTGCTATCGCAGGACGCTCGGCCAGCGCTCGCGAGCGGAACGAGCATCGCGCTAGCGGTATTCCTTGAACGGGATCTGGCAGTCGTGCTTCCGCAGGAAGTTCAGGAACCGCTTGTAGTCGCGCGACTCCATGTTGAACAGGCGCGCCACGATCTTGTAGTTGCCGCGCGCCTCCTCGAGGCCGCGCCGCACCACCTCGCGCACGTTGTTCCGCGTGATCTCGCGGTCCATGAACAGCGGATACACGCTGGTCCAGAACGACTCGTGCTGGTCGATCATGCGCTTGTAGAGCTCGTCGGCCACGGTCTTGCGGCGCTCGCGCCGCGGGCGGAACGACACCGCGCCCTGGTGGCGGATCTCCGAGGACAGGTGGTCGAGCTCGATGATCGTGCCCTGCACGGTGACGACCAGCCGCTCGATGACGTTTTCGAGCTCGCGGACGTTGCCGGGCCAGGAATACTCGCAGAACGCCTTCATGGCCGGAGGCGCGATCGACCGGATCGGCGACCGGTTGGCGGTGGTGAACTGGCCCAGGAAGCTCTCGGCGAGCATCGGGATGTCTTCGCGCCGTTCCCGCAGCGGCGGCACCAGGATGTGGATGACGTTGAGGCGGTAGAACAGGTCTTCCCGGAACGTGCCCTGGCCGATCATGTCGCGCAGGTTCTTGTTGGTGGCGGCGATCACCCGCACGTTGACGATGCGGCCGCTGCCGTCGGCGCCGACCTTCTGCAGCTCGCCGGTTTCCAGGAACCGCAGCAGCAGGCCCTGCATGCGCAGCGTCATCTCGCCCACTTCGTCGAGGAAGATGGTGCCCATGTGCGCGGTTTCGAGCTTGCCGGGCTTGTCGCGGTAGGCGCCGGTGAAGCTGCCCTTGACGTGCCCGAAGAGCTCGGACTCGAGCAGCGTTTCCGGCAGGCCCGCGCAGTTGACCGGCGCGAACACGTGCGTGTTGCGCGGGCCCGCGCGAGTGGATGTTCCGGGCGACGATCTCCTTGCCGACGCCGCTTTCGCCGGTGATGAGCACCTTGGCGTCGGAACGCGCCACGCGCTCGATCTCCTGCTGGAGCGCGATCGTCTCGGCGCTCAGCCCCGAGAACTGGACGTTGGTCTTGGCCCGCGTCGAGGCGCCCTGCCGGGCTCCGCTGTCAACTACTGCATCCATCTATTGGCCCATGAACCGTTCAATGAGACGCCGGTTGGCCGGCGTCATTTCCACGAACCGGGCGCCGACGCGGTAGCCACTCGGGCCCGCGGTCACGCGCCGCACTTCTACGTCGGCCGCCAGCGGCTCGCCGCCGACCGAGAACTTCAGCTTCGCGATCGCGCCGAGGTCCGGACGGGAAGCCGTCTCGAGCAGCACTCCCGCGCTGCTCAGGTCCAGGACGCGGACGCTTTCTGCGACCGGAAGCGTCATCGACTGGCCCTCCACCTGGCGTCGCGGCGACCGCCGCCGTTCTTCCATTCCTGACCTCGTCCGACTCGCACGGCGGGCTCCAGAACCGGTCCAACAGAGGAGCCGGCTTCCGCAGCGTGGTCGTCTGCAATCAGGTCGCCAGCGGCAGACCTTCGTCGGCCTGAGCAGCTTATGTGATTGATTCGAAAGGGTTTATCGGCAGCAGGCCCGCCGCGACGTGTGCACCCATGGGCGAGAAAAAAGTCTGACGAACAGCGCCCAAGGCGCCTTGTGAATCTCAGACTTCTCACGGAGCCGCCAGAGGTGGCGACAGGAACTCCACACCCACGTGGTACGTGCCGGGAGCGGGCGCCGGGCTGACGTGCCGGACCAGGACCTCGGTGGCGACGCTGCTGGCCGTCGTGCGTCAACTCAAGCGTGTGAACCGTGTTGGCAGGGAGATGGACCGGTGACAACAGGAGCGCGCCGGTGTCATTGAGATCGACGATCTGGGCACGCTTGTGCGTCTCCAGCGTCCCCCACAATGCTCCGACGACGTCCAGTCGAACGCGGGCGCGTCAATCTCCGACTCTACGCATGCCCTCTCGGTCGAGCCTCGAGCAGGAGACTGCCCCCTGCGTCTTGGCCCGGCATTCTAGTCGCGAATGCTTCGGCGACGATAGCGATTCCTGCGGCCGCGGCCGCCGCGAGCGAGCTGCGCCTTCAGGCGCCGCGTCACGACCGGCGCTTGCGACGCGGTGGTCTGGGTCAGCAGGAATGCCAGCCGGCCGTCCGCCAGCCGGCCGGCGTCATCGCCCCCGCGAAGAACGCGGCGCGCTTCCGTGAGCAGCGCCTCGGCTTGTGGTGTGGTCGGTACCGGCGCGCATGAGAAGACGGCGAGCGTGATGGCTTCGCCTCGCGCGAGCGTGCGCGCCACGTGGTCGTCGATCGACTGTTCGAAGGGTGGCGGGGCGGGGGCGAGGCCGGAATCGATGGCGGGCTCCCGGCGCTCGACCCACGCTTCCAGCACGTCGGCAACCGACCGCGCCTGCGCGTGCTCGATCGGCGTCCAGGGGCTCGGCGGCGAGGCGCTCGATTTCGAAAGCGAACCGGCCGATGGCGGCCGTCTGGCGTTCGATTGTCAGCCGCGCCCCGGTGCTCGACGGAGCAGCGTCCGCGCCACCCGGTGGCGCCGTGACATACCCCGGATCCGCCGGCATTTTGCACCGACAAGCGCACGGCGGTGGCGGCTAGTGCGTGGCGCACGCGGTCGAGCGCGCGCTCGAGGGCGCGGTGGGGGTCGTGTGACAGCGCGGCCAGGTCGCTCGCCACCGCCAGCGCCACGCCGGGCGCTGGCCGCGCGGGTGGTCAATGCAAGGATGACGTCGAGCGCCGACACATAGCCGGACAGACAGCGCGGGGTCGCAGGCGTCGATCTCGCCCGAGAGCGTCAGCAGCCAGATGGAGCCGGCGCTGCGGCTCAGCGTCACCACCAGCGCGTCGGCCGCGCCGCCGCGGTCGGCGCCGTCGACGTGCGTCTGCGGCATGCGGGTGAGCCGCTGCGCCGCCGGCACCGCCTGGGGCGGAAACACCAGCGGCGGGACCTGCTGGCCGCGGCCCGCCAGCGAGACCGCGCGCGTGAAGACCCCCGGCGCGGTCTCGACGTAGCCCACGACTTCGATGTCGTGCCACACCGCGAGCGCTTCGGCGAACACCGCAACCAGCCGCCGGTCGGAGCCGTCGAACGCCGCGGCACGAAGCGCCTCATGGAGCGCGCCGAGATGGTCGGCTCCTGCGGCCTGGCTGGCGAGGTGCTGCTCGACCGCGGTTCTCAGCCAGCCGCTGACCGTGGACAAGTGGCGCTCGCTCGGCAGCGTGGCGAGCGTCAAGGTGAGCAACGATCATCACCCCGACGAGCGAACCGGCGATCCGCACGGGTGAGAGCGTGACCGAGTGGGACGCGAGCCGAGCCAGCTGCGGCGCCTGCAGCTCCACCACCGCCTCGGCCGCCGGACGCAACCGTCGGATCGCGTCGTGATCGAGTGGTCCCTTCGGCGCTCCCGGCCGCACGGGAAACAGCGGCACCGCAACGAAGGCCAGATCCAGCAGCTGCACCTCCAGCGACATGGGACTGCACATGGCGCGCAGCCACTCCCACGATCGGCTCGACACGAGGTGCTGAAGGGGGCCAGTCATCAATTCTGCGCAGCCCGTCTAGACACGGTTGCCCAACCCCATCTGAAGTGCAAGCAGACCGCCACTTGTGACAGGGCTGGTCTTTTTGCCAATAGCGGCCGAAAAACAACACATCGTGTTCTCTGCGGAGTTCCGAATGACCGCGGCCGGCAGACTAAACGTCGCGCGACGCCAACCCGCACGAACGGGCGGGCGCCGGCGTCTGTGGTTCGGGACTCTGGAACGCGGCTGCGGGGCCACGTCGACGGTGCAGGAACGACGCCATTGTAGGCCGCTCTGTGCAGCGGAGCGGCAGCCGATGAATGACGCGCCCGATCTCGACGCGTTTTTCGCCGAGCTCGAGGCGCAGGTGGCGAGCGAGGCGGCCGCCCTTGTCCCCGAGGCTCCCGACGCGGTGGCCGTCGACGAACGCCGCGACGCGCCCCGGATCGACGCACACGCCAGTCGGCCGCGAAGTGAAGCTGAGCATCCGCGGCGGCGGCGATGCCAGGACGATCGACGTCTCCGAGACGGGCGTCCTCGCGGAGACGAGATCCCGGCTCCGTCCCGGCGGCGTCGTCGAGCTGCTGCTGCAGATTGACGGCGTGCGCAGCAACCTGCGCGCGACCGTCGTCAGGTCGGTCGTGCACTCGCTGGGCCCCACGGTGTTCAGAACCGCGTTCAAATTCGAAGAACGAACCAAGCTTCCGGAGCGGAAATAGACATGGATATGCTGCCCTCTCTCTGCGCCGCGATGGTGCGCGCCAACGGCGACAGCCTGGTGCTCGAGTCCGGCCGCGCGCCCTACGTCGTGGCGGGAACCCATCGCCAGGACGTCGCGAAGGCCACCCTGTCCGACAACGCGCTCGAGGCGCTGGTCGGCCAGATCTTCTCCGAGTCGGCACGACACACCTTCAAGGAGAGCGGCTTCGCCTCGGAGGACGGTGGACGTGCCCTCGGCCGGGCTGACGCTGGCGGCGACCGTCCTGCGGTCGGACGACGGCATCTCGATTGAGCTCAAGCGCGCCCCCGCCGAACCGCGCGCCGGTGCCAGCTGACGGCAGTCGGAGACGACAGCCTGTTCGCCGCGCCGGAGCAGACGCTCACGACCTCCGAGAAGCTGGACGACTGGGAGCCGTCGCCGGGCATATTCGTCGACAGCGACGCCGATGCGCCGGTCGACGAGGCGCCAGCCCTCACGCTGGATCCGGCACCGCCGCGCAGGACGACTCGTGGGCGCAGGTCGACTTCGACCAGGCGCCTCAGGCTTCAACTCCTTCTCCGATGACTGCCGCCATGCCGACTTACGAATCGTTCGCGCCGTCGAAGCCCCTCCCGCGCGCCGGCCCCCGTTCCCGTCCGCCGCCGCCGCCGTTCCCGCTCCCGCCGCAGCCCCGCCCGCGGCAACCTGGTCGCACGCGCCTGAAGGTGATCTGATGGCCTGGGCCAGCGACGCCGCCGACAAGGGAGCGACGACGGTCTACCTGCGTGCCGGATCCCTGCCGGTCGTGCGCGTGGACGATCGCCTGGATTCCGTCGGCAGCTCGGTGCTGGACGAGCCCGCGATCAATCAGCTGATCAGCGACCTGGAGGATGGTGGCGATCAGTCGTGGCAACGCGGCGCGGAAGGCGAATGGGTGCGCCTGGACGCGCGCCTGGGCCGGGTGGTGTGCCGGCTCTTCTCCGACGACCAGGGCCGCGGCCTGATCATCCGGTTGCATCCGACGGCGGCCGCGCGCGGCCTGCAGCGACTGGTCCCGCGCAAGGTCAAGGCGGCCTGCGACGGCGATGGGCTGATCGTGGTGTCGGGAACGACGACCGACGAGGCTCTGGCCCTGGCCAGCAGTGTCGCCGACCTGGCCGCGCAGCGGCGCGGCGGATATGTGGTGGCGCTGCGGCCCGACGGCGCGCCGCGGCCTCAGCTGGCCGGCTCCTTCGTCAGCCAGCGCGAGTTCGCGCCGCACGAGGCGGCCGCGGCCATCCGCGGCGCGGTCGCGGAATCGCCCGACATTTTTCTGGTCGCGCTGCCGCAAGCCGAGGGCACCGGCCGTGAGATCGCCCGCGCCAGCGAGGGCGGCCGGCTGGTGATCCTGGCCGTGGCGGCGCCGACGTCACTGCAGGCCGTGCGCAGCCTGGTGGGGCGCGGTTCGTCGGTCGGCGACGCCCAGGTTCGCCTCTCGCTCGCCGGCAGCTTCCGGGCGGCGTTCGCCACGCGCACGCTGCGCCGCCTGGGCGGCGGGCGCACGACGGTGCAGGATCTGCTGCTCGGAACCAGTGAGGTCTCGAGCCTCATCGCCTCTGGCGACTTTGCCGGCGCCACGCGGCTCCAGCGTCAGGGTCTGGCCGGGATGTTCACCATCGACGAGCGGCTGGCGCGTGGCGTCCGCCGCGGCCACCTGCCGCTGCGGCAGGCTGCGGAAAACGCGCTCGACCGCCGTCACCTGGTCTCGCTGGTGCGATCGGCCGGTCGGACGGCGCGCGGGAACAGCGCCGAGACCGACTTCGAGCCGCAGTTGCAGCCTGTGGGTGCCGGGCGCGGATCGAGCGCCAGCTCGTCCCGCTGGTCGTAACTCGTAATGCGGTCGGGGGTCATTTGAAGGGGACAGTCTTTCGCACCCCCCAAGACTGTCCTCGCTAGATGACCCCCGCCTCCGTCTTCAGCCACTCGCAGAACGCGCGCACGCCCTGGTCGAAGGTCGTGCGGGGGTCGTAGCCCAGGAACGCGCGCGCCTTGTCGATGCGCGCCCAGGTATGAGGCACGTCTCCCGGCTGCTCCGGCTGCTGCTCGATGCGCGCGGAGAGGCCCGAACGCGCGCTCCAGCGCGGCAATCATCTCGCGCAGGCCGACCGTGCGGTTGTTCCCCAGGTTGATCACCTCGTAGCTCGAGCCGGTGTAGGTCATCGCCGCCCGCACTCCGGCAATCACGTCGTCCACGAACGTGTAGTCGCGGCTGCTGCTGCCGTCCCCGAACATCGGGATCGTGTTCCCCGCGCAGGATCCGGCGCGCGAAGGCGTGAATCGCCAGGTCGGGGCGCTGACGCGGGCCGTAGACGGTGAAGAACCGCAACGCCAGGAAGCGCATGCCGTACAGCTTCGAGTACACGTGTCCCAACAGCTCGCCGCTCACCTTGGTGCTGGCGTAGGGACTGATCGGCTGCAGCACGTGGTCGTCCTCGCTCCACGGCACGCGCGGGTTGACGCCGTAGACGCTGCTCGACGAAGCGAAGACGAACTGCGCGACGCCGCGCGCCCTCGCGAACTCCAGCATCGCCTGCGTGCCGGCGACGTTGGCGCGCTGGTACGCCAGCGGGTCGGCGATCGACGGCCGCACGCCGGCCTTGGCGGCCAGGTGGACGATGACGTCGAAGCTGCCGGGCAGCGTGTCCAGGCCGGCGGCGTCGGCGATGTCGAGCTGGTGCAGCCGCCAGCGGGGATGACGCCGGTGGGCCTCGATGTTGGCCTGCTTGACCGCCGCCGGATAGAACGGGTCGAAGTTGTCCACGACGCGTCACGTCCCAGCCGTCGGCCAGCAGGCTGTCCACCAGGTGGCTGCCGATGAAGCCGGCGCCGCCCGTCACGAGCGCGCGCGGCGCGTGGCTGGGATCCGGCGCCGTCATCGGCCGGCGCCGACCGGCATGGCCGCGGGCGAGCCCTCGGGCGCGGCGGCGGGGGAGGACCGAAGTACTGGTCGATCAGCTCGAGCACATGGCCGACGCTGCCGGCCGTGTTGATGCCGACGCGCAGCGCCGCGCCGCCCTCGATGCCCTTGGTGTACCAGGCACACAGCGCCCGCAGCTTGTTGACCACCCAGCGCTCGCGGCCGCGCGCCGGCTCGTGCTCACCGTTTTCGGCGCCGGGCGCGACGTGCCGGAAGCCGGCATCCTCGCCCACGCGCTCGTTGAGCAGCAGCCGGAGATAGTCGCGCAGGAACTGCCCGCGGTCCGCCGTCGTGACGACCGGAGGCGCCTCGCCTCGCGCGAGCGCGCTCGCCTGCGCCAGGATCCACGGGTTCCGCAGCACGCCCCGGCCCACCAGCACGCCGCTGACTCCCGAGCGCAGCCGCTCCGTGATCTGCTCAGGCTCCACGCAGTCGCCGCTGCCGAAGACGGGAATGTCCAGGTCGTCGGCCACGCGCGCCACCAGGTCCCAGTCGGCCAGGCCGGTGTAGGACTGCTCGGCGGTGCGGCCGTGAATCGTCACGGCGGCCGCGCCGGCGTCCTGCACCCGCCGGGCGAGATCGGGCGCATTGCGCGACGAGTCGTCCCAGCCCGCGCGCATCTTCACGGTCACGGGGATGCGCACGGCGCGGGTCATGGCGGCGATGACGCGCGCGGCGTGCTCGGGCTCGCGCATCAGGCTGCATCCGGCGTTGTGCTTGGCGATCTTCCGGACCGGGCAGCCCATGTTCACGTCCACGATGTCGGCGCCCATGCCTTCGACCACCTGGGCGGCGGCGGCCATCTTCTCGGGATCGCCGCCGAAGATCTGGATCGAAACCGGCCGCTCCTCTTCGGTGTACTCCGCGTACTCGAGCGTGCGATCGATGCCCCGCACCAGCCCCTCCGACGAGACCATCTCGGTGACCACCAGCCCGCAGCCGCCCTGGCGCTTCACCAGGCGGCGGAACGCCGTGTCGGTCATGCCGGCCATCGGCGCGACGACGAGCGGCGACGACAGCTCGATCGCCGCCGATTTTCGTGCGGCTCCAGGCTCCGGGCTCCGGGCTCCGGGCCTTCAGTAGGGACGGACATCGGCGGCGTCCACTTCGGCGCTGACGGCCTGGCCGATCAGATCGACCGACAGCACCAGGCGCGCCTTGTCGTTCTTCCGCACCAGGCGGCCCACCACGCCCTTCAGCGGCCCGTGGGTCACCTCCACCATGTCACCCTCGTGGATCAGCGGGCACGGGATCGTAGGCGAGTTCGCTCTCGACCAGCTGCCGGATGCCGGCGATGTCGCGCTCGGGGATCGGCGCCGGCTCGCCGTCCACCGACACGATGCTGACGACGCCCGCGCACTTCAGGACGTCGAGCCGGGCGCGCACGTCGAACCGCGCGAAGCAGTATCCCGGAAAAAGCGGCCAGTCGATCCTTCTTCTTCCGGTCCTTCCACCGGCTCCACTTGCGAGACCGTCGGCAGGAACGACTCGATCGCCTTCTGTTCCAGCTGGCCGCGGACGGTCTGCTCGTGCCGCGACCGCGTCCAGATGGCGAACCACTGGACGGCGGGCGGCCGCGGGGCTGGCGTCGACGGGTGGGACCATCGCGGTCCGCGGCGGCGTCAGGGCGCCTTGGCCGGCGCGGCCGCCGGGCGCAGCGGATTGCCGCTTGGCCAGCGCCTGCTCGTAGGCGCGCTTCAGCTCGTCGTTCCGCCAGGTCACGGTGGCCTGCGAGCGCAGGCGGTCGAGGTACTTCTGCAGCTCGCCCTGCCGCTTGGTGTCGGCCACGCGCTCGCCGATGTCGTTGCGCGCGTCGGCGAAGCCGCGCACCCGCGTCTCGGTGCGCGATTCGAGCTTCAGCAGCTGATAGCCGCGCGTGGTGCGAATCGGCTCGGTGACGTCGCCGACCTTCATCGGCTCCAGCACCTTCTGGAACGCCGGCGCCAGCTCGTCCTGCCGCAGCGGGCCGATCAGCCCGCCGTTGGCGCGCGACGGGGCGGCGGAGAAGTCGGCGGCCAGGCGTGGCGAACGGCTCGCCGCCGAGGACACGGGCGCGAATCGTTTCGGCTCGCGCCTTCGCCTCGTCGTCCTCCGCCACGTTGATGCCCTTGTCGCTCGTGGCCACCTCCACCAGGATCTCGCGCAGCGTCACTTCCGACGGCGTGGTGAACTCCCGCGAGTGCTCGGCGTAGTAGGCCTTGGCCTCTTCCTCGGTGACGCTGATCTTGTCGTTGACCTCGGCGCGCTGCACCTGGCTGACGAGCATCGACTTCTCGAGGTTGCGCCGCAGATCGGCCATCGTCATGCCTTCCTGCTTGAGCGCGGCCTGGAACTTGGCGTCGTCTTCGAGGTTGTTCTGCTTCTTGATGTTGGCGAGCGATCGAGTTGAACTGCTCGTCGCCCATCGCCCAGCCCAGCTCGCGGCCTCGCTGCACCAGCAGCAGCTCGTCGACGGCCGCCAGGATCAGGTCGGGCGTGATTTCCGCCACCGCCTTGCGCAGCTCGGGGCTGGTCGGCGACACGTTCCCCAGCTCGGGCCGGTTGCGCAGCTCGGCCACCTGCCGCTGCTCGAACTCGGTCTTGGTGATGATGTCGCCGTTCACCTTGACCAGGACCTGCTCGAAGATCTCCGCGCCGAGAGGCGCGAGCGCCAGGCAGGCGAAGAACGGCCGCGAGCAGCAACTTCGAATCGATTCATATGGAACACCCTTCGATTCTACCCTCCAGGCCTGGAGCCCGGAGCCCGGAGCCTGGAGCCCTTACGAAAGCGCCCTCAACAACCCCTCGACCCGGTCGAACATGCCGCCGGGTTCCAGGGGATCGTCCGGGGCCCGCCGCAGCACGTCGTCCCTCGTAAACCCCGGCTCCACGGACCCGGTGGTCGCCCTGGCCGTCCACCAGCTGGGGGCGCTGGCCGTGCCCGCCTGCTCGGCCACCCCTGCCGGCCGTCCTGGGCCGGGGAAGAGCGCGGCCGCGCCGGCCGGCCGCAGCCGCCTGTAACGGGGCCGACAGGTCGAGCTTCAGCGACACCGGCGGCACCAGCACGGCGCCCGGCCAGCGCCGACACCACGTTGACCAGCCGCACCGGGTCGATCGGCGCCGTCGGCCTGAACCTTATGACGACGGACTGGCCCTCCCGGTCGATGGTCTCGACGCCCAGGCGGTCGGCGGCGATGCGGATGCGGCCGTAGCCGGCCAGGTGAAGCACGGACGGGGGCAGCGGCCCGTAGCGGTCCGCAATCTCGTCCAGCGCCCGCGCCAGCTCGTCCTCGGTGCGCGACGAGGCCACCTTGCGGTAGACCATCAGCCGCTGGTTCATGTCGGGCACGTAGGTCTCGTCGATCTTCAGGCTCGACGCCCAGGCTGACCGTGGCCCGCACGTCGTCGTCCAGGTCCTCGCCCTTCAGCTCGCGGATCGTGTCCTCGAGCAGCTTCACGTACATGTCGAAGCCGACCGCGTCGATGTGCCCGCTCTGCTGCGCCGCCCAGCAGGTTGCCGGCGCCGCGAATCTCGAGGTCGAGCGCCGCCACGCGAAAGCCGCTGCCGAGATCGCTGAACTCCTTGATCGCCGCCAGCCGCTTCTTCGCCACCGGCGACAGCGACTCGTGCGGCGGCGTGAGCAGGAACGCGTAGGCCGGCCGATCGGAGCGCCCGACGCGGCCGCGCAGCTGATACAGCTGCGACAGGCCGTAGCGGTCGGCGCGGTTGATGATGATCGTGTTGGCGTTGGGGATGTCGAGGCCGTTCTCGACGATGGTCGTGGACAGCAGGATGTCGAACCTGCGCTCGACGAATCCGAGCATCGCGCGCTCGAGCTCGTCCTCGCCCATCTGGCCGTGGCCGACGGCAATCCGCGCCTCGGGCACCAGCCGCTGCAGCAGCGAGCCGACCGAGAAGATCGACTCCACGCGGTTGTGGACGAAATACACCTGGCCGCCGCGCGCCAGCTCGTTGCGGACCGCCCGCTCGATGACCGGGGCGTCGAAGCTGCACCACGGTGGTCTGAATCGACAGCCGGTCCTTGGGCGGCGTCTCGATCACCGACATGTCGCGGATGCCGACCAGCGACATGTTCAGCGTGCGCGGGATCGGCGTGGCCGTCATCGTCAGCACGTCCACCTTCTTCTTCAGCTGCTTGATCCGCTCCTTGTGCGCCACGCCGAAGCGCTGCTCCTCGTCCACGATCAGCAGGCCCAGATCGCGGAACCGCACGTCCTTCGACAGGAGCCGGTGCGTGCCGACCAGGATGTCGAGCTTGCCTTCGGCGGCGGCCTGCCAGGATCGCCGTCGTCTCCTGCTTGGTGCGGAACCGGCTGACCATGTCGATGGACACCGGGAAGCCGGCGAAGCGCTCGATCAGCGTCTTGTTGTGCTGGAACGCCAGCACGGTCGTCGGCGCCAGGATCGCCACCTGCTTGCCGTCCATCACCGCCTTGAACGCCGCGCGCATCGCCACTTCGGTCTTGCCGTAGCCGACGTCGCCGCACAGCAGCCGGTCCATCGGCGTCGGCGACTCCATGTCGCGCTTGACGTCGGCGATCGACGTGGCCTGGTCCGGGGTCGGCTCGTAGGGAAACGCGCCCTCGAACTCCTCCTGCCAGTGCGTGTCCGGCGAGAACGCGTGCCCGACCACGGCCTTGCGCTGCGCGTACAGCTTCAGCAGCTCCTCGGCCATGTCGCGCATGGCCTTGCGGACGCGCGACTTGGCCTTCTCCCACGTGGTGCCGCCCAGCCGATCGAGCGCCGGCCGCGTGCCGCCGGTGTACTTCTGGATCAGGTCCAGCCGCTCGACCGGCACGTACAGCTTGGCGTCGTCGTGGTAGCGCAGCTCGAGGAACTCCTGCGCGGCCGTCGCTGCCGCGCACGCCGAGCTGCTTGAGCCCGACGAACTCGCCGATCCCGTGGTCCACGTGGACGACCAGATCGCCGACCTTCAGGTCGCGCAGGTCCGAGAGGAACGTCTTGGCGACGCCGGAGCGCCGCTCGACGGCGTGGCGCTCCTCGTCGAAGACGTCGCGCTCGACGTAGACCTGCAGCGCCGGCGTCGACGAGGCGGAAGCCGCGCGACACGGCGCCCACGCCCACGAGCACCGCCGCGGCGTGCGCGTCCTCGGCGCGGTCCACCGGCACGGCCACGAGCTCGTACTCGCGCAGGATCTCGATCGACGCGCTCGGCGCGGCCCTGGCTCTCGGCGAGGAACAGCACCGTCGTCGCCGCGCTCGCGGGCCTGCCGCACGTCGGCCACCCACTCGTGCACCCGGCCGTGGAACTCGGCCGCGGGCTGGCTGCGCACCTGGCGGACGCCCGCCGCGGCCGTGTCGCCCTCGACGCTGAGCGCCTCGAGCCTCGGCGCGCGCTCGAGCCGGGCGGACAGGTCGTCCCAGGCGACGAACGCCGCCGCCGGAGCCCGGCCCAGTTCGCGGCCGCGGTGCCGGCGTCCGCGTAGCTGCCGTCCAGCTGCTCGCGCACGCGAGCGGCGGCTCCCGCACCTCGTCGAGCTCCGACACCAGGAACGCGCGCCCGACGCGGCCGCGAAGTCCAGGAACGGACACGGCCTCGTCGTCGTCGTCGAAGCGCTCGACGGCACGGGACGATTTCCACGACGTCCACCGGCCCGATCGAGCGCTGCGAGTCCGGGATCGAACCGCCGGAGCGACTCGACCATGTCGCCCACGAACTCGATGCGCACCGGCTGCTCGTCCGAGGCCGGGAACACGTCCAGGATGCCGCCGCGAACGCGCGAACGAGCCGTGCTCGGTCACCGGATCCTCGCGCGCGAAGCCGGCGTCCGACGAGCAGATCCGCCAGGTCGTGCGGCGCGATCTCGGTGCCCGACCGGATCTCGATCGCCGACGCGCAGCACGCGCGCCGGCGTGCCGACGCGCGGCACCAGCGCGGCCGCCGACGCCACGACCAGCCGCGCGTTCCTGGCCGCCGCCAGGTAGAGCGCGCGGCCCCGCGCGGCCGCCACCCGGAAGTGCGGGCTCATGCCGCGGTAGGGGTCCACCTGCCACGACGGGTACGGCAGCACCAGCCGCTCCGTTGTCGGCGTCGGTGGCGCCCGTCGAGCGCCGTCGCGAAGAAGCGCGCGTCGCCGGCAATCTGCTCCACGTCCTTGTCGGTCGGCACGACGAGCACGCGTCAGCCGGCGCTCGCGACAGCGCCGCGGCCGCGGCGGCGAGCGCCTTGACCGCCGGGCGTCAGCCCGGCAGTGACCGGCGCGGGCTGGGCCAGTTGCAGCGCGCGAGCCGCGCGGGCAAACAGGGCTCGAAGTGCGAGGGACGGCGTGGACACGGTTCGGAGGCTGAGCTTACGTGCTACGGACGTCCCGCGCGCAGGCGCGCTCGATCAGGTCGGTCGTGGAGAAGCCCGGCCTCGAGCGGCATGCGGACCACGCGGCCGCCGCGCGCCTCCACCACGTCGCGGCCGACGATGTTGTCTTCGGCCCAGTCGGCGCCTTTCACGAGCACGTCGGGCTGGAGCCGCGTGATGAGCGCGTGCGGCGTCTCCTCGTCGAAGACCACGGCGCAGTCCACGCACTGCAGGGCGGCCAGGACCTCGGCGCGCTCGGCTTCGGGATTGAGCGGCCGCGACGGGCCCCTTGTTCGCCCGCACGGAACGGTCGGAGTTGACGCCGACGATCAGCGCGTCGCCAAGCCGCCGCGCGGCCTGGAGGTAGCGGACGTGGCCGGGGTGCAGCAGGTCGAACACGCCGTTGGTGAAGACGACGGTGCCGCCGCCGGCGCGCACGCGCGCGACGAGCGCCAAGGCGGCGTCGAGACCGAGCGGGCTCCGGGCTCCAGGCTCCGGGCTCCAGGCCTTCATGACGTCCCGCTCGAAGCGCCCGGGCCGTCGATCTGGATGCCGCCGGAGAACGACCAGCCGTGCTTCGGGCGGAAGAAGCCGATGTCCTTGACCGGCGACGTGACGCGGAACGAATAGAGCAGCCGGTGGTAGTCGTAGGGCACGCCGTCGGCCCGGTGCACCGCCACGTCGAGCCGGTAGGTGCCGGCGGTCAGATCCAGGGCGTCGATCCGGAACGACCACCTCGCCCGCTGCCGGCCAGCCGCTGCGGCCGCGCGCCTTCGATGTGGGTGTTGGTGCCGTAGCAGCACACGCCGTCGGCGCTGTAGACGCCGACGCCGAACACGAAGTCGGTCAGCTCGCGCGCCGCCTGCACGCCGAGCACGATGTCCACGGGCTCGCCGGACTGGAACACGTGGCCGGCGGCGCCGTTCGCATGCCGCATCTCCACGCGCGTGATCTCGGCCTCGCGCGAGCCCCAGCGGCCCTCGGCCGCCGTGGTCATGTCCTCGGGCGTCGTCGCCGGACGCCGGCGGCGGCGCTGCGCGGCGACGCCTGGCGCCGGCATCTTCGCTCGCCGCCACGTCCAGCAGGTAGGCGTCCACCACGCGCTTGGGGTCGCCCTGGGCGCGCACGCGGCCGTGCGTCGAGCCACAGCGCCTCGTCGCACAGCCGCGTCACCAGATCGAGCGTGTGCGTCACCAGCACGATCGTCTTCTGCTGGCGCTTCAGCTCGGCGAAACGGTCCAGGCACTTGTGCGTGAACGCCTCGTCGCCGACGGCCAGCACTTCGTCCACCAGCAGCACGTCCGGGTCGACGTGCATCGCCACGGCGAAGCCGAGCCGCATGTACATGCCGGACGAATACGTCTTCACCGGCGCGTCGATGAACTCGCCGATCTCGGCGAAGCGCGACGATGTCGTCGAAGCGCGCGGCCACTTCCCGCTTGGACAGTCCCAGCATCATCCCGTTGATGAACACGTTCTCGCGCCCGGAGATCTCCGGGTGGAAGCCGGCGCCCAGCTCGATCAGCGCCGAGACACGTCCGCGCACATCGATCGTGCCAGATGTGGGACGCCCGATCCCGGCGATCAGCTTGAGCAGCGTGCTCTTACCTGAGCCGTTGCGGCCGACGATGCCGAGCGTGCGCCCCGGCGGCAGCGTCGAAGCGACACGCCCTTCAGCGCCTCGAACGTACTGGTCGGGCCGCAGATCGGCGAGCAGCCGGCCGCTGAGCAGCGCGCTCTTCAGCGTGCCGAAGTTCTTCCGCCGCCCGTAGCGCCGGTAGAGCTTGTGGACGTCGCGGACCTCGACGGCGGCTCGGCGCTCACACTTCCTCCGCGAAGCGTCTCGCGCAGCCGATCGAAGACGGCGTAGCCCACGATCAGCAGCGACCAGCGCCGACCAGCCCAGCGACAGCCAGCCGCGCGCCGCCGCGAACGGCCCGTCCAGGTACAGCACTTCCTGGTAGGCGACCGCCAGGTGCGTGAACGGATTGAGATCGAGCAGCCGCCGGAACCGTTCCGGCGCCTGCGAGTAGGGATAGATGATCGGCGTGGCGAAGAACCACAGCGTCATCAGGTTCCCCAGCAGATCGCGGATGTCGCGGAAGTGCACCGAGAGCGACGACAGCAGCAGCGCCAGGCCGAGCGTCAGCACCAGCTGCACGAGGACGATGAGCGGCAGCCAGGCCAGATCCGGCGTCAGGATCGGCACGCCCATGTAGATCGAGAATGCCGCCAGGATCACCAGCCCGAAGCAGAAGTTCACGAGCCCGGTGAACACGGTGACGGCCGGGAGGATCTCGGCGGGAAACATCACCTTGCGCAGCAGGCTGCCGCTGCCGGTCAGGGCGGTGCAGCTCTCGAGCAGCGACGACGAGAACCAGGTCCAGGGCAGGATGCCGCAGAACAGGAACAGCGGGTACGTGCTCGGATCTCCGGCGACGCGCGCCCCCGGCATCACGACGCCGAAGACGAACGTGTAGACGCAGCAGGAGCAGCAGCGGGTTGACGAACGTCCAGAGGAAGCCGAGCACCGACCCCCGGTACCTGGCCTTGAGCTCGCGCGCCACGAGGCTGGCGACGAGCGCGCGATAACGAAGCAGCTGCCGGAGGCTGGCGAGCACGTGCCCGCCCGAGATCATAGACGGTTTAAGAGCGGATCCGGGCTCGCGACGCCACCTGCAGCCGGACCAGCGACTTCATCATCGCGATCCGGGCGCGCTCGAAGTCGATGTCGGCTGCGCGGCTCGCCGATGCGCTGCTCGGCCCGCGACCTTGGCGGCCTCGGCCCGCGTCAGATCGATGCTCCTCGGCCTTTTCGGCGATGTGCGCGAGGACGGTGACCTTGTCGGGCAGCACCTCGACGAAGCCGAAGGCGATGGCCAGGTAGTGCTTCTCCTGGCCCTTGCGGTACCACAGCTCGCCCGACCTGCAGCGTGGCGAGCAGCGGCGCGTGGCCGGGCAGCACGCCGAACGAGCCCTCCGAGCCGGGCAGCCTGCACCTCGTCCACCTGTTCCGTGACGATGGCGCGGTCGGGGGTGACGATCTCGAGCGTCAGTGACTTCGGCAAGTGCCATGAGTGCCATGCGGCCTGCGTCCTAGTCGTCTTGATCGTGGCGGCCTTCTCGACGGCCTCTTCGATCGTGCCGACCATGAAGAACGCCTGCTCCGGAAGAGCGTCGTGCTTGCCCTCGACAATCTCCTTGAAGCCGCGGATCGTGTCGGCGACGGTGACGTACTTGCCCTTCAGGCCGGTGAACTGCTCGCCGACGAAGAACGGCTGCGACAGGAACCTCTGGATCTTGCGCGCGCGCGGGTCACGGTCAGCTTGTCGTCCTCGGACAGCTCGTCGATGCCCAGGATGGCGATGATGTCCTGCAGGTCCTTGTAGCGCTGCAGCACCTGCTTCACCGATCGCGCCACGTTGTAGTGCTCCTCGCCGAGAATCGCGCGGATCGAGAATGCGCGAGGTGGACGCCAGCGGGTCGACGGCCGGGATAGATGCCGAGCTCGGCGATCTGCCGCGACAGGTTCGTGGTCGCGTCGAGGTGCGCGAAGGTCGTGGCCGGCGCCGGGTCGGTGTAGTCGTCGGCGGGCACGTAGATCGCCTGCACCGACGTGATCGAGCCCTTCTTGGTGGACGTGATGCGCTCCTGCATCTGGCCCATCTCGGAGAGCAGCGTCGGCTGGTAGCCGACCGCCGACGGCATGCGGCCGAGCAGCGCCGACACTTCCGAGCCCGCCTGCGTGAAGCGGAACACGTTGTCGATGAACAGCAGCACGTCCTTGCCTTCCGCGTCGCGGAAGTACTCGGACACCGTCAGCGCCGAGAGGCCGACGCGCAGGCGCGCACCCGGCGGCTCCGTCATCTGGCCGTAGACGAGCGCGGCGCGCGACTTCGACGAGTCGTTGACGTCGATGACGCCCGACTCCTGGAACTCGAGCCACAGGTCGTTGCCCTCGCGGGTGCGTTCGCCCACGCCGCCGAACACCGACACGCCGCCGTGCTTCATGGCGATGTTGTTGATCAGCTCCATGATGATGACGGTCTTGCCGACGCCGGCGCCGCCGAAGAGCCCGATCTTGCCGCCCTGGAGATACGGCTCGAGCAGGTCGATGACCTTGATGCCGGTCTCGAACATCTTGAGCTCGGTGGACTGCTGCTCGAGCGTGGGCGGCTGGCGGTGGATCGGCCAGCGCTCCTTCGACTGCACCGGGCGATCCGGGAAGTCCACCGGCTCGCCCAGCACGTTCAGCACGCGGCCGAGCGTCTCGGGACCCACCGGCACCGTGATCGGCGCGCCCGTATCGATGGCCGTCATGCCGCGCGTCATGCCGTCGGTGGGCTTCATCGCCACGGTGCGCACCCGGTTCTCGCCCAGGTGCTGCTCGACTTCGGCGACGACGTCCATCTTCTCGACGCCCGCGCTGCCGTCGGACACGATCCGGACGGCGTTGTAGATGGCGGGAAGGTCCGCCGGGGAACTCGATGTCGATGACGGGGCCGATGATCTGCACCACCTTGCCGGTGCGCTGTGCCGTCGCTGTTGCGGTTGCCATATGTTCTCTCTCTTCGCTCGCCGGCCCCGGGCTCCAGGCTCCGGGCTCCAGGCCCTCTACGTCGCCGACGCGCCGGAGACCACTTCGATGATCTCGCGCGTGATGGCCGCCTGCCGCACCTTGTTCATGTAGAGCGTCAGGTCGTCGATCATGTCCGCCGAGTTCCGCGTCGCGGCGTCCATCGCCGTCATCTGCGCGGCGAAGAACGCGGCGTTCGACTCGAGCAGCGCGCGGTAGACCTGCACCTGCACGTGGCGCGGCAGCAGCGTCGCGAAGATCTCCTCGGGCTGCCGGCTCGAAGATGTAGTCGCCCGGCGGCGCGGCCCCGGCCGCGCCGGCCTCGAGCTCCAGTCGCGGAATCGGCAACAGCCGCTCGACCACGAGCTTCTGCGCCATCACGCACTTGAACTCGTTGTAGACGAGGTAGACGCTGGACGCGGCCCCGGACGTGAACTCCTCGATCGCGGCGTCGGCGAGCCGCTGCGGCGTCGGTGAACGACAGCTTCTGGAAGATGCCCGCCGCCTCGTAGCGCACGTCGAAACCGCGGCGGCGGAAGAAGTCGCGGCCCTTGCGGCCCACCAGCCCGAGCGCGACCTCGCGGCCCTGCGCGTCGTTGACGATGAACTGGCCGGCCGCCTTGATGACGTTCGAGTTGAAGCTGCCGCACAGGCCGCGGTCGGCGGTGATGACGATGAGCAGCGGCCGGCCGGCGGTCTGGTCGGGCATCCGCAGCAGCGGATGCGCGTCGGCCTCGACGCGGCTGACCAGCCCGTTCAGCACCGCGCAGCATGCGCTGCGCGAACGGACGCGCCGACACCACGCGTTCCTGCGCGCGCCTGAGGCGCGAGGCCGCGATCATCTTCATCGCCTTGGTGATCTGCTGCGTCGACTTGACCGCGCGGATCCGGCGACGGAGGTCGATCAGCGACGGCATCGTGCTTCTAGGCGACCGCGGCGGCCCGGCCGGCCATGAACTGCTGGCCGAACTCGTTCAGCGCCGCTTCGAGCGCGCTCTTCACCTCGTCGTCCAGGATCTTCTTCTCGGCGATGCCGGTCAGCACGCCGGCGTGGCGCGTCTCGAGGAAGCGATAGAGCTCGTCCTCGTAGCGCTGCAGCTCTTCGACCGGCACGGCGTCCAGGAAGCCCTTGGTCGCGGCGTAGACGATCGCCACCTGCTTTTCGACCGCCAGCGGCTGGTACTGCGGCTGCTTCAGGATCTCGACCAGCCGGCGGCCGCGATTGAGCTGCGCCTGCGTGGACTTGTCGAGGTCGCTGCCGAACTGCGCGAACGCCGCCAGCTCGCGGTACTGGGCCAGGTCGAGCCGCAGCGAGCCGGCCACCTGCCGCATCGCGCGAATCTGCGCCGAGCCGCCGACGCGCGACACCGAGTTGCCGACGTTGATCGCGGGGCGCACGCCCTGGTGGAAGAGGTCGCTCTCCAGGAAGATCTGCCCGTCGGTGATCGAGATGACGTTGGTCGGGATGTACGCCGAGAGGTCGCCGGCCTGCGTCTCGATGATCGGCAGCGCCGTCAGCGAGCCGCCGCCGAGCGACGTGTTCAGCTTCGCCGCGCGCTCCAGGAGCCGGGAGTGCAGGTAGAACACGTCGCCGGGATAGGCCTCGCGGCCCGGCGGCCGGCGCAGCAGCAGCGAGATCTCGCGGTAGGCCTGCGCGTGCTTCGACAGGTCGTCGTAGACCACCAGCGCGTGGCGGCCGCTGTCGCGGAAGAACTCACCGATGGCGCAGGCCGAATACGGGCTGATGTAGAGCATCGGCGCCGGATCCGACGCCGACGCGGAGACGACGACGGTGTAGCTCATCGCGTCGTACTCTTCGAGCGTCCGCACCACCTGGGCGACGGTGGACTGCTTCTGCCCGACGGCGTTGTAGATGCAGATCACGCCCTTGCCGCGCTGGTTGATGATCGCGTCCACCGCGACGGCGGTCTTGCCGGTCTGGCGGTCGCCGATGATCAGCTCGCGCTGGCCGCGGCCGATCGGCACCATGCCGTCGATCGCCTTGAGCCCGGTCTGGAGCGGCTCCTTCACCGGCTGCCGGTCCACGACGCCGGGTGCGATGCGCTCGATCGGCAGCGACTGCTTGGTCAGGATCGGGCCCTTGCCGTCGATCGGCTGTCCCAGCGCGTTGACCACGCGGCCAAGCATCTCGTCGCCGACCGGGACGGAGATGATGCGCCCGGTGCGCTTCACCACGTCGCCTTCCTTGACCTCGCTCGAGCCGCCGAGGAGCACGGCGCCGACGCTTTCCTCCTCGAGGTTCAGCGCGATGCCGAACAGGCCCCCGGGAAACTCCAGCATCTCGCCGGCCATGGCGCGCTCGACCCCATGGACGCGGGCGATGCCGTCGCCGATCGAGATGACGCTGCCGACTTCGGCGACGTCCACGTCGACGGAGTGGCTGCCCAGCTGCTCGCGGATGATCTTGGAGATTTCGTCGGCTCTGATGTCCATGTCGATCCTTCTACCGATCCTGCCGTGCCGTGCTTCAGCGGTTGTCCGTCAACCGCTCGCGCAGACGTGCGAGCTGGTTGGCCAGGCTGCCGTCGTACACCGTGCTGCCGATGCGCGCGACGATGCCGCCGATGATGGCGGGGTCGACGCGCGGCGTGATCGTCACGTGCTTGGACGTGGCGGCGCTCAAACGCGCCTGCAATGCCTTCTGCTCGTCGGCGCCCAGCGGCGCGGCGGTCGTCACTTCGGCCTGCAGCACGTTCTGCTCGTCGAGCATGCGTTCGTGAAACACCGCGGCCACGTCGGTCAGGAGGCTGAGCCGGTCTCGCTCCGCCAGCAGCGTCAGCAGCTTCGCCACCGGCGTTGACACGGCGGCGCGCTCGACCAAGGTCTGGACGATCGCACGCTTCGCGGTCGGTGGGACGCTGGGGCTGGCGAACACCGCCTGGAGATCGGCCTGATCGGCGAAAAGCCGCGAGACCGAAGACAGGTCGTCATCGACCCCGACACGACCCGCGGGATCGGTGACGTCGAACAGCGCGCGGGCGTAGCGTGACGCAGAGGCTCGGCTACTCATCCTGGTTCGTTGTGGGCGTCCTCAGTCGGATCGGGCTGTGCTGACGGCGAATCGCGATCGTCCAACCACGCCGAGCTTGTACCTGAGAGGCACAAGCACCTCTTTATATCACGGAAAAGACCCCGTTTACCCCTTCGCGGTGATTGTTTCGAAGATCCGGTTCAACTCGGCCTCGGACCCGAAGGCGATCTCGATGGTGCCGCCCGTGCCGCGCCGGACGATCGACACTTTCGCCCCCAAAGCGAAGCGCATGCGCTCCTCGGCCGCACGGGTGTGCACGTCGGCCGGGACGGCGGCAGCGGCCGGCGGCGGCGGACTTGGCCGGGGCGAGCATGCGCTTGACGAGGGCCTCGGTCTCGCGCACCGAGAGGCTGCGCGAGATGACCTCGCGCGCCACGTGCTTCTGGTCGGCGGCCTCCGGCAATGACAGCAGCGCCCGGGCGTGACCGACGGTCAGCCGCTCCGACGACAGCTCGGCGCGGATCTCCTGCGGCAGGCGCAGCAGCCGCAGCAGGTTGGCGACCGTGCTGCGATCCTTGCCGACCGCGGCCGCGATCTGTTCCTGGGTCAGGCCGAACTCGTCGGTCAGCCGCTGGTAGCCGAGGCTCTCTTCGATCGCGTTGAGGTTCTCGCGCTGGATGTTCTCGATCAGCGCGAGCTCGAGCTGCTGCTGCGCCGCATCCTCGGGCACGTCGCGGACCACCACCGGCACCTTCAGCAGCCCGGCGCGCTGGGCCGCGCGCCACCGCCGCTCGCCGGCGATGATGCTGTAGCCGCCGCTGCGCGGACGGCCTGACCAGAATCGGCTGGATGATGCCTCGGGCCTGGATCGATCGCGCCAGCTCGTCGAGGCGCGCATCGTCCATCTGATGCCGCGGCTGCTGCTGGTTGGGTGACAGCAGATCGATGTCCACCTGCAGCGGCCCCGGGCTCACCGCCGGCGGCGCGTCGGGAATCAGCGCGCTCAGGCCTTTTCCCAGCGCGGGTCGCTTGTCCATGTCGTGCTCTCCTGGTTCAGGCGGCCGCCTGGCGCGCCAGCATTTCCTGCGCGAGCGCGCTGTATGCCGCGGCGCCGCGCGACTTGCCGTCGTAGAGCACCGCGGGCATGCCGTGGCTCGGCGCCTCGCCCAGCCGCACGTTGCGCGGGATGATCGTGTTGAAGACCTTGTCCTTGAAGAACTCCCGCACGTCGCGCGCGACCAGCTGTCCGAGGTTGGTGCGCTCGTCGTACATCGTCAGCAGCACGCCTTCGAGATCGAGCGCCGGGTTCAATGCCGCCTTCACGCGCCGCATGGTGCCGACCAGCTCCGCCAGGCCTTCGAGCGCGAAGTACTCGCAGTGCAGCGGGATCAGGACGGTGTCGGCCGCGACCAGCGCATTGAGCGTGAGCAGGCCGAGCGACGGCGGGCAGTCGATGAAGATGAAGTCGTACTGCGGGCGGAGCGGCTCGATCACGCGCCGCAGCCGGCGCTCGCGCTCCGGCAGCGTCACCATCTCGATCTCGGCACCGGTCAGGTTCCGATCGGTGGGAATGAGGCTCATGGTCGCGACGGCGGTCGGGAGCACGAAACCCGGCCGGCTCGCCGTCGCCGAGCAGCGCTTCGTAGACGGTGCCGCCTGGCGCGCGCTGACCGCGCAGGCCGACGCCGCTGGTGAGGTTGCCCTGCGGGTCGACGTCCACGAGCAGGACGCGCTTGCCTTGCTGGGCGATGGACGCGGCGAGGTTGATGGCCGTGGTGGTCTTGCCAACCCCACCCTTCTGGTTGGCGACGGCAATGACCTTCGCGCTGCTGGGCTTGTGTTCTGTCATTTGAACTAAATTTGTCGCCGAGTCGTGCCAGAACTGTAAACCAAGGCTCACGGTTCTGGTCAAGAGTGTTTCACGTGAAACAGTCCGCCGGCAAGAGATGTTTCACGTGGAACACAGGCACGTCAGACCTTGGTCGCAATCGTCACGCAGCTCTTCAGCGTGCGGACGAGCTCAAGGGAGCTTCCCCAGCGAAGGCCCGGAACTGCGTCCATGGGTTCGGCCCCGCATTCGTGGAAGCAGAACAGTTGCCCGCCAGGGGCGAGGACCGCGGCCACGACTCAGAAGCAGTTGACGGTCCAGCCGGACCGCGCGGATGGTCGCCAGGTCGAAGGCACCGGCGGCCGCCGGCTCTGCGGCGAACTGCCTCGAACTTCGCGGTCCTGACCTGCCCTGTCAGCCCGGTCTCGCGCAACGCCTCTCGGAGGAACACCGACTTCCGCTCCCTGGCCTCCACCATCGTCAGCCTGCGGATTCGAGGCCGCCGCCAGCGCGAACGGAATGGCCGGCGACCCTCCTCCCGAGCCGACGTCTACCATCGTCCGAGCCGGACCGGCATGGGCCGCAGCCAGCATCGGCTCGATCAGCAGCCGCTCGATGGCCCCGGCGTTGTCGGGCGTAACGGCGCAAACCCGTCAGGTTCATCTTCGCGTTCCACTTTCGGAGGAGCTCGAAATATGCCCAGATACGCTGGGCTGTCGATGGGATCCAGACGTCAGCCCCACCTCGCGGGCACGACTGAGAAGGGCGTCCATGCGCGCTTCAGTTGCTCGCGGATCGTGCCGATCGCTGCAGACAGCCGTTGAGGATCCCGAGCGCCGCCGGGGTCACGCCAGGGACGCGGGCCGCGTGCGCGAGCGTGGCCGGCCGCCGTTCGCGCAACCTCTCGACGACCTCGCGAGACAGGCCGGGAACGGATTCGAATGGGAAGGCTGGTGGAATCCGGCGAGCGCCCTGCCGCTGAATCCTTCTCACTTCTGCCCGTTCCTGCTTGAGATAGCCCTCGTACTTCACCTCGGCTTCGAGGCTGCGCCCCGGCAGGCTCTCGGGTCCGTCGGGAAGATCGAGCTGCACGCCCATGCCGGCGAGGTTCGCCAACCGGATCTCCGGCCGCTTCAACGCGCGGGCGGCGGAGATGCGGCCGCCGTCGATCTTGACCATGGTCGTTCGGAGGGTCTCGCCGTTCTGGACGTGCCGTGCCCGCCGCTCCTCGAACATCTGCCAGCGCTCGTCCGGCGACCAGGCCGATCCGGCCGGCCCACCGGCGTGAGCCTGCAGGTCCGCGTTGTCGATGCGCAAGAGGAGCCGGTGCTCGGCCCGCGACGTGAACATCCGGTACGGCTCCAGACACCCCTGCGTGACCAGGTCGTCGACGAGGATGCCGATGTAGGACTCCTGCCGCGGAAGGACCAGCGGCGATCGCTTCCTGGCGCGGCGCGCGGCGTTGATGCCGGCCAGCAGCCCCTGCGCCGCGGCCTCTTCGTATCCGGACGTCCCGTTCACCTGCCCGGCCAGGAAGAGACCCGGACGCTGCCGGCTCTCCAGCGCGTGCGTGAGCGCAGTCGGCTGGACGAAGTCGTATTCCACTGCGTAGCCAGGTCGAATGACCCTGCTGTCTTCGAGCCCTGGCAGGGACCGCACGACGGCGGTCTGCGCCGCTTGCGGCAATGACATCGAGAGCCCGTTGACGTAGATGGACTCCGACTCGAGCCCCTCGGGCTCGAGATGCAGCTGATGCCGCTCCCGATGGGGGAACCGCATGACCTTGTCCTCGAGCGACGGGCAGTACCGCGGACCGACTCCGGTGATTCGCCCGTTATAGAGCGGGCTGTCGTCGATGTTCCGGCGGACGAGGTCGTGCGTCGTGATCGGTGGTGTACAGCGACCAGCAGATGATCCGGTTCGCCAGCGGCGTCCTGCGTCGCGAACGAAAAGGCGACCGGGTGACTCGTCGCCGCGTTCCTCGGTGAAACGCGCCGCCCGGACGCTGCTCTCGAAGTCGATGCTCCGCCGGTCCAGACGTGGCGGAGTGCCGGTCTTCAACCGGCCGGTCTGGAGATTGATCCGCCCCAGGCAGGCGGCCAGCTCCGTGGAGGGCGCCTCCCCGTACCGGCCCTCGGGCTTCGACACGTCGCCGACGTGGGTCAGGCCGTTGAGAAACGTCCCGGTGGTGACGACCACGGCGGCGCAGTGCAGCTTCCGGCCGCCCCTCAGCACGACGGCCGAGACCCCGCCGCGCGATCTCGATGTCGACCACCTGGTCGTAAACCAGGTGAGCCCGGCCTGCGCCTCGAGTCTATCCGTAACCCATTGTGAATACAGGGTCTTGTCGGCCTGAGCCCGTGGGGACCAGACCGCCGGCCCGCGGCTTCGATTCAGCAGCTTGAACTGGATGCCGGTCGCGTCGATGGCCTGGCCCATCACGCCGCCGAGCGCGTCGATCTCCCGAACCAGGTGGCCCTTGGCGGTTCCACCAATCGCTGGATTACAGGGCATATGACCAATTGTTGCGCGCGACGTGGTCACGAGGGCGACCTCGCAACCCAACGCGCTGGCAGCCAGCGCGGCTTCGATGCCGGCGTGACCGGCACCCACCACCACCACGTCCACGCGCGCGCCTCGCTCTTCATTTCCCTATGCAGAACCTATCAAAGATCCTCGCCAGCACGTCGGCGCTCGTCCGCGCGCCGAACAAGCCGTCGAAGTGCGCGCGCGCGGTGTGCAGGTCGCGGAGCACGAACTCCTCGGGCGCGCGCTCGACCGCCAACGCCCGCGCCCGCAGCAGCGCGTCCCTGACGCCTTCGAGCTCCGCGATGTGCCGCACGTTGGCAATCGCCGGCGCTTCGCGGTCGGGTTCTGCGTCCGTGAGCGCGCCGGCGATCGCGTCACGCAGATCGTCGAGACCCGGTCCCGGCGGTCGCGGACACGCGACAGTCACCGCGCCAGCGCCGGATCGTCCGGCGCCTGCGCGCACGTCGCACTTGTTCCACACCACCACACGGCGATCGCTCGCCGGTCTCGTGCAGCAGCGCCTCGTCGTTGCCTGTCAGGCCGCGCGCTGGCGTCCAGCACCACGATCACCAGGTCCGCGGTCTCGCGCGCACGCGCGCTTCGCCGCACGCCTTCCTGTTCCACCGGCTCCGACGACTCGCGCACGCCGGCCGTATCGACCAGCGTCACGCACAGGCCGCGGATGTCCACGCGCTCGGTCACGAGGTCGCGCGTGGTCCCTGGTATTTCGGAGACGATCGCACGGTCGCCGCCAACGAGCGCGTTGAACAGGCTGGACTTGCCGACGTTGGGCCGTCCCACGATGGCGACGGTGGCGCCCTCGCGCAGCAGGCGGCCGCGCGCCGCGTCCCCCAGCAGCGCCTCGATCGCCCCGAGCACGCGCGTCAACACGGCCGCCGCCTCGCCCTCCTGCAGGAAGTGGTAGCCCTCGTCGGGAAAGTCGAGCGACGCTTCCAGCTTCGCAATCAGATCGAACACGTCGGCGTCGATCGCCGCCAGGCGTGTGCTCAGCGTGCCGTGCAGCTGGTCGAAGGCGAGCCGGGCCTGGGCCGGCGTCGACGCATCGATCAGATCGGCGATCGCCTCGGCCTGCACCAGCGCCCGCTTGCCGTGCATCACGGCCCGAAGCGTGAACTCGCCGCGGCGGGCCAGCCGCGCGCCGGCGGCGATCGCGCGCTGGACCACGCCCTTGAGGATCAGCGGGTTGCCGTGGGTGCTGATCTCCACCACGTCTTCCCCGGTATAGGAACGCGGCGCTGGGAAGAACACCGCCACGGCTTCGTCGCCGGCGGTCGCGTCGCCGCTGACGCCTTCGACCGCCACGCGGCAGATCGTGGCCCGCCGCGGCTCGAGCGCGGCCCCGCCCAGGAGCGTGCGGGCGACCTTCACGGCCGCTGCGCCGCTGATGCGTACCACGCCGATGGCGCTGCGCCCGAGCGGCGTGGCAATCGCCACGATGGTGTCGTCGGGAGGGAGCAGCAGCGACGTCCTCTCGCCACGCTGACTCCGCTTCGCTGCCGTCTACCGCCGCGAGATGATGACCGTTTTCAGGAACGCGTCGCCGATGCTCTCGGAGCTGACGGTGGGATCCTCGGCGATGGCCAGGTGGACGATGCGCCGCTCGTAGGGGTTCAACGGGCCCATCTCCTGCGGCCCGTTGGTGCGCGCCTTCTCGGCCATGAACTGCGCCATCTGCCGCAGCTCGGCGTCCTTCTCGCGACGGAAGCCGTTGCAGTCGATCACCACGCGGCGGTCGTCGCCCAGCTGGCGGCGGAAGGTGGTCGCCACCAGGTGCTGGAGCGCCTGAAGGCCCTCACCGCCGCGGCGGGTCAGGATGCCGCCGTCCTCGCCCTCGATGTGGACCTCCATCCCCTCGTCGGTCTCGTGGCTCGAAACCGTCAGCGCCACGCCCATGGCGCGAACCACGTCCTGCACGAAGGTGGCGATGTTCGTCGTCAGCGGGTCGCTCATCCGATCCTCGTCTCACTTCCTGCTGAGCGCGGGCACCCGCGCCGGGTCTTGGACCCGATCATCCAGTTGGTGAAGTACTGCTGGCCGATGGCCCACACCTGGCTCACGAACCAGTACAAGACGACGCCGCTCGGCGAGAACAGCATCATGGTCGTGAACATGACCGGCATGATCATCATGACCCGCTGCTGCGCGGGATCGACGCTGGTCGGCGTCACCCACTGCTGCCAGAACATCGTCACGCCCATCAGGATCGGCAGGACGTAGTAGGGATCGGCCGCCGACAGATCGTGGATCCACCCGACGAACGGGGCGCCCCGCAGCTCGATCGACTGCGACAGCAGGGAGTAGAAGGCCAGCAGCACCGGGAACGTCAGCAGCGTCGGCACGCAGCCGCTGGCGGGATTGACGCCGTGCTCCTTGTAGAGCGCGGAAATCTCCTCGTTCATCTTCTGCCGCGCCCGGATCGGTCATCTTCAGATGCGAGTAGCGCTTCTGAATCGCCTGCATCAGCGGCTGCACCATCTGCATCTTCTTCATCGCGACGGAGCTCTTGTGCCGCAGCGGAAACATCGCCAGGTTCAGGATGATCGTGAGCGTGATGATCGACCAGCCGTAGTTGCCCACGAACCCGAACAGCCACTTCAGCGTGCTCAGCAGCGGCACGACCAGCCAGGCGAACATCCCGAAGTTGATGGCGCGGACGAGCTCGGCGTCAACGCCTTGCAGCGCGTCGAACTGCTTCGGACCGACGTAGAAGAGGACGTTCTGCGGCGCCTGCGCGAACGTCAGCGCGAACGAGACGAGCACGCGCTGCGTCTCGCCTGGCCCCGGCAGCGTCAGCGGCTTGAATTCCGCTCGCGCCTGGCCGGCAGCCACGGCCGTGACGATGAAGTAGTGGTCGTCGATGCCGAGGAAGCGGAAGTTGCCCTCGTGCACCGGCTGTGTGTTCAGGGCGTCGGGGGCGTGACGCTCCACCTTGCCGTCCCGCTGGTAGATCGCCTGTGGCGGCTGAACGTAGTTGCCGGTGAAGAAGCTGCCGCCGCCTGACGTCGGCGCCGATGTCGCCGAGGCCGGGACCCCACATCACGGTGGGGTTGAGCGGCGATTGGCCCGATCGGACCTGCGCCGTCAGCCGCACGACATGCCGCTGCGGCTCGAACTGCAGCGTCTTCTTGACGACAAGGCCGCCGGCGTCCTCGTATTCGAACACCACCTCCCGCGGCTGCGGTCTGCGCGTCCACATGGCCGCTGGTGTCGCCGGAGACACGATAGGTGGCCGACTGCAGCCGGCGGGTCATGGCCGCGTCCGGGACGGCGAGCGAGAACGGCCGCGGCTGCTCGGGCGGCAGGTCGGACGGCACCAGGTCCACCATCGCGCCTGTCGCGTCCGTGTAGCCCTTCAGCTGCCATCGCAGCAGGCGCGCCCCGACGTTGCTCAGGACGATCCGCGCATGCGCCGTGTCCACGACGATCTCGCGCGGCGCGGTTTCGCCGACCTGCGCTGCGGGGGCCGGTTCGCTCGCGGGCGGTGTGGCCGCGGCGGCGCCAGGCGCCACCGCGTCAGGCGCGGCGGCGGCGGCGAGCGGCTGCGGAGCGGGCTTCGGGGTCACCGGCGGCTCGGGCGGCGGAAACAGCGCCTGGTAGCCGTACAGCACCACGAACGAAAGGATCACCGCGATGAAGACTCGTCGTTCCATTGAACCTGCGTCAGGCGTGCGGGACCGGATCGAAGCCGTGGCCGCCGAATGGCCGGCACTTGCCCAGCCGGCGGGCGCTCAACCACGTGCCCCGCAGCGCGCCGTGATCGCGAATGGCTTGCGCCGAGTAGTCGGCGCACGAAGGATGAAAGCGGCAGTAGCCGGAGAAGAGCGGCGAGAGCAGCAGCTTATAGCCCTTGAGAGCGCCGAGCAGGACGCGAGCCGCGCGAGAGCTCGCGGCCGCGAGCGTCGCCGGCGCGGCCGCCGGCGCGGTCCGGCCCGAGAAGGGCCAGGTAGTCCGCCTCGATCCGTGTGATGTCTGCATCGAGCATCTCCCGCCGCGGCACGAGCACGACGTCTGTACCGGGTCCGGCTTTGTGCCGTCGAAGCATCTCGCGCGCGAGCCGCTTGGCGCGGTTGCGCGTGACGGCCGAGCCGAGCTTCTTTGTCGCCGCGACACCGGTTCTGCGCGTGCGCACTCGGACGTGCGCACCACGAACAGCGTCATCAGCGCGCCCCGGCGCCTGGAGCCCGTGGTGTACGCGCGCTCGAAGTCCGATCGCTTCGAGAGCCGCTGCGCACGGGACAGGCGCTGATCGGTCAGGTGTGGAGCCTCAGCGCTCGTCGGCGACGGTAAGCCGCTTGCGGCCTGTCGCGCGGCGCCGCTTCAGCACCAGGCGTCCGTTCTTGGTCGCCATTCTGACGCGAAAGCCGTGCGCCTTCTTCCGGCGGCGGGTGTTCGGTTGGTAGGTCCGCTTGCCCTTCATGGTGTTGTCGCTACCTCGGATCGCCTCGACAACGACTCTGTGTGAGCCGTTGGGCAAACGTTGATCGTAATCGTCCTGATTGCGTGCGTCAATCAATCTGCACGTGTGCTAAAGTCCTCGATCCTTAGCGGTCCGGCCCACCACTTCAGCGAGCGCCAGTCATGACCCTGCTCGTCGTCCACCAGAACGCTCGAGGGCGTCGAGACGCTTGGGGTTCTCCCCAAGATTTCCACAACTTGTGGAAAAGGCTGTGGAAATCGAGGTCTTTTGTCGAGCTTCGCCGTGGTTGCGCATCGTTCGGAGCTTTTGCCGATGCTTTTGGCTAATTTCGGTTTTTATTCGCTACGTTGATGCCGCCCGGAATTTGGGATCAGGTCCTCGCCCGAGTCGAGACCAAGGTCAACCGTCACAGCTTCTACACATGGTTTCAGCCGACATCGCTGATCTCCGACACCGGATCTACGCTTTTTGTTCGTATTCCGAATCCGGTCTTCCGGGACTGGCTGACCAAGCACTACACGGTGATCCTGTCCGAGGCCCTGGCCGAAGTACAGCGCCCCGGCGTGGATGTGGTGTTTTCGGCCGATGGCAGCGGCCTCGAGGTGGCGGCGGAGCCGTCCCAAGTCGGGCCGCCCGTTCCGCCGGCCGCGCCAGCCGCTCGAGGGCCAGGTCGCGGCCGGCCTCAACGAGCGCTATTCGTTCGACACCTTCATCGTCGGACCGTCGAACCAGTTCGCCCACGCGGCCTGCCGCGCCGTGGCCGAGGCCCCGTCGCGCTCCTATAACCCGCTGTTCATCTACGGCGGCGTGGGCCTCGGCAAGACCCACCTGATGCACGCGATCGGGCAGTACGTCCTCCACTACGACCCGTCGCTCAAGCTGACCTACATCTCGTCCGAGCGGTTCATGAACGAGATGATCAACGCCCTGCGCTACGAGCGCATCCTCGATTTCCGCGAGCGCTACCGCAGCGTGGACATCCTGCTCGTGGACGACATCCAGTTCGTCTCCGGCAAGGACGGCACCCAGACCGAGTTCTTCCACACCTTCAACGCGCTCTACGACTCGCACAAGCAGATCGTGCTCAGCAGCGACCGGCCCCCGCACGAGATCCCGGCGCTCGAGGAGCGCCTGCGGTCGCGGTTCGAGTGGGGGCTGATTGCCGACATCCAGTCGCCCGATCTCGAGACGAAAGTCGCGATTCTCAAGCGTAAAGCCGAAGCGGAGGCGGTGCCGCTGCCCGACGAGGTCGCGCTATTCATCGCCCAGCGCATCAAGTCGAACATCCGCGAGCTGGAGGGGTCGCTGATCCGCCTGATCGCCTACGCCTCGCTGACCGGCCGCGACATCTCCCTGGAACTCACGCAGGAGGTCCTCCGCAACGCAATCGATCTCGACGAGCGGGCCATCACCCTGGAGTCGATCCAGCGCTACGTGGCCGACCACTACCAGTTGAAGGTGGCCGACCTGAAGTCGCGGAATAACTCGAAATCGGTCGCCCTGCCCCGCCAGGTCGCGATGTATCTGTGTAAGTCGTTGACCCAGGCGTCCCTGCCGGAGATCGGCCGGATGCTTCGGCGGCAAGCACCACTCGACCGTCATCCACTCGATCAAGAAGATCGAACTACTGCGAAAGCGCGACGATTTCAACACCTTCATCCTCGGTTTGATCGAAGGAATCCGCTGAATCCGCAGGCGTCCACAGCCCCGGTCCACAACCACTTGTGGACGGCTCGAAAACGGCCGTCGGGGAGCTCGCCCGAAATCCGCCCCGGAGCGCCGGAAAATCCACAGGTTTTCAACGCTCCAACTGGTTGACCTGCAAGCACTAAATGAACATCAAGAGGCTTTTTGCACGGGCCTTTCTTTTTTGTATAATTCACTTACTTCTTTCTGATCCTTCATACAAGGATCCGAAGCCCCGCAAACGAACAGCAGGCCGCACGTCAGCCTCCGAGGTCAGCAGACGCCTTATGGAACTTGTCGTTCGGAAGAATGAACTTCTCCGCGAACTACAACTCTTTCAGGGCATCGTCGAACGGAAGAACACCATTCCCATCCTGGCCAACATCCTGGTGGACGCCAAGGGCGACGAACTGCGGATGCTCGCGACCGATCTCGAAGTCGCGCTGCGCAGCAAATGCGCGGCGACGGTGGCCAAGCCCGGGTGCGATGACGCTGCCGGCCAAGAAGCTGTACGAGATCGTGAAGGCGCTGCCGGAAACCGACGTGCGCATCGAGCAGGACAAGTCGGGCGTGCGCGTGGCGGCCGAGCGCTTCGACTCGAGGATGCAGACGCTGCCGCGCGAGGATTTTCCATCCCTGCCCGAGGGCGGCACTGGCACCAAGACTGCCCTGCCGCGCGCGGCCATCCGGCAGATGGTGGCCAAGACGCAGTTCGCGATCACTGGCGAGGACACGCGCTTCTTCCTCAACGGCGCGAAGTTCCTGCTGCGTCCGGACACACTGACGCTGGTGGCCACCGACGGGCACCGGCTGGCGCTGGTCGAGGTGAAGCATGCGCTGGACGGTCGCGAACGAGATCGGCGTGATCCTGCCGAAGAAGACGCTGCTCGAGGTCGGCAAGCTGGTGGCCGACGGCGACGGCGAGGTGTTGTTCGAACAGGGCGAGAACCACCTGTTCTTCGACGTCGACGGCCGGACGCTGATCTCGCGGATGATCGACGGCCAGTTTCCGGCGTTCGAGCGCGTCATCCCCAAGGGCAACGACAAGACGATCGAGTTCGACCGCGAGCGGCTGACGAGCGCGGTCAAGCGCGTGGCGCTGCTGTCGAACGAGCGTTCACGAGCCGTGAAGTTCGAGGTCTCGAAAGGCAAGGTCGAGGTCACCTCCAGCAGTTCGGAGTTCGGCGAGGCGCGCGAACAACTGCCGGTCGAGTTCGCCGGCGGCGCGATGGCGATCTCCTTCAACGCCCAGTACGTGCTCGACTTCTTGAACGTCGTCGAAACCGACGTCGTGTCGCTTTCGCTGAAGGACGAAGTCAGCCAGGCCGTGATGAAGCCGGTAGGGGCCGACGGCTACGACTACACGTACGTCATCATGCCGATGCGCATCTGACGTCAGGAAACGCGTGGAACATCCCGAATCAGAGCCGAACGATCCGACTCCCCCGCAGGCAATGACCGAAGTCCCGGAGGCCGTGTCGCCACGAGTCGACGGGTCCGACTACGGCGCCGACAAGATCAAGGTCCTCGAGGGTCTCGAGGCCGTGCGCAAGCGGCCCGCGATGTACATCGGGTCCACCGGCACGCCCGGGCTGCACCACCTCGTCTACGAGGTGGTGGACAACTCGATCGACGAGGCACTGGCCGGCTATTGCGACCAGGTCAACGTCACGATTCACATCGACAACTCGATCACGGTCGTGGACAACGGCCGCGGCATTCCGGTCGATCTCCATGAAAGCGGCAAGTCGGCTGCGGAGGTCGTGCTGACGGTCCTGCACGCCGGCGGCAAGTTCGACAACGACAGCTACAAGGTGTCGGGCGGCCTCCACGGGGTCGGCGTGTCGGTGGTCAACGCGCTGTCCGAGCGGCTCGAGCTGGAAATCTGGCGCAACGGCCAGGTGTTTCAGCAGAGCTACGAGCGCGGCACCCCGATGGGCGCTCTGGAGGTGACCGGCACCACGACCCGCCGCGGCACCAAGGTCACGTTCCGGCCGGACGCCGCAGATCTTCGAAACCACCGAATACAGCTTCGACACGCTGGCCCAGCGCCTCCGCGAGCTGGCGTTCCTCAACGGCGGCATCGTCATCACCATCGACGACGAGCGCGACGGCAAGTCGCACCGGTTCCAGTACCGACGGCGGCATCGTCTCGTTCGTCCAGCACCTGAACAAGAACAAGGCGCTCGCCAACGACAAGCCGATCTTCATGAAGGGCGAGCGCGAGGGCATCGACGCCGAGATCGCGCTGCAGTGGAACGACAGCTACACCGAGCTGGTGTTCTCGTTCGCCAACAACATCAACACGCACGAGGGCGGCACCCACCTGTCTGGGTTCCGCGCCGCGCTGACGCGGACCATCAACTCCTACGCCGCCAAGAGCAACATGGCGAAGGACCTGAAGGACGCCAGCATCAGCGGCGACGACATCCGCGAGGGCCTGACCGCGGTCATCAGCGTCAAGATTCCGCACCCGCAGTTCGAGGGCCAGACCAAGACCAAGCTGGGCAACACCGAGGTCAAGGGCATCGTCGAGGCGATCGTCAACGACAAGCTGGGCCAGTTCCTCGAAGAGAACCCGGCCGTCGCCAAACGCCTCATCAGCAAGGCGGTGGAAGCCGCCCGCGCGCGCGAAGCGGCGCGCAAGGCCCGCGACCTGGTGCGCCGCAAAGGCGCGCTCGACGGCAGCAGCCTGCCCGGCAAGCTGGCCGACTGCCAGGAGCGCGACCCGGCGCAGAGCGAGATCTACATCGTCGAGGGCGAGTCGGCCGGCGGATCGGCCAAGCAGGGCCGCGACCGCCGCTTCCAGGCGATCCTGCCGATCAAGGGCAAGATCCTCAACGTCGAGAAGGCGCGCTTCGACAAGATGCTGGGCAGCGACGAGATCAAGACGATGATCGCGGCGCTCGGCTGCGGCATCGGCACCGAGGACTTCGACATCGGCCGCCTGCGCTACCACCGCGTCATCATCATGACCGACGCCGACGTGGACGGCTCGCACATCCGGACGCTGCTGCTGACGTTCTTCTACCGGCAGATGCCGCAGCTCATCGACGGCGGGCACATCTACATCGCCCAGCCGCCGCTCTTCCGCGCCAAGCGCGGCCGCGCCGAGACCTACATCAAGGACGAGCGCGAGCTCGAGAACTTCCTGATGCACCGCGCCGTGGAGTCCCGGACGGTCAAGCTTCCCGACGGCTCCGACGTGTTCGGCGAGGCGCTCGAGCGTCAGCTGCTCGGGATGATCGCCTACCGGAAGCTGCTGCAGGTGGCGACCCGGCGCGGCAACCCGGCCGAGATCGTCACCGCGCTCCTGCAGATGGACGCCCGCGACAAGACCTTCTTCGAGCAGCGCGACAAACTGGACGTGCTGGCGGCCCGGATGACGACCCCGGTTCGCAACGTGGAGGTGACGCGCGACACCGAGCACAACGCGTTCGCGCTGACGGTCGAGGACCGGTCGCTCGGCTATCCCCGTCACTTCGTGTTCGGGGTCGAGTTCGTCTCGTCGGGCGAGTACCGCACGCTGGCCGCGGCCTATCGCGAGATCCAGGAGATCAAGTTCCCGGTGGTCGTGCGCGCGCTCGGCGCCCAGGCCGAACCGGAAGCCGAGGCGGTCCCGGAGGACGGCGAGCCGGCGGAGGCGGGAGAAGCGGCCGCGCCGAAGGTAGCCAAGAAAGAGGCCGACGCCACGCTGGCCAACGTCGACGAGTTCGTGGAGTTCTTCCTCGCGGCCGGCAAGAAGGGCGTCGCGGTCAACCGCTACAAGGGCCTGGGCGAGATGAACCCCGACACCTTGTGGAACACCACCATGAACCCCGAGGGCCGGACGCTGCTGCAGGTGCGCGCCGAGGACCACGCCGAAGCCGATCAGATGTTCACGACGCTGATGGGCGACCAGGTGGAGCCGCGGCGCAAGTTCATCGAAGACAACGCGCTCGACGTCCGGAACCTCGACGTCTGAGAATCGACCGCGATGACCACGCCGCCACCAGTCCAACAAGATACCGGTCAACATCGAAGACGAGATGAAGCACTCGTACATGGATTACGCCATGAGCGTGATCATTGGACGAGCGCTGCCCGACATCCGCGACGGGTTGAAGCCGGCGCATCGCCGGGTGCTGTTCGCGATGCGGCAGCTGGGGCTGGTGTCCAACCGCGCCTACCGCAAGTGCGCGACGGTGGTCGGCGACGTGATCGGCAAGTACCACCCGCATGGCGACGCGCCGGTGTACGACACGCTGGTGCGCCTGGCGCAGGACTTCAACATGCGCTACATGCTGGTGGACGGCCAGGGCAACTTCGGCTCGGTGGACGGCGACCCGCCGGCGGCGATGCGCTACACCGAGTGCCGTCCCGAATCGCTGGCCGACGCGATGATGGCGGATCTCCCGATGGAGACCGTCGACTTCGTGCCGAACTACGACGAGACCATGGAAGAGCCCGTGGTCCTGCCGGCACCCTTCCCCAACCTGCTGGTCAACGGGTCCTCGGGTATCGCGGTGGGCATGGCCACCAACATCCCGCCCCACAACCTGCGCGAAGTGATCGACGCGGTGATCTGGACGATCGAAGCGGCGCAATCGGACCAGCCGCTGACGGCGGCCGAGAAGCAGCGCAAGCTGCTCGAGATCGTGCCGGGCCCCGACTTCCCCACCGGCGGCTACATCGTCGGCCGCCAGGGCATTCAGCAGGCGTATCTCACCGGGCGCGGCTCCATCCTGATGCGCGCCAAGGCGGAGATCGAGGTCACCAAGAAGGGCGATCGCCAGTCGATCATCATCAGCGCCATCCCCTACCAGGTGAACAAGGCCCGCCTGATCGAGCGCATGGCCGAGCTGGTGCGCGAAAAGACCATCGAAGGCATCTCGGACCTCCGAGACGAATCGGATCGGGACGGCCTTCGCATCGCGGTCGAGCTGAAGCGAGGCGAGGTTGGCGAGGTTGTGCTGAACAACCTCTACAAGCACACCCAGCTGCAGACCACCTTCGGCGTGATCATGCTGGCGATCGTCGCCGGCCGCCCGAAGATCCTGACGCTGGTCGAGTTCATCGACAACTTCATCGAGTTCCGGCGCCAGGTGGTGCGGCGGCGCCTCCAGTTCGAGCTGCGCAAGGCTGAAGCGCGCGCCCACATCCTCGAGGGCCTGAAGATCGCGCTCGACCACCTGGATGCGGTGATCACGCTGATCCGCCAGTCCAGGAACCCGGTGGAGGCTCGCACCGGCCTGATGACCCAGTTCGGCCTCAGCCAGATCCAGTCGCAGGCCATTCTCGACATGCAGCTCCAGCGCCTCACCGGGCTCGAGCGGCAGAAGATCCTCGACGAGCTGGCCGAAGTGCTGGCGCTGATCGAGCGGCTGCGGGCCATTCTCGCCAGCGACAAGCTCCTGATGGAGATCATCGTCGCCGAGCTGCGCCAGGTCCGCGACAAGTACGGCGACGACCGGCGCACCGAGATCCTGGCCGAGGAAGGCGACTTCCGCATCGAGGATCTGATCGCCGAAGAGGAAGTGGCGATCACCGTCACCGGCACCGGCTACATCAAGCGGACGGCGGTCACCACCTACCGCAACCAGCGGCGCGGCGGCAAGGGCCGCATCGGCATGCGGACCCGCGAGGAGGACTACGTCAGCCACCTGTTCGTGGCCTCCACCCACGCCTACATCATGATCTTCTCGGATCGCGGCCGGGCCTACTGGCTCAAGGTCCACGAGGTGCCGGACGTCGGCCCCGACGGCCGCGGCAAGGCGATCGCCAACCTGGTGTCGATGGAGGACGGCGAGCGGATCGCGGCGCTCATCACCGTCAAGGAGTTCGAAGACGACAAGTTCGTGGTGATGGGAACCCGCAAGGGCGTGGTCAAGAAGACCGAGCTGAGCGCATTCAGCAACCCGCGCGCCGGCGGCATCATCGCGATGGGCGTCGAGGAGGGCGACGCGGTGATCGCCGCGGAGGTCTCCGACGGCACGCACGAGGTGTTCATCGGCACCCGGGACGGCATGGCCATCCGGTTCCCGGAAACCGACGTCCGCCCGATGGGCCGCACCGCCTACGGCGTCCGCGGCATCTCGCTGCGCGAGGACGACGCCGTGGTGGCGATGGAGATCCTGTCGCCTGGCGGCACCATCGTCTCGGTGACCGAGCTGGGCTACGGCAAGCGCACCGACCTCGAGGAGTATCGCCTGCAGTCGCGCGGCGGCGTCGGCATCATCAACATCCAGACCAGCGAGCGCAACGGCATGGTGGTCGGCGTGGCACAGGTCACCGACGACGACGAGCTGATGCTGATCACGCAGCAGGGCAAGATCCTGCGCATGGCCTCGCGAGACATCCGCACCATCGGCCGCGCCACGCAGGGCGTGCGCCTGATCGACATCGAGGGCGAGGACCGCGCCGTGTCGATTGCCAAGCTGGCCGAGCGCGACGACGAGGAAGCTGTCACGGAGGTGACAGACGCCGGTGGCGGCCCCGAACCGGGGCACTCCACCCGAATCCGTTCAGTAAGGCGCGACCCGCTAGTCGCGGGCCGCGCGCAGTATCTGGCAAACCGCCTTAGCGGCGGTCCTGGAGCCCGGAGCCCGGCGGCGTCAGGACGCGGCCGGCTGCAGCTTGGCGTATTTCGCGCGGAGCGTCTTGGTGCCGACGGCCGCGAACCGCACGACCAGCTTGGTGTCGTCGTCGAGCGGCTCCACCGACACGATGGTGCCAGGGCCGAACTGCGGGTGCTGGACGCGCAGGCCCACTCTGAGTCCCAGCGGCGACGACTGATCCTCGTCCTCGTAGGCGTAGCTGGGCGTCGGCGCAGGTGCCGGCGGCTGGCGGCGAAACCCGCGCGAACCGTAGTCGCCGTAGCTCGCCGGCCTCGGCCGGTATCCCGATGGCATCGCGAACGCTCCCGACGGCACTTCGTCCACCAGCTCGGCGGGGATCTCGTCGATGAACCGCGACGGCTCGGTGGACTGGTAGTCGCCGAAGACGCGGCGCCGGGCCGCCGACGTCAGCACCACCTGTTTCTGCGCGCGGGTCAGGCCGACGTAGCAGAGCCGCCGCTCCTCCTCCAGCTCGGCGTCGTCGTCCACCGAACGGGAATGGGGAAAGAGGCCTTCTTCCAGGCCGCCGATGATGACGGTCGGGAACTCGAGGCCCTTGGCGCTGTGCAGCGTCATCATCAGCACCAGCGGGTTCTTCGGCGCCGGACTCCTCGTCGGCGTCCGACAGCAGCGACAGCTGATCGACGAAGCCGGCGAGCGACGGCTCGGGCGTGCGCGACTCGTACTCACGCGCGGCCGACACCAGCTCGGCCAGGTTTTCGATCCGGCCCTCGGCTTCCTCGCTGTGCTCGTCGCGCAGGTCCTTCAGGTAGCCCGACCGGTCCAGCACCTTGCCGACACAGATGGCCACGGAGTCCTCGCGTGCGATCTGCGCCAGCTCCAGCACCAGGGCTCCGGAACCCGCCCAGCGCCGTACCGGCCCTGGGCGCCACCAGCCGCTCGTCCACGGCCCGTTCCAGCTTCGACCAGAGTGACGGCGGCCCCGATTCCTGCAGGCCCGCAAACAGCGGGCTGGCCGGGCTCTCGGACGCTCCCGGCGGCCACCGCCTCGAGCGCATCCATCACGCCCTTGCCGATGCCGCGAGCCGGCACGTTGATCACCCGCCGCAGGCTGACGTCGTCGTGCGGGTTGAGCGCCAGGCGCAGGTAGGACAGCGTGTCCTTGATCTCCTTGCGCTCGTAGAACCGGACGCCGCCGATGATCTTGTAGGCGATGTTGGCGCGGCGCAGGCCGTCCTCGATGGTGCGCGACTGGGCGTTGGTGCGGTACAGCACGGCCGCCTGGCCGCTGCCGTCGCCGCGGACCGCCCGGCGGCACGTGCGGGCGATGAACTCGGCCTCGTCCAGGTCGTCGGCGGCGCGGTAGAGCTGCACCTTCTGGCCGCCCGGCGTCTCGGTGTAGAGCCGCTTCTCTTTCCGGTTGCGGTTCTGCGCGATGACGGCCGACGCCGCGTCCAGGATGACCTGCGTGGACCGGTAGTTCCGTTCCAGCTTGACGACCATCGCCTCGGGGTAGTCGTGCTCGAAGTCCAGGATGTTGCGCAGGTCGGCGCCGCGCCATTTGTAGATCGACTGGTCCGGATCGCCGACCACGCACAGGTTGCGGTGACGGGCGGTCAGCGCCTGAATCAGCAGGTACTGCGGCCGGTTGGTGTCCTGGTACTCGTCCACCATCACGTACTGGAACTGGCGCGCGTAGCGTTCCCGGGCGGACTCGGAGGTCTGAAACAGCTCCACGGTCTTCAGCAGCAGGTCGTCGAAGTCCAGCGCGCGCGCGTCGGTCAGCGCCTTGGTGTAGAGCCCGTAGAGCGTGGCGAAGTGCTGCTCGCGCGGGTTCCAGGCGCTGTCGAAGCTCTCGGGCCCTTCCATCCGGTTCTTGGCGTGGCTGATGCGTGACAGCGCGGCGCGCGGCTGCACCACGCCGTCGTCGAGCCCCAGCGACTTCAGCGCCTGCTTCATCACCGTCAGCTGGTCGTTGGAGTCGTAGATCACGAAGTCGCGCGACAGGCCGACGAGCGGCGCCTCGCGGCGCAGCAGCCGCGCGCACAGCGCGTGGAACGTCGAGATCCACATCGCGCGGCAGTCGGTGCCGAGCAGGGCCTCGACGCGCAGCCGCATCTCTTCCGCGGCCTTGTTCGTGAACGTGACGGCGAGCACGCCGCGCGGCTCGGCCAGCCCGCTGCTGACGAGGTGCGCGATGCGATGGGCGATGACGCGGGTCTTGCCGGAGCCCGCGCCGGCGAGGATCAGGACGGGCCCGGACGTGTGGAGGACGGCGGCTCGTTGTTCGGGGTTGAGGCTTTCGACGAGGTCCACCGCCCCCTATTCTACCGTGACGCTCTTGGCCAGGTTCCTCGGCTGATCGACGTCGCAGCCGCGCCGCACGGCGATGTGGTACGCGAGCAGCTGCAGCGGAATGGTCATCACGATCGGCGTCAGCAGCGGCGACGTGCGCGGCATCGACACCTCGACGTCGCGCGCGGGATCGAGCACCGCGCTCATCCGTGGGTCGCCGGCGCTGGTGACCGCGATCACCGAGCCGCCGCGCGCCTTGGCTTCCTGCACGTTGCCCACCATCTTCTCGAACACGGGATCGTCGGGCGCGATCGCCACCACCGGCATCTGCTCGTCGATGAGCGCGATCGGGCCGTGCTTCATCTCGCCGGCCGGATAGCCCTCGGCGTGGATGTAGGAGATCTCCTTCAGCTTCAGCGCGCCTTCGAGCGCGATCGGATAGTGCATGCCGCGGCCGAGGAACAGGAAGTCGGTGCGGTTGTAGAACCGCTCGGCGATCTTCTCGATCGGCGCCGACGCCTTGATGGCCTGCTCGATGATCTGCGGCAGGCGCAGCAGCTCGTCGATGTGGCTGCGGATCTGGTCCGGCGTCAGCGTGCCGCCGGACCTGCGCGAGGTACAGCGCCAGCAGGTTCAGCGCCACCAGCTGCGCCGTGAACGCCTTGGTGGAGGCCACGCCGATCTCCGGGCCCGGCGTGGGTGTACACGGTGCCGTCGGCTTCGCGGGTGGCCATGCTGCCGACGACGTTGCAGATCGCGATGCTGTGGGCGCCCTTCTTGCGGGCCTCGCGCAGCGCGGCCAGGGTGTCGGCCGTCTCGCCCGACTGGGTGATGACGACGACCAGCTCGTTCTTGCCGACGATCGGGTCGCGGTAGCGATACTCGGAGCCGTAGTCCACTTCGACCGGCAGCCCCGCCAGCGACTCGATCAGATACTTCCCCACCAGCCCCGCGTGCCACGACGTGCCGCAGGCCAGCACCGTGACCTTCTGCGCGGCCTGCAGCGTCTCCGGCGGGATGTGCAGATCCTCGAGGAAGATCTCGCCGCGGTCGAGCGAGACGCGGCCCAGGATGGTGTCGCGGGCGGCCGCGGGCTGCTCGAAGATCTCCTTGAGCATGAAGTGCTTGTGGCCGCCCTTTTCCGCCGCGATCGGATCCCACAGCACCCGCTGAGACGTTTTCGACACCTGGCGGCCGGCGTAGTCGGTGAACGTCACGCCCGATGCGCGTGATCACCGCCATCTCCTCGTCGCCCAGGAACACCACGTCGCGCGTGTGCGACAGGATGGCCGGGATGTCGGAGGCGACGAAGAACTCGTTGTCGCCGAGGCCGACGACAATCGGCGGGCCGTTGCGAACGGCGACGATCTTCTCCGGATCGTCCAGCGACACCAGCACGATGGCGAACATGCCGCGCATGTAGATCAGCGCGCGGCGGACCGCCTGCTCCAGCCCGTCCTGCTGCATCTCGCGCTCGACCAGGTGGGCGACGATCTCGGTGTCGGTCTCGGTCTTGAAGCTGTGGCCCTGGGCCTGCAGCTCGTGCTTCAGCTCGAGGTAGTTCTCGATGATGCCGTTGTGGACGACGACGATCTTGCCGGTGCAGTCACGGTGCGGGTGCGCGTTCTCCTCGGTCGGCCGGCCGTGCGTGGCCCAGCGCGTGTGCCCGACGCCGTACAGCCCGTCCACCGGCTCGTTGCGGATGGCGTTCTCGAGGTTCACGAGCTTGCCCGCCGAGCGCCGGAGGTTGATGCCCTCGGGGCTCACCAGCGCCACGCCCGCGGAGTCGTAGCCGCGATACTCCATGCGCCGCAGCCCGTCGAGCAGGACCGGCACGACGGGCTTGGCGCCGATGTATCCGATGATTCCGCACATGACGTGATCCCTCGCTCTAGCCCTTCTTCTGCGCGCGCGGCCGACTTGCGCAGGGCCCAGCCGTCCACGTTCGACTGGCGCGCCCGGGCGATCCCCAGCGCGCCGGCGGGCACGTTCTCGGTGATCGACGAACCGGCGCCGACGTAGGCGCCCGTGCCGACGGTGACCGGCGCGATGAGCTGCGTGTCGCTGCCGATGAATGCGCCGTCCTCGATCACGGTCGGGTGCTTGGCGACCCCGTCGTAGTTGCAGGTGATGGTGCCCGCGCCGACGTTGACGTTGGCGCCGATGGTCGCGTCGCCGAGATACGACAGGTGGTTCGCCTTCGACCCGGCGCCGAGCACCGTCTTCTTCAGCTCGACGAAGTTGCCGACCTTCGCGCCCGCGCCCGACCTCGCTCTCGCGGCCGGATGTGGGCGAACGGCCCGACGCACGGCGCTCGTCGGCCACCGTGGCGCCATCCAGGACGCAGAAGCTCTTGATCGTCACGCGATCGCCGATGCGGGAATCCTGGATGCAGACGTTGGGCCGGATCTCGCAGGCCGAGCCGATGCGTGGTCGCGCCCTCGATGACCACGTTTGGATGGATCACGGTGTCGGGGCCAATCGGTCACGTCCACGTCGATGTAGGTGGTCGCGCAGTCCACGATCGTGACGCCCGACGCCATCAGCTCTTCGTTCTTCTTCTGCCTCACGAGCCTTCCCACCTCCCCAAGCTCAGCCCGGCTGTTGACGCCCCGGATCTCGTCGGCGGTCTGCGCCGACGCCGTTTCGACGACGAGCCCCCGCCGCCGGTAGATGCCGATGAGATCCGTCAGGTAGAACTCGCCCTGGGCGTTCTGCGACGCGATGGACCGGAGGGCATCGAACAGCGGCGCCAGGTCGAACGCGTAGATGCCGGCGTTGATCTCCTTGATGGCCCGCTCGGCGGGAGACGCATCGCGCTCCTCGACGATCTTCGAGATTCTGTCGTTCAGACCGAACAATACGGCCGTAGCCGTACGGCCTGTCGACTGTCGCGGTCACCACAGTGGCCGAAGCACCCGCTGTGTTGTGGCTGTTTGACCAAATTATCAAGAGTGGCCGGCGACAGCAGCGGCACATCTCCGGACAGGAGGACCAGAGTGCCGGTCTTCCCCGCCATCAGCGGCTCGACCTGTTGCAGCGCGTGGGCCGTTCCGAGCTGCGGCTCCTGCAGGGCCGTCCGGATATCTGGTTTGATTGCCCAAATGTCGCTGGACCTGCGCGCTCGGCGTGTCCAGTGACGACGGTCACTGTGTCCGGAGACACAGTCCGCGCGGTCCGAATCACGTGGTCGATCAGGGCCAGGCCGCCGACGCGATGCAGCACTTTCGGGCAGGCGTCGACTTCATCCGCGTGCCCTGCCCCGCCGCCAGGATCACGACATGCGTCACGTTCGACCCATCGGATGTGTCGGATGCGCTCCAGGCAGCGATATGGCCAGTCCGTCAGGTTCGCGACGGCGCGCACCCCAAACGCAGCACGAGTCGATGCACGAATCGGGCCGATGAGCCTTCGCGCCTAGCCAAGCGCTCGCTATGACCTTGCCTTTGCCCGCTCCAGCGCCGGATAGACGGCGCGTCGGCGACAGGCCCAGCTCGGCGGCCACCTGGACCACGCACTGTCGCGGCGTGACTGCATCGGGCAGCGGCCGAGACCTCCCGAAATTTGCCCGAGACGTCCGCATCGGACACCGTCGCGTCGACTGCTCTTCGCAGTGGAGCCGGCGCCACGACCACCGTGAACTCGCCCTCTTGCTCACGACAGCACCGACGCTACTAGGTCATTAACCGCAGAAAAACACTGTCTCTTCGTGAACCTTGGTCAGCTCACGCGCCACGCATAATCGGTCTATTGACCAAAATATTTGCGCACAGGACGGCAGCGTCGCGTCGATCCGGTGGGGCGCCTCGAAGAATGTGAAGGTATGAGGTGTCTCGGCGGCCTCGTCAAACCACGCGTTACGGTCTTTTGACCGAACTGGTGGAAACCCGAAGACTGTCAGCGGAATCAGCGGAAATCCGGAGGCGACCGCGGCGGCCATCGAGGCAGAGGCGCCTGGGATGGGCTCGACCGTGATGCCCTGGCTGCCGGCAGGCGCCTGACGAGCTCCACGCCGGGGTCGGAGACACCCGGCGTGCCGGCGTCCGTCACCAGGGCGACGCGCGCTCCGGCGCCAGCCTGGCGATGAGCTGGGGCAGCCGCGAGCGGCGTGTTGTGGGCGTGAAAGCTCAGCGTTCGAGCCTGGATGCCGTGGTGGCGGAGGAGCTTGGCGGTGTGCCGGGTGTCTTCGGCGGCCACGAGGTCCGCTTCGCGCAGGACCCGCAGGGCCCGGAGCGTGATGTCCTCGAGGTTGCCGATGGGCGTGGCGACCACGGACAGCAGACCGGGCATCGGCGGAACGAGAGCGCGCTTATTGTACCATTGCCTGATGGGCGCTTCGCGACGGTCGCAGAGTAGCGCCGAACTCGTCTACAGGGCATGTACCCATCGGAGCCATTTCCTCATTTCGTCGACGACTACCTGGCCTATCTCCAGGAAGCGCACCCGACACACGCCAGTCTAGACGGCGTCCACCTGCATGACGATCTCCTGGACGACCTGAGCCGGGGGGCACTGGACTCGCACGTCCGGGCGCTTGCGGGGTTCGGCCGGCGCCTGAGCCAGATCGACCCGGCGCACCTGAGCCCGAGCGAGCGCGTGGACCACGCGATCGTGACGGCCAACGTGGAAGCCCGGGTCCACGACGTCGAGGTCGATGCGGACCTGGGACCGCAACCCCCAGCATTACGCGGAGCTGCTCGGCACCAGCCTGGCGTCGCAGGCGCTGTTCGCCTACGCGCCCGAGCCCGAGCGCGCCCGGCGGATGGTGTCGAAGCTGCGCCAGGTGCCGCGCTTCGTCCAGGCCGCGACCGACAACATCAAGGAGGCCCCCGGCATCTTCGTCAAGACCGGCGCTCGAAACCTGGCGCGGCGTGCTGTCGTTCATCGAGAAGGACCTGCCGCGGGCGTTCTCGCGCCTCGACGATCTGCACATCCTGGGCGACCTGGCCGACACGTCCACCGACGCCGTCGGCGGCGGTGTCGCACTACGTCGCAGTACCTCGAGAGCGATCTGGCACCGCGCGCCAAGGCGTCGTTCCGGCTGGGGCGCGAGCGCTTCGAGCAGAAGCTGAAGCTCGAAGAGGGGATCGCGCTCAGCGCCGACGAAGCTGCTGGGCATCGCCCTGCGCGAGATGAACGAGGTCCAGGACGCGTTCAGGACGCGTGGCCGGCAAGTTGAACGGCGCGGGCGATCCGGTCGAAGCGTGGCGCGCACGCCAAGGAGTCGCATCCCGAGCCGGGCACGCTGGTGGACGTCGCGCAGGGAACAGCTCGAGGAGCTGCTGACGTTCCTGCGGCGGCAGTCGATCGTCACGTTGCCCGAGTCTGAGCCGGTGGTCGTGGCGCCGTCCCCCGAGTTCTACCGCTGGGCGTTTGCCAGCATGTGGACGCCGGGACCGTTCGAAACCAAGGCCAGCCGCGCCTATTACTACCTGACCGACGCGCTGCCGTCGTGGCCGCGCCGAGCGGCAGGAAGAGCACCTGCGCGACTTCAACCTGCCGACGCTGTGGAACATCTCGATCCACGAGGTCTATCCCGGGCCACTTCGTCCACTACCAGTACCTGCGGAAACGTGGCCTCGAAGGTGCGCAAGTCCACGTTCTTCGCGCCGACGTCGTTCGTGGAAGGGTGGGCGCACTACTGCGAGCAGATGATGGTCGAGGCCGGATTCCGCAAGGGGGACCACGCCTTCAAGCTGGGCCAGCTCGCCGAAGCGCTGGTGCGGCTGGCGCGCATGGTGGTGGGGATCCGGCTGCACTGCGAGGATCTGTCGGTGGAGCAGGGGATGCGGTTCTTCCGCGACGAGGCCTACCTCGAGGAAGCGACCGCGCGGCGCGAGGCCGAGCGCGGCACGTTCGATCCGGGCTACGTGACCTACTCGATCGGCAAGCTGATGATGCTGAAGCTGCGGCAGGACTTCAAGGAGCAGCAGGACTCGAAGTATTCGCTGCGCGGCTTTCACGACGCCGTGCTGGCCGGCGGCAGCGCGCCGTTCTGGGCGCATCGCCAGCTCCTGCTCGGCGACACCGCTTCCGACGCGGCGATCGAGTAGGGGGCGAGGATCAGCGACGCATGCCTCTCTACGAGTACCAGTGCGACGCCTGCGGCCAGCGGTTCGAGCTGATCCAGAAGTTCTCGGACGGGCCGCCCGAGGCGTGCCCGAAGTGCGGCAAGGGCCCGGTGCAGCGACTGCAGTCGTCGCCGGCGTTTCATCTCAAGGGCAGCGGCTGGTACATCACCGACTACGCGCGGAAGGGGACGTCGGCGAGAAGGGGAGAGCGCGAAGGGCGAGCGGCTCGAAGGCGAGGCCGAGGGCGGCTCGAAGGGCGAGGGCTCGAAGAAGACCGACGCCGGCGCCACGGCGTCATCGAGCAGCGACAGCGGCGGCGACTCGAAGAAGGCCGACAGCGCGCCGGCCGCCCGCCGCGCCGTCGAAGCCGCCGGCCAGACTGACCGCGCAGCCGCGCTGATCAGCCGACGTCGGCGCCGGACGTTCACGTCCAGCGTTTCCAGATAGCGCCTGAACGGCTCGGCCAGGTCGGGCCGCCGCAGCGCGAAGTAGACCAGCGCCTTCAGGAACCCCAGCTTGTTGCCGGTGTCGTGGCGCGACGCCGACGATCTCGCACGCGTAGAGGGGCCGCGTTCTGCAGCAGCTGGCGCAGGCCGTTGGTCAGCTGGATCTCGCCGGTGCGGTCGCGCGCCGTCGTCTCCAGCGCGGCGAAGATGTCGGGCGTCAGGATGTAGCGGCCGATGATCGCGAGGTTCGACGGCGCCTCCTCGCGCTTCGGCTTCTCGACCAGGTCCAGCGATCCGGTGGACGCCCGGGCCGAGGTCGTGGCCGCTCGTCGATCTTCACGATGCCGTAGCTCGACACGTCCTCCGGCGGCACGCGCTCCACGGCCAGCACCGGGCCCTGCACGCGGTGGAAGACGTCGATCATCTGCTTCAGTGCCGGCGGCGTGGCGTCGATGACGTCGTCGCCCAGCACCACCGCGAACGGCTCGTCGCCGACCATGTTCTTCGGCGACCAGCACCGCGTGGCCGAGGCCGAGCGGCTCGCCCTGCCGCACGTAGGAGACGTTGATCAGGCTGCGTGATCTTGCGGATCTCCTCGAGCTGCTCCTTCTTGCCGCGCTGCTCGAGGAAGCTCTCGAGCTCGACCGCGACGTCGAAGTGGTCCTCGATCGCGTTCTTGCCGCGGCCGGTGACGATGACGATGTTCTGCGAGCCCGAGGCCACGGCCTCTTCGACGCCGTACTGGATCACCGGCTTGTCCACGAGCACCAGCATCTCCTTGGGCTGGGCCTTGGTGGCGGGCAGGAAGCGCGTGCCCAAGCCGGCCGCCGGAAACACGGCCTTCCTCACGGCTTTTTCCATGGTCGCGATCGTATCGCAGGTAAAATCGGGTCGTGCTCGATCCCGCCCTGCTGCGCGACCGGTTCGACGCGGTGCAGGCGGCGCTCGGCAGACGCGGGGCACCGACTTCAGCGCCCAGCTCGAGGAGCTGCGCCAGCTCGACGCCGAGCGCCGCCGGATTCTGCCCGAGCTGGAAGGGCTGAAGCGCGACCAGAACAGCGCCGGCGAGGAGATGGCCCGCGCGAAGAAGCAGGGCCAGGACACCACGGCGCTGCAGGACGCCAACCGCGCAGCGGGCGCAGCGCATCAAGCAGCTGGACGCCGAGCTGGCCGCGCTCGAGGAGCGGCGCAACGCCGCCGTGCTGGTGCTGCCGAACCTGCCGCACGCCGTCGGTGCCGGCGGGGACGTCCGCGGCCGACAACCAGGAGGTCCGGCGTCACGGCACGCCGCGCACGTTCGACTTCACCGCGCAGCCGCATTGGGATCTCGGGCCCGGCGCTCGGGATCATCGACTTCGAGCGCGGCACGAAGATCGCGGGCGCGCGCTTCTCCGTGCTGATGGGCGCCGGCGCGCGGCTGGCGCCGCGCGCTCATCAACTTCATGCTGCAGCTCCACACCGAGCGAGCACGGCTACACCGAGGTCGAGCCGCCGTTCATGGCGAACACGGCGTCGCTGACCGGCACCGGCAACCTGCCGAAGTTCGAGGCCGACCTGTTCAAGATCGCGGGGGAGTGGGACCTCTACCTCGTCCCGACCGCCGAAGTGCCGCTGACCAACCTGCACCGCGGCGAGATCCTGGACGGCCGGCAGCTGCCGCTGCGCTACACCGCCTACACGCCGTGCTTCCGCAGCGAGGCCGGTTCCTACGGCGCCGACGTGCGCGGGCTGATCCGGCAGCACCAGTTCGACAAGGTCGAGCTGATGGCGTTCACCACGCCCGAGGAGTCACACGCCGAGCTGGAGCGGCTGACCAACGCGCGCCGAGGAAGTGCTGCGGCGGCTGGAGCTGCCGTTTCGCACGATGCTGCTCTGCACCGGCGACATGGGGTTTGCGTCGGCGAAGACCTACGACATCGAGGTGTGGCTGCCCGGGCAGAACGCCTACCGCGAGATCTCCTCCTGCAGCAACATCGAGGCGTTTCAGGCGCGTCGCGCCAGCATCAAGTACCGCCGCGGACGGCGCCGGCAAGACCGACTTCGTCCACACCTTGAACGGCTCGGGCCTGGCGGTCGGCCGCACGCTCGATCGCGATCCTCGAGAACTACCAGCAGAAGGACGGCTCGGTGGCCATTCCCGACGCGCTGCGGCCGTTCATGGGCGGCCTGGACGCCATCCGTCCGCGCGACTGACATCGTGGAGAACGGGCCGGCGTTCGCGGCCCTGCCTGAGGAGCGTCGCGAGGTGCTTCTCGAGCTGCGCCAGGTTCTACGCGATACGGCCGCGGATCTCGCGGGCACCTTTGCCGACGCACTGCGCGCAAGGTACGTGTGGCTGTTGGGCGAGCAACTGGCCGAGGAGGTGCTGGCCAAAGGCTGGACTACGACCAACGGCCGCGTGATGGGGCGGGCACCCGGCTATCGCTCGATCCCGCATCTCGATTCCGCGCAGCAAGGGATGACCTGCCTGTTGTATCTCACCGATGCCCCGATGCCCGAGGACGGCGCGCTCGGCTTGTACCGGCCCGACAAGCCGCTCGAAGTCCTCGGCCGCCAGCACCTACTATCCCAAAGCGGAAGGCGTTGGCGCGGTGCTCGTCAAGACGATCCCGGTCCGCGAGAACAAGTTCGTTTGCTTCGTGGCCGGCCCAAGCTCCCTCCACGGTTTCGGCCGGGACTCCGGCAAGGCCCAAGGGTGGCGCTTCGTCTATCAGTGCCACGTGATACCAAACGGCCTGAAGATGGACGCGCTCGGGCCCAGGCTGCCAGACGAGCAGCGGCGCCGTTGGGAGAAATACATCCGGCCGACGTCCTAAGCCCTCTAGGAAGGGATTCGAGCCGAATGGGCCGCGAGGCCTGTCGCGTGATGCCTGAAGACCTTCCGAACCGCCATCGACTGAGCGAAGCGAAGGAATGGCGGAGAGGAAGGGATTCGAACCCCTGGAAGCCTTCCGGCTTCAACGGTTTTCAAGACCGCCGCCTTAAACCACTCGGCCACCTCTCCCGGGCAGCACGTCACCTAGGGTAGCAGAGGCGGTTCACGGGAATTGAGCCGGTCGAGCTCGATCCCGCGCCATGGCTGCGGGTACACTTTTCGCAAGCGAAGTGGCTCGACAACCAGGCTCCCAGTGACGCGGACCGCTCATCGGACGAATTCAAGCCGGCGCGAGTCTCGTCGCGCCACGAGAGCAGAAGATGCTCTGGCGACCGGCCGGCAGGTGTGGCAAAAGACCGTGGTCCCCTTCGTCGCACGCAGCGTGGCCCCTCGTCGGGATGAGACGGCGCCGCCGCCGTATTGTTCGTCGCGATCGCGACTCGGTGGAGAAGCCCGTCGCCGTGATCGCGCCGTCGCACGGAGCCCGAGTCGAGGTCGAGTACCCGGAGTATCCCGGCGCTCCGCTCTTCCAGACGGCGACCATCGCAGTGCCGGCCGCGGACCTGAGCCAAGCCGACCGACCAGGCGCTGCAGCATCGGCGTTTCGACCGCCGCCCCAAGTGTCCGCGCCGGCGTCCACAGGGCAAGCGTCGCCGGGCGCCCCGTCGCGTCTGGTTGAACCGGAGGCCCGCAATGCCGTTCGACGTGCGGGGCGCGGTCCCGCAGCTGGTGTCGGCGGTATCGTCCGAGCGGCGGCGGTGGGCGAACCCGATCGATCGGTGCCTGCCGACGCACCTCCGCGCCGGATCGGCCCGCCGCTGACGCTGACCGACCCTGGGCGGCGCGGTCACGCGGAATGGGCGCCTGGCGCTGGTACTCGAAGTGACCGAGCAGGGAGAGGTGGCCCGCGTCGTGGGGCACGAAGCCGTGGACGTGCACCCGGACGTCGATCGACTCCATCTCGATGGCCGCCCGCAGCTGGCGCTATGAGCCGCGCCCGACGGGACGGCGTCCCCGTGCGGCGCGCAGCTGCGCGTCGTGGTCGAGTTGAACGGCGGCCGCTAGAGCGCTCCCGCGTTCAGCGCCGGTTCTCGATCACGATCTCCACGCGGCGGTTGCGCGAACGCCCCGCGGGATCGTCGGCGCCATCAGGCGTCGTGTTGGGAGCGACCGGCTTCGACTCGCCGAAGCCGCGCGCGACGATGCGGTCTCCGGCACGCCTCCGGTCAGCAGCTCCCGCCGCACGGACTCGGCGCGGCGCTCGGACAGGCTCTGGTTGACGGCGTCGGTGCCGATGCTGTCGGTGTGGCCCTCGATCGACACGCGGCGGCTGAGCAGCTCGGGCCGGGCGAGATACGCGGCCAGCTCCTTGAGCTTTGCCCGTCCCTCGGCGCCAATCGCGCTGCTGTTGAACGCGAACAGGTACACGTCGGGCAGGCTCACGACCACGCCCGGGAACGGTTTCACTGGCGTCGTAGGACCGCTGCCGCAGCGCGTCGACGATTTCCTTGTTGGTCGCCGCGCCGCTGTTCGCCGGCCGGCTGGGCCCCGGGTGTGTCGGGCGACTTCTTGCCGCAGCCGGCGGCGGCCACGATCACTGCCAGGAAGACCGCGCAACGAAACATCTGCACAGCAGCAATCTTACGACCGAGTCACGCCTCGGCGCACGCCCAACATCTGCTCGGGCTAAGATCCCTGGCGGTGCTATGATGCCCCGACCGGGGCAGCGTCCTCAAGTGCATACGCTTCCGATGGGCAGAAGCTTCAGTGGGCACCGAAGTCGAAGGATTGTCGTCACCCTGGTACTCGCGCTGACGACGGCGCTGCCGGTGCCGAGTGCGCAAGGCTCGTACCCGAAGCGCGTCGTGATGCTGGTCACTCACTCGAGCCCTGGAGGCGGCAGCGACGTCTTCCTGCGGGAGATGGCGCCGCACCTCGGGCGCGTGATGGGCGTCACCGTGGTCGTGGACAACGTGACCGGAGGAAGCGGAGCGCGGGCGATGGCCACCATGGCCAAGGCCAGGCCCGACGGGGGCACCTTCTACGCCACCACGCCCACGTTCATCTACACGTCGCTGATGAGCAAGGTGCCAGCGAGCTACCGCGACCTGGAGCCCCTGGTCAACGTGTTCTACGACCCGGAGGTCCTCTACACGGCGGCCGACAGCCGCTTCAAGACACTGCGCGACGCCGTCGCCGCCGCGCGCACGGGCAAGAGCCGGTGGGGCGCCGCCAACCCGGCGTCGCTCGAACGCCAGACGCTCGAGCGCGTGAAGCAGCGCGCGGGCGTCACGCCGATCGTCGCGACGTTCGAGGGCGGCGGTGACCTGCTGGTCGGCGTCTTGAACCACACGCTGGACCTCGGCATCGGCGAGCTGCAGGAGCTGCGGGCGCAGATCGACGCGCGCAAGGTCCGCCTGCTGGCGGTGGTCGGCGATGCCCGGCTGCCGCAGCTCCCGGACGTGCCGACGGCGAAGGAACAGGGCGTCGATGTGTCGGTGCGGAAGTTCCGTGGTCTGGCCGGACCCAAGGGCACGCCGCGGGAGGTGGTGGCGCGTGGGATGCGGCCATCCCCAAGCTGCTGGCCGACCCCGCCTACAAGCAGATCTACACGCGCAACGGGTTGCAGCCAGGGTTCGTGCCGCACGCCGACTACGCGCGCTTCATCAGCGCGTTTGCGGCCGAGACGCAGGCGTTTCTCAACGCATCCGGCATGGCGAGGTGACCGGCTCATGAACGCCGACTTGGCAGTTCGGCGTCGTCGCCCTGGCGATTGCGGCCACCTACTACGCCTTGGCGCGCGGCATCCCGGGCAGCCTGCTCGATGACGTCGTGGGGTCGCGAGGCCTGCCGATCGATCTACGCCGTCGCCCTCGCCGGGCTGGCGCTCGTGCAGATCGCGCGTGCGCTCGTGGCCGGCCGGTCGGGCGCACCACGACCCCCGACGTCGGCGTCAGGAGCGTTCAACCGCAGCATGCTCGGTACGCTGGCGCTCGGCGCCGCGTACGGCGTGCTGCTCCCATGGCTCGGCTATGCCGTCTCGATCGGCGTGCTGCTTGCGGCCACGGCTGCGCATCAGGGCGCCGGGCTCAATCGGCGAGTCGTGCTCGTGGCCGCTTGCGGCGCGGCGTTCCTGTGGGCGCTCTTCGTGTGGCTGCTCGGGATTCCGCAGCCCGCGGGAGTCTGGTCGGCGTTCTAGCCGATGCCGATCGACCTCCTGCTGCGTATCATCCCCGCCGCGTGCGGCGGCGTGGTGTGGGGCATCTTCGGCGGCGCGCTGCCGGGGATCTCGCCGTCGATCACGATGGCGCTGCTGCTGCCCTTCACTTACGGGATGGACTCCACCGTCGCGATCGTGATGCTGGCCTCCACCTACGTCGGCGCCGAATACGGCGGCTCGATTCCCGCGATCCTGCTGCGAACGCCCGGCACCAATGCGGCCGCGGCGACGGTGGCGGACGGCTACGCGATGAAGCAGCAGGGCAGAGCGGGCGAGGCGCTTGGCATCTCGCTCTATTCCGGCTGCGTCGGCGGGCTGGTGGGGTTGGCGGCACTGGTGCTGTTGGCCGAGCCGCTGTCGCGCGTGGCGCTGGCGTTCACGCCGCCGGCCTATTTCGCGGTCGGCGTGCTGGGGCTCAGCGTGATCACCTCGCTGGCGCGCGCGTCGCTGCTCAAGGGGCTGATCGCCGGCGTGCTGGGGCTGATGATCGCCACCGTGGGCACCGATCCGGTCACGGGCCTCACGCGCTTCACCTTCGACCGGCCCGAGCTGCTGTCGGGCATTCCGCCGCTGCTGGTGATGGTGGGGTTGTTCGCCGTCAGCGAGCTGCTGGTGCAGGCGAACGAGCCAGGTTGGGCAGACGCCGGCGAGCGGCCACGGATCGTGTTTCCGTCGCGGCAGACCTGGAAGCGCATCGCGCTGCCTCAGCTGATTGGATCGGTGGTGGGCACATTCGAAGGGCTGGTGCCTGGCGGGGGCGGATCGGTGTCGGCGTTTCTCTCCTACAACGAGGCTAAACGCTGGTCGCGGCATCCGGAGGAGTTCGGCCATGGGCTCGCCCGAAGGCGTGGCCGCACCCGAAGCCGCAAACAATACCGTCGCGTGCACGGCGCTGATTCCGATGCTCGGCCTGGGGATCCCAGGCTCCAACTCCGCCGCCGTGCTCCTCGGCGGTTTCCTGATGCACGGGCTGGTGCCGGGGCCGATGCTCTTCGTGAAGGACCCGCAGGTGGCCACCGGCCTCTACGTCGGCCTGTTTGCGGCCAACATGGCGATGCTCGTCGCGGGGTATCTGATCATGGCGCCGTGCATGTGGCTGGTCAGCCGGCCGAAGCCCTACTTGATGGCCTTCATCTACGCGCTGGTGGTCTCGGGGATCTTCGCCGTCGAGGGCAGCGTGTTCCACGTGTTCCTGGTGCTGGCGTTCGGCCTCGCCGGCTACCTGCTGCGCGCCGCCGGCGTTCCGGTGCTGCCGATGGTGCTGGGCGTGGTGCTGGGCTTCATGGTCGAATCGAACTACCGCCGCAGCCTGGTGCTGTCGGACGGAGACTACATGACCTTCGTGAACGATCGCCTGGCGCTGGGGCTGCTGACTGCGGCGGCGCTGATCGTGGCCGGCTCGCTGATTCGTCATGCGCTGACGAAGACGCGCGGCGAGGCGACGGCGTGAGCGCCGCCACCAGCGCCAGCGCGTCCGAGCACCTGGCGGCGTGGCTGGCCACCGTGGCCGACACGCCGCTACCCCCGCGGTCGCGGCGGTTGTGCAGCGGCTGGTCGTGGACGTGGTCGGGTTGTGCGTGGCGGCGCGGCGCGAGGACTACATCGACGCCACGCTGGCGGCGGTGGACAGCGGCGGCCCGTGCACCGCCATCGGTCACGGCGGCGGCTTCGACGCGTTCGGCGCGGCGCTCGTGAACGGCACCGCGGCCCACGGAGAGGATTTCGACGACACCTTCGAGGGCGGTCCCGTGCACGCCGGTGCGGTGGTGGTGCCCGCCGTGCTGGCGGCATGCGAGCGCGAAGGCCTCTCGGGCCCGCGCGCTGCGGCGGGCATCGCCGCCGGCGTGGAGCTGATGTGCCGCCTGAGCCTTGTGGCGCCGATGGGTGCGCACAAGGCGGGCTTTCACCCCACCGCGGTCTTCGGCGCGCTGGCGGCAGCCGGCGGCGTCGGCGTCACCCTCGGCTTGCGGCCGCGCGGCGCTGGTGTCGGCGCTCGGGATCGCCGGCAGCATGGCCTCGGGCATCATCGAGTACCTGGCCGAAGGCACGTGGACCAAGCGGATGCACGCCGGCTGGGCCGCGCAGTCCGGCCTGCGCGCGGCGCTGATGGCCCGCGGGGGATTCAAGGGCCCGCGAACCGTGCTCGAAGGCACGCACGGCTTCTACAAGGCGTTCGCGCCGTCGATCGCGCCTGACTTCACGCCGCTCCTGAGCGATCTCGGCCGCCGCTGGGTCACCGAGGATCTGGCGTTCAAGCCCTACGCCTGCGGCACCATGACCCAGCCATTCATCGACTGCGCGCTCGCGCTCGCACGGGACGGCGGTCAGCGCCGACTCGATCGTCGAGATCGAATGCGAGGTCGGGGAGGGCACCGTGCATCGCCTGTGGGAGCCGCTGGCCTCGAAGCAACGGCCGCCGACGCCGTACGCGGCGAAGTTCAGCACGCCCTATTGCATGGCGGTCGGGTTCTTCGACGGCCGCGCCGGCTTTGCGCAGTTCACCGAGGCGCGCATCGCCGATCCGGCCGTGCTCGCGCTGGCGGCGCGGATCCGCTACCGCATCAATCCCGCCGACGAGTACCCGCGGAATTTCTCCGGGCACCTTCGCGCCACGCTGCGCGACGGCTCGACGCGCGAGTACCGCCAGCCGCACATGCGCGGCGGCGCCAGGGAACCGCTGGGCGACGACGAGGTGCGCGCCAAGTTTCTCGACAACGCGGTCCACGGCGGGCTGAGCCGGGACGCGGCGGCGCGCTTGCTGCAGGCGGCCGAGCAGCTGCTGGCGCGCGCCACTCCTCGCGCCCCTTCTGGAGCTCCGAGCATGAACGACGAATCTCCGCTGGCGGGTCGCGTCGCGCTGGTGACCGGCAGCTCGCGCAACATCGGCCGCGCCATCGCGCTGGCGCTGGCTCGCGACGGCGCCGCCGTGATGGTGAACGCTCGCACGTCGAGCGATGCCGGTGCGCGCGTGGTGTCGGAGATCGCGTCGGCGGGCGGCCGGGCCGCCTTTCATGCGGCGGACGTCTCGCGCCCGTCCGACGTGGACGCACTCGTGTCCGCGACAGTGGCGGCCTTCGGCGGCTTGGACATCCTGGTGAACAACGCCAGCGTGCGCCGCGAGCGCGCCTTCGACGCCCTGGGTTTCGACGAGTGGAAGGAGATTCTCGGCGTGACGCTCGACGGCGCGTTTCTCTGCAGCCGCGCGGCGCTGCCGCATCTCGCGGCGTCGGGTCGCGGCGCCATCGTGAACATCGGCGGCCTGTCGGCACACACGGGATCGGCCGGGCGCGCCCACGTGGTCGCGGCGAAGGCGGGGTTGGTCGGGCTCACGCGCGCCCTCGCCCACGACCTCGCCCCGCAGCAGATAACGGTCAACTGCGTCTCGCCCGGCCTGATCGAGACGACCCGCGACGGCGCCGCCCAGGCGCCAGCTCATCACCTGGCCCACGCGCCGATCGTCGGGCGGCGCGGGACACCTGAAGAGGTGGCAGCGGCGGTTGCGTTTCTCTGCGGGCCCGGGGCCCGCTACATCACCGGGCAGACCGTCCACGCGAACGGCGGGACGTACTTAGGCGGCTAAGAACGCTCGTCAAGGCAACAAGGCAAAAGGCAGAAGGCAAAAGGCTAAATCGGTCGGGGCTTGCCTTTCCGGAACCGAGCCCTTTAGCAATCCGGCGACGAAGTCTTCTTCGGGCAAAGCCCCGAGGATCTCGTTGCCGTTGGCCACGATCTTCGGCACGCCGGTCACCTGGTAGCGCCGCGACAGCTCGGGGAACTCCGTCGCCTCGATGCAAGTTGCAGTAACAAAAGGACTTTCGACCGCCATCCGGTGGGCCATCGTGACCGCCCGCGGGCAATAGACACACGTGGGCGTGACGAAGACTTTGATGTCGAGCGGCGCGGTCACGCTTCCCAGCAGCGCCTTGCTCGACTCCTGAAGGCCTGAGCCGTCGGTGCCGGCAAGCGTCACCGCCTCGATGAGGGACATGAACTCGTAGCCGGCGGGCGCGCCGAGGAATCGCATGCGGGTATCTGCCCCATCCCTCAGCAGCACGATCGCCGGCACATTCTCCACGCCGAACTGGGCCGCCCGATCGCGGTCCAGCACGAGATTCACCTCTTCAACCCTGATCTTCGCGTTCAGATCCGCCAGCTCGTTCACGACCTGCTTCGCGATGAGCACGGTCTCCGGCGCGCCGATCGTCTGGGTGAAGAACAGCAGCGTGACCTCGTGGCTCAGGCTTTCAAGGTGCTTTTGAACCGTGGCGCGATCCTGGTCGGACAGTAGGGCCATTTCCCTAGAACTTGAAGAGATCGTCGAACGCCTTTCGCGAACTGTCGACCTTGGGGGTGGTGGTTTCCCGCTCGACGGTCGTGCGGGGGCCGAAGTGGGTGCAGGTGTTCCGCGCGTTCTTCGGCGACACGCGCGCGGTGATCGGCTCCATGCACTCGAAGCGGCTGCCCGGGTCGAACGACACGCACTGCGCGCAGGTCCGCAGGTCGACCGCGCACCGCGGGCATCGCGTGTCCGCCGAGATCTCGGCCCCCACCACGTATCCGCACTGCGCGCAGCGAACCACCTCGCGGTAGCCGGGCATGTTGATGTTCCGGGGGCCGTCCTGGGAGATGCGCCGCGCCCCCGCCGGGGCGCCGGGCTCGGGCGCCGGGCGGGCGCCCGTGGGTCTGGGCCCCGCCGGTTTCGGCCGGTCGGAGCCGTCGTCCTGGTAGCCCCGCTGCCGGTACTTTCGCTCGCTCATCGCGGCCTTTCTGGAGGAGGCGGAAGCCTCATTTGCCGAACGGATTGTAGGCGGAATTCGCCGCCCGTCGCTTGATCCTTTTTTCACAAGTGTGGTACAAATCCCTGTTGGCCAGGCGGGGGCCGGGCCTCATAAGGGTCGCGCAAGCACGGGCCCGATCCACCGCCGCCTTTACAGCCCGCAGTTCGGGCAACGTCGCCTTCAGCATCCGATGCCGCAGATCTTTCGTCGCAGCGCCAACACACTGTCAAAGGTGAGCCTCGCCGGTCTCCTGCTCTTCGTCGGAGGCCTCATAGCCCTGGCGATGGCCTTCGGCCGCTCCTCGTATGTGACTCGCGCCAACGAGTACATCGAGCAGCCGATCCAGTTCAGCCACCTCCACCACGTCGGTGACGACGGCATCGACTGCCGCTACTGCCACACCTCGGTCGAGACCTCGAGCTTCGCCGGCATCCCGCCGACCAAGACCTGCATGAACTGCCACTCGCAGCTCTGGGGCAACGCGCCGATCCTCGAGCCGGTCCGCGCCAGCTTCCGCGACGACAAGCCGCTGCGCTGGACCCGCGTGCACGACCTGCCCGACTTCGTCTACTTCAACCACAGCATTCACGTGAAGAAGGGGATGGGCTGCGAAACCTGCCACGGACGCGTGGACCAGATGCCGCTGATGCTCCAGCAGAACTCGCTGCAGATGGAATGGTGCCTGAACTGCCACCGCAACCCCGAGCAGTTCGTCCGCCCGCGCAGCGAAGTCTTCACGATGGGATACCGGCCGGCGGAGCCGCAGTCGGTGCTTGGGCCGCGACTCGTGAAGGAGTACGGCATCAAGGGCAACACCAGCTGCTCGACGTGCCACCGGTGAGCCGCTCATGAACGAACGACACGACCAGGAGCCGCAGGACCTCGGGGCGCTTCGCGCCCGCCTGGACGGCGCTCGCGGGCAGCAGTACTGGCGCAGTCTCGAGGCGCTGTCAGAGACGCAGGAGTTCAAGGAGTTCCTGCACCGCGAGTTTCCACAGAACGCATCGGAATGGCTCGACCCCGTTGGCCGCCGCGGCTTCCTGAAGCTGATGTCGGCGTCGCTGGCGCTGGCCGGCGTGAGCGCGTGCACGCGCCAGCCGAACGAGGAGCTGGTGCCGTACGTGCGGCAGCCCGAGGAACTGGTGCCGGGCAAGCCGCTCTTCTACGCGACGGCGATGCCGTTTGCGGGCTCGGGCATCGGCCTGCTGGTCGAGAGCCACGAAGGGCGGCCGACGAAGATCGAGGGCAACCCCGATCACCCGTCGAGTCGCGGCGCGACCGACGTGTTCGCGCAGGCCGCCATCCTGGGTCTCTACGATCCGGATCGCTCGACCACGATCACCAACCTCGGTGAGATTCAGTCCATTCAGCTCGTTCTTCGCGACATTGCGGGCGATGCTCACGTCGCAGCAGGCCAAGAAAGGCGCCGGCCTGCGCATCCTCACCGAAACCGTGGCGTCGCCGACTCTGGGGCCCAGATCGAGGAGATCCTGACGGCGCTGCCCGAAGCCAGGTGGGTACAGTGGGAGCCGGTCGGGCGCCACAACGCCCGCGAAGGCAGCCGACTCGCCTTCGGCGAGTACGCCGACGCGCAGTACCCGCTCGACAAGGCCGACGTGGTTCTTTCGCTCGATGCGGACTTCATGTCCACCGGCGCGTCGGGGCTGCGGCACGCGCGCGCTTTCGCCTCGCGGCGCCGCGCCGAGAGCGGACAACCGCGCAACCGGTTCTATGCGGTTGAGAGCACGCCGACGATCAGCGGCACGCGCGCGGATCACCGCCTGCCGCTCAAGGCCTCGGAGATCGAGGCTCGTTCGCGCGCGCGGTGGCCGCGCAGCTGGGGGTGGCCGGCGCGCGCCCGGTCCGCTGTCGCCGAGCCGCCACCGCGTGGGTGGCGCCCCTCGTGGCGGACCTGCAGGCCGCGAACGGCCGCAGCGTCGTCATCGCGGGTGACGGCGCGCCGCCGTCGGTACACGCCCTGGCGCACGCTGATGAACGCGGCGCTCGGGCAACGTGGGCCAGACAGTCGTCTACACGCAGGCCGTCGGAAGTGCGGCCGTCGAACCAGCTGGCCGACCTGCGCGCGCTGGTCGCCGACATGAACGCCGGCACGGTGGACTTCCTCCTGATCCTCGGCGGCAACCCGGTCTACACGGCGCCGGCCGATCTGGAGTTCGGCGCCGCCCTGCAGAAGGTGCGCACAGCGCGCGCACGTTGGGCAGTACGAGGACGAGACCGCCGAGCTGTGCCAGTGGCACGTGCCCGAGGCGCACTTCCTCGAGGCGTGGAGCGACGTACGGTCGGACGACGGCACCGTCACGATCGTGCAGCCGCTCATCGCGCCGCTCTACGGCGGCAAGTCGCACGCACGAGGTGCTGGTCGCGTTCGATCGAAGGCGGCGGCGAGCGACCGGGCTACGACATCGTGCGCGAGTATTGGGCCAATCGGACGGGGCTTTCCACGGCGGTGCCCGCTGCTGCTGCCGCCGGTCGCGGCTCGGCCACTCCGGCTCCCGCGCCCGCCACGCCGCCGCGCTGCGCCCGCGGCCGGCGCGCCTGCGGCGCCGCCCGCCCTGCCGGCGCTGGCGCCGATCGCGGCGCGCACAGGTGCCCGCGCTGTCGCCCTTCGATCGCGAGTGGCGCCGCTGGCTGCACGATGGTGTCGTAGCCGGAACGCGCCTTTGCGCCCAAGCCGGTCACGCTCCAGGCCGCGCCCGCCGCCGGCGGCACGCCGGCGGCGGCGGGCCTCGACGTGGTGTTCCGGCCCGACCCCAGCGTCTACGACGGCCGCTTCGCCAACAACGCCTGGCTGCAGGAGCTGCCGAAGTCGCTGACGAAGCTCACATGGGACAACGCGGCGCTCGTCGCGCCCGGCACGGCCGCGCGCCTCAATCTCGTCAGCGGCGACATGGTGAGGCTGACCCACGAAGGCCGATCGCTCGAGATCCCGGTCTGGCTGGCGCCGGGCCAGGCGCTCGACACCCTGACGCTGCACCTTGGCTACGGTCGGACGCGGGCGGGCCGCACCGGCACCGGCCTCGGCTTCAACGTCAACGCGCTGCGCACCTCCGCGGCGCCCGACACGATCAGCGGCGTGCAGCTGGCCAAGACCGGCGACAGCTACGAGCTGGCCTCGCACCCAGGACCACTGGTCGCTCGAGGGCCGCAACCTGATCCGCGTGGCGACGTCGGCGCAGTTCGAGGCCGATCCCGCAGTTCGCGAAGAAGCAGGAGCATCAACCCGAGCGCCTGACGCTCTACTCCACGGCGAACTTCAAGTACGAAGGCTACGCGTGGGGCATGGCGATCGACCAGAACGTCTGCACGGGCTGCAACTCCTGCGTCGTCGCCTGCCAGTCCGAAAACAACATTCCGGTCGTCGGCAAGAGCCAGGTGCTGAACGGCCGCGAGATGCACTGGCTGCGCGTCGACCGCTACTACACCGGCGATCTCGACAACCCCGACACCTATCACCAGCCGATGCCATGCCAGCAGTGCGAAACGGCGCCGTGCGAGGTGGTGTGCCCGGTGGCGGCCACCGTGCACAGCGACGAAGGCCTGAACGACATGGTCTACAACCGCTGCGTGGGCACGCGCTACTGCTCGAACAACTGCCCATACAAGGTGCGGCGGTTCAACTTCCTGCTGTATCAGGACTTCGACACGCCCAGCCTCAAGCTGCGAGCGCAACCCCGACGTCACGGTCCGCAGCCGCGGCGTGATGGAGAAGTGCACCTACTGCGTGCAGCGCATCAACCACGCGCGCGTGGCGGCCAAGCTGGACGATCGCCAGATTCGCGACGGCGAGATGGTGACGGCGTGCCAGGCGGCGTGCCCGACCGACGCGATCGTGTTCGGCAACATCAACGACCCGGACAGCCGCGTGTCGAAGCTGAAGGCCAGCACGCTCAACTACGGGCTGCTCGAGGAGCTGAACACGCGCCCGCGCACCACCTATCTGGCGATCGTGCGCAACCCGAACACCACGCTGGAGCCACGCCACCGCGGCGGCGCGGAAGGTGAGGAGCGCCGCTGATGGCCGCCAAGGAACACGTCCAGGACAGGACGGCCTCGACGCCGGCATGCTGCGGACGCCGCCGGTCATCGCGCCCGGCCACACGTTCGACTCGGTCACCGACACGATCAGCGCCGTCGTCCTGACCAAGCGGACGACGATCGGCTGGTTCTTCGGCTTCGCGGTCGCGTTCGCGTTCCTGATGCTGCTGAACGTCACCATCGGCGAAGCTGCTGCTCGACCGGCATCGGCATCTGGGGCAACAACGTGCCGGTCGGCTGGGCGTTCGACATCATCAACTTCGTCTGGTGGATCGGCATCGGCCACGCCGGCACGCTGATCTCGGCCATCCTGCTGCTCTTCCGGCAGCAGTGGCGCACGTCGATCAACCGCTTCGCCGAGGCGATGACGCTCTTCGCCGTGGCGTGCGCCGCGATGTTCCCGCTGCTCCACACCGGCCGGCCGTGGCTGGCGATCTACTGGCTGTTCCCGTATCCGAACACGATGGGCCTGTGGCCGCAGTTCCGCAGCCCGCTCATCTGGGACGTGTTCGCGGTGTCCACCTACGGCACGGTGTCGGCGCTCTTCTGGTTCACCGGGCTGGTGCCCGACCTGGCGACGCTGCGCGACAAGGCCACGTCGAAGGTGGCGCGAACGATCTTCGGCATGCTGGCACTTGGCTGGCGCGGCTCGGCGCGTCACTGGCAGCGCTACGAGATGGCGTACCTGCTGCTCGCCGGCATCTCGACGCCGCTCGTGCTCTCGGTCCACTCCGTCGTGAGCTTCGACTTCGCGGTGTCGGTGCTGCCCGGATGGCACGCGACGATCTTCCCGCCCTACTTCGTTGCCGGCGCCATCTACTCCGGCTTCGCGATGGTGATGACCCTGGCCGTGCCGCTGCGCAAGTTCTACGGGCTCGAAGACTTCATCACGATGCGGCACATCCACAACATGACGAAGGTCATGCTGGCGACCGGCATGATCGTCGCCTACGGCTACGCCAACGAGGCGTTCTTCGCCTGGTACAGCGCCAACCCCTACGAGGGGTACATGATGCTGAACCGCATGACGGGACCGTACGCGTTCTTCTACTGGTCGCTGATCGCGATCAACGCGGCGATGATCCAGCTGTTCTGGTTCCGCAAGGTCCGCGACAACGTGGCGCTGCTCTTCATCCTGTCGCTGCTTCGTCAACCTCGGGATGTGGCTGGAGCGGTTCATCATCATCGTCACGAGCCTGCACCGCGACTTCCTGCCGTCGTCGTGGGACATGTATTACCCGACGCGCTGGGACTTCGCGATGTTCGCCGGCACCATCGGCCTGTTCTTCTCGCTCTTCTTCCTGTTCGTTCGGTTCCTGCCCGCGATCGCCATCTTCGAGATGCGGACGATCGTGCCCGAGGCAAAGCTGAAGGAACACCACGGGTGAGGTGATGGCGCACGAACAGCACACCCCGGCGCTCTACGGCATCATGGCCGAGTTCGACACGCCCGTCGGCGCTCGTCGAAGCCACCAACAAGGCGCGCCTGCACGGGTTCCGGAACATGGACGCCTACACGCCGATTCCGATCGAGGAGCTGAACGAGGCGCTGGGCCTGCGCCGCACGCGGCTGCCGCGGCTGGTGCTGCTCGGCGGCATCCTGGGCGGGCTGGGCGGGTTCGGCCTGGAGTACTGGGCCTCGACGATGGCCTACCCGATGAACGTCGGCGGCCGGCCGCTGAACAGCTGGCCGCACTTCATCCCGGTCACGTTCGAGACCACCGTGCTCGGCGCGGCGCTGACCTGCTTCATCGGCATGTGGGCGCTGAACAAGCTGCCGCAGCCGTATCACCCGGTGTTCAACGTGCCTGCGTTCGACCGGGCTTCGACGCGACCGGTTCTTCCTGTGCATCGAGGCCACCGATCCCCGCTTCGACGCGCACCGCGACCCGCGCGTTTCTTCAGACCCTGCAGCCGGTAGGAGTATCCGACGTTGCGCCGTAGACCAACCAAGGGCTATGCCCGACATTCCTTCGCCGAACGCCCTTGGTCGGTCGGCAGTGTCTCTTGGCGCGCTTCGCGCGCGGGGCGACGCGCGTTGGTCGTCGTCGCCGCGCTGCTGATGGTGGCGGGGTGCCGCCAGGACATGCACGACGCCCCGCAGCTACGAGCCGCTGCAGGCCACGCACGTTCTTCGCCGGATGGCCGGGCCTCGCGGACGCTCGGTCGCCAACACCGTCGCGCGCGGCCAGCTGCGCGAGGACGTGCATCTCTACCAGGGCCGGGTGGACGGTCAGCTGGCCACCACGTTCCCGATGCCGGTCACGGCGCAGGTGATGGCGCGCGGCCAGGAGCGGTTCAACGTGTTCTGCGCGCCGTGCCACGGCAAGACCGGCGGCGGCAACGGCATGGTCGTGCAGCGCGGCTTCCGCGCCCCGCCCTCGTATCCAGGAGGAGCGCTTGCGCAACGCGCCAGCGGGCTACTTCTTCGACGTCATGACCAACGGCTTCGGCGCCATGCAGGACTATTCGGCGCAGGTGCCGCCGCAGGACCGCTGGGCGATCGCCGCCTACATCCGCGCGCTGCAGCTGACCAACGCGCGGCGTGGAGGACGTGCCGGCCGACCGCCGCGCCGAACTCGACCGGCCCGCGGCTGCGGGCGCCGCGCCGGAGGCGCGTTGATCGTGGATACGACGACGACCTACACGCCGCCCGCGCGACCTCGAAGGCGTGCGCACGCGCGCGCTGCAGGTGGGCATCGCCGGCCTGGTGGTCTGCGCCGTCGGCTTCGTCGTGGCCCGCGACCACTTCTTCCGCGCCTGGCTGGTCGGCTTCCTGCTGTGGCTGGGCGTGGCGATGGGATCGCTGGGCCTGATGATGATCCAGCACCTGTCGGGCGGGTCGTGGGGCGTCTTCCGCCGCATCTTCGAGGCCTCGAGCCGCACGATGCCGCTGATGGCGGTGCTGTTCATTCCCGTCCTCGCTGGGAATGGGCACGCTCTACCCCTGGACGCACACCGACCACGTCGCCGCCGACGAGATCATGCGCCACAAGGCGCCCTACCTGAACGTTCCGCTTCTTCCTCGGGCGCGCGGTCTTCTACTTCGTCGGCTGGTCGGTCATCGCGCTGACGTTGAGCAAGTGGTCGAAGCGGCAGGACGACGGCGAGATGGCGGTGAACCTGCGCATCCAGCGGCTGAGCGGGTTCGGGCTGGTGTTCTACGCCCTGACGATGACGTTCGCGGGCATCGACTGGATCATGTCGATCAACCCGCACTGGTACTCGACGCTGTTCGGCTTCCTGATGCTGGGCGGGCAGGGGCTGTCGGCGCTGGCGTTCACCATCATCACCAGCCGGTTTCTCAGCCAGCGGGCGCCGATGCAGGAGCTGCTGAAGCCGCACCACTTCCACGACCTCGGCAAGCTGTCGCTGGCGTTCGTGATGCTGTGGGCCTACTTCAACTTCTCGCAGTTCCTGCTGACCTACGCGGCGAACCTGATCGAGGAGCTGCCGTACTTCCTGGCCCGCACCGACGGCGGCTGGCAATACCTGGCGATCTTCCTGGTGCTGTTCCATTTCTTCGTGCCGTTCTTCATGCTGCTCTCGCGCGACAACAAGCGCGCGTCGACCCGCCTGGTCGTGATCGCCTGCTGGATCCTCTTCGTCCGGTACGTGGACATCTACATGCTGGTGTCGCCCGAATTCGCCGTCAGCGGCGGCGAACCTGCACCTGGTCGAGGGCGAGCAGACCAGCCGCTTCTTCGTGCACTGGCTCGACGTGGCGGCGCCGGTCGGCCATCGGCGGCCTGTGGGTGTGGATGTTCGCGACGCAGCTGGCTGCAGCGGCCGCTGCTGGCGTTCCGCGATCCGTACCTGCACGAAGCGCTGCAGAGCTCGGGAGGCCACTGATGGCGCACCATCCTTCAGCGGGGCACGCGCTCGCCCGACGACGAATACCTCGAAACACCGCCGGGCTCCACCTACGAGCACACCGACGCGAGCACCCGGCCGCTCGTCCAATTCCTGTTCTGGTGCGTGGTCGTCGGCGCTCGTCATCCACGTCGGCCTGGCCGGCGCCTACGGGCTCCTGGTCAGGACCGGCGTCTCGCGCGAGGCCGCGGAGCGGCGCTATCCCCTCAGCGCGGCGCAGCCGCACCCAGCTGCCGCCGGCGCCGCGCCTCCAGCAGTTTCCCGGGAACGACCGCTACGCCTTCCAGAGCGAAGAGCAGCGGCTGCTCGAACTCGTACAGCGTGGGAGAACAAGGAGGCCGGCACCGTGCGCATTCCCATCGCCGAGGCGATGCGGCTGACGGTCGAGCGCGGCTTGCCCTCAGCGAGATACGGCCGCCGACCCGCAGGCCGGCATGATGCCTGCCGACTCCAGCTCCGGGCGCACGGGAGAGCGCCGGCGCCAGTAGGGATCGACGTGAGCCACCGATTTGCCCTCACCGTCGTGTGGCCGCTCGTGGCGGCCTGCGTGCTCGCGACGGCGGCCCCTGCCGCAGTGTCGGCGCAGAACCGCTATCCCGAAAGCTACCTGCGCTACGCCGGCGATCCGCAGAAGCGCGGCGAGGCCGCCGGCCGCACGCCGCCCGCAGCTGCGCGAGGTGACCTTCAAGCAGCGGCTGGGTGAGCCGCTGCCGCTCGACGCGCGGTTCACCGACGAGGCCGGCAGGGCGTAGCGCTCGGCGACTACTTCAAGACCGGGCGTCCGGTGGTGCTGGCCTTCGTCTACTACCGCTGCCCGATGCTGTGCACCCAGGTGATGAACGGCATCTCCAGCGCGCTCACGGCGCTGCCGTTCGCGCCCGGCACCGATTTCGACGTGGTGCTGGTCAGCTTCGACCCGCGCGACACGCCGGCCGACGCCGCCGAGAAGAAGCGGACGCACCTGCAGGTACTGGTCCGCCGAAGCCACCGCGAACGGCTGGCACTTCCTGACCGGCGACGAGCCGACCATCCGCAGGGTGACGCTCGGCCGCCGGCTTCACCTACCACTGGGACGAGCGCCAGCAGCAGTTCGCGCACGTGAGCGGCCTGCTGGTCGTGACGCCGGAGGGCCGGCTGTCACGCTACTTCTACGGCATCGAGTACTCGCCGAAGGACCTGCGGCTGGCGCTGGTCGATTCGGGCGAGGGCCGCGTGGGCTCGGTGATCGACGAGCTGCTGCTCTACTGCTTCCACTACGACCCCGAGGCCGGGCGGTATGGCGCGGTGGTGATGAACCTGATTCGTCTCGGTGGTGTGGTCACGCTGGCCGTGATGGCCGGCTTCGTCCTGCTGACGCGGCGCCGTGGTTCCGGCACGCGCGCGGAGGGTCGCGCGTAAATGTTCTCTGGCATTCCCCTGTTCCCCGTCCAAGCGTCCACGGTGGCACCGGACGTCGATCGGCTGTACTTCCTGATCATCGCCGTCACGTCGTTCTTCGCCATCGCGACGGTGATCGCGGTGGCGATCTTCGCGATCAAGTACCGCGACGACAGCGGCGAGAAGGTGGGCGCGCCAGATCCACGGCTCGATTCCGCTCGAGCTCGCCTGGTCCGTCATCCCCTTCATCATCTCGATGGGGATTTTCGTTTACGCCACGGTGGTGTTCTTCGAGATCGTGCGGCCGCCGGCAGAGACGATGGAGATCTACTCGACCGGCAAACGCTGGATGTGGCGCTTCCAGCACGTGGACGGCAAGAGCGAGATCAACGAGCTGCACGTGCCGAAAGGACGGCCCGTCCGCGTCACGTTCACTTCTGAGGACGTGCTGCACTCGCTGTATTTCCCGGCCTTCCGGGTGAAGGCCGACGCCATCCCCGGGCGCTACAGCTCGGTGTGGTTCGAAGCCACTGAAACCGGCGAGTTCCATCTCTTCTGTGCCGAGTATTGCGGGACCAAGCACTCGGGCATGATCGGCAAGGTCGTGGTGATGGAGCCGAGCGCCTACCAGGCGTGGCTGTCCGGCAGCGACGGCCAGCCGCTCGCGGTTCGCGGACAGCAGTTGTTCCAGCAGCTGGCCTGCGTCACCTGTCATCTCGACGACAACACGGGCCGCGGCCCGTCGCTCGCGGGCTTGTTTGGCACGACCGTGGAGCTGGAAGGCGGGGCGAAAGCCACGGCCGACGATTCCTACATCCGCGAGTCGATTCTGACGCCGCAGATGAAGATCGTGGCCGGCTACCAGCCGACTGATGCCGACGTTCCAGGGTCAGGTGAACGAAGAGGGCGTGATGGGCCTGATCGAGTTCATCAAGTCCAAGGCCGCCACGGCACGGCCGCGGCCGGCCGCCGCCCAGCCCACCGCCGCGCCGGCACGCCCGTAACGAACGGTACGAACCCATGATCACCCCAACACTTCCGCCCGTGACCTACTTGAACCACAAGTACGGTGTCATGTCGTGGCTCCTGACCAAGGACCACAAGCGCATCGGCATCCTCTACATGGTCGTGGTCACGATCGCCTTCATGCTCGGCGGTGTGTTCGCCGCCGGCGTCCGGCTGGAGCTGACCACCCCGCAGGGCGACATCTGGTCGGCGGACACCTACAACAAGCTGTTCACGATGCACGGCATCGCGATGGTGTTCTTCGTGCTGATTCCCGCGGTGCCGGCCATCCTCGGCAACTTCATCCTGCCGCTGATGATCGGCGCCAAGGACGTCGCGTTTCCGAAGATCAACCTGATCAGCTGGTACGTCTTCGTCATCGGCTTCATCTTCACCGTGGGCGCGATGGTGTTCGGCGGCGTGGACACCGGGTGGACGTTCTACGTGCCCTACAGCTCGTCGGCCTCGAACACCAACGTGCTGCATGACCGGCATCGGCGTGTTCATCACCGGGTTCTCGTCGATCCTCACCGGCGTGAACTTCATGGTCACGATCCACCGCATGCGGGCTCCGGGCCTGACCTGGTTCCGCCTGCCGCTCCTGGTCTGGGCGCTCTACGCCACCAGCTTCGTGCAGGTCCTGGGCACACCGGTGGTCGCGATCACGCTCTTCATGGTGGTGCTGGAGCGCGGTCTCGGCTTCGGCATCTTCAACCCGGCGCTCGGCGGCGACCCGGTGCTGTTCCAGCACCTGTTCTGGTTCTACTCGCACCCGGCCGTCTACATCATGATCCTGCCGCCGATGGGCGTCATCAGCGAGGTGATCGCCTGCTTCTCGCGGAAGAGCGTGTTCGGCTATTCGTTCGTGGCGTTCTCCAGCGTGGCCATCGCCCTGTTCGGTTTCATGGTCTGGGCGCACCACCTGTTCGTGGCCGGCATCTCGCCCTATTCCGCGATGGTCTTCTCGCTGCTGTCGTACGCGGTGGCAATCCCGTCGGCGGTCAAGACGTTCAACTGGGCGGCGACGATGCATCGCGGCGCCATCTGGTGGAAGACGCCGATGTTCTTCGTGTTCGGGTTCATGGGCCTGTTCCTCGTCGGCGGCCTGACCGGCCTGTTCCTGGCCGCGCTGGGGCTCGACGTCCACCTGCACGACACCTACTTCGTCGTCGCCCACTTCCACTACATCATGGTCGGCGGCGCGATCATGGGCTACTTCGCCGGGCTGCACTACTACTGGCCGAAGATGACCGGCCGGATGTACTCGGACATTCTCGGCAAGCTGTCGGCGCTGCTGATCTTCGTCGGCTTCAACCTGACGTTCTTCCCCCAGTTCATCCTCGGCTACCTGGGGATGCCGCGCCGGTATCACGTCTATCCCGACGAATGGCAGGTCTTCAACGTGCTGTCGTCTGCCGGTGCGAGCGTGCTGGCGGTCGGCTACGTGCTGCCGGTGTTTTATCTCATCTACTCCCTGTTCAAGGGTGAGGTGGCGGGCGCAAACCCCTGGGGGGCGACCGGCCTGGAGTGGACCACGCAGTCGCCGCCGCTGCCGGAGAATTTCCCCGGCCAGCCGATCGTCGAGGAAGAGGCCTACGACTACCACAAGCGGGAGATCAAGGTTGCCTGAAGCCGTCGCCGCCCACGCCGAAGCCCACGGGCACCACGCGCATGCGCATCATCCTGCGCTCCAGCACCACTTCGAGACGCTGGAGCAGCAGAAGGAAGCGTCCGTCCTCGGGATGTGGATCTTCATCATCCAGGAGGTGATGTTCTTCGGCGGCCTCCTGATGGCCTACTTCCTCTACCGCGTCTGGTATCACGAGGCGTGGGTCGAGGGCAGCAACGAGCTCGACATCCTGCTCGGCGGCATCAACACCGTCGTGCTGATCGGCAGCAGCTTGACCATGGCGCTGGCCGTCCGGTCGGCGCAGGTCGGGTCGAAGAAGGGGACGGTCAACTGGCTGATCGTCACGATGGTGCTCGGCCTCGTCTTCCTGGTGATCAAGTTCTTCGAGTACAAGCACAAGTACGACCTGAACCACATCCCGGGCGCGAACTTCGTCTTCGAGGGCCCGCACGCGCCCAGGTGCAGATCTTCATCTCGCTCTATTTCGCGCCTGACCGGCCTGCACGCGCTGCACATGGTGATCGGGTTCGTGCTGCTGGCGGTGATCGCCTGGATGGCCCACAAGGACCGGTTCTCACCGGAGTGGTACACGCCGGTCGAGATGTCGGGTCTCTACTGGCACTTCGTCGACATCGTCTGGATCTTCCTGTTCCCGCTCCTCTACCTGGTGGACAGGACGCACCGCCTCGGATAAGTCATGTCGCACATCGCACCGGTCAAATCCTACGTGACGGTCTTCGGCACCTTGATGGTGCTGACGGCCATCACCGTCGCGGCGGCGTTCACGAACCTCGGCTCGCTCAACTTCCCGGTGGCGCTCGCCATCGCCATCACCAAGGCCACGGTGGTCATCCTGTTCTTCATGCACGTGAAGTACAGCAGCAAGCTGACCAAGTTCGTGGTCGCGTCGTGCCTGTTCTTCCTGGCGTGTCTGTTCGGCTTGACGTTCACCGACTATATGTCCCGCGGCTGGTTCACGTCGCCGCGAGGCACCACCATGGCGGGGACGCAAGTGACGGTCGGCCCGGAAGCGCCGAGGGCCGCCGAAAAAGCGGCACCCGCAGAAGGCGGCCCCGAGCACTGAACGGCCGGCGCCCGTTGGTCGTTAGTCGTTTGTCGTAAGAACGTTAGGGCGAGGCCTGGAGCCTGGGGCCTGAAGCCTGTAGCCTACGTCCATGCGCGCCATCGTGCTCGAGGACAGGGTCCAGATTCGACGCCGACCGGCCGGATCCGGTGCCGGCCGACGGCGAGGTCGCTCGTGCGCGTCCTCTGCGCCGGCGTCTGCGAGACCGACATCCAGCTGATTCGCGGCTACATGGGCTTCCGCGGCGTGCTCGGCCACGAGTTCGTCGGCGTCGCCGAGTCGGGCCCCTACGCCGGCCGCCGGGTGGTCGGCGAGATCAACTGCGCCTGCCGCCGCTGCCCGACCTGCCTGGCCGGCTACCCGACGCACTGTCCCAACCGCACGGTGCTTGGCATCCTGAACCACGACGGCGCGTTCGCCGATCGCATCGCCGTGCCGCAGCCCAACCTGCATCTGGTGCCGGACTCGCTGCCGAACGAGGTCGCGGTGTTCACCGAACCCGTCGCCGCCGCGTACCAGATTCCGGCGCAGCTTTCGGTCGGCCGCCAGGACCGCGTCGTCGTGCTCGGCGACGGCCGCCTGGGCAACCTGTGCGCGCAGGTGCTGGCGGCGGTTTCCGATCGCGTGCTGGTGGTCGGCAAGCACCAGTCGAAGCTGGCGCTGCTGGCTGCCAAGGGGATCGCCACGGCGCTGCTGCGGCGACGTCACCGACAGCCGGATGGCCGACATGGTGGTGGACTGCACCGGTTCCGCGACCGGCCTGCCAGCGGCATTGAGGCTCGTGCGGCCGCGCGGGACCATCGTGCTCAAGACCACCGTGGCCGGATCGCAAGAGCTGGCGTGGGCGCCGTTCGTGATCGACGAGGTGACGCTCGTCGGCTCACGGTGCGGCCCGTTCGATCGCGCGCTCAAGGGGCTCGAGAGCGGGGAAGTGGACGTCCGGCCGCTGCTCAGCGAACGGTTCGATCTGTCGGGCGGCATCGACGCGCTGGCGCGCGCGCAGGCGCCCGGCGTTCTCAAAGTACTGCTGGACGTCGCCGCCAGCTAGACTAGCGCAGATATGAGCATGGAGCACCCTCCCGGCGGCACGGGCCCGCCGCCCCGCCGCGGCCCCTCCGTCGATCTCGATCCGACCGGGATCGTCACGGGCAAGAGCCCGGACAGGCAACGCCGCCAGTTCCTGAACTATTCGTTCTACCGGCTCGACCCGGTGTTCCGGCGGCTCCCCGCCGACGAGCAGCAAGTGGCGGCGGCCGGGTTCATCGAACTGGTGCGGAAGTGGGAGTCCTCGGACGACCTGATCCTCCGCACCTACTCACTCGTGGGCCTGCGCGCGGACGTCGACTTCATGCTCTGGCGGATCGCGTTCGACCCGTTGTGCTTCCAGTCGATGGAAGCGGCGATCAGGCGGTCACGGCTGGGCGCCTACCTGTCGCAGGTGCACAGCTTCCTTTCGCTGCAGCTGCGGTCGCCGTACGTCAACCGGATCAAGAGCGCCGGGGAGGGCGGCGTCGAGCTGCTGCCGGGCGAGGGGAAGTACCTGTTCGTGTACCCCTTCACGAAGACGCGGTCGTGGTACCGCCTTTCGCCCCACGCGCGGCAGGGAATGATGGACGAGCATATCGCCGCTTCCGCCCCGTTCAAGGGCGTCCGCCTGAACACGAGCTATAGCTACGGCATCGACGATCAGGACTTCGTCGTCGCGTTCGACTCGGACTACCCGCAGGAGTTCGTCGATCTGGTGGGGCGGCTGCGTTACACGGAGGCGAGCCTCTATACGCAGCGGGACACGCCGATGTTCGCGTGTGCGAAGGCGCCCATTGACGCGATCCTCGCGCAGCTGGCAAACATGGACTAGCGACGGTCCCGGCGCTTGACTCGCGCGATGCGCGATGGTACAAACGGCCACCTTTCAAACTCGGATCGGGCACCTTTCAAACTCGAATCGGGGGACAGGCTTGGCTCAGACGGAAGCAGAGCTGCTCGACAACCCTGTCGCGGGCCATCCAATACTGATCCTGCGCTCGCCCGATTTCCACTCGATCACCGAGGCCGTCGCGGAGCCGATCGAGCGGAAGACACCGATCGGCTGGTGGTTCTTCTTCATCCCTTCCCTCGCGCTCCTGGGCCTCCTGGGCGTCGCGGTCTCATGGCTGTTCTGGGAGGGGATCGGCGTCTGGGGACTCAACGTCCCCGTCGGCTGGTCGTGGGACATTACGAACTTCGTGTTCTGGATCGGGATCGGGCACGCCGGGACGCTCATCTCGGCGATCCTCTTCCTCTTCCGACAGACATGGCGCACGTCGATCAACCGCGCGGCGGAGGCGATGACCATCTTCGCGGTCATGTGCGCCCTGCTGTTCCCGGGGATCCACGTGGGACGCGTGTGGGTTGCCTACTGGATGTTCCCGCTCCCGAACCAGATGGGTGTGTGGCCCAATTTCAGGAGCCCTCTTCTCTGGGACGTCTTTGCGGTCAGCGTCTACGGAACGGTCTCGCTCCTGTTCTGGTACGTCGGCTTGATCCCGGACCTCGCGATGATGCGCGATCGGGCGAAGACCAGCACCCGGAAGTTCGTCTACGGCCTCTTCGCCCTCGGATGGCGGGGCTCCGTGCGGCAATGGCACCACTACGAAAGCGCCTATCTCGTCCTCGCAGCCCTGGCGACGCCGCTGGTCCTCTCGGTCCATTCGATCGTCTCGATGGATTTCGCGGTCTCCCTCCTGCCCGGATGGCACACGACGATCTTCCCGCCCTACTTCGTCGCCGGCGCGATCTTCTCCGGGTTCGCCATGGTGCTGACGCTCATGGTGATCTGCCGCAAGGTGTTCCGCCTCGAGCACATCGTCACACTCCGGCACTTCGACTACATGGCGAAGATCATTCTCGTCACCGGGTCGATGGTCGGCTTCGCCTATGGCACGGAGTTCTTCACTGCCTGGTACAGCGGGAACCCTTACGAGGTCTTCACGTTCCTGAACCGCGCCGGCGGACCGTACGCCTGGGCCTACTGGACCATGGTCTCCTGCAACGTGATCAGCCCGCAGGTTTTCTGGTTCAAGAAGGCGCGCACCAGCATCCCGTTCCTGTTCGTCATGTCGATCATCATCAACATCGGCATGTGGTTCGAGCGGTTCGTGATCATCACGACGTCGCTGCACCGTGACTTCCTCCCCTCGTCCTGGGGGCACTTCACTCCCACGATCTGGGACGTGTCGTGCCTGCTCGGGAGCTTCGGGCTGTTCTTCACGATGTTCTGCCTGTTCGTGCGCTTCGTGCCGATGGTGGCAACGTCCGAGGTCAAGACCGTTCTGCCGCAGGCCAATCCGCATGGCCCGTCCAGCCCCGAACACGAGATCAAAGCCCACCGAGGCGAGCTGCCGGGCGGTGGGGAGCTCGCTCCCGAGGGAGCCTCCTGATGCCGTTCCTCCTGCCCCAGCTTCCGAAGGGGCCCAACTACGGAATCCTGGCCGAATTCGCGACGCCGGCGGACCTCTATCACGCGTGCGAACGGGTGCGTGACGCGGGCTTCACGCGGTGGGACGCCCATACCCCCTTTCCAGTCCATGGCCTCGACAAAGCAATGGGGCTCCGGCGCTCCCGGCTTCCCTGGATCGTCCTCGGCATGGGATTGACGGGGGCCGCGCTCGGGTTCGTCCTGCAGTGGTGGGTCCACGCCAGCGCCTACCCCCTTGTGATCAGCGGCAAGCCGTACTTCGCCTGGCCCGCCATGATTCCGATCACGTTCGAGCTGGGAGTCCTCTTCGCCGCGCTCGGCGCCGTCTTCGGCATGCTCGGCCTGAACCGGCTCCCCATGCACAACCATCCGCTCTTCAGATCCAAGGTCTTCGAGCGGGTGACCGACGACGCCTTCTTCATCTCGATCGAGTCGTGGGATCCCCGGTTCGATCCGTCGGCCACGGGGAAGCTGCTGGAGTCCCTGGGCGCACGAAGCGTCGAGCTCATGGAGTCTGAATGATTCCCGAACGCGATCGCGTTGCGGTGCGGCCCGAGGAGGCAACCATCCCGCCGGGGCACCCGTGGAACCGCATGCCGGTCATTGGCGCCGTCGCCGCCCTGCTGGGGATCGTGGCCTGCGCGATTCTGGGGGCAGCGAATCCGAAGCAGTTCTTCTTCTCGTGGCTCGTGTCGTTCCTGTTCTTTCTGAGCCTGGCCCTCGGCGCGCTCTTCTTCGTGCTGACCCAGTACGCGGCCCAGGCAGGATGGGGGATCGTGCTGCGACGGATCGGGGAGACGACCTTCGCAATGCTCCCCGTGATGGCGGCCCTGTTCCTCCCGCTGCTCCTCGGCCTGCACGATCTCTTCGAATGGTCCCACGCCGACGCGGCCGAGCACGATGCGCTGCTTCGCTGGAAGGCGCCATACCTCAACGTGCCGTTCTTCCTGATCCGGGCGGCGCTCTACTTCGGAATCTGGTCGTTCATCGCCATCCTCTACTACCGCGGCTCGCGCGGTCAGGACGTGACGGGCGATCCCGGGGTGTCGGCCCGCCTGCGCCGCTTCGCCGGGCCCGCCATCATCGTCCTTGCGCTGACCCAGACCTTCGCCTCGGTCGACTGGATCATGTCGCTCACGCCGCACTGGTACTCGACCATGTTCGGCGTCTATTTCTTCGCGGGTTCCTTCGTGGGGTTCATCGCGCTGCTCTCGGTCGTCGCGGCGGCGATGCGCGGGGCGGGGCTGCTGGACACGGTCATCAGCGCCGAGCACCTGCAAGATATCGGAAAGCTCCTCTTCGCGTTCACGGTGTTCTGGGCCTATATCGCCTTCTCTCAGTTCTTCCTCGTGTGGTACGCGAACCTTCCGGAAGAGACGACCTGGTACAGGGCGCGGATGGAAGGGTCCTGGATGACGGTTTCGATCTTCCTCATGGCGGGACATTTCGTGGCGCCGTTCTTCTACCTGATGGGGCGCGCCGTCAAGCGAAGGGGATCGACTCTGGCCGTGGGGGGAGCGTGGCTCCTCGCCATGCACTTCCTGGATCTCTACTGGCAGGTCATGCCGACGCTCCATCCCGAGGGGCTCCGTCCGTCGGCTGCTGGACGTGGCCGCGTTCGTCGCCGTCGGCGGATGCTTCGTGGCGGCGGCGAGCTGGCTGATGCGACGGCAGGCGCTCGTTCCACTGCGCGACCCGAGGCTTGCCGAATCGCTGGCCTTCGAAAACGTCTGAGGGCGGATAGGGCCTGTAGAGTCGGAATGGGGGCGGCTGCGCGAGGGTTGCCCGGATAGCGGGGATCGGTTAGAGTCGGCCCGTTGAACGGATCTACGTGAGAGAGTAGCGTCAATGGTGACGACGGAGGCGAGGTTTGCGATGACCAAGGGGCCGAGCATGCGCGGGACAGGGAAGGTGTTGTGGCTGGCGGCCGGGCTGGTCGCTGCGTTGGTCTGGCCGGGCGTCGCTGTCGCCGCGTCAACCATCACCGGAACCGTCACCTTCGACGGGAAAGTCCCCGGTCTCAAGCCGCTCGCCATGGACGCCGAACCCGTGTGCCACAAGGTGCACGGGGGGAAACCCGTGCGCGAACGAGATGCTGGTCCTCGGCGGCGGCAACACCATGGGGAACATCATGGTCTGGGTCTCGAAGGGGCTGCCGGCAGGCAAGACCTACCCCGCTCCCAAGACTCCGGTGGTTCTCGATCAGAAAGGCTGTCAGTACCTGCCGCACGTGATGGGAATCATGGTCGGGCAGCCCTACAGGATCCTCAACTCCGACGGCATCCTCCACAACATCCACACGCTTCCCAAGATCAACCCGGCATTCAACCGGGGGCAGCCGGCGACGGTCAAGGAGATGACCACGAACGTTCCCCAAGCCGGAGAATATGTTCCAGGTCAAGTGCGACGTCCACCCCTGGATGAGCGCCTACATCGGCGTCTTTACGCATCCCTTCTTCTCGGTGACGGGCACGGACGGGAAGTTCACGATTTCCGGGTCTCGACGCGGGGACCTACGAGATCACCGCCTGGCACGAGAGGCTGGGGACGCAGACGGCCTCGGTGACCGTCAGCGGCAGCGATACGAAGCCCCAGAACTTCAAGTTCGCCGTGAAGTAGCGATCCGGAGAGAAGCCGCATGAGTGAGCCGGTAGACGTCGCACCCAAGCCGCACGTCGCGCACGAAGCCCATCACGAGGAGCTGGGCTTCTGGCGCAAGTACGTCTTCTCCACCGACCACAAGGTCATCGGCATCCAGTACTCCGTCACCGGCCTCCTGTTCCTCCTCTTCGGCTTCTGCCTGATGATGCTGATGCGCTGGAACCTCGCCTACCCGGGCGTCCCGCTGCCGCTGATCGGCTCGCTCTTCGGCGAGGCGCGCATGCCGGGCGGGACGATGCTCCCTGAGTTCTACAACGAGCTGGGGGCGATGCACGGCACCATCATGGTTTTCCTCGGGGTGGTCCCGCTCGCCGTCGGAGGATTCGGGAACTTCGTGCTCCCGCTCCAGATAGGCGCCCCGGACATGGCCTTCCCGAAGATCAACATGGTGAGCTACTGGTGCCTCTTCCTCGGCGGCATCACGATGCTCGGCAGCTTTTTCGTCCCCGGCGGGGCCGCGCAATCCGGATGGACCTCCTACTCGCCTCTCGCCAGCATCGCGGGCACGGGTCAGACGTGGTGGCTCATCGGGATGATCTTCCTGATCACCTCGTCGCTCCTTGGAGCGGTCAACTTCATCACGACCACGATCCAGCTCCGCGCCAAGGGCCTGACGTTCATGCGATTCCCCTTCTTCTGCTGGGCCCAGTTCGTCACGGCCTTCCTCCTGCTCCTGGCCTTTCCGCCGCTCGAGGCCGCGGGGGTCATGCAGTTGATGGATCGTGTGGCCGGCACCAGCTTCTTCCTCCCGAGCGGCCTCGTGGTCAGCGGCCAGCCCCTCACCAACGCCGGCGGAGGCAACGCGCTCCTCTGGCAGCACCTGTTCTGGTTCCTGGCGCACCCGGAGGTGTACGTCCTGATCCTGCCCGGGATGGGAATCGTGGCCGAGATCATCGCGAACAACACGCGGAAGCCGCTGTGGGGCTATCGTTCGATGGTCTACTCGCTCGTCTTCCTCGGCTTCATGTCGTTCATCGTCTGGGCACACCACATGTTCATGACCGGCATGGGGACGGCGATGGCGGCGTTCTTCCAGACGACCACGATGATCATCTCGATTCCATCGGTCGTGATCCTCACGGCCCTGATCATCTCGCTCTGGGGTGGATCGATACGCTTCAACACGCCCATGCTCTTCGCGGTCGCCTTTCTCCCGATGTTCGGCATCGGCGGGCTCACGGGGCTTCCGCTCGCCTTCAACATCGCGGACATCCCGCTGCACGACACGTATTACGTCATCGCCCACTTCCACTACGTCGTCGCTCCGGGGACGATCTTCGCCCTCTTCGCGGGGATCTACTACTGGTATCCGAAGGCAACCGGGCGGAGGATGAACGAGACGCTCGGCAAGATCCACTTCGTCGGCTCGTTCGTCTGCATGAACATCGTCTTCATGCCGATGTTCATCATTGGCATGGCGGGCGTCTCGCGGCGTCTGTTCGACGCCGGGACGGCCTACGCCTTTGCCCAGCCGACCATGCACTGGAACGAGTGGTCGTCGTGGGGCGCGTGGACCATGGCGATCTTCCAGATTCCCTTCATCTTCAATTTCTTCTGGAGCATCTGGAAGGGGGAGACGGTCGGGGAGAACCCGTGGCAGGCCACGACGATTGAGTGGTCGGCTCCCTCGCCTCCGCCGCACGGCAATTTCCTCGGCGCGCCGCAAGCGTACCGGGGGCCCTACGAGTACAGCGTTCCCGGCGCGGCCAAGGACTTCGTGCCGCAGTACGAGGCCTGATTCGCGATGGACATCCCCTACACCGTCGAGGCACGGCGCGACACCGGTCTTACCAACGGCAAGATCGGCATCTGGCTGTTCCTCGCGTCGGAGGTCATGCTCTTCGGGGCGCTTTTTGCGAGCTACATCCTGATCCGGGTAGGGGCGCCGAGCTGGCCGCGGGGAGACACGATCCTGGACGTCCCGCTCGCCACGTTCAACACCATCGTCCTGATATCGTCCTCCGTCACGATGGTCATGGCCTGGGCGTCGCTGATGCGCCGTCGCTTCGGGACCTTCCGGATCTACATGGGGGCGCACGATCCTGCTCGGGCTCGTCTTCCTCATCGTCAAGTACTTCGAATACGGCCACCATCTCGGCTTGGGGGAATATCCCCGCACCAACAACTTCCTCGCCATCTACTACACGTTGACCGGCCTGCACATGCTCCACGTGTTCGGCGGGATGGTGGTGAACGCCTATTTCTGGGGCCCCGGCGCCAAGCTCTGGAAGACGAACCCGGTGTGGTTCACCAACCGGGTCGAGCACTCGGGCCTCTTCTGGCATTTCGTCGATCTGGTCTGGATCTTCCTTTTCCCGACGCTATATCTTTTGTATGAGCGGCACCTTCTGTAGGCAGCATCCATGACGAGTGACCACGCAGCGGCATCCATGACGAGCGACCACGCAGTCGACATCGACAAACACGTCAGGGTCTACATCACCGTCTTCGTCGCACTGATGGTCCTGACAATAGTCACGGTGGCGATCTCGTACCTCGACCTTTCCGTTCCGATTGCCGTGACCGTGGCGTTGCTCGTCGCGATCGTCAAGGGATCGCTGGTGGCGGTGCTACTTCATGCACCTGATCTCCGAGAAGAAGCTGATCTACGCGGTCCTCGTGTTGACCGCTGCCTTCTTCGTCGCGCTGCTGGCGCTTCCTGTCTTCACCCACAGCAACGGCTACTGGATTCCCGAATGAACCTCAGGTGGTTCCACGCGCTGTTGATCCTCCTCTCCGCGGCGCTCGCGGTGCTGTTCGGTCTCTGGTGTTTGAACCAGTACGGGCGACAGGACGGGATTGGAACCCTCGTCGCGGCCATTGCGTCTTTCGCCGTGTCGTTCGGCCTGGTGATGTACGACTCGTGGTTCCTGCGGAAAACAAGGACGCTGCGATGAAAGGACAATCGATCCGTCTCGGAATCACACGGGTTCTCATGACGGCGGCAGCCGTCCTGATCGGCGGCAACTCGAGCGTCTTCGCCTGTCCCGTGTGTTTCGGGGCGGAGGAGACCTCGTTGATCGACGGGGCGAGGCTCGGCGTCCTGGTGATGCTGGGCGTTTTGTTTGCCGTGCAGGGCGGGTTCGTGGGCTTCTTCCTCTATCTCCGCAAACGCGCGAAGCGCATCGCTGAAATCGACCTCGACACTGAATGGTCGGAGCTCCAGGGAGGAGCGTCGAGAACATGACCGAATGGCTAGGGCTCCCGGCGCTCGCCGCGGCTCACGGCGGTGCAGATCGACAACATGATCGGCTGGATTCACATCTTCATGCTCGTCCTGTTCGTGGGCTGGGGGGGGTTCTTCCTCTACGCCCTCGTTCGTTTCCGGCAATCGCGGAATCCGGTGGCGGACTACAGGGGGGTCACGTCGCACAACTCGACCTATCTCGAGGTCGGCGTTGCCGTGGTCGAAGGAGTTCTCCTGATCGGATTCGCAATCCCGCTGTGGGCCGCGAGGGTCGATGCCCGGCCTCCGGAGAGCGAAGCGCTGGTCGTTCAGGTGACCGGCGAGCAGTTCGCCTGGAACGTCCACTATCCCGGCCCCGACCGGGTTTTCGGCCGCACGGACATCAAGCTGCTCGACCTCCAGTCGAACCCCCTGGGACTCGATCGCTCCGATCCTGCCGCGAAGGACGACGTCACGACCGTCAACCAGCTCTTTCTGCCCGTGAACCGGCCGATCATCGTCAGGCTCCGGAGCAAGGATGTCATCCACAGCTTCGGCGTGCCCGAGTTTCGAGTGAAGCAGGACGCCGTCCCTGGCTTGACGATTCCCATCTGGTTCATCCCCACCGTCACGACCGCGGACATGCGGACCCGGATGGGGAATCCTGCATTCCAGTACGAGATCGCCTGCGCGCAGCTCTGCGGTTTGGGCCATGCCCGGATGCGTGGCTTTGTCACCGTCCAGAGCGCCGAGGAGTTCCAGACGTGGATGGACGAAGCGGTCAAGGAGCAGGCCGCAGCAGCCGATGACCCCTTCCGGTAGCTAGAGCCTTCGCGTTTCGCGCTACCGGAACGCCTTAGCCTAACCAAAGATCTTCGGCGTCGGCATCCGCGCGCGGATCCGTTCGAGCTCTTCGACGGTCACGCGGTCGAGTCCGCTCTTGCGGCAGGACTCCTCGACGGCCCTGACCACCATCCCCCGGACGAACGCGGGGATCTTCTTCATGCGCGCGGCGGCGGCATCGTCCCACGCCATCGTCGGCGGCGATTCGGTGCCGTACTCGATCGCGGGAGTCCCCTGTGCCCCCGCGACGGACGCACCGTCCGCGGATGGCGAGAAGCGGGGACCCGGCGAACTTCCCGGGGGTGTGGGTGCAGAGGGGGTCTTCGGCCATCAGATCGCCGGTCATCCCATAGGCCCGGGCGCGGCAGCCCCCGCAGTGGCCGTTCATCTCGCACTCCCCGCATCGCCCGCCGAGCGAGGTGCGGCGGCGAATGTCGGCGAACAGCTCCGAGGAGGTCCAGAGGTCCGCGAGACTCGCGCTGCGAAGGGACCCCGCGAAGACCGGCAGGTAGGGGCAAGGGGTGACATCCCCGTTCGGCCGGATCCCCATGTAATGCGTCCCCGCCGGGCACCCGCCGGCCCCTCCGGAGTAGGTCCTGATCCGAGACAGACCGGGTCCCCGGCGCGCGGTTTCTGCGCGCTGGGGTGGAGGCCTGGCGATTCGTCATCCGCCGGAATCGGATCGGTCTGCTCGCCGGCATTCTCCAGCACGGTCTTGATGTAGTGCGGAGCGCACTTCGCGTTCACGAGCATCCGGCGGTCGTACTTCCTCTGGATCCGGTAGAGCGAGGCGAGAACCTCGTCGTACTGCGGCGGGGTCATGTCCGACACGAACTGCCCGCGCCCCGTCGGCACCAGGAAGTACAGGTTCCAGACCTTGGCGGCGAGGCGATCGTGCGCGAAGTCGGCGATCGCTTCGAGCTCGCCGCGATTGTGCGCGCCAGCAGTCGTCTGCACGATGAAGGGGAGCCCGGTCCGGTTGAGGATCGCCGCTCCATCCACCGTATTCCGCCAGGCGCCCCGCACCTTCCTGAAGCTGTCGTGACGATCGGGATCGAGAGCATCGAGGGACAGGGACAGTCCGCGGGCCCCGGCCTCCGCCAGGCGCTTCGCCACGTTCTCCGTGATGCTGACACCGTTGGTGCCGACGACGACCCACAGTCCACGCTCCGCCGCGCGCCGGACAATCTCGAGGATGTCGCGGCGCAGAAGCGGCTCGCCGCCCGTCAGGATCGTCATGCATTCAGGCGCGAAAGCGGCGATTTCGTCGATGACCCTGAAGCACTCGTCGGTGCCCAGCTCGCTCCGGTCCGCGAAGTTCTCCGTGCCGACCAGAGGCGTGCCGCCGGCGTCGAGATAGCAGTGCTCGCAGGCGAGGTTGCAGCGGTAGGTGAGGTTCCAGGAGACGACGTAGGGCCGGGTGAACGGGCTCGTGTTCGGATGCGGCATGTTCATCTCGATAACGGTGCCTCACATGCCGAAGAAGTCGCGGGCGGCGTCGAGGATCTTCTCGTCCACTTCCAGGGCCCCCCGCTCTCTAGCGAATCTCTCGATGCCTGTCCGCGCCATCGGGCGGACGAATTCGGGAATGTTCGCGAGCCGCGCTTCGGCGCCGGACGTCCAGCGGACTGGGATTGGCTCTGCGTCTCGCGCAACCTCGGGCGCTCCTTCCGTGGCAGGCATCATCGCGGGGAACGGGCACTTTGAGCTCGCGCTGCTCGACGCGCCCTCGCTCATCCCGGGCCCGATCCGCACGCCGAGTGACTGGACGAGCTGTGTCTCGAACGGATTGGTGAGCATCGCCATCTCGTAGCCGCACTCCGGACAGGAGTAGACGACCGAGAGCGAGCCGCCCTCGGGCGGGGCGACGGTTTGCAGCTTCATCGGGCTGTCGCAGGGGACGCAGAGGAACTTCATCGGGGAGACTCCGGTGTCGAATTCGAGGCTGTCCAGAAGTTGCTGCGCGACATGCTCCAGGGCGCGGCCGACGGGTGTGTCGGGCAGTTCCGCGAGAGGGATTCCCCGATCGCAGTGCCGTGCCAGCTCGGGATCGAATGGGACGGTCCCGAGGCAGGGGATCTCCAAGGCCGATTGTTCGGGTGACGCGAAGAGCGGCTTGATGGCGTTGCAGTCGCGGCAGTAGTAGCCGCTCATGTTCTCGACGTAGCCGAGGAGGCGATTGGGTCCCTTCGACAGAGCCGCCACCGAGCGCGCGACCACGCCCCGTGCCACCTCGGAAGGGATCGTCACGAGCACGAACGAGGTTCGCGGCCCGAGAAAATCGGCGTACTGGACGGTCCGCTCGGCTCCCGGCGGCAGATCGAACATCAGCAGATCCAGCTCGCCCCACTCGAAGGACCCGAGGATCTCGCCGAGGAGCGCGAACTCCTTCGTGGCGCGCCACGTGTGGGACTCTCCGTGCGACGCGCTCTCGAACTCGAGCGCGTCCGACTCCGGGATCGAGCGAGCCCATCGAGAAGACCCCGATCCCGTTCGTGGTCCGCGGGAGCGCGACCTTGTGGCTGCCCGGAACGAACAGCGCCCCCTGGACACCTGCCATGCGCGCCTGTGAGGGGCCGTTGAAGTCCGCGTCCAGGATCGCAATCCGAAGCCCCCTGGCGCGCAGAGCGCCCGCGAGATGCAGCGTCAAGGTGCTCTTGCCGACCCCACCCTTGCCGGAGCCCACGGCCACGAGATGGCGCACCCCGGCGAGCCCGTCGGTCATGCGGGTGCGCTGCTCGGCGACCTGCTCGAGGACTCTGGACCCTCCGTCGCCGACGATGTCGTGGTAGCGCTTCATGGTCGCCTGAGCTTGTCGAGGGCGAGGTTCGATAGCTTACACCAGCGAAGCTCCGCCTCTGGCCAGCAAGCAGGCTCCGCTTCGCTGGAGCAGTGTTTGATTGCCCGCCCATCCGGGCGGGCGTCTTGAGAGCCCAGGACGAGCTTGCGGAGCGGACCGCCGCTTGCAACAAAGAATGTTGGACACAGGAGGAGCTGAGCAATGGATATGTCGACTGCCGTCACCATCGCGCTCGTGCTCATGATCGGGCTGTGGGTTCCGTACTACATCTGGTCCATCCGTCGCGGGAGGGCCCACGGGCACACCTGGTTCACATGGTGGAAGCCGCGCGGGCACTCCGACATTGGCCCGGACATGGGCGGGGCCCGACAGACTCGACCCGGGGCCGACGATGCGCGCGGCGCACGTTACTAGCGCGCAGGGTCCGCCGGAACGCCTGACGGCGTTCCTCAGGCGGACCGCGCCCGTGCGGCGTAGAGCAGGTGCCCGCCGGCGGGGCTGAAACCGAGCGTCTCCAGCCACTCCTTCGAGATCTCGTCCGGGTGGACCTTCGGGAACCGCAAGGTCTCCATGCCTCGCGCGCGGAGTTGAGCGAGCAGCTGCTTCAGACGGGCGCCGCCGTCCTCGACAAACGAGCGGAGCGCCATAATCTCCGCCGCTGGGGTGTAGAGGATGTAGGCCTCGATTCGCTCGTCGGAGGCGACGGCCAGCCCGGCGAGGTCGTCTTTCCTTGCGGTGAGGGTCTCGACCGAGCGCTCCCAGCACACCGATGAATGTGCCTCTTCGAGGAGGCCATTGGCGGCGAGATCGTCGACCGTGACAGGGATCAGGAAACCGCCGATGACCTCCGGGGCATCGGGCTCCACAGGCTCCCCGGGGCCCCCGCGGCGCGTGGTGTGCGCCGTGGGGTGGAGAACATAGTCCGTCAGGAATGTTTCCTGCGCATATCCGCTCGCGCTGAACAACCCGCACGCCGCGTCGAACGTCTCTTGGACTTCGGCGACCATTCGCGGCGGGCCGAGAATCGCGAGCTTCGAGCCGAGCGAGGTGAGCAGGTGACGGCCGTGGCCCTGCCGCACATGATCGGGATGGACGGCGATCTTGTGGATGAGCGTCCCGGAGGGCCGCTTGGCGCCGATCAGGACGCCGATTGGGTCGGAGCCCGAGAAGGCGACCATGCAGCTGCTGCACCAGACCTGCAGGTCGCGGATCGACCGCTTGAACGAGGCTGGCGTCGTGGGCAACTCGCCGGGAAAGTGCGGAGCCCAGCAGCGATTCAGCGCGTCGACGAGCAGGCCGATGTCATCCGTCCGGCAGAAGCGGTATGCCGACAACCGACCCGATCAGCCTTCGGGGTATTCGCTGGACCGGACGCACGGTCAGCGGGCTCACTTCGTTGAGGTAGCCGCTCCCGTTGCCGGCCGGCACCATGACGTTCCGGGCAGCGCCGCTCGATTGCGCGGGCGCGGCCGGCGGCGCCGCCGGGGCGGCAACGGCTCCCGTTGAGGGCGACGCGGATGAAGCGGAGTAGGTCGCGATCATCGCCGCCATCATCTGCTTGCCGATCTCGATGCCGTCTTCGACGAGCGCGAGATCGATCGCCGAAACGCCGCGCTCACGCGCCAGTGCTTCGATCCGCTCCTGCGTTTGGCTCCGCATGAAACCGGCCGGAACCCGGAAGATCCGCTGCGTGGCGTCGGTCGTCCAGTCGAAGGTCGAGATCAGCGGGTTCTTCTTCTCGTCGCGGGCGATGAGCCGAGCCTCGCCGGCTGCGCCGGCGCCGTTCTCCACGGGTTCGGCTGCCTGCGCGCGAGGCTTGCTGACGGCCTGGATCTCGAGCGGCGTCCCCGTCTCCTCCTCGATCACCTGCCGGGCGAATTCGAGCGTGATCGCGTCGAGCTTCATCATGCGCGCGCGCTTTTCCACCCGCGCCTTGACGCGGCGGCGCATGTAGGCGTTCTTCATGGTCCAGAGACCCCGCCTGGCGTCCTCTGACCAGCGCAGCTTGCGGCCGTCGTAGGTGGTCTCCTCCTGGAGCCCGCCTTCCACGGCAGCGATCTTTTCGATCATCTCCTGCGAGATCACCTCGAAGTCCGTGGCGCCGCACACGGTGCACTTGACGGCGCCGCTCTGCGTCGCCGCGACGCCGCACGCCCGGCACAGAGACACCGGGCCGGCCTTCGCCCGCTCGAGCGCAACCGCTTCGGCCAGCGCCTTGGTGGCGGCCGACGCGCTCTTCGGCATGAACCGATCCATGGCTTCGTCGATCACCGCGTTCGTGATCACCGAATGGCCCTTCTCGAGCGCCAGGCGAAGCACTCCGGTCCGGGCGATGCCCTTGACCTGTTCGGGCACGTTGCGTCATCCGCGCCTCGGCTTCGGGCGTCCAGCGGACGGTCTCCTCGGCGCGCACGTCGAGCCGGGGCGTTTCGAGGCGGGTCGAGAGCAGGACGTCGCAGGGCGCGGCGCGCAGAACGTTCTCCGCGTTGCTCCCCAGCCCCGTCTCGTCCTTCGGGCTGTGGACGCCGATCCGCCCCATCACGATGAGCCACGGATTCGTCTTGCGGGCGTGGTCGATGATCTTCTGGAAGGGCTTGCCGTCGAGGAGTGTCTTCTTGATCTCGATGCCCGTCTCGCTCACCATCCGCTCGCCGACCTCGAGATGGGACTGATAGATCTGCGCAAGGCCCGTGTCGATGATCTCCTCGTGCAGCTGATTCTGTTCTTCGAAGCGGAAGACCTTCGCCGCCTGCTCGGTGAGAACGTTGACGATGCCGTTGAACACGGAGTAGTGCAGATACGGGTCGTAGACGCCGATCACTTCGACCTTCTTGCCAAACGTGCGTGCCAGGTCGGTCGCGGTCATGAGCGCGCCGAATGACTGGGGGCTGCCGTCGACGCCGACCAGGATCGTGTCCCGCTCCGGCTCTCCCGCCTCGGGGACGTGTTTGACCACCCAGACATCGCGGTCCGACTGGCGGGCGACGCGCTCGGTGACGGAGCCGATGACGCTGTCGCGGGCGCGTCCGATCCCCAAGGCACCGATCACGACCAGATCGTGCTGGGAGCCGGCGAGATCCTTCAGGATCTCGATGTGGTGCTTCCCGTCCATCATCCGCGGCTCGAACTCGAGGTTCGACTCTTTGCAGAGGCGCGACATGCCATCGAGATAGCTGTCGGAGATGAGCTTGAGGCCCATCGTGATCAGGCTGTCGTGGATCTTCCGCTGGCGCTCCAGTTCCACCTCGTCGATGTACTCCTCGGGCAGGGTGTATTCCATCTGCCTGAAGCGATAGTCGTGCAGCTTTGCCGCGTAGACGTGGCAGCCGACCAGCTTCGCGGAGAACGCCTTCCCCAACGCGAGGGAGCAGGCGACGGCGCGGTTGGAGTGGTCTGAGTTATCGACGGGAACGTAGATGCTCTTGTACATCGGATCCTCCGATTAGCCCGACAGCTTACGCTCTGGTGGCTGCCGGGTGGCTCGGCCCCCCGCCGAGCTCCTTGCGGGCGCGGGCGCTGTAACGCGACCGCACCCAGCCGATCACGATCAGCTCGACGGCCAGGATGACGAGCGCCGTCCGGATCATCGGGCCAACGGCCGACGCGACCACTTCGGGCTCGACGTAGAGTGAATGCCAGACCGTGAGACCTCGCCTGTTGCCACGCTCGCGCGAGAACCCGTCCCAGACCGAGAAGGCAATCGGCATGAACTGTCCCGGCGCAAATGGGGCGCCCGAGGCGGCGCGAAGGGGCCGCTTGAAGATGGCCGACCATTCTCCCTTGTCGTAGCTCGCGACACCGGTGAGTTCCCCGACGTCGTTGGGCGCCACGTCCGCGCTTCCCCGGCCGAGGAACTGAACGGGTTCGGAGCGGGCCAGGTCGAAGAACCAGAGATCCACCGAGTTCTGCGGGTCACCGAAAATGAAGTAGGGCTTGCGGGCGCCCGCCGGCGGTAGCGTTGGAATCTGGACCGAAACGGCATCGGAGAACTCGGATGCGGGGACCGCTGGCGCCGCGTCGGCGAAGGGGTCTGCTGCGGGCTGGTCGGCCGCCACCGCCGCGTCACCGAACGGACTATCTCCGGCTGGCTTGGCACCTCCTGGCGCCGACTCCTCCTCCTCGGGTGGCACGGGAAGCGTCGGCCCGTTCTTTCCACCTTTGTCCGAGCCCATGTCGTGCCATCGAACGAGAAGCGCGATTGACTCGGTGTCGTAGATTGCCTGAACCGTCACGGAAGTGGCGGGAGGATGGAACGAGCGCCCGGGCTCCGTGATCTGTCCGAGGATCGGAAAGCGGGCAACAGGGGCGGACGCGAAGCTTGCAGCCCCCTTCGCCAAATCGATCTGCTCCTCGACCGGCTTGGCGACGACGAGATTGGTATAGCCCGGCCCGTTGGCCCCCGAGAGCGAGACGATATAGTCCGATATCGCCCATCGCTGCTCGGTCGAGAGGCTGTCGGTAAACGACGGCATCGGCGTGCCGTTCATCCCCGTGGTCATCGTCCGGAAGATGTCCTCGCGCGACGACCCTCCCCGGAAGGTCCAGCTCTGCGTGAGGTTTGCCGCGCGTATCGGCTGTCCCAAATCGTCGGTCAGCGTTGGCGCCGAGGGCCCGTCGGCGCGGCCCAGGTCACCGTGGCACTTCAAACAGCCGGTCTCCGCGTAGAGCTTCTTTCCGAGCTCGATGGATTCGTTCGTGGAGCTCGGCCCGCTCGGGAACTCCATGGGCTTGGGAACCGTTTCGGGGTTCGAGAAGTCCGCGGAGAAGGTCGTCAGGAAGTACGCGAGATCCGACACTTCCTGGTCGGACAACGTGGGCCACGCTGGCATCGAGGTGTAGGGCATGCCGAGCCTGATGATGTTCACGAGATCCTGATGGCTCGGGACCGCTCCGCTGGGAGTCGTGCGAACCTTGAACTTGCCCGTGGTGAAGTCGCGGGGTCGGGGCATCAAATGCGGCGTGGCGTAACCTGCGGCGTCCCCTTTGTCGCCGTGGCACTGCGAGCAGTATTTGAGGTACAGGTTCTTGCCCGACTCCCGCTGCGCCTCGGTCCCGACGTCGGGACCCTGCGCGCGCACTGGTCCCGTGGTTCCCACCCACCACGACGCGAGCAGGACAGCGACGGCGCCAAGCGACAGCAGGCGAGGGATCATTCGTGCGCGGCCTCCAGGGCGCGCACAGCGGGCCTCTCGCCCGTGAAATCGTAGAGAAAGAGGATCACGTCCCACATCTCTTCTTCCTTCAGGAACTTCTCCCAGGCAGGCATGGCCGTGTCCCACGGCGCCCCTTCTTCGGGCATCCCGGGGCCTCCCTTGGAGATTCGCCAGAACAGAAACGTCTCGCTGAGATTCGCGAGCGTCTGCCCGTCGGCGAAGTTGGTGGGGATCGGGTTCAGCGCATGCGCGAACATGCCGTTGCCCCCCAGGTTGTCGCCGTGGCAGAAGACGCAGTTCCGATAGTAGACCTGGCGCCCGTTTTCGACGTGTTTGCGGAACTCTTCCGGATTCGACGTTTCGAGCGATCTGAAGGGGTTTTCTCCAGCATCGATCGGAATCGTCTTGTCGAGAACCCTGATCTCGGAAGGCGATGCGGGATGGATCGTTCGCGGAAAGAAGGGAGGCTCGACAGGAACGTTCATTTCGACATAGACGTTCGCGGCTGCGAGCGCCGGGATGGCGATGGCCATTGCGCCCAGAACCGGCGCGTACCGCTTCTCGGTCATGAACTTGACGAGCGGTCCGGAAACCTCGTCCCGGCGTTCCTGGCTCGAAGACAAGTACGCCAGGATCGCGAGCGACACGATTCCCATGTAGATCGAGATGACGGAGGCGGGAATCGGGATGGTGAAGCCAAAGCGGAGCAGGACGTAGATCCCCGCCCACCAGCCCACCGCCCATAACAGCAGACTGGCCCGGCGAAAGCGGAGAAGCCCGAACGCGGCAACAACGGCGACGACGACCAGGATGTTCATCGTGGAACCGCTCCTCTCGCGGGAGCCGGCGCGGCGCCTGGAGCTGCAGGAGGTGCACCTGGCGCCGCTCCCCGGGCTGGTGGCCCGGTGAGAGGCAACTGCTCGCCAGGCCTGGGTGTCTGGTCTGCCGGGGCCGGTGCGGCCGGCGGGGCGCCCGGCCCGGCGGGCGTCGTGACCGGTGCGCCCGGCGCGGCGCCCGGCTGGGCCGGAGCGGCGCCCGGTTGGGTCGGGGCGGCGTAGTAGCGGTGACTCGTCTGCAGCGTGACCGTGGGCGTGCCGCCAAGGGACTCGAGGTACGCGATCACGCAGAGGATCTCCTGATCCGTCAGGCCGATCGGCGGCCTGTTGATGGTAGGCATCCCCGGATTGAATCCCGGCACGACGAAGGCGTCAGGTTCGTACAGCGATCTGGGCGAAGTAGTCGAGGGCGCTCAGGCCCGGAACTCGTTCCGCCGCGCGACCGGCGACTCCCGCGAGGTCGGGGAACCGGAGCGCTCCGCTCGAGCCGATCGTGTGGCAGGTCCGGCACAGGCCCTTGCCTTCCGCAATCTCGCGGCCGATCTCGACCATTTCGGGCGTGGTCAGGTCGGCCCTGATCGCGATCTCCTCGGGAGGCTGAACTTCGCTCTGAGGCACCATCTGGCCGACGTAGCCATAGAACGCAGTCGTCGCAAGGACGAGAACGGCGATTCGGGGGGCGTGCGGAATCGTCATGGCAGCCTGGTCCGCCCGTCGATGTCCTCCGCCGACAGGCCACGCATTTCAGTGACGGTCCGCGGCTGTGCGCCCCCGAGCGCTATCTGCCCGCTTGCGTGCCCCAGGTCGTGCGGCGAAGGCGCATACGCCGGATGCTCGGCCCGCTCGTGCAGGCTCGCGAGCCAGAACACGAAGCCGATCAGGGCGAAGAAAATCAGTACGGTCACCGAGACAACCTGCGTCGCGAAGCCTAGCGTGGGCGTGAACGCATCGGCCGAGGTGTCTCGAATGACGCCGTAGACGTGCCAATGCTGGCGAAGCCCGGAGCGGACGTAGCCCATGAGTCCCATGAGCCAGGTGAATGTCACGGCGATGAAGATCAGCACATACTGGGAGACCGCCGGGATCCTTCCCCAACGTACCTCCGCCATTTTCGCCCCGCGGAAGAGGAAGACGTCGATCGCGGTGATTGACAGCATGGCGAACAGGACCGAACCGACCTGGGGCACCGACAGGCCGATCCTGACGCGCGCCTCGACGAAGTAGCCGTAGATACCGAGGAAGATGACGAAGATCGCGACGGAAGCGAAGATGGCGAGCTGCGCCGTATGGCCCGTCTTCGCCCACGGCACCGTCGCGACCTTTCCCGTCCGGCGATAGAGGAGGAAGCTCATGTAGGTCGTGAGGATCAGGATGTTCACGGCGGTGTTCTTGGCGGACATCACGCCGAGAAAGCCCAGAATGGGGTGTGCCGACCCTCCCATCGCCCGCAGTTCGGAGACGGTCGCGATGATCGATCGCGGCGTCGCCCAGACCATGAAGCAGATGGCGATCGCGATGAGCAGATACTTCACGAACTTCTGCAGCGGCTGCGCTTCCTCGACCCGTCCCATCCCGAGCCACAGATAGAAGTTGGCGGCGAGGAAGAGATTCCCGATCAGGACGGCCTGGATGATGAAGAGCCACGAGAAGGCGCCACCCATCATCGTCAGTCCGAGTGTTTGCGAGTAGGCGTAGATCTCACTCGCCAGGTAGTAGCCGGCGAAGGGAAGCGGGAGGAAGGCGCTGATGGCAACGAAGTTCCCGATGTAACCCATCCAGTCGTAGTGCGCGCGCTCCTCGTCGGATTCCGCCTGCAGGAACTTGAAGGCCGCGTAGGCGGCCGCGACCGATCCGCCGAATGCGACGTTGGCTATGACTCGATGGACGTTGATCGGCATCCACGTGAAGTTGTAGACCGCGTCCATCACGGAGATCACCGCCCCCGTATCCGAGACTCCGTTCGGCGACATCATGAACGTGAGCCAGGCATTGGCGATGAGCATGATCGCCGTGCCCACGAGGTTCAGGCCGACCCCCAGGCCGATATGAACCAGGGGATGGAACTTCCCCCAGCCGTAGTAGTAGGTGTAGAGGAAGAAGGCCTCGGCGAAGAACAGCAGCACGTACGGGAGAAACGTCGGAGAGAACACGCTCATCAGGTAGTTGGTGAACTTCGGATAGAGCGCGATGAGCATGAACGTCAGGAACGCCCCGAAGGTGGCGGTCAGCGAGAAGGAGACCGAGAGGAGCTTCGTGAACTCGTGTGCGAGCCGGTCGTATCGCGGGTCTCCAGTCTTGTAGCCGATCACCTCGATGATGATTGCGAAGAGCGGAACGGCAAGTACGAATGCCGCGAACAGCAGGTGAAGCTGCGCGACCGCCCAGATGGCGACGCGGCTCCCGACGACGGGGAAGGTTCGGTACTCGGCCTCCTCGTAGATCTTCGCCTTGTCCCTCGCCGCCGCGTCGGCCGTCTCGTCAGCCAGTCCCGCGGTGCGGGGCGTCGAGTCCACGGTCGCGGCAGGGGCCCGGTACGGGTCCCTGTACTCGCGGCTCATCAGCTGCGACGCCATCCACACTACTGCGGCGAACATCACGAGGGCGGCGACGGGGCCCAGAATGAGCTGCAATTTGCGGTTCTGCGCGAGGTTCTTAACGCGGTTCGTCACGTTGCGTCCCTCACTTGGTGTCCGCCGGCTTGTCCGCCGTAGCTTGAGCGGGGGCGGGAGCTTGAGCGGAGGCGGGCGCGGCCGCGGCGCGTGCCAGCCGATCGCGCTGGAGCTCTCGCACGTGGGCGATGATCGCCCACCTGTCCGAAGGGGGGATCGGCCAGCGGTACGACGGCATCAGCCCCATGCCGTTCGTGATGACGTCGAAGAGCTGCCCGTCCGGGTACTTCAGGACCTTGTCCTGGTGGAAGGTGGCAGTGGGGACGTTGCCTCGCTGGAACAGGATGCCCTTGCCGTCTCCGCGAGCGTCGTGGCAAGGCTGGCAATAGATCACATATCGCTGGCGGCCGCGCTCGAGCATCGCCTCGTCCGCGGGCATGGGGATGGCCGCGACGAACTGCCCGTCTGCCCCCTTGCCCGTGAAGAAGGCCGCGTCCTCTTTCAATCCGCCGATCGCGACCGTTCCTGGAACGGGCGGGCGCATCGCCAGCGCCGTCGTAGAAGAATGTGCTGGCGGCCTGGGGACGCACCTTCGGCTGGTCGTCCATGCTCGGATTGAGATGGATGGGCGGGCGGCTCGACGTGCAGCCGCGGGCGCAGCCGCCGGCGGCAAGAGCGGCGAGCGCGAGCGCGCCCACGCCCAGCACGCGCCGCCTGCCGGCGATCATGCAGGACCCTCGAGGTCGGGATTCGGGTTGCGCACCTTGGCCAGATACGTCGTCCGGGGCTTGGTGTTCAGCTCCTCGAGGAGCGCGTAGTTCCGCGGATCGGCCTTCGCCTTCCCGACCCGGCTCGATTGGTCCCGAATGTCTCCGAACTCGATTGCCGAGGCCGGGCAGGCCTGCTGGCAGGCCGTCTTGACGTCGCCGTCCCGAATCTCGCGCCCCGCGAGCCGCGCGTCGATCTTCACCCGATTGATTCGCTGCGTGCAGTAGGTGCACTTCTCCATGACGCCCCGCGCGCGAACCGTGACGTCCGGGTTCATCGCCAGCTTGAGGATGTTGGGCGTGTCCTTGGTGAAGTTGAAGAAATTGAAGCGGCGTACCTTGTAGGGACAGTTGTTCGAGCAGTAGCGGGTCCCGATGCACCGGTTGTAGACCATCACGTTGAGCCCCTGCGCGTCGTGGACGGTGGCGGCCACGGGGCAGACCTGCTCGCAGGGGGCATCCTCGCACTGCATGCAGGGTATGGGCTGGAAGACGATCTCCGGGCTGGCGTCGGGCTCGCCGGAGAAGTACCGGTCGACCCGGATCCAGTGCATCTCGCGCCCTTTCGCGACCTGGGCCTTGCCGACGACGGGCACGTTGTTCTCGCTCTGGCACGCCGTCATGCACGCGTTGCAGCCGATGCAGGCGTTCAAGTCGATCGTCATCCCCCACTGGTGCCCCTGATCGTAGGTATGCGTCCTTCCAGAGGGAGAAGTGAGGTGGGTCTTCTTCGAAGACGCCGAGCGCGCCGGGGGCTTCCGTGTGCTTCCTTTCCTTCGGATTTCGATTGAAGCTCGGTCAGGGTCGACTCGCGCACGACCGGGCGCCCCTCCATGCTGCCGTGCTCCTGCGTCGCCGAGAGCGGGTAGGTGCGGCCGAGCCTGGTGAGTTTGGCGCCGCTGTCGAAGCCAGGTGCCTGGGAGGCTCGGACCTTGAACGCGTCGAACCCGACCCCGGACCCAATCCGTCCGGCGCGCGGACGACCGTAGCCAAGGGTGACGGCTACTACACCGTCCGCCATGCCCGGGAGGATCCAGACGGGAAGCTCGAGCGAACGGCCCGCATGATCGAGACGGACCACATCCCCGCCCGCAACAGCGAGCATCTCGGCGGTCTTCGGGCTTACGAGCGCGGGGTTGTCCCACGTGAGCTTGGTGAGGGGATCGGGAAGCTCCTGCAGCCACCCGTCGTTCGCGAAGCGGCCGTCGTGAAGCGAGGGGGAGGGGAGGAACACGATCTCCAGGCCACCCGGCGATGCCGCCAGGCTCGCAAGCTCCGCAAGGGGCTGCGCTGTGAAATTGGGAACGACCTCTGGAAGCTCGCTGCCGGCAAGGAGCCCATCGTGCAAGACGCGGTTCCACTTGCTGTCGAACCCGGCCTCGCCCAGGATCGGTTTCCAGGTCTCCTGCAGGATGTCGTAGCCGGGACGATCCTTGCCCCCGACCATCAGCCCCAGCACTTCGACGGCGCTTTTTCCACCGAACAGGGGGAGGATCAGCGGCTGGACGACGCTGAGCGTGCCTCCGACCGCGCGCGCGTCTCCCCACGATTCCAGGTAGTGAGCGCGCGGGACATGCCACTCCGCCTTGGCGGATGTTTCGTCGACCGAGTGCCCGAGCACGATTGCGTGAGGGACCTTCGCCATCGCCGAGGCGAAGTCGAGATCGACGGGGGCATCGAACACGGGATTGCCGCCCAGCACGACGAGCGTCTGGACCGTGCCGCCCTTCATGGCGGAAACCAGCGAGGTCAACGAGCTCACGCTCGGAAGCGCCGCATCCCTGGTCTCGTAGTAGCTGACAGTCTTGCCGGTGTTGCCGAGAGACGTGTTCAGGGCGCAGACCGCGGCGTGGACCGCTGCGGGCTGGCGCTCGCCAGCCACGATCAACCCCTTGCCGCGGTTCGCCAGCAGGTCCTTGGCAAGGGCGTCGAGCCAGCGCGCGTCGACACCCGGGACGCCGGCTGGTGCCGGGCTTGCGGCTCCGGCCGCGGGCGGAACCAGGCGTGCTGCGAGGGCCGCGAGGAAGGGGGCGATCTGCCGGCTCTCGAGACGGAGCCGATGATCCGCCATGGCTCCCGTCAGCGAGTAGACCCCTTCAACCGCGTAGAGCCGGTTCATCGCGCCACCCGAGACTCCCGCACGTCTTCCGGCGGCGAAGCCTCGCGTGTGACGGATCATCTCGGGGTCGGTCAGGAGCGGGTCGGCGTCGAGGGCGAGGATGACGGACGCTTGATCGATCCGGAGCATGAGGTCGAGGTCGCGCCCCGTGGCGGACCGCAGTCCCGCGAGCCGGTTCTCGTCGCTGACCGCCTCGTAGGTCGCCCAGATCGCCCGCGGATAGCGGGCGCGGAACTCGGATGCCAGGCGCGCCAGAGTGGGGGAGGAGAAGGACTCGGAGAGGACCGCAAGGCCGGCACCATCCGCGGCATGAGCCTTGGACAGCTCCCCCCAGGCCGTCACGAAATCGCTCCAGGACTTCGGCTTACCTTGCTGCGTGACCGATTGTGAGCGGTCTGGATCGTAGAGGCCGAGCACGGACGCCTGGACCCGCGAGCTCGAGGCGCCGAGGGTCGAGGGGTGCGAGGGGTTTCCCTCGATCTTGGTGGGTCGCCCTTCGTGGCTCTCGACGATCAGGCCGTAGGCGCTCCGGCGGAACGGCATGGTGGTCGCGTAGTAGCGTGGGATCCCAGGGACGACGTCCTCGGGAGCGGTGACGAAGGGGACTATCTCTTCGACGGGGCGCCGGCACCCCGCGAGCCCCGCGAGCGACAGCGAGGCGCCCAGGAGCGTGATCATTTCGCGGCGGGTGACGCCTTCGGGAAGCTCCGAGGCTCCCTCCTGGAACTCACGCTCGAGAAAGGCGCGGGATTCGGGGCGCTCCTCGAGCTGCCCCAGACTTCGCCAGTATGTCCGTGTCACCGGTGGCACCCCGAACAGTCAGTCGGCGGATTGACCGGTCGGTCGCGCTCGAGTTGCGCCGCAAGCCTCCCGACGTCTCGGGGAGGGTTCCACTTCATGTTGGTGACCTCCGAGACGGGGCGTCTGTTGGGACCGGGGTTGCGGTGGCAATCAAGGCACCAGCTCATGCTGAGGGGCGCCATCTGGGTGACCGTCTCCATCTCGTCGATGCGGCCGTGGCAGGTGACGCAGCCGATTCCTGCGGCCACGTGCGCGTTATGGGCGAAGTAGGCGTAGTCGGGAAGATTGTGAACGCGAATCCAGCGCATCGGCCGGCCGCTCTGGGCGCTTGCCCGAATCGGTGCGAGCCGCTCGCTGTCCCTCTTCACGGTCGTATGGCAGTTCATGCAGGTCTGGGTGGGCGGGATGTTCGCGACGGCAGAAGTCTCGACCGAGGCGTGACAGTATCGGCAGTCGAGACCAAGCTCGCCGACGTGGAGCTGGTGGCTGTACGGGACGGGCTGAACGGGACGGTAGCCCACGTCTGTGTACTGCGGGGAAAAGAAGTACCAGACGCCCGCGACCGCGAGCGCCGGACCGAGACTGCCCACGATGGCCGCCACGATCGGGAGTTTGTTCCACCAAGGGGGAAAAATTTGGGCCAACGGCTACGGCTCCGGGCTACCGGAGGACAGTTGCCCCAGACACGAGTCCGCCATGGAACTCTGATGCGGCATCCGCGCGCCCCCAAAGGATTTGTCGGAGGAACCGAAAACCTGTCGATCGAGCCGGGATCTTATCCACGAACCGGGACAGGGTCAAGCGAGCGGCGCCTCTCCCGAAGCGGAACTAATCGCAGGTGGAACTGACACTCGGGTTCGCGTCGGCTCTCGTGAGGGCCTGCGCGAAACGGTCAGATGATCACTCAGCGGCGGGACGGAGTCACCGTCGGGGACGCAGGTCGCCTCCCGCTCCCGTCGTCGACATGGACAGTGTTTTGTCGAGGATGAGATTTGGTATATAAGGGCCCTGATTCGGACTCCCAGGACCCGGGCAAACTCCTCCCGCATCTGCGCGATGCCGGAGAGGGGATTTCAGCTGTCCCAACGACAGTCTCGGCGCGGCTGCGAAGGGCTGCTCAAAGGGGGAAACGATGGCCCGCATCAATCCCGACCCCTACGCGGGCGGGCACCTGTTCGCGCTCGTCAACCGGGTGACTGGCCTGCTCGACAGCGAGGACGAAGTCAAGGCAACGGTGCGGGCGCTCGAGGAGGACGGTGTCGCGACCGACGACATCGACGTCTTCGTGGGCGAGGAAGGCGCCCGGCGCCTCGATCTGTCCGGACGCGCGCACGGCAGGGTCATCCGCCTGCTGCGGACGCTCGAAGCCTCGGTGGGAGACGAGAGCGGGACCAACCACCGCATCGACGCGGCCCTTCGCCAGGGAGCGACCCTGCTGTGCGTCAAGGTTCACAAGAAGAGCAACGAGAAGGCTCGTGCGCTCCGGGTCCTCAAGGCGCTCCACGGGCACGAGATCCATTACTGGGGAACCTGGGGATTCGAAGACGTGTGGAGCGACACTCCGTGCGCCTTCTGCGCGCTCCCCGCGGGACGAATTCTGGGTGAGAACGAACATGCGGTGTGGATTCACGACGCCCACCCAGTCTCGCCAGGGCACAGTCTCGTTGTTCCGAAGCGACACGTCGAGTCCTTCTTTCGAGACGACTTCGGCGGAACGTGAGGCGATGCTGTCCCTTCTGGATGGGGCGCGAGAGCATGTGGGCCGGACTCACGCGCCGGCAGGATACAACATCGGCATCAACGAGGGACCCGCCGCCGGTCAGAACCCGCTTCTGCACCTTATCGTTCACCTGATTCCGCGTTATACCGGCGACTGTAGAGATCCAAGAGGTGGCGTGCGCTGGGTGATTCCCGCGAGGGCCGACTATTGGTCGTAGCGCTAGAGCAGTCTCGATCGCGCTCAGCGCTGCGACGGCGCTGGTGCGGCGGGCGGCCGCTGGCCCGGCGCGGCCGGAGCCGGCGCGCCGCTCAGCTCGGCCACCAGGGCGGCGGTGCGCCCGCGGGCGAAGTCGGCCGGCGTGCGCCCCTGCTTGTTCTTGACGTCGAACCTCGCGCCCTGCCCGGCCAGATACTGGATGATCCGATCGGACCCGCGCTGCGCGGCGTAGTGCAGGGCCGTCATGCCGGCGTCGTTCACGGCGTTCACGTCCGCGCCCTTGCCCACCAGGACCTTCAGCACGTCCACCGGGTCGTTGCGATCGCCGGCTTCGGTCACTTCCTCGTCGCCGCCGCGAGGCGCGCCCAGACCGGCGGCCGCCATCACCGGCGTGGAGCCGTCCTTGATGGCCTGGCCAGGCGTGGCGCCGCGCTCGACCAGCAGCTTGACCGCCGCCAGATCGACGGCGCGCACGGCGCGGTAGAGCGGCGTCCCTCCGGGCGGCACGTTGATGTTGCCTTGCGCCTGGCGCGGCGGGATGGTCTTGACGTAGGCCGCGTTCGGGTCCGCCCCCTTGTCGAGCAGCAGCGTGGCGATGTCGAGGTGCGAGACGCCCGCATCCGACTCCGCCGGGTTCGGCCGGTTCGAGTAGGCGGCGAGGTTGCGCATCTCCATCGTCACGTACAGCGATCCGTCGTTCACGTTCGCGCCCCTGTCGATCAGCATCTTCGCGAACGTGTACTGGCCGTTGAAGATCGCGGTCTGCAGGCGCGGAGAACTGGTACTGCGGCTCGACGGCATTGATGTCGGCGCCGCCTGCCAGCAGCACGTCGCCGGACTCGCGGGCGCCCTGGCGCGCCGCCAGGATGAGCGCGTTCAGCCCGCCCTGCGCCCGGTCGTGGATGATGCCGCCGGCGCCGCCGGTCAGCTTCTGGAAGTCGTATTCCTTGGTGCGCGCGTTCACATCCGCGCCAGCGTCGACGAGCGCCTTGGCTACCGCCGCGTGGTTCTCGTTGACGGCCAGCATCAGCGCCGTCTGACCGCGGAACTGCTCGGCGGCGTTGACCTTGGCCCCGCGCTCGAGCAGCGCCTTCACGACGTCCACGCTGCCGGCCCGCGCCGCGATCATCAGCGGCGTCTCGCCGTCGCCGTAGGCGGCGTCGGCTTCGGCGCCGGCACGCAGCAGCGCCGTCACCATCGCGGCGTTGCCGAGCGTGGCTGCCTCGTGCAGCGGCGTGACGCCGTAGCGGTTCGCCACGGTGGCCTTGGCGCCGGCGGCGAGCAGCGCGCGCACCGTCGCCAGATCGTTGTGGTGCGCCGCCCAGTGCAGCGCCGTCATGCCCTCGGCATCGGCCGCGTCCACCGGTGTGCGCTGGCGCAGCAGCGTCCGCACGGCGGCCGCATCCTGCTTCTTGGCCGCCGCGGCCAGCGGCGCCACGGCGTCGGCCGCGAAGGCCTGACGCCGACTGCCCCGGCCAGCACGGCCAGGGCCCAACCTGCGATGACGCGTGCGCGCATGACGTCCCCCGGATTTCCTACAGGCCGACGCGGCCGGAGCTCTGGCCGAACTTCTCCGTGTCGATGCCCGCCGTGTCCATGATCGACAGCATCAGGTTCGACAGCGGCGTGCTCTTCGCCATCTTGATGTGGCGGTTGCCCTTGTGCTTGCCGGCGGCGCCGCCGACGAGCAGCGTCGGCAGGTTCTCGTGGTCGTGCTGGTTGCCGTTGGTCATGCCGCTGCCGTAGAGGAACAGCGAGTGATCCAGCAGGCTCCCGTCGCCGTCCGGGGTCTGCCGCAGCTTGTCGAGGAACTGGGCGAAGAGGTCGAGGTGATAGATGTCCACCTTGATCTTCTTGGCCACCTGCTCCGGGATGTTGTTGTTGTGCGACACCGGGTGATGGCCGTCGGCGACGCCGATCTGCGGGTAGCTGAGCGTGCTCAGCTCGCGCGCCATCATGAACGACGTCACGCGGGTGAGGTTGCCCTGGTAGGCCAGCGCCATCAGCTCGAACATCAGGTTGACGTGCTCTTCCCAGTTCTCGGGGATGCCGACCGGCGTGGCCGGCGCCTCGATGCCGGTCTCGTCGCGCTGCTGCTCGGCGCGGACGATGCGGCGCTCGATCTCGCGCACGTTGTCCAGGTATTCGGCGATCCGCACCTTGTCGCGGGCGCCCACCTGCAGCTTCAGCGCGTTCGCGCTCTCACGCACGGCGTCGAGCAGGCTCGAATTGCTCTCGAGGCGCGCGCGCCGCTCCTGCGGCGTGGCCCGGTCGCCGCCGAACATCCGCTCGAAGACGACGCGCGGGTTGATCTCCATCGGCAGCGGCTGGGTGGGTGAGGCCCAGCTGATCGTGCTCATGTAGGAGCACAGGAAGTCGCCGGCGCAGCTGCCCAGGTGGCTCGAGTGGTCCTCGGTGGCGAACTCCATCGACGGGAAGGTGGTGTCGCCGCCAAGGTGCCTGGCGATCTGCTGATCCACCGTGGTGCCGAGCTTCAGGTTCGTGCCCTTGGCCGGGAACGTGCCGCTCAGCCACATCGCCGAGCTGACCGAGTGCCCGTTCTCACCGTAGTTGGCCAGGTTCGACAGCACCGTCACGTCCTTGCGGAAGTCCTCGAGCGGCTTGAGGATTGGCGAGAACTCGAAGTTCGCGCCCTCCTGCGCCGGAGTCCACTGCCGCATGATCGAGCCGTGCGGCACGTAGACGAACCCGAAGCGCTGCTTCGGCGACGCGGGCGTGGCGGCCAGGGCCGTCGAGGCCGGCACCATGCTGTCGAGCAGCGGCAAGGCCACGGCGGCGCCGATACCGCGCAGCACGGTCCGGCGGGCGATGGCCTTCTTCGTGATCATCATGACTCCGACCTCCTCTGTTGGAACGGTAGGCTCTTGGCGATGCCGACGACGAGCGACGAGAAGCGGTAGTTGCCGCGGGCCGAGTCCTTCAAGACGCCGCGCACGTACGGCATGTCGGTGTAGGTCACGCCGTGGCCGAGCGCGTAGGTGAACAGCATCTCGGTCATGTTGCGGGCGAACACGTCGGGCCGCTGCAACACCGCCTTGCGCAGCGCCGCCGGGCCGTTCACGGTGGTGCCGTCCGACAGCTGCGAGGTGGCGTCGATCGCGGCGCCGTTGTCGGTCGAGCGCCACATGCCGATGCCGTCGAAGTTCTCGAGCGCCAGCCCGATCGGGTCCATCAGCTTGTGGCAGCCGGCGCAGGCCGGGTTGCGGCGGTGCGACTCCATGCGGTCGCGCATCGACTGCTGCTTGCCGGGGGTCTCGTCGAGCGGCGGCACGTTGTCGGGCGGCGCCGGCGGCGGCGTGCCGAGGATGTTGGTGAGGACGTACTTGCCGCGGGTGACCGGCGAGGTGCGGTTGTTGTACGACGTCAGCGACAGGATGCTGCCGTGGCCCAGGATGCCGCGGCGGGCGTCGTCGGTCACCGGCACGCGCCGGAACTGCATCCCGTAGACGTTCGGGATCCCGTAGTGCTTCGCCAGGCGCTCGTTGACGAAGGTGTAGTCGGCGTCGAGCAGCGTCACGACGCTGCGGTCCTCGCGGACGATGCTCTCGAACAGCATCTCGGTCTCGCGCTGGAAGGCCTCGCGCAGGTTGTGGTCGAAGTCCGGGAACACGTCCGGATCCGGCGAGTGGCCCCGCACGTTGCGCAAATACAGCCACTGGCCGGCGAAGTTGGCGGCCAGCGCGTTGGCGCGTTCGTCCTTCAGCATCCGGCGCACCTGCTGCTCCAGCACCAGCGGGTTCTTGAGCCGGCCCTGCTCGGCCGCCGTCAGCAACTCGTCGTCCGGGATGCTGCTCCAGATGAAGAACGACAGGCGCGACGCCAGCTCGAGATCGCGGGATGCGGTAGACGGTGCCGGGCGCAACGTTCGCCGGGTCCTGCTCCACCCGGAACAGGAACCGCGGGTTCACCAGCACGAAGCGCAGCGCCGCCTCGATGCCGTCGGTGAAGCTGCCGCCCTTCTTGCGCTCCTCGTCGTAGAACCCGACCAGGCGCCGGGTTTCCGCCTCGTTCAGCGGCCCGCGATACGCGCGGCGCGCCGCCGTGGTCAGGATCTTCGACGCGCACGCCGCATCCTGGCCGGCCGCTGGCTCGCACACGAAGATCCTGCGGCGGCTGGGCGATGACGCCGACGTGGCCGCCGGCTTGAACGGGTCCCTCCAACGTGACGCGGTCCAGCTCGGGAATGCCGACCGGCGTGATCGGATCGATGCGCTCGCGGCCGAACGGCTGCAGCAGCTCCAGGGTGGTGGCGCTGCTCTTCTTGATGAACGCCACCGTGATGGTGTGCAGGCCCGCGGTGATGGGCATGCGTACCTGGAAGCGCTTCTCCATCTCGTCGCCGGCCAGCGTCGGCTGCAGGTAATTGGCCTGCTCGTCCTTCGGACCGCCGAAGGCCGCCAGCCGCACGCGCTGGCCGTCAATCGCCACCTCCAGCTCGTGCGCCAGCTCCAGGCCGCGGATGATGTTCACCGTCTCGCGGTAGAGGCGCGGGCTGATCACGTACTCGGCGTCCACCGGGAAGTAGTGCGTGATGGCGATGCCGCCGCGGGTCCCGATCGGCAGGCCGTCCACGTGGTCGTGCTGCGACAGGTCGCCGCGGACGCGGAACGTTTCCAGGCTGGGCGTGATCTTCGGGCTGGCCACCGCCACGCCGGCCACCTTCCAGGCCGCGGACAGGTAGCGCTCCATCAGCGAGGTGGAGATGCCCAGCACGGTGGCGTTGTTGTCGAAGCCGTAGGCTTCCTCGTCCGGCGGCAGCATCGCCGCGACGTCCAGCGACACCGCGAACAGGTCGCGCACCGCGTTGGCGTACTCCGACCGGTTCAGGCGATGGATGGCGGGCCCGCGCAGCTCGGGGTGGGCTGCGGCCGCCTTGTCGATCGCCGATTCCACGTGGGCGACCAGACTGGTCAGATCAGCCTGGGACGGGCGCGGCACGCCGGCCGGCGGCATCTGCCCGGCGCGCACCTTGCGCGCCACCTTCTCCCAGGTTTCAGCGGTGGCCGGGATGTTCGTCAGCTCCGCCCCATCGAGCGCCAGGTTGCCGGTCTTGAGCCGCTGGTTGTGGCAGGTAACGCAGTACTGCTTCACCAGCGCATCGGGCTGGACCGCGGCCGCCGGCGCGGCGGCAGCGCGCGACGAAACCGGCTGGACCGGCGCGGGGCGAGCTGGCTGGCGCGGCTGGCCGAGGCTGCGCCTGCTGGGACGCGAGGAGGCCCGAGTGGCTCGCCACGGCCACCATGGCGGCGCACCACACCCCAACGAGAGCGAAGACACGACTCCTCATGCGGGAAAAGCCCACTATCATATTGCAGATCCTTCGCCCGTCCGGGAGGCCTTTTTTCGCCTTTTCCGGTTGGGTTTGCCCCGAATTTGACCGAGGAGAAGATTCAGCGAACCAGCGCCGGCGTCAGCCGCCGCATTTCGCGGTCAACGCGCGCATCGACGTCACCGTGATGCGCTCCTCCGCGCCCCCCTGCGACAAGAACCCTTTGGTCGCCACGCGCTGATCGGTCCAGCCGGTCGGGCCGCCGAAGACCTGCTGCAGGCGGAAGGAGCGGGTGCCAGCCGGCCGGGCGTCGAGCTGCGACGCCTCGTCGTCCTTGGCCGGCTCGGGATCGCGGGTCCGTGCCGGGTCGGTGGCGGCCGTCAGCGTCCAGTTCCGGCCCGACCGGCTGAGACACCCGACCACCTGGACCAGGGCCTGGTCCAGGCTGCCCGACTGGCCGGGAATCTTGATGCCGGGCATGTCGGCGAGCGCCAGCTCGCTCATGCCGTCGGCGTAGCTGTTGATCCGCAGCAGGTGCGCGACGATGTCCGTGTACTCGGCGTCGGTCAGGGTGCCGGGCGCACTGCGCGGCATCGTCGTCTTGATGGTGGTGAACACCGTCTGCAGCGTCGCGTCGCCGAAGGTCTTGGCGAAGCGCTCGCCGGCAAGGATCGGCGCCGTGCCGCCGGGTTCCCGGTGGCAGGCCGTGCAGTTGGTTTCGAACGTCTTCGCCCCGCGCGCCGCCTGGGCGGCGGTGTAGACGCCTTGCTCGACGGTCTTCTCCTGCGCCGCCACGGCGACGGGCTCCAGGCTCCAGGCTCCAGGCCCCAGGCCGAAGCACGCAAGCGCGACGATGCAACCGATCGAGAAAAGGCGCGAATGCAATTCCGGACCTCCTGCAGCACTACCAACCACCAACTACCAACCGCCACCGACAGTCCGCCCGCATCCTGGCACCTCGCAAAGCGCCGCGTCAACGGGGCATGCCAGAATCCCACCATGCTGCGGGTCGTGGCGCTTCTCCTCGCTGTCGGAGCGGCCGCCGCCTGCTCGAGCGGAGGCCGTGAGTCCTCGTCCAACGACGCGGCGCCGCCACCGCACGCGGCCACACCGCAGCCCCGCCTCGTCCAGCGCTCGCGCACGAGCATGGGCTCGCCGGTCGATCTGTCGGCGTGGACCACGCGCGAAGCCGATGCCCTCGCCGCGTTCGAGGAGGCGTTCGACGAGTTCGACCGGCTGGACGGCCTGCTGAGCGTGTGGCGCGAGGGCAGCGACGTCGTGCGGTTGAACGCCGCCGCCGGCCGCGGCCCGGTGGCGGTGAGCCGCGACACGCTGGCCGTGCTGAAGCAGGCGCTCCAGGCCAGCGAGTGGACCGGCGGCAAGTTCGACGTCACGTTCGGCGCGCTGTCGGACGTGTGGAAGTTCGACCACGATCAGGACAACCGCATCCCCACCCCGGCCGAGATCGCGGCGCGGCTGCCGCTGGTGGACTACCGCGCGATCGCCCTCGACGAGGCGGCGGGCACCGCGCAGTTGAAGCGCGCCGGCGTGCGCGTGCACCTCGGCGGCGTGGGCAAGGGGTACGCCGTGGACCGGGCAGTGGCGATTCTCCGCTCCCACGGCCTCACCGACTTCATGGTCCAGTCGGGCGGCGATCTCTACGTGGGAGGCCACAAGGGCAACCTGCCGTGGCGGCTCGGCCTCCGCGATCCGCGCGGGCCCGCCGACAAGGTCTTCGCGACGCTGGAACTGTCGGACGCCACCTTCAGCACCTCGGGCGACTACGAGCGCTTCTTCATGCAGGGCGGCGTCCGCTACCACCACCTGCTGGATCCGGACATCGGCCAGCCCGCGCGCGGCGCCCGCAGCGTGACCATCGTCGCGCAGACGTCGGTCGTCGCCGACGTGCTGTCCACCGGCGTCTTCGTGGCCGGACCCGAGGCAGGAATGGCGCTGATCGAGCGCCTGCCCGACGTCGAAGGCGTGATCGTGACGGCCAGGAACGAGGTCCTGATCTCATCCGGCCTGCGGTCCAGGTTGCGAGTGTTGGCTCAGCCCACCGACGCGCCGTGAGCGGTACAAATCGTGGTCGTGGCGAGTTCCGCTCAGGGCCCGTAGCCCGTAGCCTGGAGCCCGTAGCCCGAAGGAGCCACTCCATGTCCGTCCGCCCCGTCCGCCAGATGTCGCGCCCCCAGCCCACGCTCGAAGGCGCCGGCGTGAAGCTGCAGCGCGCGTTCGGGTTCGGCAACACGACCGATTACGACCCGTTCCTGCTGTTCGACGATTTCCGCAACGACAACCCCGACGAGTACCTGGCGGGGTTCCCGTGGCACCCGCATCGCGGCATCGAGACCATCACCTACGTGCTGGCCGGCGACGTGGAACACGGCGACAGCCTGGGCAACCGCGGCACGCTGGGCGCGGGCGACGTGCAGTGGATGACGGCCGGCAGCGGCATCCTCCACCAGGAGATGCCGAAGGGCGACGCACAGGGCCGCATGCACGGCTTCCAGCTGTGGTCCAACCTGCCCTCGTCGCTGAAGATGACGCCGCCCCGCTACCAGGACGTGGTCGGCAAGGACATTCCCGAGGTCACCGACGACGACGGCACGAAGGCGCGCATCGTCTGCGGCAGTTTCTGGGGCCAGAGCGGACCCGTGGACGGAGTGGCCGCTGAGCCGCGCTATCTCGATATCTCCGTGCCGCCCGGCCGGCAGAAGCGGCTGCCGATCGAGCGGTCGCACCACGCCTTCGCCTACGTGTTCGCGGGCAGCGGCACGTTCCGCGACGCGTCGCAGCCGCGTTCGGTGATCAACGAGCTGACGGGGCTGCACGATTCGGGACCGGCCACCAACCGATCGCTCGTGCTCTTCGATCAGGGCGACGAGATCGTGGTCCAGGCGGGCGACGAAGGCATCCGGTTCCTGCTGGTGTCGGGCAAGCCGATCGAGGAGCCGGTGGCCTGGTACGGGCCGATCGTGATGAACACGCGCGAGGAGCTGCGCCAGGCCCAGATCGAGCTGGGCAACGGCACCTTCATCAAGTAGATAGACCGCCTCCGTCCCCGGCGAGAAGCCCATGGCCGCGCGCATGCCCGTCGTGTTCATTCCACACGGCGGCGGCCCGTGGCCGTTCGTCGAGATGGGCATTCCACCCGAGCAGCGGGAGCCGCTGGCCGAGTACCTGCGGGGCGTGAGCGCGCTGCCGCCCGAGCGCCCATCGGCGCTGCTGGTCGTGTCGGGCCACTGGGAAGAGCCGGTGCCGACGGTGATGACGTCGCCGCATCCGCCGATGTTCTACGACTACTACGGCTTTCCCGAGGAGTCGTATCGCCTCACCTGGCCCGCTCCGGGACGGCCGCGTCTGGCCGCCCGAGTGCGGACGCTGCTGGAGGAAGCCGGCATCGAGAGCGCCGCCGACGACGAACGGGGCTTCGATCACGGCACCTTCGTGCCGCTGATGCTGGCCTATCCGGACGCGGACGTCCCGGCGATTCAGCTCTCGCTGACCGACAAGCTCGATCCCGCCGAGCACATCGCGATCGGCAAGGCGCTGGCGCCGCTGCGCGACGAAGGCGTGTTCATCGTCGCCAGCGGCATGACCTTCCACAACCTGCGGGCTTTCCGGAGCCCGGCGGCGGTGCCGGTGGCCGAAACCTTCGACGCCTGGCTGCGCGACACGCGTCACCCAGCCGGCCGAGCAGCGCGACGCGCGCCTGGAGCACTGGGACATCGCGCCGGCCGCCCGCCTGGCTCACCCGCGCGAAGAGCACCTGCTGCCGCTGATGGTCGCGGCCGGCGCCGCCGGTGACGACCGCGGCGTTGTGGGCTTCAACGACAACGCCTTCGGATTGCGTCTCTCGTCCTATCATTTCGGTCTCAATTGAGGCCTGGAGCCCGGAGCCTGGGCCTGGGGCCTGGCGTCCTGCCAGTTGTCGTAGGATCTGCGCGCATGCCGATGACGCTTCGCACCGCTGCCGCCGCCTCCTGTGCCTTGGCGTCACCGGGGCCCGCCTCCACGCCGACGTCGTCAAGCTGGCGGTGGAGAAGCGCGAGCCCTTCGCCAGCCAGGGTCAGGCTTACGAGAAGCTGACCGGGCGCTTCTTCGGCGAGCTGGACCCGAAGCACCCGCTCAACGCGATCATCACCGACATCGAGCACGCGCCGCGCAACGCGCGCGGCCTGGTGGAGTACTCGGCCACCTTCACCATCCTGAAGCCGGTGGACATGAGCAAGGGCACCGGCGTCCTGGTCTACCAGGTGCCGAATCGCGGCCGCGCCAACATCGAGGGCGGCGCCTACTTCGCCGACTTCCGCGCCCGCGGGCACGTGATCGTGGCAAGCGGCTGGCAGGCCGACATCCGGCCGGGCCCGGGCATCGAGTCGCTGGTGACACCAATCGCGAAGCACGCCGACGGCTCCAGCATCACCGGACCCGTGATGGCGCGCGTCGCCGATGCCGAAGCCGGATCGAACACGCAGCCGATCATCCGCGGCCGCGTCACCGGCACGGCGACGCCCGCAAGCCTCGACACGACCAAGGCGACGTTGACGCGGCGGCTGTCCGAGGAGGGCAGCCGGGTTCCGCTTCGCGCCGACGAATGGGCGTTCGCGGACTGCACCAAGACTGCCGTTTCCCGGCCACCCGGACCCGGAGAAGCTGTGCCTCAAGGGTGGGTTCGATCCGGCGGCGCTCTACGAGCTGACCTACATCGCCAAGGATCCGCCGGTGCACGGCATCGGCTTCGCGGCCACGCGCGATCTGATCGCGTTCCTTCGGCAGGGCGCGGCCGCCAGCCCGCTCGGCGCGGCGATTCGCCACACGATCGCGCAGGGCAACTCGCAGTCGGGCAACTACCTGCGCAGCTTTCTGAACCTGGGCTTCAACCAGGACGAGGCCGGACGCCGCGTGTTCGACGGCATGAACCCCAACATCGCCGCGCGGCAGCTGGCGATGAACATCCGCTTCGGCGCGCCCAGCGGCGCGGCCGAGATGTTCGAGCCCGGCAGCGAGGGCGTGCTGTGGTGGGCCGACTACACCGACGAGGCGCGGGGCCGCAAGGCTGGCGGTCTGCTGTCGCGGTGCCAGGCCACGGAGACCTGCCCGAAGATCGTCGAGACGTTCGGCTCGGCCGAGTTCTACTCGCTGCGGCTGTCGCCGAATCTCGTGGGCACGCGCGCGGATCGCGACATCCCGCTGCCGGCGAACGTGCGCCGCTACTACTCGCCGAGCGTCCGCCACGGCGGCGGCCAGGGCGGCTTCAACGTCAGACATTCCGGTCGACGGCTGCTGCATGCTGGCGGCGAACCCGAATCCCTCGTCGGACAGCAACCGCGCGCTGATGCACGCGCTGGTGGACTGGGTGGTGAAGGATGCGCCGCCGCCGCCCAGCCGCTACCCGCGGCTCGATCGCGGCGACCTGGTGCCGCCGACGCACGGCAGCGCTGGGCTTCCCGCTCATCCCCGGCGTGTCGCTGCCCGACGGCGTGTTCGTGCCCGTTCTACGAGTACGACTTCGGCCCAGGCTTCCGCAACGCCGACGTGTCCGGCGTCGTGTCGATGCAGCCGCCCGTGCGTGCGGCAGACGCTGCCGACGCTGGTGCCTCGCGTCGATGCCGACGGCAACGAGATCGCCGGCGTGCGCAGCGTGCTGCTGGAGGCGCCGCTCGGCACCTACACCGGCTGGAACCCGGTGGCGCGCGGCTTCTTCAAGGGCCAGATCCAGGCGCTCGGCGGCGGCTACATCCCGTTCGCGAAGACCAAGGCGGAGCGGCTCGCCGCCGGCGATCCCCGGCTGTCGCTCGAGGAGCGCTACGTCAACCACGAGGGCTACGTCGCGCGCGTCAAGGCCGCCGCGGCGCGCGCCGTGGCCGAGCGCTTCCTGCTCCAGGACGACGCGGATCGGATCGTCGCACAGGCCGAGAAGAGCAGCCGTCCTGCGCTAGATAATTCAGAATTCAGAATTCACAATTCACAAACTGCACTGAAGCAGAAGGTTCTCGCGAACCTTCTGCCGTAGCTGTTCCGGACCGAAGCGCCAGGGCTGCAGTTCCGACTGCAGTTTCTGACTTCTGAATTGTGAATTGTGAATTGACGCGCGTGCGCGACGACTAAGGAGCTGGGACCAGGCGTGCGATAAGATCGTCGCTCGTGCCAGGGCTCCCGCGGCCGTCGCGGTTGTTGGTGCAGAAGTACAGGAACCCGTCCGGTCCCGAGACCACGTCGCGGATCCGTCCGTAGCGCTGATCCAGCAGGCGCTCCTGCGCGACGATCCGGCCCGACGCCGCGGGATCGATCCGCAGCGCGCAGCAGGTGCAGTCCGCGCAGCGCCGCCACGAACAGGTTGTTCTCGAACTGCGGCACCGCCCGGCCGCGGGCGAACGACGCTCCCGACGGCGCAATCGCCGTAGCGAAGAACGCGACCGGCGCGAGCATGCCGGCCATCATCTGGTTGGCTTGAATCACCGGCCAGCCGTAGTTGGCGCCGGCGCGGATCACGTTGATCTCGTCGTTGCCGGTCGGGCCGTGCTCCGAGGCCCATAGCTCGCCGGTCCCGGGGTGCCAGTCGAAGCCCTGCGGGTTGCGGTGGCCGTAGGAATAGACCGGCGAGCCGAAGGGATTGGCGGCCGGCGACGTGCCGTCGCGGTTGAGGCGCAGGATCTTGCCGGCCAGGGAGCCGAGGCTCTGCGCCAGCGGCATCGAGGACGCATCGCCGGTGCTGATGTACAGCAGCCCGTCGGGACCGAAGCGGATGCGGCCGCCGTCGTGAATCGTGTCCGCCGGGATGCCGTCGAGCAGCACCACGCGCTCGCCCAGCCGGCCGCCGACCTCCCGGTAGCGCACCACGCGGTTCACGGCGCCGTTGCCGGCGCGCGCGGTGTAGTAGACGTAGACGAATCGGGACGAGGCGAAGGTCGGATCGAGCGCCAGGCCAAGCACTCCGGCTTCCCCCTGCGCGAACGTGTCGTCGAGCGTGAGCGCCAGCTCCGACGTGCCGCCGGCGATGTTGATGATGCGCACGCGGCCGGGCCGCTCGGTCACGAACAGACGGCCGTCGGGCGCGAACGCCAGCGACCACGGCACTTCCAGGTTGGTCACCACCACCTGGACCTGCACCCGCGCGCCGTCCTCTGTCGTGATCACGTCGCCCGACGGTTGAGTTGGAGCGGGCGCCGCCGGTGGCGGCGATTCGGTTCGGGGGGTCTGGCGGCAGTCCTGCGTCTGCGACTGCGCGAGGATGAACCCGAACGCGACGATGGCCGCACGGGTTGAGCCCCATGGCCTATCATCCCATCCCATGCAGCTCATCTTCGAACAGGTCGCCACCGGCGGCGATCGCAACTACGGCTATCTGCTGGGCGACCGCGACGCCAAGACGGGTGTGCTGATCGATCCGTCCTACTCACCCGAGACGCTGGTACAGCGTGCACGCGCGCAAGGGCTGTCGATCACGCACGTGATCAACACGCACGGCCACCCGGACCACATCAACGGCAACGAGGCGGCGTGCGCGCAGACGGGCGCCAAGGTCGCCGCGTTCGAGTTCTCCACGTTGAACCGGCCGGAGGTCGCGCTTCCAGATGGCGGCGAGATTGCCGTCGGCGGACTCCGCCTCCAGTGCCTGCACGTGCCCGGGCACTGCATCGATCACCTGACGCTGTACGAGCCGACGTGGAAGCTCCTGATCACGGGCGACCTGCTGTTCGTCGGGAAGGTGGGCGGCACCGGCAACGATGAGGATGGCCGGACGGAGTGGGACAGCCTCCAGAAGGTGCTCGCGTCGGTCCCCGACGATGCCACCGTCTGGCCCGGGCACGATTACGGTGTGCGGCCCAGCTCCACCATCGCGCTCGAGCGCGCCACCAACCCGTTCCTGCGCTGCGCCGACGTGGACGCCTTCCTGGCGCTCAAGCGCGACTGGGCGAAGACGAAGCTGGAGCTCGGCCTGAAGTAGAACGCCGCGCAGCGGCAGGAGAGCTAGGCGGGCGTGGCGGGAATCGGCCGGGCGGCGCGGCGGGCCAGGATGTCGGCCTTCCTGATGATGATCAGGTGGTGCGGGCACTTCGTGGTGTCCTCGTACAGCCGCTCGCAGTCGTCGCAGCGCACGCATTCGGTCTGCAGGATCTTCGGCCCCTGGATCGCCCCCCACTCGCAGGCCTTCTGGCAGATGCGGCAGTGATTGCACTCCGACCAGCGCTTGATGCGGAAGACGGTCAGGTGCGAGATGAGTCCCAGGAACGCCCCGAGCGGGCACAGGAACCGGCAGTAGAGGTTCCGTACGAACACCGTGGCGACGAGCAGCATCGCCGAGGCCGATCCACATCGGCGCCGTCCGGCCGTAGATGCCGAACATCCAGAACGGCTCGATGTAGGGGTAGATCAGCGGGTCCTTGGTGATGACGAAGTAGGACAGCGCGAATGCCAGGATGCCGAACTTGATGAACGATGCGCGGCGCTCGAGCACGCGCGGCACGTTGATCCGCAGCCGGGCGGGCACCACGGCGTCGAGCAGCTGCGTCAACGCGCCGAACGCGCAGATGCGGCCGCAGTAGACGCGTCCCCACAGCACGGTCGAGACCAGCGTGATGGCCGCCAGCAGGTACCACGCCAGGTTGTAGCGCAGGATCGGCAGGTTGCCGCCGAACAGCCCGAACACGTTGACGATCGACATCAGCGTGCTCTTGTAGAAGCCGATGTAGGCCACCGAGGCCACGAACGTCACGTACTTCAGCGGCTTGCTCTTGCGGAAGAAGCTGACGAAGGCCAGCACGTTGAAGGCCACCACCAGCGCGATGTCCAGGGCCTGGGCGCGCAGGTCCTCGGCGAACGACGGAGATCTCTTCTTCTTCCTCGTCGCCGAAGTCCCAGCCCTTGCCGGCGGCGGGCTCGCCGGCCGTGTCCGGCTCGGGCGCGGCCGGCGCCGGCTGGGCGGTCTGCGCCCGACGCCACGGCCGACGCAACCGGCGCGAAGGCTCCAGCCGGCAGGGCCAGCACGGCCAGCACGGCGCACACGAGCGCCGCCGAAGCCCGCCGGCCTCTCGTCTGAGCCCGCATCGCGGGGAATCACGGCTGTGTACGACTCTAGCTCGGAGGGCGTGATCAGCTGGCGCGCGATCCGCCGCGATCCGTTGCGGATCGTGCGCATGGCCGCCGACATGGTGATGGTGGCGCGCGACACCGCGTCGATGTCGCCGCCCAGCTTGAACGGGTCGCGCACGTCCTTGTTGCGGAACTGCGCCGGGAACTCGGCGCGGTCGATCGAGAAGTCGCCGTACGGCTCGCGGTGGTCGCCGACCACGACGCCGGTCAGGATGCCCTTCATGTCGATGCCGACCAGGATCGGAATCGGCCCGCCGTAGCCGCGCTCGAGCGGCACGACCTCGGTGGTCCAGAAGGCGTAGCCGATGACCGGCTTGTTCGCGCCGGCACCATAGGCCGTGAAGTGCGGCGGCTCGCCCTCTTTCGGCGAAAAGGACGCGGCCGATGGGAACAGGTTCTTGAGGCGCGCCGTCAGCTGCGCGTCCGCGCCCTGCCCGAGGGCCAGGGTGCCCGCACCGACGAGAAACGCCGCGATTACGAAGAGTCTCTTCAGGACCGCCTCCGGTTGGTGAATTATAGAGTAGTACCCGCACGGCCCCGCCACGGCACAGGCGGCGTGGTGCGGCCCGATAAGCGACCGAAGGGAGAAACCGCGTGAAGAAGGCGCGACGGCTTTACATGCTGGCGGCAACGATGGGGCTGAGCCCTTCTCGTTCAGGCAGCGGCGGGCGCGCAAGCCAAGCCGCCGGCCGACCCGCCCAACCCGCTGACGTCGGTCAAGTCGCTGGCATGCCGGTTTCCGGCGGCCACGACCGGCAACTGGAAGGACGGGCAGGCCGTGGCGCAGACGCGGACGCAGGACCTGCAGCTCACGGTCGAGAACATCGACGTCGCGGACGGCACCGCGGAGGTGCGGGGCACCGCCAACAAGGCGTTCGTCAGCGCCGTGCTGTCGGGATGGAGCCTCTACTTCGTGGAGAACGCCGTCGGGCAGCTGAACGTCACCACCGTCTTCGCCCAGGAGGCGTCGCCCAAGAAGCTCAAGGCGGTGCACTCGCGGCACGGCTACCTGCAGATGCAGGTCGGGCGGTTCATCTCCGAGCCCGCGGTGTCGCAGAACTACGGGGAGTGCGAGATCGTTCAATGAGACCCAGATCCGGCTGCTGGCATGGTCGGCGCGTGCGCGCGCTGACGTTTTGCCTGGCGCTCGGCGCCTTCGTGGGCGGTGCCGGCCACGGGCGGTGCCGGCGCAGAACGACAACGACCGCGGCGAGCGGATCATGAACGCCAGCTGCCAGGGCTGCCACGACACGCGCCGCATCCAGACGTCGGCGATGGACGCCGCCGGATGGGAGAAGACCGTCGGCGTGATGATCGACAAGGGCGCCAAGGTGGCCAAGGAAGACGTGCCGGTGCTCGTCGCCTATCTGGCCGAGCAGCACGGACCGATCCCCGACGGCCCCGGCAAGGACATCGTCCTCAACACCTGCACGCTGTGCCACGACCTGAAGCGCATCAGGCTGGGGCGGCGGTCCACCGAGGAATGGGAAGAGACGCTCATCTCGATGCTGAACGAGGGCGCGCCGCTGTCGGACGACGCGTTCCCGGTCGTGCACGCGTATCTGTCGCGCCATTTCGGCGATCGACTAGGGCTCCAGGCTCCGGGCTCCGGCCTACGGTCCCGCCAAGAACACGGAACTGAATCCTGGAGGTTGCTCATGCGTCTGCCGGCACTGGCTCTTGCGTTGCTCCTGGTTAGGAACCTCGGCCGCCTTCGCTCAAGATGGCAGGCACCGTCAGAGAGCCAACGATGTCCGTCGAAATGGGGCGCGGCGGACCAGCGCGGCTCGGGCAACCACATGAAGCCGGAGACGGTGCTGCGCGCGGCGCGCCTGATCAAGACCGGCGAGGTGTTCGAACTCGGGCGCGTGCTCTCGGAGAACATGCCGCTGTCGGCGGGCCGGCGCTTCGAGATCATGACCAAGCGCACGCGCGTCGATCCGGGCCGCAACCGCCGCAAGTCCAACGAGGAGCTGGTGGTGTCGGAGATCGGCCAGGTCGGCACGCAGTTCGACACCTTCAGCCACCAGATGATCAACGGCAGCATGTACAACTGCGTCAAGATCGACGACGCCGCGACGCGGACCGGCTTCACCAGGATGGGGGTGGAGCAGGTGGGCGCGCTGATGACTCGCGGCGTGCTGATCGACGTCGCGGCGCTGAAGAAGGTGCCGGTGCTGCCCGAGAGCTACGAGATCACGCCGCAGGATCTGCAGCAGGCGCTGGCCGAGCAGAAGCTCACCCTGCAGCCGGGCGACGCGGTGCTGGTCCACACCGGCTGGGGCACGCTCTGGGGCAAGGACAACGCGCGCTATCAGCGTGCCAGCCCCGGGCTGGGGACGGCCGCCGCCGAGTGGCTGGCGCGGCAGGATCCGATGCTCGTGGGCGCCGACAACGGCGCCGTGGAAGTGGCGCCGAACCCCGACAAGGACCTGGCCGGGCCCGGACACCAGATCTTCCTGGTGGTGAACGGCATCCACCTGCTGGAGAACCTGCGGCTCGACGAGCTGGCCGCGCGCCGCGCCCACGAGTTCGCGATCGTGGTCGAGCCGCTGAAGATCCAGGGAGGCACCGGCTCGACCGTCGCCCCGATCGCTATTCGCTGAAGGACCTGGCGGCGGGCTTGCGGATTACTCTGCTCTGCAGCCCGCGACGCATTCGACCATCACTTGGCGGATGGCCGCCGCGGTGGCCGGCGAGCTGACGATGTTCATGCCGCGCTGCACGCCGTCGGCGATGCGCAGCGGCGTCCAGCCCTTCTTGTTCGGCGCGTTCCACACGTCCATCCGCGCGCCTTTCTGGACCAGATAGCGAACCACCGACGGCGCATGCTTGTAGGCGGCGCCGTGCATGGCCGTCTCGCCGTTCTTGTCCACGGCGTTGATGTCGTTGCCCAGCGCGAGCGCCACCTTCACCGCCTCGAGCACCTCCGGTTCGGTGCCCGGATCCTCCCCCGGGGCGTTGGTGCCCAGGCCGGCGGCCACCATCAGCGGCGTGGAGCCGTCTTCGTTGGTCAGGCGCGGGTCGGCGCCGAGTTCGGCCAGCAGCTTCATCAGCGGCGCATCAGCCGTGCGCGCCGCGAGCAGCAACGGCGTCGCGCCGATCGAGTTGAGCGTCGTGACGCCCATGTTGGGCCGCCGGGTCACGCGCGCGTCGAGCTTGGCGCCCTTCGCGACCAGCGTCCGCACGAACGTCAGGCTGTCGACGTTGCCGGAGCCTTCGGGCGCGGGGTTATTGCTGCCGGCGATGCCGGCCTTGCGTACCCACGACACCTGGTGGAGCGCGGTGTAGCCCTGGGGCGCGGCGTTGGGATCGGCCCCGCGTTCGAGCAGCCAGGTCGCCAGCTCGTAGTGGGCGTTGGCGGTGGCCAGAAGGAAGGCGTTCAGTCCCGTCTCGCCTGCCGCCGGCGGCTCGGAACCGCGACTGCGCGCCGGCAGCGCGTCGTTCAGGTTGGCGCCGGCCGCCAGCAGCGCCTGCACGGCCGCGATCCGGCCATCGCGAGCCGCGAACAGGAGCGGCGTGAAGCCGCCGCCCGACCGCGCGTGGAGGTCCGCGCCGGCCGCCACGAGGATCGGGATCAGGCTGGCGTGGCCTTCGCCGGCGGCCCACATCAGCGCCGTCTGCTTGCGCCACCCTTCGACCGCGTTCGGATTGGCGCCCTTGGCCAGCAGCACCTGCACCGCGTCGGCCTTGCCGGTGCGCGCCGCCACCATCAACGGCGTCTCGCCATCGGCGGACGGGCTGTTGGCGTCGGCGCCGGCTTCGATCAGCATCGCGATGACGCCCGCGCTGCCGTTGACCGACGCCAGCCAGAGCGGCGTCGCCCCGTAGCGGTTGGCCGCCTTCACGTTGGCGCCGGCGCGAATCAGCGCCTGCACCAGCGCCGGCGCGTCCTGCTCGACCGCCCAGTGGAGCGCCGTGGTGCCGTCGGCTTGCGCCGCGTTCACGTCGGCCTTCGCGGTCACTGCCGCCTGCACGGCGCGCAGGTTCCCGGTCTTCACCGCGTCGATGAGCGCCTTGTGCGTGCGCACCGCTGGCGCGAGAGGCCCAGGGCCAGCACCATCAGCCCGCGGCCAGCAGCGCGCTGCGCTCGGCTCATGCTTCTAGACATTCAGCGGCTCGAGGTCGGCACGCGGCCCGAGCTGTCCACGAACGAGTCGAGATGCACGCCGACCTTGTCCAGCAGCGTCAGGTGCAGGTTGGCGAGCGGCGTCGGGCTGTTGAAGCGGATGTGCCGCCCGCCCTTGAACTGGGCGCCGCGGCCGCCGGCCACCACGATCGGCAGGTTCGAGTGGTCGTGGACGTCGGGGTTGCCCATGCCGCTGCCCAGCAGATACAGCGTGTGATCCAGCAGCGAGCCGTCGCCGTCCGGCGTCGCCGCCAGCTTCTCGACCAGGTAGGCGAACAGCGACACGTGGTGCGCGTTGATCTTCGCCAGCTTGATCAGCTTTTCCGGGTCGTTGACGTGGTGCGACACCGGGTGGTGCGGCTCGGGCACGCCGATGTGGGGATAGGTGCGGGTGCTGGTTTCACGGGCCAGCTGGAAGGTGATGACGCGCGTGGCATCGGCCTGGAGCGCCAGCACCTGCAGGTCGAACATCAGCCGGACGTGATCTTCCCAGACCGCGGGCACGCTGGCCGGCCGGGCGAGATCCGGAAGGCTCGAGGCGTCGGCTTGCTCCGCCCGCTGAATCCGGCGCTCCACCTCCCGCACCGAGTCGAGGTATTGCCCGACGCGGTTGCGGTCCGCAGGTCCCAGCTCCCGGCGCAGCCGCGCCAGGTCCGCGGTCATCCAGTCCAGGATGCTGCCGCTCTTCTTGAGCTCCGCGCGCCGGCGCTCGGGGCTGCCGCCGTCGCCGAACAGCCGCTCGAAGACGACGCGGGGATCGGCCTCGGTTGGCAGCGGCGTGGTGGGCGACGACCACGAAAGGTTGTTCTGATACGCGCAGGCGTAGCCGTTGTCGCAGTTGCCCACCTGGGCCAGCAGGTCCGTGCCGATTTCGAGCGACGGCAGCGGCGTGTCCTTGCCGATCGCCCGCGCCGCAATCTGATCGACCGTCGTCCCCAGCTCGTAATCGCTGCCTTCGGTGCGCTTGGCCTTCGAGCAGCTCAGGAAGGCGCAGTTCGACGAGGCGTGGTTGCCGGTGGTGTAGGCGTTGCGCAGCTCGAGGCCGCTCAGCACGGTCACGTGATCGACGACCGGCGTCAGCGCGAGCAGCGACGGCGACAGCTCCAGCGCGCCGTCGCGCCTCGGGCGTCCACGCCGCCGCGTTCATCCCCATCGGGATGTAGACGTAGCCGAGCCGCCGCACCGAGCCGGCCACGACGCGCGCCTGCGCCGAGAGCGCCGGCACCATGGCGTCGAGAAGCGGCAGCGCCAGCGTGGCGCCCATGCCGCGCAGGAACGTGCGCCGGGGAAGCGCCGACTGCGTCACGATCATTGCGATACCCTCATCTGAAACGGCTCGCTCTTGACGATCCCGAGCACCAGCGACGAGAAACGATAGTCCGTCATCGCCGACGTGCGGACGATCTTGCGAACTGCCGGCGCGTCGTAGAAATCCAGGCCCCGGCCCAGGCCATAGGTCAGCAGCTTCTCGGTCAGGGTGCCGACGAAGACGTCGGGCCGCCGCACCAGCGCGGCCCGCAGTCCGCTCATGCCGGTGAACGTCGAGCCGTCCGGCAGGCCGCCCGCCGCGTCCACCGCGCCGCCCGACTCGGTGCGAACCCGCCAGCGGCCGATGGCGTCGAAGTTCTCGAGCGAGAGGCCGGCCGGGTCCATCAGCTGGTGACAGCTGGCGCACGCCGGGTTGGCGCGGTGCTGGGCCATGCGCTCGCGCATCGACAACACTCGCCCTTCGGTGTCGGTGTCCTTCAGCGTCGGCACGTTGGGCGGCGGCGGCGGCGGCGGCGAGCCGACGATGTTCTCGAGCACCCACTTGCCGCGCAGGACCGGCGACGTGCGGTTGGCGTAGGAGGTGACCGTCAGGACGCTGCCGTGCCCCAGAAGGCCGCCGCGCTCGCTGGTGTCGCTCAGCGTCACGCGGCGGAACCGGCTGCCGTAGACGTTCGGGATGCCGTAGTGCCGCGCCAGCCGTTCGTTGACGAACGTGTAGTTGGCGCGCAGCAGATCCAGCACGTTGCGGTCCTCGCGCACGATGCTCTGCACGAACAGCTCGGTTTCGCGGCGGAAGGCCTGGCGCAGGTTGTCGTCGAAGTCCGTGAACTGGCGCGCATCGGGGTTCGCGGCGGCCAGGTTGCGCAGGTACAGCCACTGGCTGGCGAAGTTGGTGACCAGGGCATCGGCCCGGCGATCGAGCAGCATGCGCCGGACCTGCCGCTCGAACACCTCGGGCTGCGACAGCCGGCCGGCGATCGCCACGTCCAGCAGCTCGTCGTCAGGAACGCTGCTCCACAGGAAGAACGACAGCCGCGAGGCCAGCGCGACGTCGCTGATGCGATACGGCGTCTGCGGCGCCGTGCCCGCCGGGTCGCGCTCGATGCGGAACAGGAACTCGGTGCTGGCCAGCACCGAGCGGAGCGCCATCTCGATGCCGTCCTCGAAGTCCGCGCGGTCGCGCCCCTCCCGGTAGAAGCGCATCGGCGCCTCGATGTCGGCGGCGGTGACGGCTCGGCGGAAGGCGCGGCGGGCGAGCGTGGAGACGATCCGCCGCGCGCACGGCGTCTTCGGCGGCCGCGTCCGCCGGGCGGCAAAGGAACACGCGGCGGCGGCTGGGTGTGTCGCCGGCCGCGCCCGGCTCGAACGGCCCGGCGATCGAGATCGAGTAGAGCGCCACCTGCGCGCCGCGGGTGCCGGTCCATGTTGAAGTGGGCCAGCGCCGGCTGCCGCTCGGTTTCTTCGAGCGCGAAGGTGCGGCGCGGGAACGTCACGGCGATGTCGTGCGGGCCCCGGCGTGACGCGGACGCGGACCCGCAGGTCCTTGTCCACGGACTCGTCGGCGTAATAGATCCCCATCTGGTTCCGGTTGGGCGTCACCGTGAAGATCTCGAGGCGCGTCCCGTCGAGCGACAGTTCCACGCTGCTGCGGCTCGGTCAGGCCCTCGACGTTCTCGTTGCGATCGCGCGCCAGCCGCACTTGGATCTCGTAGGTGCCCGCGAGGGGAAAGGCGTAGCGGGTCACGGCGCCGCCGCGAGACCCCAGCGGCAGGCCGTCGAGGTGATCCTCCTGCGTCAGGTCCGCGGGCAGGACGACGAGGTGGCTCGCCGCCGACGGCAGCTCGCCGCCAATCGCCGCGCGGCTCACTTTCTGCGCGGCGGCCAGGTAGCGTTCGAGCAGCGTCGGCGACAGGTCCGTGGTGCTGACGTTGTCGAAGCCGTGGCTGGCATCGTCCTTGGGCAGCAGCGACGCCACGTCCACGTCGAGCGCCAGGATGTCGCGCACGGCGTTCTGGTACTCGACGCGGCTGAGGCGCCGGAACGTGTCCACGCGTCCCGGGTTGGGACGCGCCGCGGCGGCCCGGTCGAGCGAGCCTTCGAGGTGCGCGACCAGCGCATCATAGGAGGCGTCGGCGGGTCGCGGCGCGCCGGCCGGCGGCATCATCCGGCTGCGCAGCTTGCGGACGACTTTCTCCCAGACGGCAGCGTCGAGACCCGGCTGCGTGACGTCCAGTGCTTCGAGGGACAGGCCCGCCGTCTTCAGACGGCTGTTGTGGCAGCTGACGCAGTAGCGATTCAGGTCGTCCTGGTGGCTGGGCGGCTCTTGCGCCCGCGGGCTTATCGACGCGACGAGGAGAACGCCACACGCCCCCAGCACCGCCGACCCCGCGAGACGCCGCCGACTGCCTGGAACCATCGGGCCTCCAAGGCCCGTACCTTAGGCGCCCGAGGGTTGTGGCGCAAGTCGATTCTCGAAGGCTGCGTGGGGCGCGCCAAGCCGACAATGGCTGATATTCTTCAGGAATTCCCATGATCGCCTGGCGTGAGCACTGGTTCGACTTCGACGACGCGACCTACCTCAACAGCGCGTCCGAGGGTCTGATGCCTCGGGTGGCCATCCAGGCCGCGAGCCTGGCCGTGGACGCGAAGACGTTCCCGCACCGCGTGACGCAGTCGTCCTTCTTCGAGGTGACCGACCGCCTGCGCGCTTCGATCGCGAACCTGATCGGCGGACGTCCGGACGAGGTGGCACTCACGACCGGCGCCAGTGCGGGCACGGCGATCCTGGCCCACGGTCTGCCGTGGGAAGCAGGCGACGAGGTCATCACCTCCACCGGCGAATTTCCGCTGCAGTACACCACCTGGGCGCCGTTGGCGGAGCGGCAGGGTGTGACGCTTCGCGCCGTTTCTCCGTCGAGCCGATTTCTCTCGGCCGACGATCTCATCGCCGCGTTGTCGCCGCGAACACGGCTGGTGTCGGTGAGCCTGGTGCGGTTCGATGACGGTTCGATGCTGGAGGCGTCGAAAGTGGCTCGCGCCTGCCACGCCCAAGGCGCCTGGCTGTCGCTGGATGTCAGCCAATGCTGTGGCGCGGTGCCCCTGGACGTCGCCCAACTGGGCGCCGACTTCATGACCGCGGCCGGCTACAAGTGGCTGCTCAGCCCCTATGGCACCGGTTTCTTCTGGTGCCAGCTGAAGCACCTCGAGACGCTGCGGCCGGGGCCGTTCTACTGGATGGCCACGGCTGGCGCGAGCGACTTCAGCGCGCTGCAATTTCGCAGACCCCAAGCCTGCGCCGACCGCCAGCCGATGGGACGCGCCCGAGTGGTCGGGCGCGTTCAACTTGAACCTGGCGGCAATGACGGCTGCCGTCGCGTTCGTCGACGGCATCGGTCCGGCAACGGTGAAAGCCCACAACGATCGGCTCATCGATCGGCTGTTCGCCCGCCTGCCGCAGGATCTGGTCGAGCTGGCGAGTCCCACGGACGCCGCCCAGCGGGGCCCATACGGGTGCTTCAGGGCGCACACACCGGAGGCCACGAAGCGGTTGTTTGAAGCGCTCGGCCACGAGCAGGTCGTCGTCAGCCTTCGTGAGGGCAACATCCGTGTGTCGCCGCACTTGTTCAACACGGAGCAGGACATCGACCGCCTGGTCGAGGTCGTCGAGGCTCGTCTGGACTGGCAGGGAATCAGCGGACGCTAGGCGCCTTCACCATCCGCCCATCCGCGGTACCGCGCGACGACTTTGTTCTTCACCTGAGCATCTCGAAGAGGTAGTCCGAGTCTATCTGCTTCACCAGCCGGCAGCGGGGATTGGCCCTGGCGGCGTCGATGATGCCGCGTTCCTCGGGGGCCAGCCGATCCGCGTGCACGACCACGTACTGCACGCCCAACGCCCTGACGGCCTCCGGATCCGACGCGAACGATCGAATCGCGGCGATCACCTCCGGCTGATTGGAGGGCTCGCTGCGCCCGAACCCGTTCACGATCGGGCGCCAATGCGCGGTCGAGTAATACAGGTAGTCGCCGCCCAGGAACCAGTCCTGGCGGTCCCGATACTCGGGCAGCGACGCAATCGCACGCGCAGCGCGCACCTCCGGCGTCCGGTAGATCGCCGGGATCGGGTGCACCTCGGGTTTGCCGCCGGGAAAGCCGACGACGAACCACTCCAGCAGCATCACCGGAATCAGCACAGCCAGCACCAGCGTGCCGCGGCGGCCGGCGCGAGCGGCGACCCACGAGGCGCCAAGCGCGGTCAGGCCCGAGAGTCCCAGCATGCCGACGAGCGCGAAGCGGCCTGGCGCCCGCATGCCCGAGAAGCCCGGCAGGCTCGCCAGCCAGCCGAATGGCGCCAGCGCCGGCCCGCCCAGCAGCGGCGGCGACGGTCCCGAGCGACAGCAGGAACCCCGCCGCGGCAAGCGCCGGGAAACACCCAGGCCAGCCTCGGGACGCGCCGGTCCGTGACGCAGCGCCACCAGCCCGAGGACGCCCCAGGCCGATCGCGATCCACCCGGCGAAAAGCGTCGTCTCGCCGTAGATCGATCGCGGCCTCGCGTCCACGTGGGCGCGCCACCATCGCCCGACGATCGTGTTCTCGGGCGGCACGAGATACGCCTCGAGGTCGGCCGAAAAGGCCGCCGCCTCGGCCGGGTTGGCGCGAAGGCCGACGTACGGCCTGGCAAGCGGGTAAACGACGGCGGCGGCAATCACGGTTGCCGCCGCCAGGTGCGCCACGCGGCGGCGCCAGACGCCGGCGGCGGCCGCGGCCGGCGTCGCGACGATCAGCATCGCCAGCACGATCCCGTTGACCAACGCCACCATCACCGCCACGTACCAGGAGGTCAGCAGCCCCATCAGCACCACGGCCAGCCAGACTGCCGCCCGCCAGGCGGCCGGCGCGACGAACCAGCGCTCCAGGAGCAGCGCCGAGAGCGGCAGCGGCCAGAGCCAGATCAGATGGAGATGCCCGTGCGCGTGCAGCATCACGTAGAACGAGCACGCGAACACCAGGCTGCCGGCGAATGCCGGCACCGCGTCGATGGCGAAGCGGCGCAGCCAGGCGAATGTCGCCACGCCGTTCAGGAAGAAGGCCAGCCACCAGGTGGCGTTGTAGGCCAGCACCGGCGACGCGCCGGCGGCGGCCCAGGGCAGCGTCGCCAGGCTCACGCCCAGCAGGTGCTCGTTGTAGCGCAGCGATTGGGGCGCCGGGAAGAAGATGTTGGCGTCGAAGAGCGGCAGGCCGTTCAACACCGCGTGGTTGGCCCACGCGGTGGTCCAGATGATCAGGCGCGCGTCGCCGCCGTAGCTCGAGTCCGCGAAGTGGCCGTAGTTGACGAACGGCCATGTCATCACCGCCGTCAGCGCGGCGTAGGCGATGACGACGGCCGCCCGCCGCACTAGGCCTTAACCTTGCGCCACTGCAGGACGCCACCTCGGTGAGCACAGCGGCAGCGGCCAAGCAGGACCACGCCGCCACGCCGAGACGTTCGGTCACGGTGCCGATCGCCCTGGATCTCCGTGACCGCGACCACGATCCGGAAGAAGACGAACGCCAGCGTGACCACGTAGCTGCGGATCATCCACTCGCGGTGCTGGACGATCGCCCGGCTGTTGATCGCCCTGAAGGCCATCCCGGTCGTCACCGTCCACGCGATGGCCAGAGCGAAGAGCCCGCTGCCGAACACCCAGCCGAGCGGCGTCGTGAACGACAGATAGAAGGCCGCCGCGGCACCGATCAGCACGCCGGCCAGGTAGCCGAAGCCCAAGATTCTTGTGCCAGGGCAAGCGCCGCCGGGTTTCTCCCAGCCACAGGTTGATCGGGCCCAGCAGCAGCGCCAGCGAGCCGCCGGCGATGTGGACGAGCAGCGGCAACCGGCGCGGCCAGTAGACGTCTGGGGCCGGGCCGAAGGACTCGCGCTGCAGCGAGAAATACGGCGTGGCGGCGACGAACCAGAAGATGACGGCCATGATGCCGCCCAACACCACCAGGGCGGCGTAGAACCAGGAGGCCGGCCGGGTGGATGTGGCGGTGATGCGGGAACCAGCGGCGATGCTCATGTTGGCTGCCTTTCGAATCGGGGCCGAGGCCCAGCCAGCCGCCGATGCTATCACCTCTCCAGCGACGGCGGCGGCGGAGCGCGTAGACCAGCGACCGCACGCCGGCCCAGTACATCTTGCCGACGCACATCGCGCATGGCTCGCAGCTGGTGTAGACAGAATCGATTCGCCGCGGCGAGCAGCCGCTCCTCCACGACCGCAGTTGTCGGTCGTGAGTTTTCGGTTCTCGGTGAGACGTTACACTTGAGAGCTTACTGACAACCGAGAACCGACACCGAGAACTCTCTACTGGGGCTCGCCCTGGCAGAGCGCGACGACGCAGATCGAGAGGATGTTGCGGTCGATCGGCGGCACCGGCAGGCCGCGCTCGACCATCAGCTTGCGCAGCAGCGCCGACGTCTCGGGACGGGTGACGGCCGACTGCACGCCGACGCGCACCAGGCCTTCCGCGTAGTCGATCGCCTGCCACGTGTGCCCGGCGGCGGCCGAGGCCACCTTGTCGGTGTCGCGGCTGCCCTTGTCGCGTGTGTCGAGCTTGGCGCCCGCGCTCGACCAGCAGCTGCACCACGTCGTTCCGGCCCTTCATCGCCGCGCCCATCAGCGCCGTGCGCCCCTCGTTGTTCGCGTGATTCGGGTCGAGGCCGAGGTCGAGCAGCATGCGCATCGCTTCGAGGTTCTCTTTCGCCGAGCGCTCGTAGGTGACGCCCTCCACCCAGCCGATGCCGGCCGACGCGGTCAGCGCGGTGTCGCCCAATGCCGTGCGCGCCTTGGGATCGGCCTTGACTTGAGCAGCAGCTTCATCAGCTCGGTGTCGCTCGACTGCGCCGCGCGGATGAACGGCGTGGCGCCGTCTTCCCAGAACCACTGCATCGTGAAGATGGTGCGGGTGAGCGTGTTCTCCTTGACCGGCGCGTTCGGGTTGGCGCCCTTGTCGAGCAGCGCCGTGATGATCTCGAGGTGATCGAGGTCCGGCTTCGGGACCGGGTAGTCGCCGCCCTCGATGTTGCGGTTGTCGGTCGCGAGGTAGAGCGGCGACCAGCCGCTGTTGTTGGCGATGTTCGGGTCGGCGCCGCGCTCGAGCAGGAGCTTCGCCAGCCGGTAGTTGCGGTTGTTGACCGCGGTCAGCAGCGGCGTCCAGCCGTACTCGGTCTGCTGGTTGACGTTGGCGCCGCCGTCGAGCAGCGCCCGCGCCGAGTCGATGTCGCCCTCGCGCGCCGCGAAGACCAGCGCCGTCAGCCCGCCGCCGCCGCTGCCGACCAGGCCCGCGAACACCACCTCGTTGTCGTCGTCGATCGTCGGGCGTCGCCGCGCGCCGCCGGCGCCCGCGCCGCGCCCACGCCCGGCGGCGCGGCTGGAGCCGCAGCGGCCGGAGGCGCCGGCTGACGCGGCCGGCGGCGTCGCGTTCGCGGCCGGCGCAGCCCACGGCCCGCAAGCGGCAGCCCGTCGGGGCCGAGCGCCTGCGCCAGGCCTCGCTGGCCGCCGAGATCGCGGCCCTGTTTCTGGTCGAGCGCCAGCTGCTCTTCGTAGGTGATGCCGGCGGCGGCCGCGCGGCGCCGCCGCTCCTGCGAGGTCGCCACCGCGCGCAGGTTCACGCGGTTGGCCATGTAGTTGCGGGGCAGGCCGGCGCCGGCCGACTTCGCGCCCACGTCGGCGCCGGCCGCCAGCAGCACCTTCACCGCCTCGGGATGGCGCTGCGCCGCCGCCCACATCAGCGCCGTGGTGCCGCGCAGCCGTTCGCGCGCGTTGACGTCGGCGCCGCCCTCGACCAGCAGCTTCACCGCCTGCGGGTTGCCGTTGCGCGCCGCGAACATCAGCATCGTCTCGCCGTTCGGCGTCAGCGCCTTGGCGTCGGCGCCGGCCTTGAGCAGCCGGTCGATCATCGCCGGGTTGCCGTAGAGCGCCGCCATCGCCAGCGGCGTCATGCCGACGCGGTTGGCCGCCGTCGACGTTGGCCTTGGCGCGCAGCAGGGCGCCCGCCAGCTCGAGGTCGTCGCGATACACCGCCCAGTGCAGCGCCGTGGCGCCGTCCACCTGCGGCGCGTTGACGTCGGCCTTCTGCCGCAGCAGGCGCTGCACCGCCTGCCGGTCGCCGTTCATCGCGGCGTCGGCGACGTCGCTCGCGGCCGGCGGCGCCGCGCCGTCGCCGGCACAGAGTCCCAGCAGCAGGAGCGCCGGCGATGCCGGCCCGGCGCAGCTTCATGCTCGTCAGACCAGTTTGGCGAGCCGGCCGGTGCTGTCGCCCTGCTTGTCCTTCTCGATGCCGTACAGGTCCAGCACGCTCAGGAGCAGGTTGCCGGTGGGCACGCTCTTGCGCTCGTAGGCCAGATGGCGGTTGCCCTTCAGCTTGCCGCTGGCGCCGCCGACCAGCAGGTGCGCCACGTCGTAGTGCTGGTGCTGGTTCGAGTTGCCCATGTTCGAGCCGTAGACGATCAGCGAGTGGTCGAGCAGCGTGCCGTCGCCGTCGGGAATCGACCTCAGCTTCTCGGCCAGGTAGGCCAGCGTCGACACGTGGTAGCGGTTCAGCGTCGCGTAGCGGCGCACCTGCACCGGATCGTCCTGGTGGTGCGAGCCGCCGTGGAAGCTCACGCTCGTGCCGCCTTCGGGGAAGAGCGAGCTCTTCGGGAACGGGTAGACGCGGCTGGTCAGGTCGCGCGCGCCGAGCAGCGTCGCCACGCGCGTGATGTCGGCCTTGAACGCCAGCGCCAGCAGGTCGGAGTGCAGCCGGATGTGCTCGTCGAACTGCTCGGGGATGCCCGGCGGCAGGTCCAGCTCCGGCACGTCGGTCGACGCCTTCGCGGCCAGCTGGATGCGGCGCTCGATCTCGCGGATCTCGTCGGTGTACTGGTTGACCGTGCGGACGTCGGCCGCGCCCAGCTGACTTGCGCAGGCCGGCCAGCTCGTCGCGTCAGCGAGTCGAGGATGCTCTGGCTCTGCTTCATGCGCTGCGCGCGCAGCTCCGGCGTGGAGCCGCTGCCGAACAGCCGCTCGAACACCACCTGCGGGTTCAGCTCCATCGGCAGCGGGCTGGTGCGCGGCACCGTCTCGCCCGGCGGGCGTCGGCAGCTCGATCCACGAGATCGAGTTCGTGTACGAGCAGCTGTAGCCCTCGCCGCAGTTGCTCGAGCTGGAGTTCGGATCCTCCACCGCCAGCTGCAGCGACGGCAGCAGCGTTTCCTGGCCGATCTTCTGCGCGATCATCTGATCGATGGTCGCGCTGCCGACGGTGGCGTCGGACCCGGCCGTCTTGCGCGGCTTGATGCCGGTCAGGTACGCGGCGGCCACCCAGTGATCGGAACCGGTCGTGCCTTCGGGCGGCTCGGCCGACTGCGACCACAGGCCGCTCAGCACCGTCGTCTGGTCCTTGACCTTCTCCAGCGACTCGAGGATGTAGGGCAGCTTCTCGGGCAGCGCGCCCTCAGCCGCCGGCTCCCAGTGGCCGGGCGCCATGCCGTGCGGGAAGAAGATGCCGACGAAGCGCGTCTTGGGGTCGGCGGCCGTCTGCGCCAGCAGCGTCGCCCGCCGGCACCATCGCTTCGAGCAGCGGCAGCGCCAGCGTGGCGCCCGCGCCCTGCAGGAACGTCCGCCGGCGGAATGTGCTTCTTGGTGATGAACATGACTGATACCTTCTGGTTCACTCTTGCTCCGGGTATCGGCGCGGCGTCGCCGACGCCGTGCGTCGTGGCCGGCGGCACCGAGCTTGCGTATTCATCTGGAACGGCTGGCTCTTCACGACGCCGAGCACGAGCGCCGAGAAGCGGTTGCTCGGACTGGCCGGCGTCGCGCGCAAGCGCGCGCACCAGCGGCATGTCCTGATAGTCCAGGCCGCGGCCCAGCCCGTAGGTCAGCAGCTTCTCGGCCGCCACCGCCACGAACTGCTTCGAGTAGTTGGTCGGCCAGCCAGTTGCGCAGCGCCGCCGGCCCGTCGATCTGCGTGCTGTCGAACGTGCGCGCCTTCGGATCGACCGGCGTGCCCTCGTCGTGGGTGCGCACACAGGCCGATGCCGTCGAAGTTCTCGAGCGCGAAGCCGATCGGATCCATCAGCTGATGGCACTGCACGCAGTCCGGCGCGGACGCGGTGGTCCATCATCTTCTGCCGCATCGACGGTTCCTTCGCGTTCGGATCGGCGGCGCGCGGCGGCAGCGGCGGCACGTCGGCCGGCGGGTCGGGCGGGCTCATGCCGAGGATGTTGGTCATGATCCACTTGCCGCGCGTCACCGGCGAGGTGCGTTCGGGCTTCGCCGTCGTGACCAGGAACGCGCCCTTGCCGAGTCAGGCCCTTGCGCGACGTCCATGCTCGGGCCCGAGCGTGACGCGCCGGAACTGGCTGCCCGTAGATGTTCGGGATGCCGTAGTGCTTGGCCAGCCGCTCGTTGACGAACGTGTAGTCCGCCGGTCAGCAGGTCGGTGACGCGGCGATCCTCGCGGACGATGGTGTCGAAGAGCAGCTCCACCTCGCGGCGCATCGCCTGGCGCAGCGGGTCGTCGAAGTCGGGGTAGATGAGCGGCAGCGGCGCCGTGGCGTCGCAGGCCGCGCAGGTTCAGCCACTGGCCGGCGAAGTTCTCGGCCAGCGCCTCGGCCTTCGGATCCTTCAGCATCCGGCGCACCTGCTGCTCGAGCACCGCCGGGTTCCGCAGCCGGCCCTGGCCCGCCACCCGCAGCAGCTCGTCGTCGGGGGCCGTGCTCCACAGGAAGAACGACAGCCGCGACGCCAGGTCGACGTCGGTGATGCGATACGGCTGCCCGGGCCTGCACCGACGCCGGCTCTTCCTCGATGCGGTAGATGAACTGCGGCGAGGCCAGCATGCGCGCCAGCGCCATCTCGATGCCCTGGTCGAAGTCCTTTTCCTTGCGGCCGAAGCGGTAGAACTCCATCAGGCCTTCGACGTCGGCTGGCGTGGCCGGCCGCCGAACGCGTAGGTGGCCAGGTTGGTGACGATGCGCCGCGCGCAGGCGGTTTCCTCGGCCGCCGTCTTCGGCGTGCAGACGAAGATCTTGCGGCGGCTCGGCGAGTCCGTGGCCTGCGTCGGCCTCGAACGGGCCTTCGATGCGGAGCGTGCCGACGTGCGGGAAGAACGTGTAGCCCGGCGTCGGGCCGGTCTGCACCGTGGACCGCAGGAAGTGGCGGTCGAGGTCGAGCAGCGGCGCGAAGTTGGTGGCGAGGAACGTGGCGCCCACCATGTGCGTGCCGGCGGTGGTCTTGAAGCGCACGCGCATCGGCGTGCCGCCGCGGCCGCCGAAGAACGCCTCGGGGCCCGACTGGCCGCCGCGCACCTCGGGCCGCGTGCGGCCGGGACCGCAGTTGGCCGCCGGCATGCGCCCGCCGCCCTGCCAGTCCAGCAGCTGCAGCCGCTCGCCGTCGAGCAGCATCTCGATCCGCTCGCACGGCACCGAGCCGAAGCCGGTCGGCGACATGTTGTCGCCGAAGATCGGCGTCACCGTCAGCGTGTACTCGCCGTCGGACGGGAACAGCGTGCGGCACCACGCAGGCCGCCGCGCGTGCCGAACGGCAGCCCCTCGATGTGATAGTCCTGCGACGTGTCCTCGCGCGTCCGGTACACGGCCAGCGTCGGCTCCTCGGGATAGCCGATCGCCAGCCGGCTGATCTTCTGCGCCGCCGACACGTAGGCCTCGACCAGCGTCGACGAGATGCCCAGCGCGCCGGCGATGTTGTCGAAGCCCGAGGTCGAGTCGTCGGACGGCAGGTACTTCGCCGCGTCGATGTCGAGGTCCAGCAGATCGCGGACGACGTTCTGCGTATTCGGTGCGGTTCAGCCGGTGCAGGCCGGGGGCCGGCGTGTTGGGGCCGGCTCGCGCGATCGAGCTCGGCTCTCGAACGACGCGATCATCGCGTCGAACGCCGGCGGCTCGGGCCGCTTCATGCCCGCCGGCGGCATCATGCCCGCGCGCAGCTTGCGCACCACCAGTTCCCAGGTCTTGGCGTCGTGCGCGACGTTGGCGGGATCCAGCGCCGTCGACCGAGAGCTTGCGCGCCGAGTCCATGCCGGCGGCCTTGGCGCGCTCGCTGTGGCAGGCCATGCAGGTACTGCTTCAGGAAGGCGCGCTGCTCGTCGTCGGACACGACCGGTTGCGCCGGCGCCGAGGCGCGAACGGGACGCGGCGCAACGGCGGGCGTGGCCGGGGTGGCGGGCGCCGCCGCGCGAGGGGCGGCAGCCGGCTGCGACGGTGCCGCCGGCGCTTGACGCCCAGCTTGCGCATAAGTCACGAGGACTGCGCCCGCAATCGCAACAACGGTGGCGGCCGAACGTTTCAGCATTACAGGATCCCCAACGGCGAGGCACACCTCGCCTACAAAGGCTAGTGAGATCAATAGGATATCGGAAAACCAGCCAAGGTTACCCCCAGCCATTCCCCGGTCCTGACTGTGGCTGGTTTCCCGTGTCTGTCTGGTGCGCTTCGCGCGCCGGTCCGCTATGCAGAGCCGCGAATGCTGTACAGAGATTCACGCTTGAGGCTGCATAGCGGACTGATGCGGATCGGCGTGGATCTGGGCGGGACCAAAATCGAGGCGGCCGTGCTTGCCGCGGACGGCCGGATTGTGCTGCGCCAGCGCGTCCGCACGCCGCAGGGAAATTACGCCGAGACGATCGAAGCGGTGGCGAAACTGGTCGAAGCGTGCGAGGCCAGCTCCGGCGCTGCCGCGACGGTCGGCATCGGCATCCCCGGGGCGATCTCGCCGGCCAACGGCCTGGTCAAGAACGCCAACTCGACGTGGCTCATCGGCCGGCCGCTCGCGGACGACCTTGCGCGCCGGATCGGGCGACCGGTCCGGCTGGCCAACGACGCCAACTGCTTCGCGCTGTCGGAAGCCGTGGACGGCGCCGGTGCCGGCGCTGACACGGTCTTCGGCGTCATCCTCGGCACTGGCGTCGGCGCCGGCATCGTCGTGGGCGGCCGCGTGCTCACGGGCGCGAATGCGGTGGCGGGCGAGTGGGGCCACAACCCGCTTCCCGGCATGCGCGGCGGCAGCGGTGCCGGCGTCGAGTGGCCGGGGCCGCCGTGCTACTGCGGCCGCAGCGGCTGCATCGAGACGTTTCTCTCCGGGCCGGGTCTGGCGCGCGACTTCCAGCAGCACAGCGGCCGCTGGCTGTCTCCAGCCGACGTCGTCGCCAGCGCGAGCCGCGGCGACGCCGAGGCGGAGGCCTGTCTGGGTCGCTACGAGGATCGGCTGGCGCGCGGCCTGGCGTCGATCATCAACGTGCTGGATCCCGACGTCATCGTTCTCGGCGGCGGCATGTCGAACGTCACGCGCCTCTACGAGAATGTGCCGCGGCTGTGGAGCCGCTACGTGTTCTCGGATGCGATCGTCACGCGCCTCGTCCCGCCGGTGCACGGCGACTCGAGCGGCGTGCGCGGCGCCGCGTGGCTGTGGCCTGCGGAATCAGTCGTGGGGTGATTTTGTCGGGCATCCCCAAACGGAACGGCTCCATGTCGTGGAGCGATACACGCGACGAGATCAGGCTGCCAGATCCCGTGGGCGAATGGCGATATCCGGAAACGATTTGATCAGGGCCTTATCGAACGTGAGCAATGGGCACCCGACTCGTGCCGCCAGTTCGACGAAGAGCGTGTCGTAGACGGCGACGCCGGAGGCGACGGATCGCAGCAGGGCACCCTGGCACAAAGTAGTCGTGGTCACCGATTCGACACCAAGGCGTTTCGCCAGGCTGAGGCGTACGGGGCCCTCCTCGGGCGGGAGGATGCCGGACCGGACCGCCACCCAGACAACATTCGTGAGTTCGGCTTCCCAGTGGGCGGGTGCGATGGGGTCGGATATCGTATCGAGGCAAGTCCGGGCTTCATCGACAAAGGCCTCGGTGCCGAGGAGCAGGTAGGCTACGACGTTGGTATCAACGACGGCCTTCACGGACGCCCAACGCCCATCCAGGAGTCGATCTCGGTGGCTGTCGGCCGGCGTGTCTGCTTACTCCACCCGGCTTCGATCTGGTCGAGAACTGCGCGTCGTTCGGCGACATACCCCTCAATCAAATCGCGCACTTCCTGCTCCATCGACCGATTGTGCCGCCGGGCGAGAGCTTTCAGGGACTGGACGACCTTGCTGGGCACGTTCCGGACGGTAATCGTGGGCATCGCTCCCTCCTGCGCTAGCACTATGCTAGCACCAGAGCAACCGCCCAACACCTATCAACCGTTTGCAGGCTCGCTCGACCCGGACCGAAGACCGAAGACCGAAGACCGGATCGAACTCCCTAATCTTTCAGCCCCGCCGCCCAGTTGAGCACGACGGTAAACGGGACCGCGCGCGCGCCCTCTGATGCCGAGACGAAGAGGAAACGCTCGCCGTCGGGGTGCAGATCCCAGCCGACGTCGAGCAACGGTGGCGGCGCTGCGAACAACCGGCGCGGCGTCCCGTACTGGAATCCCTTACTGGTATCGACGTCGACTGCCATTTGCTCGAGCTTGAGGGACGTGTACAACAATTGCCTGCCGTCGGACCGCCACTTCGGATGCATGCCAGTGCCTTTCGAGACCATCCATCTGACCCCGGTCGCGCCGTCGCTGGCTTCGGGCGAGAACGGTCGCACGTAGATCTCATACGAGCCAGATTCTGGTGACGCGTACGCGATCCAGCGGCCGTCGGGGGAGTCTTGGGCAAACATTTCGTTGAACTGGTATGAACGATGGCGAAGGGTTTGGCTTCGCCCCGCATTGGCAGAACCCAAATGTCCCCAGCCGTCTTCAGACCGACACTCCCAAAGAACAAGAACCGTCCATCCTTGGACCATCTGGTTGGGGCCTTGGGCTCGTCGGATTTGAACAGCAACCGTTCCTCGCCTAAGCCATCTGCGGGCTTGATGTACAGGTCCCCTCGCCCCGAGCGCTCCGAGCTGAAGACGATGGAGGTTCCGTCCGGCGACCACACCGGGTTGTCGTCGGAGGCGGGATCGAACGTGAACCGCGTGGCCGTCCCTTGCGCCAGAATCCAGATGTCCCTGCTCGCTGCCGGTCCGAGCGCAACGGCAACGCGGGCTCCATCCGGTGATACGGCTGGATTCGCGTACTCACCGGGTCGCCGAGGACGCCTGATCGGTTCCCTCGGGAGTCGAACCATGTGGGCACCATCCGCGATGCCGCACCGCCGCGATACACGAGTGTCCCTGTATTCGAGACAGAGAACTGTCCGAAGGCCGCCGGGCCGAACGAATCGACGCCTTCCGCGATCGCAGCGGGCTCGCCGCTCAGCTCAGTCGTGCCGGGATCGAAGGGCTGGGCCATCACTGCGCTCTCGCGCATGAAGACCAGATGTCCCAGTCCGCCGCCGGCTGCCGCGGCATAGTACGCCTGTCGGTTGCTGGCCAGGATGCGCGTCGTACTCTGCTCAGCGGGTTGGGCATCAATCGAGCCGATGTAGACGCCCGTCTTGTTCGGATCGGCCGATACTCGTAGGTAGAGAAAATGACGACCATCTGGCAGGAATTGAGGCCAGCCGTGGCTCGTCTCGTTCTTGTCGAGTGTGGTCGCTGGAATCGCCATGCCTCCCGATGCAGAGAACCGCAGCAGCGGGCCGCCGTTCATCCCGACCACAATGACGCCGTCACGGTTCCACGCAGCGCCGGCCATGAATCTGGGCAAATCCGCCAGCGTCTGCGGTGGCCCACCCTGAATATCGATCTTCTTGACCGTGGTGCCCTTTGAAGAAGACGACGTAGCGGCTGTCCCACGACCAGGACGCGGGAGGTACGAGAGCATCGGTTTCTGTACCCGGAAGCGCTCGGGCCTCCACCTTGTCGAGAGAGCGGAGCCAGAACCGTGTGATGCCGTCAGCGCCAGCGGCGGGGAACACCATCCACTGACCGTCGGGCGACACCGTCATCGTGCCGGCGTTGATGAAGGCCATTCCGTCGGTTGGTCCTATCTCGAAACGTGCTGCCTGCCCGCCGCTTGTTTCGGATCGCCACGGTGCCCAGAGAGCGACCGCAGCGACTGCCAGTACGAACAGAACCGCGGCTGTCACCGGCCAGCGCCATGTCTTCGCGGGAGTCGCAGACGATGCCGTTGTTGGTGTGATCGCGGAGGTTGGGCCTGAAGGCACCTCGTCGAGCAGCAACATCACGTCGCCGATGTGGCGCAGACGCTTGTTCGGGTCCTTTTCCAGGCAGCGCTTGAGCAGACGATGGACCCGGGTGGGAACCCGGTCCCACCTCGGCTCATCCCTCAGGACACTGGCCATCATCTCTTGAAGTGAATTTCCTTTGTGTGGCCGCTCGCCGGCCAGCATCTCGTAGAACACGACACCAAAGGCCCAGATGTCGGCGCGCTTGTCCACGGACTTGCCGATCGCCTGCTCCGGCGCCATATAGGCCGCCGTGCCGAGAATCATGCCCGCCTCGGTTTCAGCGAACGTGATCGTGGGCGAATTGTCGGACTGCACGAGAGCAGTGCCTTCGACCTTCGCAAGGCCGAAGTCGAGCACCTTCACGACACCGTCCGGGCGGATCTTGATGTTGCCGGGCTTGAGGTCACGGTGCACGATGCCTTTGTCGTGCGCACAATCGAGTGCGTCGGCAATCTGCTGTGCGATGCCCGACGCTTCGTCCAGGCTCAGCGGGCCCTCCTTGATCCGGTCGGCGAGCGTCGAGCCTTCGACGAGCTCCATCACGAGGTAATCGGGGCCGACGTCGTGGAGTGCGCCTGCAGATGCCAGGATGATTCAGCGACGCGATGGTCCTGGCCTCACGGGCAAACGGCCCGTGAACTGCTGCGCCGAAACTTTAATGGCGACTTCACGGTGGAGCCTGGTATCGATGGCGACGATAGACCTCGCCCATGCCACCCGTGCCGATCAGTTCGTGATCCGCTGATCGCAGGCGCATTCCGGGCGTCAGGTGCACGATCGGCGCCTATGCGGCGAGCGCCCAGAGCCTGGGGCCAGGAGCCTGGAGCCCGGAGCCTTCAACTGAACACCACCACCGACGACACCGTCGTTCGGTCCGCGGCGACCTGCAGGGCCTCCCGGGCCTTCTCCACGGGATACTTCGCGGTCGCCAGGGACTTGGCGTCGAACCGGCCGGACTCGATCAGGCGCACGAAGGTCGGGATGTCGCGCTTGATGTTCACGCCGGCGAAGTTGCCGCCGGCCTGCTGCTTGGTGCCGTTGGACCAGGCGCCGGCCGGGAACGTCACGGTGGAGCCCGGGGGATGGCCGACGCCGCTCGTGCGCAGCCAGCCACCCGGAGGCACGAGCTGCCACGCCTGCACCAGGACCTGCGTGCCGGTGGGGTCGGGGCCGACCTCGGTCTTCGGCTTGAACCGATCGCCGCCCACCGCTTCGAGCACGTAGTCCGGGCCGTCCGCCGCCGCGCCGCGCCCGCCGGCGAATGCGCGATCGGTCTCGCCCATCGTCATCTCGCGCAGCTTCTGCACCAGGTTGGCGTTGTCGACGTTGGGATCGACCACCGCGGTGGCCCCGAGCTTGAGCGCGAGATCGCGGCGGTAGCGGATCGGCTCCACCGCGACGATCTTCGACGCCGCCATGATGCGCGCGCCCTGGATCGCGCTGAGGCCGACCGGGCCGGCGCCGAACACCACCACGTTCGAGCCCGCCTCGATCGGCACGCGCATCATCGCCATGCCGAGACCCGTCGTCGCCACGCACGAGAGCAGCGACAGCTCGGCGGCGTCGTGGGTGCTGAAGATCGGCACGGTCTGCTCTTCCCACGCCACCATCAGCTCGGCGAAGGCGCCGAGGTTGCCGTTGACCGGCGATCCGTCGGAGAGCGACGCCGCGGGCAGCAGCGGCCGGTTCGCGCCGGACTGGCAGCGGTCGCCCTTGCCGCGGAGGCAGTTGTAGCACTCGCCGCACTGCGCCGTCACCGGCACCACCACCCGGTCGCCCACCTGGACGCGCTTCACCATCGCGCCCACTTCCTCGACGATGCCCACGCCGCCGTGGCCGACGATGGCGGCGTTGAACACGGCGGGGTTCGGCGGCGGCGCGCCGGGCGCCGGCGCCGCGGGCCTTGCCGGCGCGAGCGCGTTGACGATCGTGTAGCAGGCCTGCGCGGCCTGCACCCGCACCACCACCTGACGCGGGTGGATCGGGCGCAGCGTCAGCGTCTCGACCTGCGTGGTCTTGAAGTCGGCGTGGCGCACCAGCGCCTTGAACTTCGTGCCGGCCATGCTGCGGCCGCCGGTCTGCACCGCCGGCGCCGTGCCTTGCGCCAGCGTCTCGGCGGCCTGGCCTCCGACGAGGGCGCCGCCCACCACCGCCGCACTGTGCTTGATCAGGTCCCGGCGGGAAACGCCGAACTCGTCGTCGTAGGGATTCATCGACATGGGTCCTCCTTCGGAGGAATTCGACCTTGATGAGGCCGTGAGTATTGGTCCGCCTGCACACTCTGTCAAGGCGTCGTTTTCGCGGACGGCCGACGTGCGTCAGAATACGCAGGTGGCATCACTCATCGAAGCAATCGACATCAAGCGCAAGAGTTTCTTCCAGCATGAAGGCGCGCCCTACGTGTGCCTGGACGTCGAAGTGTCCAAGCCCACCGCGCGCGGCGGTCAGACGCTGGTGCGCCTGAAGATGCGGAACCTGCTCACCCGGGCCGTGTTCGACAAGACCTTCAAGGCGGGGGAGAAGTTCGCCGAGCCGGACCTCTCGACGTCGCAGGCGACCTTCCTCTATTCCGACGGCGACGGCTTCCACTTCATGGACCAGGAAAACTTCGAGACGCTGTCGCTCTCGGCCGACGTCGTCGGCGACGATCGCGAGCTGCTGGTGGACAACCTGCTGGTGCAGGTGCACAAGCTGGAGGGCCGGCCGTTCGGCCTGCAGTTCCCGGCGCACGTCGAGCTGACGGTGGCGTCCACCGAGCCCGCCGTCCGCGGCGACACCGCCAGCGGCGGCGCCACCAAGGCAGCCACGCTCGAGACCGGCCTCGAAGTGCGCGTCCCCTTGTTCATCAAGGAAGGGGAGAAGGTGAAGGTCCACACCGAGACGCGCGAGTTCGCCGGCCGCGCCTGAAGTGGGAAAGCCGAGCCGCTATTTCCGGGCCGGCGTCGGCGCCGTCGTCCTGGATCCCCGCGGCCGCGTGCTGGTGCTCGAGCGCGCCGACGTGCCCGGTGCGTGGCAGTTTCCGCAGGGCGGTCTCGATGCCGGCGAGACGCCGCTGGAGGCGGCGCGGCGCGAAGCCGAGGAGGAGACCGGCATTCCCGCGAAAGCGCTGCGTCTGCGTGGGGCAGTATCCGGACCTGCTCGCCTACGAGCTGCCCGAGGCCGCGCAATCACCCGCGAACCGGGATCGGCCAGGTCCAGGTACCTGGTTCTACTTCGAGACGCGCGACGTGGAGTCGCCGCTCGAGCGTCTGCCGCCAGGCGAATTCCGCGCGGCGCGGTGGACCACCATGGCGCGCGCCGTGGCCGGCGCCGCGCCCTTTCGCGCGCCGCTCTACAAGAAGCTGGGGCGTTACCTCAACGCGCTGCGGCGGCCGCGCTGACCTTTCCCCTCGCCTGCTGCGCCTTGGCCAGCTGCTCGAGGATCGGCTCGGTCTGCTCGAACGACAGGCAGGCGTCGGTGATGCTCTGGCCGAACGTGGCCTGCTGCCCGGGCGCATAGTCCTGCCGGCCCTCGATCAGGTGGCTCTCGAGCATCACCCCGAAGATCCGCCACGACCCGCCGGCCACCTGCTCCGCCACTGACGCGGCCACGTCGGCCTGACGCTTGTGGTCCTTGCGGCTGTTGCCGTGCGAGCAGTCCACCATCACCGACTCGCGCAGCCCGTACTTCCCCAGCCGCGTGCACGCGTCGGCCACGTGCTCGGTGTCGTAGTTGGGCCCGGTGCGCGAGCCGCCGCGCAGGATCACGTGGCACGTGCTGTTGCCCGCGGTCTGGAAGATCGCCGAGACACCCTGCTTGGTGACCGACGGGAAGAGATGCGGCGAGCGCGCCGACAGCACCGCGTCCACGGCCGTCTGCACCGTGCCGTCGGTGCCGTTCTTGAACCCGACCGGCATCGACAGTCCGGAGGCCAGCTCGCGGTGGACCTGGCTTTCCGTGGTCCGTGCGCCGATGGCCACCCACGAGGTCAGGTCGGCGATGTGCTGCGGGATCTGCGTGTCCAGGAACTCGGACGCCGTGGGCACGCCCATGTCGTTCACGTCCAGCAGCAGCTGGCGCGCGAGGCGCAGGCCCTTGTTGATGTGAAAGCTCTCGTCGAGATCCGGATCGTTGATGAGGCCCTTCCAGCCGACCGAGGTGCGCGGCTTCTCGAAGTAGCACCGCATCGCCACGATCAGGTGATCCTGGTAGCGATCGCGCAGCGGCGCGAGGCGCCGGGCGTAGGCGCGCGCCGCCTCCGGATCGTGAATCGAGCACGGGCCCACCACGACGACCAGGCGGGGATCGCGCCCGTCGAGCGCGTCCGCCACCACTTGCCGCGTGCCCGCCACCACTTCGGACGCGCGCTCGGTGATCGGGATCTCTTCCAGGAGGATGGCCGGCGGCAGCAGCGGCCGCACCTGCGTGATCCGGAGGTCGTCGGTCTTTCTCAACACAATCCGATCAGATTACCGTAAACTCCGCCTCATGCCGACGATCCGCCTGGCGGTGGTCGCCGCGTTGGCGTTCGCCAGCGCAGCGCATCACGCCAGTGCCCAGACCGCGGTCGAACGCGAGCTGATTCAGCTCGAACGCGACTGGGACGCGGCCTTCTTCCGCAACGACACCGCATTCATCGACCGCGTGCTGGCCCCGGAGTTCATGGCCACGTATCCGGATGGCTCCCGCGGCGACCGGGCCAAGGAACTGGCCAACGTGGCGGCGTTCAACCAGACGATCGACTCGTCCACGCTCGACGAGTTCACCGTCCAGGTGCTACGGAGACACAGCAGTCGTGTGGTTCAGGCGACGGCTGGTCGGGCCGAGCAAGGGGTTGCGGCTCGAGGTCGTCCACCGCTATCTGGACGTCTTCGTGCGCCGCGACGGCAAGTGGCTGTGCGTGGCGACGCAAAGCGTCAGGGTGCCCGAATGAGGTGGCTCGAGAGGTGCTGACGATGAGGATTGCGCGTGTGCTCGGAGTTCTGGCGGCGGTTGCCGGCTGGCCGGCGTGGCTGGCGGGGCAAGGCCCGGCGGCGGCGCCCGCGTCGTGCGAGGCGGCGGGTCCGGTGAAGTTCGTGTGCGGCCAGTCGGGGCCCGAAGATCTGGTGGCCGTGCCCGGCACGCGCTGGCTGATCGCGTCGGCCTTCGGCGGCGACGGCGGCCTGTTCGCCATCGACACCCGCGCCGCGTCATCGACCAAGGTCTACCCGGTGGCCGCGGCCGCGGCGAAGCTGGACAAGGCGATTTACGACACCTGCCCGGGTCCGCCGCAGACCGCGCCGCGCTTCGTGACGCACGGCCTCTTCCTGCAGCCGGGCAGCCGGCGGACGCCACACGCTGTACGTGGTCCACCACGGCAGCCGCGAGTCGGTGGAGGTCTTCACGCTCGACGCCAGCGGCCAGGCGCCGGCGCTCACGTGGATCGGCTGCGCGGTCGCGCCCGATCCGATTGGCCTGAACTCCGTCCTCGCGCTGCCCGGCGGCGGCTTCGTCGCCACCAACTTCCAGCCGCGCGCCCCGGCTGGCGCCGCGGGTGGCGGCTTCCAGTCGGCGTTGATCAACGGCGAGAACAACGGCGAGCTGTGGGAATGGCACACCGGCCGCGGCTGGGCCAAGGTGCCGGGCAGCGAGTCGGCCGGCGCCAACGGCCTCGAGCTGTCCAAGGACGGCAAGTGGTTCTACGTCGCGCAGTGGGGCAACCGCTCGTTCATGCGCGTCTCGCGCGGTCAGACGCCGGTCGTCCGGGACACGCTGAAGCTGGGCTTTCGCGTGGACAACGTGCGGTGGGCGCCCGACGGCACGCTGCTCGTGGCCGGCCAGGGCGGGCCCGACTGCGCCATCTTCGGCCCGGGGCGCGCCGCGGGCCCGTGCACCGGCGTCGCCACGTCGACGATCGGCCGCGTGGATCCGAACAAGTGGACCTACGCCACGATCGTGGACTACCCGACCAGCCCGGTGATCGCCGCCGCGACGGTCGCGATTCAGGTCGGCGACGAGCTGTGGGCGGGTTCGTTCCGCGGCGATCGGATCGCCGCTATCCTGCCAAAGGGCTTCGCTAGCAGAATGCCCAATTCACAATGCCCAATTCACGAACTGCAGCGGAAGAGCTGTTTGTGACTTGTGCATTGTGACTTGTGAATTGTCACCTCCGGCCCAGGCGCGACGACGATCTCGGTACTCGGCCTTGGTCACGGGCTGCACCGACAGCCGGCTGCCTTTCTGCGTGACCATCATCGACTCGAGGCCCTTGGTCGCCTTGAGCGTCTCGAGCGGCACCACGCCCGGGAAGCGCTCCACGAACCCGATGTCCACCATGAACCAGATGGGCGCGTCCTTCTTCGTGGCGGGATCGAAGTACTTGTGCCCTTTCTGCCAGGCGGTGTGATCGGGATAGCCGGCGCGGACGATCTCGGCCAGGCCGGTGACGCCTGACGGGTCGGCGTTCGAGGCGTAGAACAGGACGCCGTCGCCTTCCTGCATCTGGTCGCGCATGAAGTTGCGCGCCTGATAGTTGCGCACGCCCTCCCAGCTCGAGCGGCCGTCGCGTTTCAGGTCGTCGATCGTGTAGGCCTCGGGCTCACATTTCATCAGCCAGTACTTTCGTGTGCTCGTTGGTCGTTTGTCGTTAGTCGTTGGTCGTAAAGCCATTTCGAGATGCTAGCGCCTGGTGGGCCAGCGTCAACAGGGCGATGGTGGCGGTGTCGCTGCGCAGCGTGCGCGGGCCCATGCCCACGGCGCGGAAGCCGTGCCGCGCCGAGGAGGTCCAGCTCGAACCCGGTCCAGCCGCCTTCGGGGCCCACCGCCAGCAACGCGCGGGCCGGACCGGCGCCCGCGAGCACGCGCGCGAGCGTGTCGTCGTGGCCCGGCTGCGCGACCACGCGGACGCCGTCCGGGAACAGCGCGTCCAGATCGTCCTCGACCAGCACCTTCAGGCGTCGATGGATCGACACCACTGGCAGCCGCGTATCGCGCGCCTGCTGCAGCCCCTCGATCAGAAGCGGCGTGAAGACCGCCGGGTCCACGACGTGGGCGCCGAAGTAGTCGCGCTCCACCCGCGCCGCGTTGGTCAGGATCACCTGGCCGACGCCGAGGGCGGCCAACTGGCTCCACAGCCGGCGCATCACCTTGGGCCGCGGCAGCGCCAGCAGCAAGTCCAGGCGCGGCCGCGACGGCGTGGCTGCCTCGAACTCGCAGCGCATCGACACCTGGCTCGGCTCCACCGCGGTCACCGTGCCGGTGCCGAACGGGCCATCCACCAGGCCGATGCGCACGTGCTGGCCGGGCACGGCGTTGAGGACGGTGGCGATGTGGGCCCCGCGGGCATCGGTCAGCCGGACCGTCCCTTCGCCGTCGAGCTCGGTGGGCTGCAGGAGGATCAGGTTCACGGGGCCGGCGTCAGGCGCCCGACAGATCGGGCGGGCGGCCGGCCGCAATCGCGTCGAGCGCGGCGCGCGGGAACGGCGCCTCGTGCAGGCTGTCGTCGTCGTGCGACGAGCGGAAGAAGTCGGCGATGAAGCGCATGCGCTGCTGCAGCACCGCCCAGTCGAGCGCCCCGGAACCCTGGGTGCTGTCCAGCGTCGGATCGAAGCTGCCGACGAGCGTCACCAGCTCCACGTTGGTCAGCGCTTTCAGCGTCACCGGAAAGCGCTGCGTCAGATCGGAGCCGAGCCGCAGCGTCCGCCCGCGCGGCAGGCCGATGGTCATCATCAGCTCGGTGGTGACGACCCGCACCACCGAGCGCACTTCCTGCGCCAGGTCGTCCACGAGCGCGTTGATGGCGTCGGTCACCAGGCCGCTGCGGAACGAGCCCGGCGCCAGCGCCGCCAGCCGCTCGAGGATCTCGCGGCGGACCTCGGCCACGTCGAGCAGCGCCGCATCCATGGCCTCGCGGATCTCGGGCTGGAGCCGCGTCTGCTCGTGCAGACCGATCTGGACGTTCGCCAGCAGCGTCGCCTGCGCGCGAACCGCCGCGTCAGCGGTCGTCGAGGCCGTCTGATAGTTCACGAAGGCCCGACGCAGCAGGTCCTGGCCGTCGGGCGGCGGCCCCGGCCGCAGCGTGGCCGCGATCGGCTCGAACGAGCCGGAGTGCTGCTCGAGAATGTCCAGCGCCCGGGCGAAGTCCCGTCCGATCTCCTCGAACACCTTGCGGTTGCCGCGAGCCACCGCGCCGGCCGCACGATCGATGCCCGGAAGTGCGAGGCTGACCTGTCCGACCAGGCGCACCAGCACGTCGGTGGACAGGCCGGGCAGGCGCGCGAGCTGGCGCCCCAACGGGCGCTTGTCCAGGCGGCTGCGGAAATGACGCTCGACCGCCCTGCGCGACGTCCTCTCGCCGGATGGTGCAGCCCGCCTGCTTCGACGCCCAGGTGGCGAACGTGCACCAGTTGGCGCCGCCCGGCACGCGCTGCGCGAACGCGTTGGCCAGGTGGCCATACGCGACCGTGATGCTGAGGTTGCGCAGCACCGGGTCTGTGATTGCCGCCACGGCATCGACGTCGGCAACGGAAGGATAGTGGAGACGGCATGGTGCGGGCCGGTGGAGACCTGGAGTGTAATCTAGTGCCTTGCCGGATTCGTTGCCGCCGACCGGGGGCGAGATCGATTCTCCGTCCCGCGCCGCGGTCGCGGCGGCGTACGGCGCCGGCGCGCTGGTGGTCCTCGGCCTGGCGCTGGCGCTGCTGGCGATTCCCATCCAGGTCAGCGACAGCTTCGGCAACATGCTGAAGCTGTCCACGCCGTGGCCGCAGTTCGTCGTCCAGGAGTTCACCCAGCCCAGCTACCTTCGTCCGTTCCTGTGGATGCAGCTGAAGGCCGTCCACGACGTGTCCGGCGGGCACTACTACGCCTGGTTCCGGGGCGTGCACGTGCTCCAGGTCATCGTGCTGGTGGGCCTCTACCTGCACCTGGTCCGCCCGCGCACGTGGCGCGGCGCCGCGGCGGTGCCGCTGGGGCTCGCGGTGCTGGTCGGTCATCACGCGTTCACCGGCACGGTGAACGAGGCCTTCCCGATCAACACCTTCCTGACCATCGTCATCTGCTGCCTCGCCGCGGCGGCCCTGGCACTGGGCAAAGAGCGGCGGGTCAACTCCGTGCTCGCCGTCGTCCTGTTCGCCTACGCCGCGCTGTCGGTGGAGAGCGGTCTGCTGGTGTTCGTGGTGTTCGCGGCGGCGGCCGTGACCGGCGCCCGCGGCGTACCGCGCGCCGGCACTCGTCGCCCTCGTCGCCGCGCTCGCCGGCTACTTCGCGCTGCGGTTCGCGGTGCTGGACGTCGGCACGCCGAGCCTCAGTGAGCGCGCGTCCGGGTTCGGCTTCTCGGTGCTCGATCCGCCGGAGCTGGCGCGGCGGTTCACCGATCGGCGCCTCGCCTTCTACGCCTACAACGTGGTGGCGTCGGTCTTGTCGGTCGTCTTCGGCGAGCCGCGTGGCGGCGTCTTCCGTCTGACCGACGGCCTGCGCCTCGGCGCGCCGTACCCCTCGCTGCTGGCCACGGCCGTGGCATCCACGGCGGCGTCGATCCTGATTGCGGTGTTCGCGTGGCGCCGCTGCCCGCGTGGCGAGCGTGGCAGTTCACGCACGACGATCGGCTGGTGCTGCTCTTCCTGGCGCTGCTCCCGGCCAACGCCGTGATCAGCTTTCCCTACACCAAGGACGTGATCATGAGCCCGGCGGCGGCGTTCATGGCGCTCGCCGCCGGTGTGGCGGCGCGGCACCTGCTGATTCCCCCGACGGGCGGGCGCGGCCGCGTCCTGGCACTCGCGGCCTGCCTGCTGCTCTCGCTCACCTGGTCCGTCAGGCTGTTGTCCCTGCACGTCGAGCTGCGCGTGGCGCAGCACAAGGTCCGCGAGGAGTGGGCCTACGTCGACGATTGGATCGCGTTGCAGCGGCTGGACGTCAGCGACCCCGACGCAGCGCGCGCTGCGGGACGCCTTGCGCGACGATGCGCTGATCACGCGACGTCCGGCCGGCGAGCTGGCGTGGGCGCGGTGGAGGCTGTTCTATTGAGCGCGCGCGGCCTGTTCGTGACCGCCCTGGCGGCGCCGATCGTCGCCGCAGCCTGCCTCGTCCTGGCCGTGGAAGCGGCCGAAGTCGGCAACCGGGCGTGGTGGGACGGCACGAGACCGCTGCAACGCGGCGGAGGCCGCGGCGTTCGGACGCGCCGCCGATTTGGTGCGGCTGTTGCGCCGCGGCGATCACCCCGAACAGGTCGTCGCGGTGCGCGCCGCGATGATTCGAGAGTCGCCCTCGTGGCTCTCGGCGGTCGAGGGCGCGATGTGGACCGACGGCGCGGCGATGATCAGGCTGCTCGAGCGGGAGGGCAGTGTGCTGACGAACGCACAGCGGCGGCAGCTGGCGTGCCTGGCCCGCGACCTCGGCCAGGAGGCCACGGCCGACTACCTGACGCAGGGCGATCGGACGCCGTGCGCGGCCGGCGCCGCGTTGGCGGCGGTGCGCGCCCGCACCGGCCCGTCGTAGCCCGTTCAGCCTGGCGGCGCTGGGGCCGCGGCTTCCGCCGCCACACCCAGCGACGGCCGCGGGGCGGTGCGACGGGGCGCGGTGGGGTCGGTGGTCTCGGAGTTCAGGAAGTGCCGGATTCGCCGCGACACGTTCTTGGCGTCGTCCCACAACAGCAGGTGGCCGCCTCGCTCCACCACCTCGAGCTGCGCGCGTGGGATCAGGCTGGCCAGCATCCGGCCGTTGGCCACCGGCACCAGCGGGTCGTCGTCGCCGCAGATGACCAGCGTCTCGTGCGGAATCTCGTGCAGGAAACTGCGGCTGGACCACCCCAGGATCCCCAGCAGCTGCATCGTGTAGCCGACCGAGGACGGCGGGTGGCGGCGGCGTTCCTGGATCATCCAGTGCCGCACGCTCGAGTCGCGGCCGGTCACGCCGCCCGACGTCATCTGCGCGGTCCGGTTGTAGTAGCTCGGGGAGTAGTAGCGCAGCGGCGTCGCCAGGCTCATCATCGCCGCCTGCGAGCCCGGCACCGACCCGACTCCGCAGAAGGTCGCGGCGAGGACCAGCCGCCTGACGCGCGCGGGATGGTCGTGGGCGAATTGCTGCGCCACCGCGCCGCCGTACGAGAATCCGACCACGTCGGCCCACTCGATGCGGCACTCGTCCAGGATCGCGGCCAGCATGTCGGACAGTTCCGGGATCCGCACCGGGCTGGGCCGGCGTGCTCGAGAGGCCCGTGCCTGGCGCTTCCAGGCGAACGATCCGCCGCTCGCGGAACTGGTCCATGAACGGCTTCCACATGTCGACGTTGTTGCCCAGCCCCGGGACGAGCAGCAGCGGCTCGCCGCGGCCCGAGTCGACGACATGAATCCGATGCCCGCGCCACTCAAAGAAATGGGAACCCATCCACCCTGCCCCTCGCGCCCCGGCGAGTTGTCGATCAGTCCCGCGTCTCGGCGAGGAAATCGACGGTTCGCTGCCACAGGGCCGCAGCCGAGCGGCCCGCGACGATGCCGACGTGCCCACCTGCCAGCCGCATCACCTGCGCGTGCGGCACGATCTTGCGGATCGCATCCACGCCTTCCGGCGGCGCGATCAGATCCTTCTCCGCCGACACCGACAACACCGGCATCGTAACGGCGGCGAAGTCTACCACGCGATCTCCGACCGTGGCCGTGCCCGCCATTAGCCGATTACGCCCCGGACCGAACTGCCGGTACAACTCCGCCAGCAGGCGCCCTGGTGCCGGCACCACGTCGTCCACCCACGACGCCATCGTCCGGACGTCTCGCAGCCGTTCCGCGGAATCGTCCAGCCGATCCCACAAGATCCTGGACGCGGCCGACCTGGCTGTTCGAGCCGGGCGCCAGCATCTCGAACCAGCTTTTGACTTCGGCCGCCGGCACCAGCCGCGGGTTGTCATAGGACTCGCCCGCCAGCCCCATGCGGTGCGCCACCCAGGCGATGCCGCCCTTGACGTCGCCGTCGACCATCGCGGTCAGAAGCACCAATCGCGCCACCGACGTTGGATGCAGCGCCGCGTAGAGGAGTGACAGCGTGCCACCCAGGCAGTAGCCCACCAGGTTGAGATTTGGCTGCCCGGTGAGGGCCAACACCTTGCGCACGCAGCGGCGGACCAGGCCCTCCACGTAGTAGTCAAGGTCGCTGAAGCGGTCTTCCTCGGTGGGCTCGCCGAAATCGGCGACGAACACGTCGAAGCCCGGCCTTGGCGATATGGCCGGCAAACGACCGTCCCGGCAGCAGGTCGATGATGAAGTAGCGGCTGACCGGCGCCGGGATGAAGAGCACCGGCGGCCCCGTGAACGGCTGGCCCGATTCGTCCAGCAGCCGCAGCAGCCGGAGCTTGTTCTCGCGATAGACGACGGCGGCCGGCGTGGCGCCCTTGCCGTAGTGGCCGGGCGAGGTCAGCACCTCGCGCAGCCGATCCAGCTTGGCGCGGCTGCGCCGGGAGAGCGCGAGCAGCGCCTCCAGCTCCTGTTCCTGCCGAGGCGCGGTCACGCGCGACCCTTGCGTTTCCTGGCTTTCGCGGTCGGCCGGCGCTGCTGCGCGGTCGCGCGGTGCTTTCGTGCGGGCGGGCTTGGCGCCGTGCTTTGCGGCGCGGCGTCGGCGCTTCTTCTTCCGCGCGGCGGGCAATTTCGCCGCGGCGCTTCGCGGGCGACCCTTGCGGATGTCGTCAAGCGCCATTTGCAGGTCGCGCATCTGCCCTTCCAGCTGGTGCAGCGCGAAAAGCACCTTGTCCAGCCGGTCGTCGGGATGCGGCGCGTCGGGAGCCGGCGGCCGGCGCCGGGGCGCTGCCCGCCGGAGGCGCAGTGGGGTAGGGCTTGCCCGCCAGGAGCGAGCCCCGCATGGCGTTGCCGAGGTGAACCAGGAAGTCGTCGTTCTTGGTCATCGAGTCGAGGTAGGCGAGCATCGTGCGCTGCCACTGCTGTTGATCCTCGAGCCAGCGCTCGACGATGGTGGGTTCGTTCTCCGGGTCGGATCAGCCACTGTGCCGTCCTCGAACAGGAGAATTGGTCCCGACAGAATCGGTGGCCGGGGCCCCTGTCGCCGCCCACAACCACCGTCCTTGGCGCCGCCCGCCTCGTTTAGGTGGCGGAGGCTGGCTGCGCTGGCCGCGACGAGCTTCTCGGCGAAGTCCTTCTGCTGCTTGAGCAGCTTCGACGCGAACGCGAAATTCGCTTCCACGACTTCCTTCGCCGTCGGCAGGTCCGCGGCGAACGCCGGGGCCGGCACCGGCGCGGCCACTTTGGGCATCCAGGAGTTGAAGGCGGTCATCGTCTTCAGGAACTGCTCCTGGGACTCGGCCAGGGTCGTCAGGTACTGGTCGGCCGCGCCGCTTGCAAGCTTGACGTATTCAGACATCGTTCTGTCCTTTCTCAATGCGGAGGCGTTGCGATGTGCGTAGTATGCAACGCACTCGCAGAGTCTGTCAAGCACGCCGAGATTCACTAGTGTTTTCGGCCAGTTCCTGCTCTTGTGCCTCTGCCTGTAGCCTTTGGCCTTGAGCCTTGTTGCCTTGTCCTTCCTATGCCGCCCCTCGAGCGGCAGCGGCCTCCTGGGGCTCCTGTTCGGCCACGAAATCGGCCAGGCTGGAGCGCACCCGGTTGACGTGGCGGGTGATGGCCGTGGCCGTGGCATTGGCGTCGCCGCTGCGCAGCGCGTCGGTCAGCCCCTTGTGGTCGTCGAACACCTCGCGAATCGAGGGCGGCGCCACTTCCAGCACCCGCCGCATCAGCTCCGGCAGGTCCATCGCGTTGTAGATCTCGAACATCGACTGGTTGCGCAGCAGGCTGAAGAAGATGCGGTGGAAGGCATCGTCGGCGCGGATGTAGCGCAACACGTGCGTCGGGCTGGTGCCCCGCACCAGCGGCGTGAACGCCCGCAGCCGCGTGACCAGCGCTTCGCGCTCGGCCTCGATGGTCAGCGACACGCCCAGCGCGTGCGCGATGCCGATCTCCAGCGCCGCGCGCGCGTCGAGCGCCAGCACCAGCGCGTCCACGTCGCCGGCCAGGCTGCTCTGCTCCTTCGCCTGGGCGATCGACAGGTCCTCGACCACGCTGGCCGGCTTCAGCAGATCCGCGCCCGCCTGCTCCACGCCGCCCAGCGCCTCGCGGATGCCGGCGCGCGAGGATCTCGCCCCACGACGAGAATCGACTGCACCGCGGCCAGCCGCGTCGCCGGCGGCAATCGCGTCGGTCTGGTGCTCGTGCAGCGAGACGACGTTGTCGGGCGTGCCGGGCGTTTCCTTCAGCGCCGTGGACAGCAGCTCGCGCAGGCGCAGCCGGCGGAACGCGCGCGACAGGTGCTCGTTCTCCGCCAGATCGATCACGGCCGCGTGATAGGCCTCGTTGGCCAGGAAGCAACGCGTCGCGGTCGACGAAGCGCCCGTTGTCATCCAGTTGCCCGAGCATCGTCCGCAGGCGCTCGTAGAGCGCCTCCGACGCGTGAGCGCGGGATCGCGCCGCGGCTCAGGCGCAGCCACACCGCCCCCACTTCGAGCAGCGCCCGCGCTTCGAGCGCCGCCCGCAGCTGCGGGTACGACACGCTCGACGAACTCGAGCTCCGACCCCGGCAGCGGCCTGGCCGCCGTCGCCGTGGTCTGGAGCAGCCGGCGCATGATCTTGCCGCTCGTCGTCTTGGGCAGATCCTCGACGATCTCGACGACGCGCGGGTACTTGTAGGCGGCCATCCGCTCGCGCGCGAACGCCTTGATCTCGTTCACGGTCGCGTGTTGCCCGGGCTTGAGGCTGATCACCGCCTTGATCGTCTCGCCGCGATACGGGTCGGCGATGCCGATCACCGCGGCCTCGCGCACCGCCGGGTGCAGATACAGCACCTCCTCGACCTCGCGCGGCCACACCTTGAAGCCCGACGCCACGATCATGTCCTTGGCGCGATCGACCAGGTAGAACCAGCCCTGCTCGTCCATGAAGCCGACGTCGCCGGTGCGCAGCTCGCCGTCGCGCAGCGACTCGGCCGTCTCCTTCGGCTTCTGCCAGTAGCCGGGAATGATCTGCGGCCCGGCGATCACCAGCTCGCCGATCTCGCGCGGCTCGGCGTCGAGGCCGACGTCGGTCACGATGCGCACCTCGGTGTCGAACACCGGCACGCCGACCGACACGGCGCCGGTCCGCGCGTCCACCGGCGGCACCACGCCGTGCGGCGTCATGTGCGTGGGCGAGGTGGCTTCCGTCAGCCCGTACATCGGCTGGATGCGCGTGCCCGTCCGCTGGTACCAGTCGTCGAGGACGCCCGGCGGCGTCGGGCGCGCCGCCGGTGTAGACCTTGGTCAGCGACGACAGGTCGTGCTTGCTCATCGCCTCGTGGTTCAGGAGCGCGATGAAGGCGGTGACCGCGGACACCGTGAACGTGGCGCGATGCGCGGCCGCGAGCCGCAGCGCCTCCTCGGCGTCGAAGCGGTAGAACAGCACCAGCGGGCTGCCCGTCAGCATCGCCAGCGTCACGTGCCCGATGAGGCCGGTGACGTGGAAGAGCGGCGCCAGGCCCAGGATCACGTCCTTCGACGTCAGGCCGATCCAGTGCTGGTAGACCGAAGTCGCGAACACCACGTTGCGGTGGGTGTTCATCGCCGCCTTCGGCTCGCCGGTCGTGCCCGACGTGTAGACCATGAAGGCGACGTCGTCGCCGGTGAGCTCCACCGGCTCGGGTACCTGCCCGGCGTGGCGCTCGACCAGATCGGCCAGATCGACCGCGTCCCGATGCGTCAGCCGCGACCAGCCGGCGAGCGCCCGCGGCGCCGGCCTGGCGGGATCGAGGAACTGGAGCGGCGACGTGGTGATGGTGTGCTGGACGGCGGTCGACGGCAAGCGCGGCCTGCGCCACGTCCGCGTAGAGGTCGTCCTGGCAGATCAGGAACCGGCTGCCCGAGTCGGAGAGGATCTTGACCAGCTCCCGCTCGCGCAGCATCGGGTTGCACGGCACGATGACCGCGCCGCACTTCCAGGCGGCCAGCACCGCGACGAACACCTGCGGGATGTTCTGCAGGTACATCGCGACGCGCTCCCCGTGCTCGGCGCCGCGCCGCTGCAGCGCCACCGCCAGCGCATCCGACATCTCGTCGATTTGCCCGGCCGTGACGTGCTGGTCGAAGTAGTGCACCAGGGTCTGCGTCGCGTCCGCGCGCCAGCGTGTCCTGGAACATGTCCAGGCCGGTCCTGGCCGCCGGCTCGATCGATGCGGGAACGCCCTGGTAGAGCGCGAGCCAGCGGCGGGACGAAAGAGGCATGAGGCGCCGTAGCTTCTTTTCGGGGGCCGCCATCGCCTGACTGAGCGCCTCCATGAAGCGGCTCTGGTCCGCGAGCAGCTTGGCCGCGAACGCGTAGTACGCCTCGGCCACTTCGGTCGGCGTCGGCATCATCTGCACCGGCATCGGCTGCGGCCACGGTGGCGGCTGCACGTGGTCGCCGCCGGCGGCGGCCAGGCTTTCGCGCCACTTCTTCACCGCAGCCACGTAGCTTTCCTGCTGGGCGCGCAGCAGCTCGCGCGTCTGCTTCTGGAATTCTTCAGTGTTGTCGGCCATGGGGGGCGATCCTGGCGCAGCGGCTGTCGGAAGTCAACGACTGCGACTGTGGCGAGGAGCGGCCTCAGACGTCAACGTCAGCTGGCGCCGAGAAACGAACGGTAGACGCGGATCAGCGCCTCCTTCTGCGCCGGCTCGAGCCGCGGGTCGAGCTGGATGGCCTGCTCGACGTTCGCGGTGCGCGCCCTCGCCCGCTTCGTCCATGAACCCGAGCATCGTGTAGAGCTGCTCCGGCTTGAGTCCGAACGCCTGGGCCAGCGCCTTCACCACCTGAGGCGACGGCCGGTAGTTGCCGCGTTCGATCTGACTCAGGTACGAGTCCGACACGCCCGACATCTTCGCCAGGTTGCGCAGCGACACCTGGGCGAGCTGGCGTTGGGCCTTCACGAACTCGCCGAACGCGAGCAGCACTTTGTCGTTTTCGTTGTTCGACGTCATTCAGGCTCCAGGCTCCGGGCTCCGGGCTCCAGGCGTTCCGAAGCCGCTGACCCGCTTCGCGAGCCAGTCTTGGATGGTCACGAAGTACGCCGGCACGAATCTCTGCAGCGACTTCGTCTCCGCGTTGCTTCCGACCTTGGCCTCCCACTGAGCATGGTTCGCCTTCGGCAGAATGCGCAGCGTGTAGTCCCGGTTCCCTCCGGCCTTGAGCGCGGCCTCCCAGGCGGCCTTGTTCTTGTCGGCCAGAATGTTGTTGTCGAGCTCTCCCCACAGCGCGAGCGTTGGCACTTGGAGCCTGCGCAGGGTCGGCACGGGATCGTAGAAGTACGACCGCCGAATGACGTCCCAGTGCGGATGGTCAGGCGTTCCCGGAATCGTGTCTGGCGGCTTCCCAAGGCGAGCGACGAGCTTCTCGCGGGCCGCGGCGTACTCGTCCCACCCCCGGCCCGTTCTCGCGAACTCATACTGCAGCGTCAGCACGCCGATAATCGCCTCGACCATCTCTCGCGGCATCCCGGTCATCGTCATTTCGTTTCGCGCCTGATCGAGGGTCGTCTCGGCCGGCGGTACGCCCGCACCGGAGATGCTGATCAGAAAGGCGATGTCCTTCGATCGCACGGCCGCAAGCGGCATGATCCATCCCGCCTGACTCACGCCAAGTAGTCCGATGCGTCGGGGGTCGATATCGCTGCGAGTCTTCAAGTACTCGATGGCGGCCACCACATCCCCCGCCAGATCGTCGAACGATGCCGTGTTCCAGTCGCCCGTCGATCCGCCAACACCGCGCTTGTCGTAGCCGAGGACGGCCATGCCGTGGCGAACCAGGAATCTCGACCACGGGAGCATGTACTCCCGATTCTCGGCGCCTGAGCCGTGCACGAGAACGATCGCGGGATGTTTCGCCCCCGCGGCCGGACTGGTGAGCGTGCCGGTCAACTGGACGGCGCCGCTCGAGAAGCGGACGTCCTCGCGCTTCTCGATCGCGACACGCTGCGCGACGCGGGGGGCGGCACCTTCGCGGTGCCACGTCAGGGACGCGATCCTGCCGGTGCCGTCGCGCTGAAACTCGATTCGAGACTCGATGGACGCTGAAACCGCCATGCCCGGTCCGGCGAAGAACTGGTCTCGGCCGGTCGGATATAGCGTCCGAACCTCGCCGGATTCATCGAACGCGACGAGTTCGCTTGGCTTGTCGAATCCGGTGAACTCGTTCCACATCTGGAGATACACGAAGGCATCGGGTTCCCAGCGATACACACCCGCGTACTCACGGAGAGCCGTCTCGTCGGTGGGACGCACAGCGGGAGCCTGAACCGCCGAGAGCGCGATCGTGAGTCGCGAGAAGAACCGCACTGCCGGTTGCGCTGAGCGCTATCCGCGAACGCATGTGCGTTGTCATTCGGGCTCCAGGCTCCAGGCTCCAGGCCCGGCAGCCTGGGGCCTGTGGCCTGTGGCCTGGCGCCTAATTCATCATCATCACCGACTTCGTCTCGGTGTAGAGATCGATCATCGCCCGGCCCATTTCGCGGCCGAATCCCGACTGCTTGTAGCCGCCGAACGGCAGCGCGTTGTCCAGCAGGCCGTGGCAGTTGACCCACACCGTGCCCGCCTTGATCCGCGGGATCAGCCGGTGCACGCGCTTCAGGTTGTTCGACCAGATGCTGGCCGACAGACCGTAGGCGGTGCCGTTGGCCAGCGCCGCGATCTCGTCCACGTCGTCGAACGGCGTGGCGACCAGCACCGGGCCGAAGATCTCCTCCTGCACCACGCGCGCCGATTCGGGCAGCCCGGTCAGGATGGTGGGCTTGTGGAACCAGCCGCGATCGCCGTGACGCTCGCCGCCGGTGACGAGCGTCGCGCCCTCGTCCAGCCCGGTCTTCACGTAGCCCGCGACGCGGTTCAACTGCCGTTCCGACACCAGCGGCCCGAGCTGTGTCTTGGGCTCGAGGCCGGGCCCGATGCGCATCGCGGCGGCGATGCTGCTCACGCCCTCGAGCACGGCATCGAAGGCCTGGCGCTGCACGTAGAGCCGTGAGCCGGCGACGCACACCTGCCCGGAGTTGAAGAAGATGGCGTTGGCGGCGCCGCTGGCGGCCACCTTGGGATCGACGTCGTCGAGCACGATCACCGGCGACTTGCCGCCGAGCTCCAGCGAGACCCGCGCCATGTTGTCGATGGCGGCCTTGCCGATCAGCTTGCCGACGGCGGTCGAGCCGGTGAAGGCGATCTTGTCGACGCCGGGGTGCGCCGCCAGCGCGGCGCCGGCCGTCTGGCCGTGCCGGTGATCACGTTCAGCGCGCCCTTGGGGAACCCGGCTTCGAGCGCGCACTCGGCGAGACGCAGCGCCGTCAGCGGCGTGTCTTCCGCGGGCTTCAAGACGATGCTGCAGCCGGTGGCCAGCGCCGGCCCCACCTTCCACACCGTCATCATCAGCGGGAAGTTCCACGGGATGATGGCGCCGACGACGCCCACCGGCTCGCGGCGCGTGTAGCCGAAGAACTCGTTCTTGCGGAAGGCCGCCATCGACAGCTCGACGGTGGTGCCTTCGATCTTGGTCGCCCAGCCGGCGCAGTAGCGCAGGAAATCGACGGCCGACGGCACGTCCACGCGCTGCGAGATGACCAGCGGCTTGCCGTTGTCCACCGTCTCGAGTTCGGCGAACTCTTTCGCGTTGGCTTCCAGCAGGTCGGCAAGCTTGAGCAGCCAACGTTCGCGGTCCACCGGGCCGCGCCGCGCTCCACTCCGCCGATTCGAACGCCGCGCGCGCGGCGCGCACCGCCGCATCCACGTCCGTCGGCCGCCGCCGCCGGCACCGTGGCGACGACCTCGCCCGTGGCCGGATCGCGCACGTCCATGCGCGCGCCGGACAGCGCGTCGCGCCATTCGCCGCCGATCAGCATCTTGCGGGGCGATCCGAGAAAGGCCTTGGCGGCGTCGCCGACCGCGGCGGGGATGGTGGGTGCGCTCATCGAGCCATTGTCGCGCAGATCCAGCGAGGCTGCGCCACGCGACAATCGTGCAGGCTCCGCTCGCTGGATTCAGTGTCTGTTTGCCGCCCTCGGCGATTCACACCTGGTCCTGTAACAACGACGCGACCACCTCCTGCACCTTGCGCCAGATGCCGCGCCGCCGCCACGCCCCAAGCGTGATCCGCCTCGAGTGCGGCCAGTCCTGGTCGAAGATCTCGAGCAGCCGCGCGATCGGCTCGGGGTCGAAGAACGAGACGTTGCTCTCCTCGTTGAGTCCGAACGAGCGGTTGTCGAAGTTGGCGGTGCCGATGGTGGCCCACTTGTGGTCCACCACCATCACCTTGTGGTGCAGCATCGTCGTGTCGTATTCGTAGATCGAGGCCCCGGCCTCGAGCAGGGGGCCGTACAGCCGCACGCTGTTGTGGCGGGCGAGCCAGTGGTCGTTCTGCGCACCCGACACCATGATTCGCACGTCCACGCCGCGGGCCCGGGCCTCCGCCAGCGACTCGATTGCCGCGGCGTCGGGCACGAAGTAGGGGTTGGCAATCAGGATCGACTTGCGCGCGCAGATGATCGATAGCAGATAGAGCGTCCGCACCGTCGACGAACCCACCTCTGGCGAGCTCATCACCGTCTGCACCGGTGTGTCGCCGGCCGCGCGTGCCGGCGGGAAGAAGTTCTCGCCGGTCACCAGCTCGCCCGTCGTCTCGAGCCAGTTGTCGACGAATCCGGTCTGCAGCGGCACGACGCCGGGACCCTCGACCCGCACCTGCACGTCGTGCCAGTGATCGGGATCCTGCGCGTGGCCGCTCCACTGATCGCCGATGCCGGCGCCGCCGGTGAATCCCACGCGCCCGTCCACCAGCAGGGTCTTGCGGTGCGTCCGCTGGTTGAAGCGGGCGATCGTGTACCAGTGGATCGGGTGGAACCACGCGAGCTGGCAGCCGCCGCTCTCGAGGATCTTCAGGATCTCGGTGCCGATGGTCGCCGAGCCGACGGCGTCCAGCAGGATCTTCACCTCCACGCCGTGCTGCGAGCGCTCGGCGAGGGCGCGCGCGAATTCGAGCCCGACCTGGCCGTTCCAGTAGATGTAGGCCTCGATCGTCACCGACCGCCGTGCGTGCCGGATCGCGTCGAGCATCGCCGGGTAGAACTCGTCACCGTTGTTCAGCACGGTCACGCGGTTGCCGTCCACGAACGGGGCGCCGGTGGCGCCGGCCACACTCTCGAGGAACGCCTTGGTGCCGACCGCCATCTGGTGCTCGAGGCCGTAGAGCGGCGGGCGTTCGATTGGCGCGGCGATCCGCGTCGCGGCCGCCATCAGCCACAGCCATGCTGCGTTGCCCCATTCGCGGTCGATCGTTGCCCAGATGGCGGCCCCGGCCCACAGCCACCACGTGAACAGCGCCCGGCGGATGCGCGTCCACAACGGTCGGCACGCCCCACGGCTTGCGGTGTTTGCGGTGACGTGGGTCGGCCGGCGCGAGCCGGTGCCGCCATTGCCGCGGCACGTTGCGCTGCAGGTAACGGCGCGGTTGGCTTTTCGGGCGCCGCCGCCGTCGAGCTTTGGCCGTTGAGGCTACGGACACAAGGGCCTTGGTTGGACAGTCATCATCTCTCGCTGCTGAGTTTAGTACGCGAACTCAACCCACGGCCTGCTCGACCGTGGCACCCAACCGGTTGCACCACCGTTGCCATCGCCCCCCATATGCGTTTCTGGCGCGCAAGTTGCCACACATTGCTGGTAGGCCAAACACTTTGGAGGACCGACAACATGGCTAACAGAATCATCGCGTCGTTGGCACTCGCGGTGCTCACATTGGGCATCGGGAGCGCCGCACAGGCGCAGCCGGCGGACAATCGAACCTACTTCACGTTCAGTAGTCCCGTCACGCTGCCCGGTGTGACCTTGCCAGCCGGCAAGTACATCTTCCGCATCGCTGACGAGAACAGCGGCCGCCGGGTCGTGGCGATCCAGAGCGGCGACGGCAAGAAGCAGCTGGCGATGCTGCTCACGATCCCGAACCAGGCGCCGAAGGCGCCAAGCGATCCGGAGATCCGGTTCATGGAAACGTCGTCCAACGTCCCGCCGCCGGTGAAGACCTGGTGGTATCCGGGCAAGTCGATCGGCTACGAGTTCATCTACCCGCGCGCGCAGGCGCTGCAGCTCGCGAAGGTGACCACCGAGCCGGTGCTGACCACGACGCAGGAGACCACGCAGTTCGAGACCGCGGATCTGTCGCGCATCTCGGGCCAGGGGGTTCCCGAGGCGGTGAAGGTGGAAGAGACGCCGGCGCCGGCGGCGGTCGCGGGCCGCGCGCAGACCGGCGAGGTCTTTACTGAGGGTCGGCCGGCGCAGTCGCCCGGCGGCGCGGTGGCCTCGGCGCAGGACACCCGCGCGGATGAGCGTGCCCGCACCACGGCTCGGACCGAGCTGCCGGCGACGGCCAGCAACGTCCCGACCCTGATGCTGGCCGGCGCGCTGGCGCTGGCGATCGGTTTGGGCTTGTCGCGGCGTCGCGTTCGCGCGTAAATGGGCGGTAGGCCCAGGGTCCGCGAGGGGTGCGGTTGACGCCGCACCCCTCCGGCCGAAGTCATGAGCGTTCGACAGCTTGTCCTGATGTTGGCGGCAGCGTCGCTGCTGCTGCTGCGGCCGGCGGCCCTGCGTGGCCAGGAGACGCCGGTCTTCTCGGCTCATTCCGAGCTGGTCGTGCTGCACGTCACCGTCCGTGACCGGAAGGGCACGTACGTCGACGACCTCTCGCAGGACGCCTTCGCCGTCGTCGAAGACGGCCAGGCACAGAGCGTCAAGTTGTTCAGCGACACCGACACGCCCGTGACCGTCGGCCTGCTGGTGGACGGCAGCGCCAGCATGTTCGGAAACCGCACGCTGGCGGTTGCCGGCGCCGCCGAGTTCGTGAACGCGAGCGGGAAGGACGACGAGCTGTTCGCGCTCGCGTTCAACGAGATCGTCACGCCCGCGTTGCCCCCCGGCACGCTGTTCACTCGCGACAGCGGCATCCTTCGCGAGGGCTTGGAACGAACGATCATCGCGCGCGGGCGGACCGCGCTCTACGATGCGATCTCGGCCGGCGTGGACTACCTGGCCCGCGGGACCCGCGAGCGCAAGGCCCTTGTGGTCCTGAGCGACGGCGGCGACAACGCCAGCCGTACCTCGCGTGAGCGCGCCGTGCGCAAGGCATTGGAGTCGAACGCCGTCGTCTACACGATTGCGCTCATCGAGCCGGGGATGCGCGGCACCAACCCCGAGCTGCTCGAGGAGCTGTCGGAATCAACCGGAGGCCGCTCGTTCCGGCCGTCGCGGCCGAAGGACCTGCCGGAGATCCTCCGCGACATCGCCCTCGAGATCCGCCACACCTATACGATCGGCTACACCTCGACCAACGACCGCGCGCGACGGCAGCTTCAGGCGGGTCCGCGTGGTGGTGACCGCTCCGCCCGGGCGGCCGTTGGTCGTCCGGAGTCGCACCGGCTACGTCGCCGGACGCGCGGCGCAGACCCGATGACGGCCGGCCCTCGCGTGTGGCTGGCGCGGCTGCTGATCCTGGTGGGGGCGGTGGCGCTGGCGTGGGCTGGTTACGCGGTCCTGTCGACGCGATCGGCGCAGCGCGAGTATCGAGACGCGCTGGAGGTGAAGCGGTCGGCGCCTCCGCCCGAGCCATCGAAGCCCGCCCTGCCGATCACCGATGCCGCTCGGCGAGCCCATCGGGACGCTGCGGGTTCCACGCCTCGGCCTGTCGGCTGTCGTCGCCGAGGGTGACGACAAGCCGGTGCTCGACGACGCGGCCGGACATCTGCCCGATACCGCCCTGCCGTGGAACGACGGCAACGCCGCGGTGGCCGCGCACCGGGACGGCCTGTTCCGGCCGCTCAAGGGGATCAAGATCGGGGACACCCTGCGGTTCGAGACCGTCCACGGCGATTTCGAATACCGGGTGAAGGAAACCTACGTCGTGGAGCCGGATGACATCTGGGTGCTGAACCCGACGCTGGAGCCGACGCTGACGCTGATCAGCTGTTATCCCTTCAATTTCATCGGCCACGCGCCGAAACGTTTCATCGTCAAGGCCGAGCGGCTGCCCCCCTCGCAGCTCACCGGTGGAGGTTAGAGCGGCCGCTAATGCTCCTGCCAGTCGAGCCGCTGGCACTCGACCAGCGTCCACAACCGCGGCGTGTTGACCTTCCTGATCGACTGCGCGCGAAGCTGCGCCTGGGCGAGCAGGTCCGGCAGATGCAGATCGGTGCGAATCGCGGCGCGGGCGGCCAGGCCGGCCACGAGCCGCTCGGCGCTCGCCATCCACGGCGTCGAGCTCCGGAAATGATTCAGCAGCACGATGCGCCCGTGCGGCCGGCAGACGCGAGCCATCTCCTGCAGCGCCTGCACCGGGTCCGGGACGACGCTGACGACGTAGGCGGCATAGACGACGTCGAACGACTGGTCGGGAAACGCCAGCGACATCGCATCCATCCGCGACAGCGTGATCTGCCGCGTGCCACGGCCGTCGACGTGGCGCCGCGCCTTGCGAAGCATCGGCTCCGAGATGTCGATGCCGGTGACACGGCAATGGGAGGGATAGAACGGCGTCGTCAGCCCGGTGCCGATGCCCACCTCGAGCACGTGGTCGCCGCGGCGCAACTGCAGGCTGCGCACCGCCTCTCGCCGGCCCGCCTGGAGCAGCGGCCCGAACATCCAGTCGTAGGCGTCGGCCATCTGGGCATAGACTCGCTCGACGGCCGAGCGCTCGACTGACGCGATCGAAGGAGCGGCGGCAGGCACGTTACGGCCGATAGTCCGCTGCCGCTTCCGTGGTCTTCACCACGTCGCGTCCGCCGGTCGCCTGCAGGATCTCCTCGGCGCGCTTGGCCCAGGTCTTGTCGTCGCAGTGCACTGACAGCAGATACGCACCCTCGCGAATGCGGCCAGCATAGCGCTTCGCCTCGACCTCGGGGATGCCCGCGCCGATCAGCCCGCCGACCAGGCCGCCGGTCGCACCGGCCGCGCCGGCCCCCGCCAGCGCAGCGACCACCGGACCGGCCGCTACCAGCGGGCCGACGCCGGGAATGGCGATCGCGCCGATGCCCACCAGCCAGCCCAGCACGCCGCCCACCGCCGCGCCGGCGCTGGCGCCCGCGGCGATGCCCTCGGGCGTCTTGGTATTGATTTGATGCGCCAGGTCCTTGGTGGTGTGATCCCGGTCCGGCAGGATCGCCGAGATATCGCTGTTGCGGAACTCTGCGGCCCGCAGCGCTCCGAGGGCGTTGTCGAACGATGCGCGATCTGGAAAGAGGCCGTAGGCGACGAGATCCGTGGTCATGGTTCCTCCTCTGCTGATGCAAGGAAGAAAGCAGTAACCGTGCCGACCCGGCGCCGCGAAACTCGTCCGTCCGCGTTCCGCAACTCCACCGTAACCGCCGCCCCTCGCCGCGGAGTCGCGCGCGTGGCGATCCTAGCTCGGCCCGAAGCGCCTTGTCCTGCTGCAGTTGCGCGACCAGCCCGGCTCCGTCGAACTGCAGCCAATGCTGGGCGATGCGTCCGTCGGCGATGCGGTAGAAGATCATCAGCGGCGCCGAGACGGTGCGGCCCGTCGCCTCGATGCCGGCGAAAGGGCCGCGGTGGACGCCGCGGAACGTCCCTCGCATCGCCACCAGGTCCCGCTCGGCGACCACCTCCTCCGCTTCCAGTTCATATTCCGGGAATGCCGCCTCGACATCGCGAATGTGCGCGATCGAAGGCTCGGATCGGTCACAAGCTCCGCAACGATCGCCGGGGTCTTCGCTTTTCCGCTGAGAGCCTGCAGGTAGCGGGCGATGAACGTCGTGTTGTCGGTGGCCGTAGCAGTCATGTGCGATCTCCTGTTCTGCTGGTGTTCCGCTCCAACACCGTCATGCTAGACTCCCGCTCCGCCGGAAGTCCCAGCCACCATGCAGGGAAAATCAAAAGAAATTCACACCGCGCGGGACGGCGGCTACCGCTTTGGCCGGTTCGACCTCTATCCCTCTGAACGGCAGCTTTTCCGTCAGCACAAGGCGGTCCGGCTGCCACCCAAGGTCTTCGACGCGCTGCTCTTGTTCGTGCGCAACGCGGAGCGGCTGGTCAGCCGCGACGAGCTGATGAATACGCTATGGCCCGACACCCACGTCGTTGACGCGAACCTGACGAACGTCATCGTGGCCTTGCGCAAGGTGCTGGGGCGTGACGCCATCCAGACCGTCTCGAAGTACGGCTACCGGTTCGCGTTGCCCGTGCTCGGCGAGCCCGGTATCCACCAGGCGACATACGCCACCTTCGTCCAGGCCAAGGAACAGGCCACCCTGCGCTCGCTGGAGTCGATGGCCAGGGCTCGTGACCTCTTTGGCCTGTGCGTCGCGCAGGACCCCCAGTTTGCGGCGGCATGGGCCTGGATGGGGCGCTGCTCGCGGTTTCTCGAGAAGTTCAAGGGCGGCTCGTCCGTGAACCTCGAGCTGGCCCAGGCGGCTCTCCGGCGAGCGCTGGCGATCGATCCGCACCTGGCCTGTGCTCACCACTTCTACACCCAGCTGCAGATCGACCTCGGGGAATCGCGCGCGGCCGCCATGCGGCTGGTCGAGCGCATCGCGCAGCGCGGCGGCGAGGCGGAGAGCTTCGCCGGGCTGGTACACGCGCTGCGATTCTGCGGCATGCTCGACGAGTCGGTGGCGGCATCGGCGCGCGCGGCGGCGATCGATCCGACGACCATCACCAGCGTTCCGCACACGCACTTCCTACGATGCGATTATCACGCGACCATCGACACCTACGGCCAGACCCGCTACTACCTTGATGCAGCAGCCTGGGCCGCGCTCGGCGACGCCGCGCGCGCGATCGCCCTGCTGCGGGAGCGCCTGGCGGCGAGCCAGTTGTCGCCGTTGATTGCCGGCCTGATGCGTTCGCTGCTGATGACGCTGGAGCAGCGCCGCGACGAGGCGATGGCGACGATGCAGGCGCTGCCGATCGAACGGGAGCCGGAAGTGATCTTCTACCTGGCGCGCCACCTCGGGCTGCTGAACGCGCCGGGCGAGTGTGTTCGCATGCTCCAGCGCGCCCGCGGGGAGGGCTTCACCGCAAGCTACACGCTGGACCACGACGCGGCGTTTACGGCCGTGCAGCGCCACGCCGGGTTCCGAAAGGAAGTCGCGGAGGCCAGGCGGGTTGAAGCCGAGACGCGCCGGGCAGTCGATGCTGCCAGCGGCGGTCGCCTGGGGCGGCTGCTGGAGTCGGTCTAAGATTGCCTCTTTGCCTTCCATGGCTGCACCCCTGCTTGAACGTCTCGCCGCGCATCGGACGCTCGGCGCCGTACCACGAGAACAACTCGAATGGCTGGCCGCCACCGGCGTGCTGCGCACGCTCGAGCCCGGCGAGATCCTGACGGCCAGCACCGGGCCGGTGAAGGGGCTGTTCGTGGTCCTGGACGGCCACCTGCTGATTCGCGTGGACCGCGGCGCCGGCCCTCGAATCGTGATGGAGTGGCACGGCGGCGATGTCACCGGCGTGCTGCCGTACTCGCGCATCAAGGCACCTCCGGGCAACGTGGTCGCCGAGGAGCGAACGGATATCTTGTCCGTCAGCGTCGAGCACCTGCCGCGGATGATCCGCGAGTGCCACGAGCTGACCGCGGTGATGGTGCACGTGATGCTGGACCGCGCCCGGGTCTTCAAATCGAGCGAGCTGCTCGACGAGAAGGTGGCGTCGCTCGGCCGGCTGGCCGCCGGCCTGGCCCACGAGCTGAACAACCCTGCGTCGGCGGTGGCGCGCAGCGCCAAGACGCTGGTATCCCAGCTCGGCGCACTCGACGACGCGACGCAGCGATTCTCCGCGCTGAACCTGTCAGACGCCCAGAACCAGGCGATTGCCCGCCTGCGCGAGCAGCGCGTTCCTGCGCCCACGGGGCTCGGCACGATGGAGCTGGCGGATCGGCAGGACGCGATCGACGCGTGGCTGACCGCCCACGACCTCGAAGGCGTGGACCCGGAGCCGCTGGCGCGCTCCGGCTTTCAGCCCTCCGACCTCGAGACCATCCGCACCTCGGTTGGCGCGGACAAGGCCGGCGTCGTGCTGCTGCACGAGGCCACGCTTCAGGCGATACGGCAGCTGGCGTCTGAGATCGACACGGCCGCCACGCGGATTCACTCGCTGGTGGCCGCGGTCAAGGGGTTCACCTATGTGAACCAGCAGGCGACGCCGCTTCCGGTGGCGATCGCGCAGGGGTTGTCCGACACCATCACCGTGCTGCGCTCCAAGGCGCGGCTGAAATCGGTGGAGATCGATCTGCGCGTCCCCGAGCAGCTGCCTACGGTCGAGGGCTATGGCGGCGAGCTGAACCAGGTGTGGGCCAACCTGGTGGACAACGCCATCGACGCCACACCGGGCGGGCACGTCAGGATCGAAGCCGGTGTTGCCGACGATGCCGTCGTCGTGCGCGTGGTCGACGACGGCCCCGGCATTCCTGCCGACGTGGCGGGCCGCATCTTCGACCCGTTCTTCACCACGAAGGAGGTCGGGCAGGGCACCGGCCTCGGGCTCGACATCGCCCGCCGCATCGTGCAGCGGCACCGCGGCGCCATCGACATGAACACCGGCCCTGGCGGGACCGAGTTCTGCGTCACCCTGCCGACGTCGGCCGCGGCATCCTGACCCCTTTGGAGCGTTACCCGTGACCAAACCCGTCATCCTGGCGGTCGACGACGATCCCGAAGTGCTGGGCGCCGTCGAGCGCGACCTCAAGCAGCGCTATCGCCAGACCTATCGAGTGCTATCGGCGGCGTCGGGGAGAAAAGCCGTCGAAGCAGCAGAGGAACTCAAGCGCCGCGGCACGCCGGTGGCGCTGTTCCTCGCCGATCAGCGCATGCCGGACATGACCGGCACGGAGTTCCTGCGGCAGATGCGGACGCTGCACCCGAACGGCAAGCGCGCGCTGCTGACCGCCTACGCCGACTCGGGTGCGGCGATTGCGGCCATCAACGACGTCGGCCTCGACCACTATCTGATGAAGCCGTGGGATCCGCCCGACGTGCACCTCTATCCGGTGCTCGACGATCTGCTGGCGGATTGGGCGGCCACCGCGCGGATGCCGTTCGAGGGCGTGCGGATCATCGGCTCGCGCTGGTCGCCGCGCAGCTACGAAACCCGCGAGTTCTTGTCGCGCAACCAGATTCCCTATCAGTGGATCGACGTCGAGTCCGATGCCTCGATGCGCCAGCTGGCGCTGTCGGTCAACGGTGGGGATCTGGCGCGGCTCCCGATCGTGCTGCTGGCCGATGGCAGCACGCTCACCATGCCGTCGCACGCGGAGGTGGCCGAGCGCTGCGGGCTGCAGACTGCGCCGACGACGCCCCTACTACGACCTGGCGGTGATCGGCGCCGGCCCGGCCGGGCTGGCGTGCGCGGTGTACGGCGCGTCCGAAGGGCTGAAGGTGGTGCTGATCGAGCAGAACGCGCCCGGCGGCCAGGCCGGCTCGAGCTCGATGATCGAGAACTACCTCGGCTTTCCCAACGGCGTCACCGGCGCCGATCTGGCCCGTCGCGCGGCCACGCAGGCCAAGCGCTTCGGCACCGAGGTGCTGGTCGGCCACTCGGTCGTCGGCCTGAAGCGCGTGGACCCGTACAAGGTGGTGCAGCTGTCGAACGGCGAGGAAGTGGCCTGTCACGCGCTGATGCTGTCGTCCGGCATGGCGGTCCGGGAGCTGGACGCGCCTGGCATCACCCCGCTCATCGGTTGCGGCGTCTACTACGGCACGGCGCTGTCGGAGGCGGCGCTCTATCGCGGCCAGCACGTGTTCGTGTTGGGCGGGGCGAACTCGGCGGGTCAGGGGGCGCTGTTCTTCGCGCGCTACGCGGCGCACGTCACGCTGATCGTGCGCAAGCCGACGCTGCTGCCGGCGATGTCGCACTACCTGGTCGATCGGATCCAGAGCACCGAGAACATCACGGTGGTCGGCGACTCGGAGATCGTGGCGGTGCACGGCGCCGGTCACCTGGAGCGGCTGGAGGTCCGCAACGCGGAGACCGGCGAAACGCGGAGCCTCGATGGCCGCGCGCTCTTCATCTTCATCGGTGTTGCCCCGCGCACCGAGGCGTTCTCGCCGGTGGTGGCCACCGACGAGAAGGGGTTCATCCTCACCGGTGCCGACGTACGCGCGGCGGGGAAGCGCTGGGAGCTGGACCGTGATCCGCTGGCGTTCGAGACCAACGTGCCCGGAATCTTCGCCGCCGGAGACGTGCGCGCCAACGCCAACCGCCGCATCGCGGCAGCGGTGGGTGAAGGCTCAGCCGCGATTTTCTCGATTCACCAATACCTGCGTAGCGTCTGAAGCCTCAGCGCGGGAGGGGCAGGCGGAACGCCGCCATCTCCTCGCCGTTGCGCACCAGCAGGACGTCGCCGACCAGCACCGGGTGGTTCCAGGTCTTGCCGTCGATGGCCTTGAACCGCGCCACCTCCGTGAACTGGTCGGTGGCCGCCTTGACCAGCGCCACCTCGCCTTCCTCTGACAGCACCAGCAGCAGGTCCTGGTCGGGCAGCAGGATCAGCTGGCCGTGGCCGTAGCGGCCGCCCTTCCACTTGCGCCGGCCGTCGTCGAGATCGATGGCCGCGAGGATGCTGCCGTCGAAGCCGAAGGCGTGGCCGGCGTGAACCACGAGGTCGTTGAAGTAGGGCTTCAACCCAGATGACGTCCAGCGCTCGTTGACCTTCCATCCCTCGGGGCCGTGCGCGACCGAGACGCGGCGGGTGCCGGAGTTGGCGGACAGCCCGGAGCCGCTGCCGATCAGGAAGTCACCGTCCCGACCATCGCCGGCTGCAGCATGCCGTCGCCTGGCCACGCGTACTGCCACAGCACCTTGCCGTCGGACGGCACCACGCCAATCGCGCCGGCGCCGTTCAGCAGCACGATCTGCTCGACTCCGTCGATCGTCAGCAGGTGCGGCGAGGCGTAGCCCCAGCCGTCCTTTGGTCCGAACCACCGCGGCTTGCCCGTGTCCGCGTCGTAGGCCACGAGCACACCGGCCGTGGCCGCGACCACCACGTCGGCAACCGCGACCGGCGAGCTGGCGATGCCCCAGTCCGGGATCGTCCGGCCGGTGTCGGAGACCGCGTTGCGCGACCAGACGATGGAACCGTCGCGGGCGTTGAGCGCGTTGAGGATGCCGGTGCCGCCCAGGCTGTAGACGCGGCCGTTGCTGACTTCTGGCGTCGCGCGCGGGCCGGCGCCGGCATTCGACTCCCAGAACCTGGCCGCGTCGCTGTGCCGCCAGATCAACTCGCCGGTTGCCAGGCTGTAGGCCGACACGATCTCCTCGTCACCGCGCTGCTCCTGGGTGAAGAAGCGATCGCCTGCCACCGCAAACGATGACCAGCCGGGTCCGATCGGCCGTCGCCACAGCTCGACGGGTGACGACGTCGTCCAATCGGTGGCGATCCGCAGGTCGTGGATGACGCTGTCCCGGTTCGGTCCGCGGAAGCCGGGCCAGGCGGCGGCAGGGCGCGTCGCACGCTCGCCTCAGGCGCGGGCGTCGACGTCGTGCCGGCAACCTCAGCCGGCGCCGAGGTCTCCTCACCGGTCGCAACCGCGGCTTCCGGTGGCGTTTCGACGGCCGGCGCGGGCGGGCGAGCCACCGGTTCCTCCGCGGGCCCGCCAGCAACCGTTCCTCGGCCGTCGGCGTCCACCGCCATTCGAAATCCGAGACCGCGTCGCCGCTGATGCCGTTGGTGCGAACCAGCGTCAAGAGCGCGCAGGCCAGCAGCATCGCGGCGGCCATGGCGGCGCGGCGCCGTCCGGTCGAGAGGCCCCGGCCGGCCGCGGCCCCGGCCACCAGCCCGAGGCTCAGCAGCGGGGCCCCGTAGATGAACCGCATGAATCCCATCATCCCGTTCGAGATGGACGGGTGCACGACGGGGGAGATGGCCGCCAGCGCCACGGCCATCACGAGCAGGGCGCCCAGCCGTTCCACCCAGGCCGCGCGGCTGAAAAACAGCCACCAGAGCAGCACCACCAACGCTCCGGCTATGCCGGCGATCACGGCCATCCCGCCTTGTTCGGGCGCCACGGCGGGGAGGACGAACATGCCCAGCCACTGCAGAGCGACGGCGGTGACGCCGGGCCACAGCCGCAGCGGTTTTCGGGGCGCGGAAGGAAGGGAACCGGGCATCAGCCGCTACCCGGCGTTAGACGCGCCGGGGCAGCGGCTGGTTCCCGCGCCGGCCGCCTCAGTGCTGGACCAGGTTCGCCGCGACGATGCGTTGGTCGAATACGAAGACATTCGGATTGCCCGGCTCGACCGTGACCCGCAGCCAGTGGTTGTCGTTCTCGCCGAACGTTTCCACCCGGGTGAAGTTCTCCACCCGCCGGCGGCTCCGGACCCGAGCATCGGCTTGTCGATGCGGAAGTAGTGCGAGTCGCCGTGTACCAGCACCACCGGTCTGTGGAACGCGAGGGTCTCGGCTTCGAGCGCGGCCAGGAAGTCGTTGAACCCGGTGCGCTGCGTCGCCGGCAGATCGAAATTCGGGTTCGCCTGGATCACCAGCATCACCGCCTTGTGCCCGCTGGCGGCGGCGAGGTCGAACGTGTCGTGCAGCCACGCCACCGTGGCCGCATTCCGCGCCGCATACTCCGCATCGGCGATTGGGGTGCGGCCGAGATTGTTGTTGCTGCCGACCACGTGCAGCCCGGCGAACATCACGTTCTTCACCACCCAGCGGACGTTCTCGCGATACAGGGCGTACTGCGGATCGGCGCTTTGCCGCTCGAGCGTCAGTGTCCGGGCGCCCAGGCTCTCGTCGGTGGGGAAGAACGTGTCGCGCAGGTAACCCAGGCGCTCGATCGGATCGTAGGGGCCATTGTTCAGGCGGTGGCAGTCGGTCCACTCGTTGTCGCCGGGCACGTAGATCAGCGGATGGACGAACGTGTTGAAGAGCTCGAGGCGGTTCGCGAACATCTCGTTCGAGCACACGGTGCTGCCGTTCTTGATGTCGCCGTCGTGGGCCACGAACGCCAGCGTGCGGTCCTGGTTGATGTCGGCGATCACGTTGGGGAACTTCTGCTCGCCCTCGGGCCCGTAGGGCATGTCGCCGATCAGCCCGAAGGCGAATGCGCCGTTGCCGGCAGGGTTGGCGCGGGGCGGACCGCCCTGCGAGGTCACGGTGACGCTGAACCAGAGTCCCAGCACGAGAACGGCTGCCGCGGCGCGCATACGAATCATCGAACCCTCCGAGCGTGATGGGGTGAGTGGATGCGCGCAGCGTAGCGGCGGGATGTGATCGCGGTGTGGCCGGCCCGTAACGTTGGCGTAAACAAGGCGCCTGGCGGCGCAGCCCTGCCGCTGCCGTAGAATGCACATCCACGTTTCAGGGAGCATCAGATGGCCACGATCGAAAAGTTCGGCGCCGCCGGCGTCTTCGAGCCCGCGACCTACAGCCAGGGCGTCAAGGTCACCCAGGCGCAGACGATCCTGTTCCTGTCCGGGCAGGTCGCCTATACGACTGACGGGAGCGTCGCCTACCGCGGCGACTTCAAGGGGCAGGCGCGCGGAGCGTACGAGGCCATCAAGGTCCTGGTCGAGTCCCAGGGTGGGACGATGGCCAGCATCGTCAAGCTCACGACCTATGTGACCGACATGAGCTATCGTATCGATCTCGCGCCGATTCGCGAGGAGTTCTTCGGTAAGAAGGGACCGGCGTCGACCCTGGTCGAGATCTCAGCGCTGGCGCACCCGGATTGGATGATCGAGATCGAGGCGATTGCCGTTGTCTAAACGCAGCCACACCGTCGCGCTTTGCGCGCTCACCGCCGCGTGCCTTGCCGCGGCCTGCCGATCCACGCCGGCCCGGCCCCGGTGTCGGCCGACACCTGGGCCGTGGTGGACGGCAAGAACATCACCCGCGACGACGTCGAGAAGGCCTTCCGGCGGGAGGGCAACGCCGCGCCGGGGTTGTCGGAAGAGGAAACGCTCACTCGCCAAGCTCGGCCTGCTGGACAACCTCATCATGGAGGAGATCCTCCTCGCGAAGGCCAGCGCGTTGAAGGTCGAGGTCCCCAACGGCGAGATCGAGACCGCCTTTACGCAGGCAAGAGCCAACCTCAGCGAAGAGGCGTTTCAGCAGGAACTGACAAAGCGTAACCTCACCGCCGCGGACATGCGGGAGGGACTGAGACGGCAGCTGATCACGCAGAAGCTGATCACGCAGGAGGTCAGCTCGAAGGTGGCGGTGACCGATCAGCAGATCACGGATTTCTTCAACGCCAACCGCGCCCAGTTCAACTTCCCGGAAGACGCCTATCACCTGGCCCAGATCGTCGTCACGCCGGTCCGCGACGCGCAGGTAACGAACCGCAGCGGAGACGATGCGAACACGCCGCAGGCGGCAGCTGCCAAGGTCGGGCAGCTGATGGAGCGCCTCAAGGCGGGCGCGACCTTCGGCGATCTCGCGCGCGATTTCTCCGAGGATCCGGAGTCGGCGCCCCGCGGCGGCGACCTGGGGATGGTGCCGCTGTCGGCGGTGAAGCAGGCCGCGCCTCCGCTTCGCGACGCGGTGCTGCAGATGACGCCGGGTAACGCCCGGGTGGTGAGCCAGGGTGGCGCCCACAGCATCGTCGTTCCTGGTGGCCTACGAGGCTGCTGGCCAGCGCGACCTGTCGATGCCCGAAGTGAAGCAGCGCATCAGCGACGGACTCAAGGCCCGGCAGGAGCAGCTGCTGCGCACGGCCTATCTGGCCGCGGCCCGAACCGACGCGGACGTGGTGAATTACCAGGCCCGGCGCGTCGTCGAATCGAAGGGCAAGGTGCCCGCGCCGGAGCCCGCCGCCGCGAAGTGACCACGGGCCCGGTCGGCACCGCGTCACCCCGAGCCGAAACGAAGACTCCCGGCAAGGACGGCAACCCGATCCACATCGCCGTCACCCGGCAGGGCGCGCGCGTCCGCGTCTACTACAACGAGGAGAAGATGTGGGACGTGCCGCGGGCGCTGCTCCCGGCCGCCAAGTGACAACGCCATCCTGTTCTTCGTCCCCAACGTCGATGCCGGGTCCGAGTACTTCCTCGTCCAATCTGCGCGTGGCGGTCGGCGCGCCCGACACGCGCAACAAGCTGGTGACGCAGGGGAAGTGCGTGACCCACGGCATCCTGTTCGACGTCAACAGCGCGCAGGTGCAAGGCCCGAGTCCTACGGCACGCTGAAGGAGATCGCCGGCGTGCTCACCGAGAACGCCGACCGCTCAAGGTGCAGATCGTCGGCCACACCGACTCGGACGGCGACACCGCGCCGAACCTCGACCTCTCGAAGCGCCGCGCGGCGTCGGTGCGCGACGCGCTGGCCAAGGAGTTCTCAGATCGACGCCGCGCGCTGACCACCGACGGCAAGGGCGAGGGCGAGCCGATCGACAAGAACGAGACGCCGGCGGCAAGGCCAACAACCGCGCGTCGAGTTCATCAAGCAGTAGGCGGCGATGACTCCGCTGACTCGACGGCAGGCGCTCTCCGCGATCGCCGTGCTTCCGTTTGCCGCCCGGTCAGCGGCGGCGCAGACGCGGCCGGGTCCCAAGCACCGCGTGATCCTCGGAAGCGGCGTCGGGTTGCTGCTCGCGCCCGACGGCACGCTGCAGATGTGGGTCCGGGACCGGGTGAATGACGGCACAGCGCCGAGTTCGCTCGGGCTTGGCCACAACGGGCCACTGCAGCCGTACACGCTGGTCACCGTGCCCGGCCTTTCCAACGTCGTCGCGGCCTCCGCGGGGGCGAACTGCACCTTCGCGGTGCTGGCAGACGGCCGCCTGCTGGCCTGGGGCAAGAACCCCAGCGGGTGGCTGGGTACGACCACACAGGCGCAGATGGAGACGCTGGCGTCCTGGTCGCCCAACGAGTCGAACACGCCGTTGCCGCAGTCGGTGCGCTTCGACGCGGTGGATGTGTCGTCGGGCGACGATCACTCGCTGGCGCTGACGCGGGATGGCAGCGTCTACGCGTGGGGTGCCGGCACCGACGGCCAGCTGGGGATCGGTCCGATGCCGGTCATCCAGTTCAGAACAAGAACGCCGGCGCCGATGCGGTTCATGCCCATGCCTGTCCGCGTGCCCGATCTCGGGGCTGTCGCGGCGATTGCCGCCGGCGGCCGGCATTCGCTGGCGCTCCTCAAGGACGGCACCATCCGCGCCTGGGGCTTCAACCGGACTGGAGAAGTCGGCGACGGCACGACGATGAACCGCGATCGCCCGACGCTCGTGCCCGGCGTGCGCGACGCCATCGCGATTGCCGCCAGCCCGGCGCTGTCGCTCGCGCTGCTCGCCAACGGCACCGTGATGACGTGGGGCGGCGGCAACAACGAAAAGGCGGAGCCGACGCCGAAGGCGGTGCCGGGCCCGAAGGGCGTGAAGGCCATCGCCGCCGGCCTGGCCCACGGCGTCGCGTTGACCGAGGCCGGCACGGTGTGGACGTGGGGGGACAACTCGCACTCACAGCTCGGCCGCGGTCGCGCCGCGACGGCGGCGCCGGGTGTGGTGAAGGAGTTGACCGGGGGCGTGTCGATTACCAGCCGGCACGAAACGACCATCGCCGTGCTCTCGACCGGGCGCATCGTGACGTGGGGAGACGTGCGGCGGTTCCAGCGGAACGACGGCCCCTCGATCTACAGTCCGGCGCCCCTCCCGCTCCTTTTGGACGGCCTGGAGAACGCCTGACGCGGCTGGCCGTTACTTGTTGTGCGATGCGAACACGGTGGTTTGGCCGGCCTTGTCGAAGGCCAGCACGTCGTACGGCTGCGGCTTTACGCCGGCCACCTCCATGCCCGGAGAGCCTATCGGCATGCCCGGCACTCCGATCCCGACTACTGAGGGCCGCTCCTTGAGCAGCCGCTGCACGTCGGCCGCCGGCACGTGCCCTTCGATCACGTAGTCGCCAGTCACGGCGGTATGGCACGACCTGGCCCGCGGCGGGACGCCGTGCTTGGTCTTGAGGGCGGTCATGTCCTCGACGTCGGTCACCGTCGCGGTGAAGCCCGCCTTGCGCAAGTGCTCCACCCAGAGCGCGCAGCAGCCGCACGTCGGGTCCTTGTAGACCTGAACCGCCGGGCCGCTCTGCGCAAACGGCCGCAGGCCTGCCGCCGCGACGAGCAGACACGATTCCGAGTAGCTGGCGACGGCTCAGTTCCATCATTCTTCCTTTTGCCTTTTGCCTTTTGCCTTTTGCCTTTGCCTTGCTCTCTACTGTAACCCCCCTCGCACCGAGCGTGATGATCCCGGTGTTGAACCCCAGCCAGTGCATGCGCCCCACGTAGCGCGCGTGCTCGACCTTGAGGCAGCGGTCCATCACGACCGACAGGCCCGCGCGCTCCGCGATCCGGCCGCCTTCCTCGTTGATCACCGTGAACTGACACCAGAGGGTCCGGGCGCCCATGGCCACGGCTTCCTCCGCGATCCCGGGCAGTGCGTCCGGCGCCCGGAACACGTTGACGATGTCCACCGGCACCGGCACGTCGGCCAGCGTCTTGAAGCACGGCTCGCCGAGGATCTCGCGTTCGGCCGGATTGACGGGGATGACGCGATAGCCGCGCCGCTGCAGGTAGTAGCCGACGAAGTAGCTGGCACGCAGCGGGTTGCTCGACAGGCCGACGACGGCGATCGTCTTGGCGCCGTGGATCACGCGCTGGATCGTCAGCGGATCCTGGTAGCGTCGCAGGTCGAAGGGCGGGGTCATCGTGACGCCACCTGGTTCGACGCGGTCGCGGCCACGCGCGCGAACCCCTGATCGAGGTCCCAGATCAGATCGTCCACGGCTTCGATGCCGACCGACAGCCGAATGGTGCCGGGACCGACGCCGGCGGCCCGCAGCTCGTCGTCGCTCAGCTGACGATGCGTCGTGCTGGCGGGGTGGATGATCAGGCTCTTGGCGTCACCGACGTTCGCCAGGTGCGACCACAACGTGACCGCGCGAATGAAGTCCTGTCCTGCGTCGCGGCCGCCGTGGCAATCGAACGAGAACACCGCGCCAGCGCCCTTCGGCAGGTACTTCTCCACCAGCGGCCGGAAGCGGCTCGCCGGAAGGCCAGGGTAGGTCACGTTCGAGGCCAGCGCGTTTTCGGCCAAGTAGGTGGCCACTGCCGACGCGTTCTCGACGTGGCGCTCCATCCGCAGCGACAGCGTCTCCAGGCCCTGCAGGAACAGGAACGCATTGAAGGGGCTCATCGCGGCGCCGAGGTCGCGCAGCGTCTCCGCGCGCAGCTTCATCAGGTAGCCGTAGGTGCCGAAGGTCTCGTGGAACTGCAGCCCGTGGTAGGCGGGCGAGGGCTCGGCGACGACCGGGAAGCGGCCGTTCGACCAGTTGAACTGCCCGGAATCCACCACCACGCCGCCGATGCTGGTGCCGTGGCCGCCGATGAACTTGGTGGCCGAGTGCAGGACGATGTCGGCGCCCCACTCGATCGGGCGGCACAGGAACGGCGTCGCGAAGGTGTTGTCCACCAGCAGCGGAATCCCGTGGTCGTGGGCAATGGCGGCCAGCGCCTGGATATCGAGCACGTTGCCGGCCGGGTTGCCGATGGTCTCGCCGTAGAACGCCTTGGTGTTCGGACGCACGGCGGCCTTCCAGGCATCCACGTCGTCGGGGTTGACCCAGGTGAGCTCGACCGACATCTTCCGTAGCAGGTGCTTGAGCTGGTTCACCGACCCGCCGTACAGCGCCGACGACGACACCACATGGTCGCCCGGTGCCAGCAGCGTGAAGAGCGCGCCGGCCTGCGCCGCGATGCCGCTGGCGAATGCGACGGCGCCGACGCCGCCTTCGAGGCTCGCCATCCGCTCCTCGAACGCGGCCACCGTCGGGTTCATGATCCGCGAGTAGGTGTTGCCGTACTCCTGCAGGTTGAAGTACGCCGCCGCCGATTCGGGGTCTTCGAACACGTAGCTCGTGGTCTGGTAGATCGGGATCGCCCTGGCGCCGGTGTTGCGGATCGGGGCGCTGCCCCGCGTGCACCTGACGCGTTTCGAACCCGAAGCGACGGGACTCGTCCATGAGAACTCTCCTAGCGCGCGAGGAAGCCCTGAATCATCGGCGTCTGCCGCGCCTCCTCCAACAGGAAGCAGTCGTGTCCGTAGGGCGCCTCGATGACGTGCAGATCCACCGGCTTGCCCGCAGCCTCGAGTGCCGCGGCCAGCTCCTCGGAGCCCGACGGTGGATACAACCAGTCGGAGCTGAAGGCGATGAGCAGCGTGCGTGCGGCCATGCCGCGCACTGCCTGCTCCAGACGGCCGCCGCCGTGCTGCCGCGCCAGATCGAAATAGGAAAGCGCCCGCGACGTGTATAGATAGGTGTTTGCGTCGAAGCGCTTCACGAAGCTCTCGGCCTGGTGCCGCAGGTAGTTCTCGACCTCGAACTCGGGCTCGGTGAGCGTGTAGCGGATGTCGTCGGCGAACTGCAGCCGGCGGCCGAACTTGGTGCCGACCGAGACGGCGGACAGATACGTCATGTGGCCGAGCATCCGGGCCACGCCCATGCCGGCGTTCGGCGCGCGCCCGGTGCCGTGGTAGTGGCCGCCCTGCCAGTCTGGATCGGCGGTGATGGCGTTGCGGGCGATGGCGTTCCACGCGACGCCCTGCGGCTGCAGCGCGTGGGTGCTGGCAATCGGAATGATGGCGCCGACCTGGCCGGGGTAGGTGACCGCCCACTCGAGCGCCTGCATGCCGCCCAGCGAGCCGCCCGCCACGGCGGCCAGCCGCTCGATACCCAGCTGGTCCAGGAGCGCCCGCTCGACCCGCACCATGTCGGCAACGGTGATGACCGGGAAGTCCGACCCGTACGGACGGCCGGTGGCCGGATTGGTGGACGACGGCCCGGTGGTGCCGCGGCAGCCGCCGAGCAGGTTCGAGCTGACGACGTAGAAGCGGTCGGTGTCGAAGGCTTTGCCGGGGCCGATCATGCCGTCCCACCACCCGAGCCCGCGGCCGGCTGCGGCGTCGCGTTCCTCGGCGCGGAAGCCATCCCGTGTGCTGCTGCTGGCGGGCGTGGGTGAAAACCCCGCCGCGTGGGCATCGCCGCTGAGCGCATGGCAGACCAGGATGACGTTGTCGCGCGCCGGCGACAGCGTGCCGTAGGTTTCGTAGGCCACCCGAACTTCACGCAGCGTTCGCCCGCAGTCGAGCGGCACTGGTTCCGGGAGATCCAGGAACTGCGTGGCGACCGTGCCCACCGAGCCGGCGTCGAGCCTTACCCGCGCCGTGGACGTCTTGACGGCCTCGCTAGCCATGCCGGCCCATCATAAGGCTGGCGAGGCTGCGCCGCGGCCGGCGATGTATGATCCCGCTTCTGCGCGGACCGCCCTCTGACGGCCCGGTTTTCGGGAGACTCATGATGGAAAACACGAAAGCTGACAACGGAGTCAACGTCGATGCCCTGCTTGCCGCCCGTGAAGTGCTGAAGGGGGCGCCGCAAGCCGCCAAATTCACGTGGCGTGCGTCCTGCAAGTGGAAGAACGGCACGCACAGCGAGACCAGCATCAGCGGGTTTCACGGCCTCGGCGAGGAACAGAAGCACAAGACCGAAACCTCGTTCAGCGCCGACCACCCCGAGATCTTCGCATCCGCGGATCTGGGCATCACGCCGGTCGAGTACCTGCTCGTGGGCCTGGCCAGCTGTCTGACCGCCGGCGTCGCCGCGGTGGCGCAGAACCGGGGCATCCAGCTGCGCTCGGTCGAGTCGAAGGTCGAAGGGAAGATGGACATCCAGGGCATCCTGGGCATCGACAGCGACGTGCGCAACGGCTACGACGACATCAAGATCACGTTCAAGATCGACGCGGACGCCTCCAAGAAGGACATCGAGGCCCTGGTCGCCCAGTCGCAGAAGCGTTCGGCGGTGTACGACGCGATCACGAACCCGACGAACGTAACCGTGGAAATCGTGTAGGACGCCGCGGGGCGGCGCCGGAGTTTCATCATCGAACGCGTCACCACCGTCGTCATCGGTGCCGGACACGCCGGGCTGGCGGCGAGCCGCTGCCTGAGCGAACGCTCGATCGACCATGTGGTGCTCGAGCGCGGCGAGGTGGCCGAGTCCTGGCGCCGCCAGCGCTGGGACTCGTTGCGCCTCCTGACGCCGAACTGGCAGAGCCGGCTGCCTGGATACCGCTACGAAGGTACCGATCCCGACGGCTTCATGACGATGCCCGAGGTGATCGCGTTCATCTCGCGATTCGCCGAGGCTGCAGCCGCGCCGGTTCGTCCCCACACGGCGGTCACATCCGTCCGGCCCGCTGCCGACGGCTATCAGATCGCCACCGACAGCGGCGACCTCGGATGCCGCTGTGTGGTGGTGGCCAGCGGTGCCTGCAACGTGGCCAACGTGCCGGCGGTTCGACAGGCCATTCCGTCCTCGATCTTCTGCCTTTCCTCGCTCGACTACCGCAACCCGACTCAGCTTCCCGACGGCGGCGTGCTGGTGGTCGGCGCCTCGGCGAGCGGCGTCCAACTGGCCGACGAGATCCGGCGCTCGGGGCGGCCGGTCACGCTCTCGGTCGGGGAGCACGTGCGCATGCCGCGCACCTACCGCGGCCGCGACGTGCTGTGGTGGATGGAGAACTCGGGCCTGTGGAACCAGCGCTACGACGAGATCGACGATCTGCAGCGCGCGCGCGGGCTGCCGTCGCCGCAGCTGGTCGGGACGCCCGAGCGCATCACGCTCGATCTGAATGCCCTGAGCGCCGCCGGTGTGAAGCTGGTGGGCCGGCTGGCGGCCGTGCGCGACGGCCGCGCGCTGTTCTCGGGCGGCCTCCGCAATCTGTTCGCGCTGGCGGACCTGAAGATGGAGCGGATGCTGGACACGTTCGACCAGTGGGCGCGCGATCACGCACGCGATGCGGAGGTTGGCCCGCCGGAGCGCTTCGCCCCCACCGAGCTGCCGGCCTCGTCGCCGCTCGGCCTCGATCTGCAGAGCGGCGAAATCCGTTCGATCGTCTGGGCCACGGGGTCGAGGCCCGATTACAGCTGGCTGGACGTCCCCGTGCTCGATCGCAAGGGCTACTTGCTGCACGACGGTGGCGTCGTCGCGGCGCCGGGTATGTACGCGCTCGGCCTGCCGGTGCTGCGCCGGCGCAAGTCCACCTTCATCCACGGCGCCGAGGACGACGCGCGCGACCTGATCGAGCACCTGGCAGGTTACCTTGCCCACGCGGGCCGCGGCCTCCACTAGAGAGCGCCCGCTCAAGACGCTCGAGCGCGTGCTGTCCAAGGCGGGCGTCGGCTCGCGCGTCGAGGCGCGCAGCTGGATCCACGCCGGGCGCGTGAAGGTGAACGGCACGGTCACGCGCAATCCGGACCAATGGGTGGACGTGGCGCGCGACCGTGTGCGGCTGGACGACAAGCCGCTCGTGGCCCGGGAGCGCCTGTACGTGCTGCTCTACAAGCCAGCCGGCTACCTGACAACCTACAAAGATCCCCAGGGCCGGCCGACGGTCTACGACCTGCTCGCCGACGTCGGCACGTTCCTGTCGACGGTAGGGCGGCTCGATCTCGACACCTCGGGCCTGTTGCTGCTGACCAACGACAACCAGTTCGCCGAACGTGTGACCAACCCGGCCTCGCACGTGCCGAAGACCTATCTCGTCAAGGCCTCGATGCTGCTCACCGATGCGCAGCTGCAGCGTCTCCGCGACGGCATCGAGCTGGCCGACGGCCCGACCCGGCCGGCGATCGTGACGCGCCTGCGCGATTCGGCCAAGTACACGCATTTCGAGATCACACTCACGGAAGGGCGCAACCGCCAGGTGCGCCGGATGGTGGAGGCACTGGAAGCGCACGTGCTGAAGCTGGTGCGGGTGAAGATCGGGCCGCTGGCGATTGGCAAGCTGCCCATCGGCAAGTGGCGGCTGCTGACGCCCGCCGAAGTGCAGGCCGTCACGCGGTAAGGCATCACGTGCCAAAGACCAAGGCCAGCGCTGCCATCCTGCCCTACCGATTCTCTTCGGGGCGTCTCGAGGTGTTCCTGGTCCACCCGGGCGGTCCGTTCTGGGCGAAGAAGGATCTCGGCGCCTGGTCGCTGGCCAAGGGCGAGTTCGAGCCGCCCGAAGATCCGCTCGAGGCCGCCCGACGGGAATTCGCCGAAGAAACGGGCTTCGAGATTAGCGGCACACTGATTCCGTTGACGCCGCGGAAGCAGCCCAGCGGCAAGACCGTTCACGCGTGGGCCGTCGAAGCCGACTACGATCCCGCGGCGGTTCGCAGCAACACGTTCGAGATGGAATGGCCGAGGGGCTCGGGAATGCTACGAACGTTTCCCGAGATCGACCGCGCCGCAGTGGTTCGACGTCGACGAAGCCCGCCGCCGGCTGCTGCCCGGCCACGTCCCGTTCCTGGACGAGCTAATGGCGCTGACGGGCCAGCTGAACGGCGTCCGCCGGTGGGACGCCTTGTTCCCGCAACCGGCCGCGACACGTCCGCGTCGATACGAGACACGCTTGTCGCTGGCGCAAGCCCTTGGTATCACATTTGCTCTGCGCCAGGAAGGTAACGATGCGTACGATGTACTGGCTCGACGAGCTGCAGCGCGACGTCAAGTTCGGCGCGCGCCAGATGGTCGCGGCGCCGACCTTCACGATGGTGGCCGTGACGACGCTGGCCCTCGGCATCGGCGCAACCGCGGCGATGTTCAGCGTCGTGAACGCCGTGCTGCTGCGGCCGCTCCCGTTCGATGCGCCGGATCGGCTGGCGATGGTCTGGGTGGGCGCACCCGGGCAGGACCTGCGAGGCCGGCCGTCGTATGCGATGGTCGAAGCCTGGCGCCGGAGCCGAAGCTTCGAGGACATCGCCGTCATGGATCCGGTGACCGTGACTTTGTCGGGCCCGGAGGGCGCTGAACGCATCGGCGTCGCGCGAGTTTCGCCGAACTTCTTCCCGCTCCTCGGCATCCGCGCCATCGAGGGACGACTCTTGACCGACGATGACGCTACGCAGCGCCGCCGGCTGGCGCTGATCAGTCACGAATTCTGGCAGGAGCGGTTCGGTGGCTCGCTCGAGGCCATCGGCGCGTCCCTGGTGCTCGACGGCGCCGCTTCGCAGATCGTCGGCGTCCTGCCGCCCGGACTCCTTGGTCTCGACCGGGACGTCTGGGAGCCGCACACCCTGTTTCCGGACTGGGAGGAGCGGCGGACAGCGCGCAACGCCGGTTCGTGGTTCGCTTTCGGCCGGTTGCGTCCGGGCGTGAACGCCGGACAGGCAGAAGCCGAAGTCAGCGCGATCGTCCGGACGCTCGACCGGGACGTTCCGGCAGGCGATCGCATCCAAGGCGCCAGCGTCTTGCCGCTGAGCCGCTACATCGTCGGCGACACTCCGCGGCTGGCCTTGTGGCTGCTCGCCGGCGCGGTGTTCTGCGTGCTGCTCGTCGCCGCGGCCAATGTGGCCGGCCTGTCGCTGGCGCGGGCGGTCAGCCGCACTCGCGAGATGGCGATTCGGGCCACACTGGGCGCGACACCCGGCCGCATCGTCCGCCAGATGCTGGCTGAAGGCATTGCTCTTGCGGCGATTGCGGGCGTCCTCGGCGTGTACATTGCCGCCGCCGCGGTGCGCGTCATCCAGAAGTATGGCCCGGCGGACCTGGCGAGGCTGGACGAGGTTGACATCGACGGACGTGTGCTCGCCGGCGTCGTGGTTGCCACCGCCCTGACGGGCATCCTGGTCAGCCTGGCGCCGGCACTGATGCGGCGCTACTCGCGCCTGCCGCGGGAGGAAGGCGCGAGGGGATCGTCGGCGGGGGCGGCTGCCCGCAGCATCCGCCGCGCGCTCGTGATCGCGGAGCTGGCGCTGGCCATCGTCCTTCTGACTGGCGCCGGACTCCTGATTCGCAGCTGGCAGCTGGTGGCAGGCGTCGATCCCGGCTTCCGGCCGCAGCGCATCCTGTCGCTGCAGCTTTCGACCACCGCCTTCGCGGGGCCGAATCAACGCGCCGACTTCTACCTGCGGGTGCTCGACGAGTTGCGGTCGCTGCGCGGCGTGGAGAGCACAGGCATCGTCAGCGATCTGTTCGTGTCGAGCGACGCCGAGCGGCTGGTCACCATCGACGGGGGCGACCGGCGCGGTCTCGCAGCGCGTGCGGCTGCGCGCCGACGAGGCCAGCGAGGGCGTCTTCAGTACCGTGGGGACCCGGCTCGTCCAGGGCCGCTTCTTCTCCAGCACCGATCGGCCTGGCGCACCGGCTGTGGTCATCGTCAACGAGCTGATGGCACGGCGGCTGTGGCCCGGCCAGGATCCGCTCGGCCGGCGCTTCAAGTTCGGCCCGCCGAGCGCCGACACTCCCTGGCTCACGGTGGTCGGCGTGGTCGCCGACATGCGCCGGCAGGGCCTGGAAATCGAGCCGATCCCGCAGCTGTTCGAGGCGCTGAGGCAGAATCCGTCGCGCCTGGCGACGCTGCTCGTTCGCACGGCCGCGGACGACCCGCTGACGATCGTGCCTGCCGTTCGGGCCGCCGTCCGTCGCGTTGACCCGGACGTGCCGCTCTACGGCGTGACGACACTGGACGCGAGGCTGGAGAGATCGCTCGCGCAGCGCCGTTTTCAGACACTCCTGCTCGTGTCGTTTGCCGGTCTGGCGCTGATTCTGGCCGGCATCGGCGTTTACGGCCTCATGCACTACGCGGTAGCGACACGTACGCAGGAGATCGGCATCCGCACGGCCGTCGGCGCGCGGGCGGCGGATGTTCTTGGCCTCATCGCGCGGGAGGGCGTGCAGCTGACCGCGGCAGGCGCGGGCTTCGGCCTCGCCGGCGCGCTGCTCGTGGGGCGTGCTGGCTCGAGCCTGCTCTTCGGCGTCACGGCCGCCGATCCGCTGACGTTGGCCAGCGTGTCCCTGCTGCTGATCGCAGTCGCCGCCGCGGCGTGCTACTTTCCGGCGCGGCGGGCGATGAAGATCGAGCCCATCGTCGCGCTGCAGCGCCAGTGACGGCTCGAGCGCATCTCCTTAGTGCTTGGTCCTTAGTCCTTGGTTCTTGGTCCGTCCTGGGTCCGTGGTCCTTGGACGCCGCCACGGCTGGCAGGCGACGTGCGACACCGCTCGCATGGGTGTTCATCGATTCGAGGACCTGCGCGTCTGGCAAGCTGCGAAGCAGCAGTGCGATCGGGTTGGAGCGATGGTGCAACGGCCCGCCTTTCGGCAGGATCGCGCCCTGTCAGATCAACTCAATCGTGCCGCGGCACACTACCCTGGCTGCCAAGGATTGAGGACCAGGGAGGGACTAAGAACCAAGGACCAAGACTAAGGACCAACGACACCTACACCAAAACAACAGCCGCTCTAGGGCGGCAGCTTGCCTTCGATCTCCAGATACGTCTGGCGGATCGCGTCGGGCAGGTTGTTGGCCGCGCGATACCAGTACTGGAACTCGCCGAGGTTGATCAGCCGCGGCGCGTTCTCGACCGAGACCTTCGCCGCGTGCAGGCGGCGGGATTCGGACACCAGGTTCTCCATCACCCGCACGAAGTTGTCCATCTCCTCGTTCAGCACCGCGGGGCTGTCGATGAAGCCGTGGTTGGGCACGTAGAGGCCAGCTTTCATCGCCTTGGCCTTCCTGACCGTCTCCAGCCATTCGATCGGACGGCCGCTGCGATTGCCGCCGACCGACGGGTAGATGCGGTTGAAGAAGGTCTCGCTCATCCACAGGATGTTCTCGCGCGGGAGAAAGACCTCGAGGTCGCCGCCCGTGTGCCCGCGCCCGAGGAACAGGATGTGGATCTCGGTGCCGCCCAGCTTCATCACCCGGCGATCCGACACCGTCTCCTGCGGCACCGGCATGCGCGGCGCGCCGGCCGGCTGCCGGGCCGCCATCGCCTCGATGACGCGCTTCGACGTCGGGTGCGAGATGAAGGTGGCGCTGGCCGGGAATGCGCTGTTGCCGGCCACGTGGTCGGCATGGTCGGCGCCGATGACCACGTACTTGATCGGCTGGCTGGTGATCTTCGCGATCTCGTCCACCAGCCGCTTGGTCTTGGCGATGCTGCCCTGGCCGTCCACCACCATGACGCCGTCGGTGGTGACGACGATGAAGCTGTTGGTGGTGAAGGCGGTGTTGGAATCCAGCGTGCCGTTCAGGTCCTCGTAGCCCCAGACGTTCTCGGCCAGCTTGACGATGCGCGGAAAATCGTCTTCGCGGAGGCCGCGCACCGTGGCATCGGCCGTGCGGACCTGCGCGTGGACGAACGACGAACCGAGCAGCAGTAGCGCGACAGCAGTAGCAGCCGGAGGAACGTAGCTCGCATGGGCCCTCCCGGGGACGGGTAGAGCCTATCGCGAAATCGCCCAGGCGTTGTGCTTCGGCGAAGCGCTTGAACGCCTCCATGTGGCGGCGGTGGGCGCGCCTGATCGCGGGCGCGGCAAGCAACGCCGTGGCGGTGCCGAGCAGCCCCTTGAATCGGAACCTCTCTTCGGAGACGAACCGCGTCCGATCCCAGGCCAGCTTGTGGAGGCGCACTTTGATCGAGATGGAGGTGTCCGGGGCGACGAGCGAAAGTGTCTCACCCGCGGGTCCTTGGCGAGCACGGTGGCGACGAACACCCGGTCGTCGTGCTTGGGCACCATCCGGTAGACCGACCCCGGCGCGCCCGGCTTGCCTCTGATCGGCTCGATCCGGTCGAGGTCGTCCATCCACTTGGGGTTGTTGTTGGGATCCATGTAGAGACCCGCGACCACCGACTGCGGGGCGGTGATGTCAAACTCGACGACGCTCTTCATGTCCGTCTTCGATGCACGCCTGATACCAGCGCGCGCTGGCGCGTTGGCGAGGAGATTCGGCGCTCGGCGCGCGGGATTCTTCAACGCCGCTCACGTCCTGCCGTGGGATGCGCCACGGCCCGCAAGCAGGGCGCATGCTCGCGCGGGACCTCAGCCGGTCGAGCCAGACAGTCACTCAGCGCTGGCAGACGGGACAATAAAACGTCGAGCGCCCGCCCTGCGTCACCCGGCGGATGGTGCCGCGGCACTGCGGCTTCAGGCACCGGGCATCCTGCCGCTCGTAGACCAGGAACCGCGAGTCGCGATAGGGATCGCCGGACTGGCGGGCGATGGCCTGCGTCAACACGGCCTTGATCGCGGCTGCCAGCCGATCGGCGGCGTCGCGCGGAGCGCCCGCCGGCGTGGCGAGCGTTGACGCGCGCCGCCGGGGTGACAGCCCGGCGACGTGCAACGCCTCGCTGGCGTAGATGTTTCCCAGCCCGGCCACGACCCGTTGATCGAGCAGCGCCGCCTTGAGCGACGTTCTCTTGCCGCGGCAGGCCCGTGCCAAGGCGGCCGCATCGAAGGCGTCGGACAAGGGCTCCGGTCCGAGCCGGCTCAGGAGCGGATGCTCGTCCACCGCGCCTGCGGGCACGAGGTCCATGACGCCGAAGCGGCGCGGGTCGTTGAAGACCAGGGCGGTGCCCGACGACAGGTGGAAGACCACGTGGTCGTGCGGATCGCGATCGGCAGCTGTACTGGCCGCCCGCGCGGCCGGCCGAGCGGACACGACCCGGAACGATCCCGACATGCCCAGGTGCATGAGCAGGGTCTCGCCCGACGACAACGCTGCCAGCAGATACTTGGCGCGCCGGGTCAGGGCGAGGACAGTCTGGCGGGTAAGCCGCTTGACGAAGTGCCGAGGAAACGGCTGGCGCAGGTCCGGGCGGCGCAGGTCCACCCCCACGATGCGCGCGCGCACCAGGCTGGGCGCAATCCGGCGGCGCACCGATTCGACCTCGGGGAGTTCGGGCACGTCAGGCTCGACTTTTACAGTGTGACACTTGCCGCGGTCGGCGATTCAAGACGAAAATTCTCGCGGAGTCACCATGAACACATGCGTCCGTCTGTTGCTGGGCTGCGCGATGTCACTGGCGCTCGCGGCTCCGGTGCTCGCGCACCACAGCGCCGCCGCCTACGACACCCAGAAGGAAGTCAAGGTCACCGGCACCGTCGTGCGATACCGGTTCGCGAACCCCCACATCTACGTGACGCTGCAAGTGAAGAAGGACGATGGTTCCGATCACGGCCATGGAGATCGAGGCTGGCGCCGCGTCGGTGCTGAACGGTCTTGGCTTCACGAAGGATTCGCTCAAGGCCGGTGAGGTCGTCACCGTGGTCGGCAATCCGGATCGCGGCGGCGCGGCGATGCTGCTGGGGCGGGAGCTCTTCAAGCAGGATGGGACCTACGTGCCGTTGAACATCGCCTCGCGCAGCGTCTACGAGCAGAAGAACGCCACCGCGATCAGCATTGCCGGCACCTGGTTTTCGCCGCGGGCCGAATTCGCCGCGTTCTTGGGCGGCGCGGGCCGGTGGGCCATGACCGAGAAAGGCCGGGCCGCGGTGGCCGGCCTGGATCCGAAGGCCACCCCGCAGAAGGACTGCATCCCGGTGGGCGCCCCGACGCTGATGTTCTACCCGGTGGCCAACACAATCACCGTCCAGCGCGACCGCGTGCTGATGAACGTGGACTGGATGGATTCCCGGCGCACCATCTACCTGGACGGCCGCGCGCATCCGCCGGCCACCCAGACGTTTCTCCACGGCCACTCCGTGGGCCGCTGGGAAGGGAAGGTGCTGGTGGTGGAGACGACCAACTTCACCGACCACGCCATGGGGCTGTCGATGTCGCTGCCCGGGAGCACGCAGAAGCGCCTCACCGAACGGTTCGCCCTCGCCGAAGATGGCAAGAGCCTGATGTATTCCGGCGTCGTCGAAGATCCGGTCTACCTGGCAAAGCCGGCCCAGTGGTCCGGCACATGGGAGTATCGGCCCGCCATGCGCCACTCGAATCAGAAGTGCGAGGTCGAGCTGGCCCGCAAGTTCCTGCAGCAGTAGCGCCGCCTCATCCGTGAGCCGCTTTGCACGCCCTTTGCACCCTCCATTGTGGAGGGTCCGACGATGCGTGCGAACGGAAGACTGGTCCCGTGGGCCGTTTTGGTTGTCTCGCTTTTGATCTCAGCCGCGACCGCCTCGACGGTTTCGGCCCAGACGACGTCCAGACCGGTCAACGATTCGGTGGTCAACGGCGCGTTGATCGGGGCCGGTGTCGCCGTGGCATCCGGACTGTTCCTCTGTACCCGGACCGAACCCTGGGATAACTGCCGCGACGATGTCGGTCCGATGCTCCGGATCGGCGCCATCGGCGCCGCGGTGGGCGCGGGGATCGACGCCCTGATCCGCCGCCGGAGGCCGCTGCTCTCAGCCGAGCTGGGCTCCACGCGGCTGGAGGCGGCACCGCTGGTCGCCGGCCGCGCCGCGGGAGTGCGGGTCTGGCTCCGTTTCTGAACGAGCGGAGTGTTCTCGAATCCCTCGCCTTTGGGCGAGGTCCGTTCCAGGCAGGACTCGGAGACCGAAGACCGGAGACTGTAGCCGGCGGGCAGGGCGTTTTTCACCGCTGCTAGTGGATGGCGAAGCGCCGCCATGGGCCGCGTCTTGAGCGCACGCGACACGTCGGCGGCAATGCGCGGATCGATCGGCGCCAGCTCCCGCACGATGCCCTTCTCGACAACCGCCAGCGGTACACCGTCGCGGTAGACGATCCGGTTGCGGCTGGCGGTCCGGATCCGCTCGCCGGCGGTGACGATTCCCGCCAGGTTCAACGGATCGGCGGCGCTGATGGTCACCAACGCGCCATCCGCCTGGATCCGCCGCACCTCGCGCAGCTGTTCGACGGCCTCCGGAACCGCGAACTGCTCGCCCGACATGCCGGTCACGAACCGGCCGCTGCGGATCTCGCCCCGCGCCTCGAGCCGCCGGTAGACACGCGCGAGCTCGCGCCATGTCGCGGCGTTGGTCTCGCGCGTGAGCAGCCGCCGGAATACGACCCCATAGCGGCGCAGCAGCGACCACGCCTGCAGCTCGACTGCGTCGTCGCGCCCGGCACTGTCACCGCTCGCCTCGACCGCGGTCCAGCGCCCGGCAAACCTGCTGCGGCGGTCGTGCGGCGCAGGGCGCCCGCGCGCGGCCGACACCAGCGCTCGTAGTCCGGCGAATCCATCCGACGTCGCCAGCCCGCAGGCGACCAGCGCCCCAATCGCATGCTGGAGCTGATCGGCATCGAACCCGCAGGCGGCCGCCAGATCGCCGAAAAACGACGGGCCACGCGAGCGGAGCACCGACAGGGCGCGTTGCGCCTCTTCTCCGAGCGGCGGCTCCTCCGCGGCTGTCCGCAGCCTCCGCCACGCCTCGGCGTGCTCGCGCAGGAACAGCGCGATCGGCGTGGCCGGGACCAACTGTGTGGGTGCCGGGCTTCCGAGGACCGAGGTCGGTCGAGAGACGTGCCCATCCGGCCTCGCCCGCCAGGCAGATCATGTCGAGCATCGACGGCTCGTAGCGATCGAGCCGGGCCGGCAGCACCGCCCGCTCCCACGCCGCCGCCGCAAGCTCGTAGCCGTCCAGCGCGGCGACCACTTCGCGCAGCCCGTCGAGGCCCGTCAGCCGGGACGACGTCTCCACGTGCTGCCAGCGGAACAGGAAGCGCATGAAGTCGGCCGGGCTCACCGGCTCGATTTCGGCGCGAAGCCGGTTCAGCGTGTAGCGGTGGATGCGGGCGAGGAGCGTCCGGTCGCACCATTCGAGCCCGGTCGCACCCGGCGTGAAGCGTCCGCGCAGCACGACCCCGTCGGCCTCGAGCAGCAGCAGCGCCGCGTCCGCCTCCGCCGGCGAGACGCCGAGCGGAGCCGCCAGCGCCGCGGCGGTGACCGGGCCGGTCAGCGTGAGCCGGCCTCTCAGCAGCTCGACAATCGCCTCGCCGCGGGTCCAGGATTTCGCCAGTCGTGACGCCGGCGGCTGAAGCGGCGAGGCGGGATCGCGACGACGGTCTGGTTGCATCGCTTCGCAGCTCGGGCAAGACGCCGAGGTCGGCGATGATCGCGCGCAGCTCGGCAACCGCTCGACCGCGAACGTGAGCTGGCGCGCCCGCTCGCCGCGCCGCAACCAGCCGCTCGAGCAGCTCGGGCTGTACGCCGTCCAGCTCGTCGCAGGTCAGGAACCCCGCGGTCAGCATCGCGTCGTGCAGCTCGTCGGCGTCGCGCGGATCCGGCCGCTCCTCCTCGCGCACCCGAGCGATCGCGTCCGCGTCGAGCGCGCCGAGATCACCGGCCGATGCCGGGTCGGTGGCCCGCCTCGACTGCACGGCATGGCTGCGACGCTCCTCGAGCGGGGCGTCGTCCAGGAAGGCGTACGGCTTGGCGTTCAGGATCTCGTGCGCGAAGAGCGACGGCTCCGGCGTGTCGCGCGCCACGAGTCGCAGCTCGCCCGCGGTGGATCCGGGTCAGCACCGCGCGAAGCCCCTCGAAGTCCATCGCCTCTTCGAGGCAGTCGCGCACGGTCTGCGAGACCAGCGGATGATCGGGGATCTGCCGGTCGCCGGGGATGTTCTCCAGGCACGCGGCCGCGTCGGGAAACACCGCCGCCATCAGGTCGTCGGCCACCATGCGCTGAATCTGCGGCGCCACCTTCCGGCCGCCGCGCGCGCGCGGCACCGCCAGCGAGATGGTGGTGTTCCAGCGCCACCGCGTCTTGAACACGGGCGCGTCGAGGAACGCCTGCACCAGCACGTCGCGCGTCGTCTCGGGGTGCAGATAACGGAACACGTCCGACAGCGGAAACGAGTGCTGCGGCCCCAGCGACAGCATCAGCGCGTCCTCGGTTGCCGCCGCCTGCAGCTCGAAGTTGAACTGCCGGCAGAAGCGCTTGCGCAGGGCCAGCCCCCACGCCTTGTTGATGCGGCTGCCGAACGGCGCGTGCAGCACCAGCTGCATGCCGCCGGCCTCGTCGAAGAAGCGCTCCAGCACCAGCGATGTCCTGCGACGGGATGACGCCGAGGGCGCGGCGGCCTTCAGCCAGGTAGGACACGGCCTGGTCGGCGGCATCCCGCTCGAGGCCGGTTTCGGCCATCATCCAGTCGATGGTGCCGCCGCCGGAGGCCGGGTCATCCAGCCGGCGATCGACCTCGGCGCGCAGATCGCTGACCGCACGCGACAGCTCGTCGCTGCGGGCCGGCGCCTCGCCCAGCCAGAACGGGATGGTCGGCGGCGCGCCCTTCGCATCGGCGACCCTGACGTTGCCTCCCGCGACCTGCAGGATGAGCCACGACGCGTTGCCGAGCTGAAAGATGTCGCCGGCGTTGCTCTCGATCGCGAAGTCCTCGTTGAGCGTGCCGATGAACGTGTCGTCCGGATCGAGGACGACACGATAGTCGGCGACCTCGGGGATGGCGCCGCCGGACGTCTGGGCGAGGAGCCTCGCGCCACGGCGGCCACGAACCGTGGCGTTGACCTCGTCGCGGTGCACCAGGGCCGCGCGGCGGCCGCGCCGCGTGGCGAAACCGTCCGCCGTCATCTGGAGCACGCGGTCGAACGACGGCGCGCTCGAGCGCGCGATAGGGCCAGGCACGCGTCACCAGCGCGAAGAGGTCGTCTTCCGCATAGTCGCGGCACGCGGTCTCGGCCACGATCTGCTGCGCCAGCACGTCCAGCGGCGCGTCGTGCGAGACGATCGCGTCGAGCTGGCCGCCCGGACCGAACGCAGCAGCGCCGCGCATTCCACCAGGTCGTCGCGCGAGACCGGGAGCACGCGGCCCTTCGGCGTGCCGGCGATGGTGTGGCCCGACCGGCCGACGCGCTGCAGCAGCGTGGCGATCCGGTGCGGCGAGCCGATCTGGCAGACCAGGTCCACGTGGCCGATGTCGATGCCGAGCTCGAGCGAGGCGGTGGCGACCAGCGCCTTGAGCCGGCCGGACTTCAGCCGGGTCTCGGCGTCGAGCCGCTTCTCCTTCGACAGGCTGCCGTGATGCGCCGTCACCGCGTCCTCGCCGAGCCGTTCGCTCAGGTGCCGCGCCAGCCGCTCCGCCAGCCGCCGCGTGTTGACGAAGATCAGCGTCGTCCGATGGCCAGCGACGAGCGCCGCCAGGCGATCGTAGTACTCGTTCCAGACCTCGTGGGACATCACGGCGTCGAGAGCGGAGCGCGGGAGCTCGACGCCGAGATCCATCTGGCGCTTGTGGCCGACGTCAACGATGGTGCAGCCGGCCGCGTCGCCGGCCGTCAGGAACCGGGCCACTTCCTCGATCGGCGTCTGCGTCGCCGACAGGCCGATTCGCTGGAGTGGCTGCTCGGCGACGGCAGCCAGCCGCTCGAGCGTCAGCGCCAGGTGGGCGCCCCGGCGCGAGCCGATGACCGCGTGGATCTCGTCCACGATCACCGTGCGCGCCGTGCGCAGCATCTGCCGGCTGCGGTCCGACGTCAGCAGCAGATACAGCGATTCCGGCGTCGTCACCAGGATGTGGGGCGGCGTCCGCAGCATCGCCGCCCGTTCCGCCGCCGTCGTGTCGCCGGTCCGCACGGCGGCCGTGATCCGCGGCGCCGCAAGCCCCGCCGTTTCGGCCAGGCGCTGGACGCCGGCGCGCGGTTCGGCGAGGTTCTTGTGGATGTCCGTGCTGAGGGCCTTGAGCGGCGACACGTAGACGATCCGGACCTCGTCCGGCAACTCGGCCGTGAGGCTCTCCTCGAGCAGCGCGTTGATGGCGGTGAGAAACGCCGCCAGCGTCTTGCCCGAGCCGGTCGGCGCGGCAATCAGCGTGTGCCGGCCGGCGGCGATCGAGTCCCAGCCGCGCAGCTGCGCCGGACGTCGGCTCGCCGACGACGCTCGTGAACCACTCACGGACGATGGGATGAAAGCCCGCAAAAGCCATTGACGTACTGGAGATCCGGACCTGCGGAGGAAGTCTCATGATACTGCGAAGGCCTGCTACCATCGCAGGCTCTGGAGGGTGGAATGGCGACGATCCTCGGTGTGTCGGGCAGTCTTCGGCGTCAGTCGTTCAACACCGCCCTGCTGCGTGAGGCGGCCGCGCTCATGCCAGCGGGATCGGCCCTGGATGTGCGGACCATCCACGACATCCCGTTGTACAACGCCGACGACGAGACCGCACACGGCCTGCCGGCTGCGGTGACCACGCTCAAGGACGCGATGGTGGCGGCCGACGGCGTGATCCTGGCCACGCCCGAGTACAACAACTCGCTGCCCGGCGTCTTCAAGAACGCGATCGACTGGCTGTCGAGGCCGCCGGCCGACATCAAGCGTGTCTTTGGCGGCAAGCCGATCGCGATTATCGGAGCGTCGCCGGGCGGATTCGGGACCGTCCTGTCGCAGAGCGCATGGCTGCCGGTGCTGCGCACCCTCGGCGCGACGATCTGGACCGGATCGCGACTCTACGTCTCGCGTGCGGGAACCGTGTTCGACGACGGCGGCAGGCTGAAGGACGAAACCGTGCAGCAGCAGCTGCGCCAGTTTCTGGCTGGTTTCGTCGCCTCAATCGGCAGGCCGTGAAAGCCGCAGCCGACGGCCCGCGGCGATCATTCGACGACTGGTGTCGAGGGGTTGCGACGGAACGCCAATTGCTGTGTTTCGCTGGTTGGAACCTGATGGCGCCTCGCAGGTGGTGGGCTATCCACTTTCGTAGTAGTCGTTTGCGGTCGTTCCTGGTCTGGAGAGCGCCCGAGAGTCCGGGCGCCCGCTCACGAAATACGGTGGCCGCGTTGGCACTCCCGCTGGCGGCTCTCCTCGTTGCCGCACCGGTCCTGGCCCAGGAGCCCGCCACTCAGGAGCCCGCCACAGGCCCGCCGCAAACCCGGGCCGAGGCAATCGCGGACGAACGAAGCGCCAAGGTCGCCGAGCTGTGGCCACAGCGTCAGTCGCCGATGGTGGACCGGATGAACGCCCTGGTCGAGCGAGGGCTTCAGGAGGGTCTGGCCACCGGCCGGGGGGCCAACGGCGCGCAGCTCGTTTTCGGGGGCATGCGGTCGGGCCAGGGATTCAGCGGCGGCATCGGCTACCGCCGGTCGGATTTGTGGCAGGAGCGGCTGGGCTACCGCGTCACCGCGCGCGCCACGCCGTCGATGGCCCACATGCTCGACCTCGATCTCGACTTCCAGGGACTGCGAACCGAGAAGACGTCGCTGCGGTGGTACACGAAGTACGAGCATTCGCCGAACATCGACTATTACGGCTTCGGCAACGAGTCGTCCAAAGAGAACCTCACAGGCTACCTCTACGACGACTTCACGACCGACTTCAGCGCCGCATGGGAGCCTGTCCGGTTCCTCCGGCTGGGACTGACCGGCGGCTATCTGTTCGCGCACACCGAGGAAGGCAGCGAGGAGCTTCCTCCCATCGGCGAGGTCTTCCCGCCGAATCAGCTGCCCGGATACGGCGAGGACACGCAGTACACCCGCATCGGCCTGTTTGCCTTCGTGGACTCGCGTGATGCCCCGGCGGGTCCACGCAGCGGCCTGTTGCTGGGCGCCCGGTACCGGGAGTACTGGGACGTGGATCGGAAAACGTTCGCCTTCCGCCAATCCGAGTTCGAGTTCCAGCAGTACTTTCCTTACTTCAACCGCAGTCGTGTCGTTGCCCTGCGTGCTGCGGCCATCCTCTCGTTCCCCAAGGGCGACAACGACGTGCCGTTGTATCTGCAGCCGTCACTCGGCGGCAACGACGAGCTGCGCGGCTACGAGCGGTATCGCTTTCGCGATTCACACTCCCTGATTCTCGGCGCCGAACATCGCTGGCACCTCTCGAGCATCCTCGACATGGCGGTGTTCGCCGACGCTGGCAAGGTCGTGCCGCTCAAACGCGAGGTCAACTTCGACGCGCTCCACTACAGCGGCGGCCTCGGCGTCCGGGTCAGGCTGGGTTCGGCGGTGGTCACCCGAATAGACTTCGCCCATTCCAGCGAAGGGTTCCGGTGGATGTGGACGTTCAGCGATGTCTACTTCACACCCCGATGGTAGCCATGCGATTCCTCACCTGCTTGATCGCGGTTCCCATCCTCGTCGCCCTCGAGTCGGCAGCCCTGGCGCAGGCACCCCGCTTCTTCGCCGACGATCCGCTGCTCCAGGAACCTGCCCCGCTTCCAGTCAGCGGCATCGAAGCGCGCGCGCTCAGCGCGGTACTGGAAACCGTCAACAGCAGCTTCAAGACCAGAGGCGAGCGGCACCCGGACACCGGCATCATCCCGGCGCGCGGGGTCAACACGCTGGGCGAGGTGATGGACGGCGATTGGTACGTCAACCGCCACGGCACCCGCCGCATGACGATCGAGGAGCTGCAGCGGGGCCCGAGAAACGATCTGCCTCCGGTCGCCGATGGGCCGTGGCAGGTGCTCGTGGTCAAGCCGTTCGGCATCAATCCAGGGTTGCTCGTGGCCGACGCCAAGCGCAATCTGTATCTGCTGCGGTTCGATCCCCCGGGTTATGAGGGGCTGGCGACCGGCGCGGAGATGGTCTCGTCACGCTTCCTCTACGCGCTGGGGTATCACGTCACCGAAAACTACATCGTCCGGTTCCCGCGTTCGCGTCTGGTCGCCAGTGAGGAAGGACAGACGGTGTCGAGCTCGGGGCGGCCACGCCGGCTTGTTCCGAGCGACATCAGCGCGTTCCTTCGCACTGTTCCGGACCGCGAGCAGATCTACCGCGCGGTCGCGACGCGCGTGCCCGAGCGCCGCGAGGCGCTGCTCGGACCGTATCAAGTGTGGGGGACGAGAAGCGACGACCCCAACGACACCGTGCCCCATGAGCACCGGCGCGATCTGCGCGGGCTGTTCGTGTTCTCGGCGTGGCTCAACAACGGCCGCGCGCGCGCCGTCGACACGCTCGACGTCCTGACGCCGGTCGACGGCGTAAACCGGGTTCGACATTTCCTGGTCGACTTGACGCGCTCGCTGGGCAGCGGCGCGCGGAACGGCCCGAAGCTGGCATGGGAAGGCCACGAGACGATATTCGCGGGCGTTGCCGAGGTTGGCCGCAACGCGCTGGGCATGGGCGTGGTGACGCCCGCGTGGATGCGCCAGAAGTATCCCGATCTGCCGGAGGTGGGGGCCTTTTCCAGTGCGACCTTCGATCCGGATACGTGGAAGACCCACCAGCCGGTCGCGCCGTTCGAGAACCGGCTGCCGGACGACACCTTCTGGGCTGCGAAGCAAGTGATGGCATTCACCGATGCGGAGATCCGTGCGGTGGTGCGTACCGGAGAATACAGCCGGCCGGCCGAGGACTCGATCACCGCGACGCTCATCGAGCGCCGGAACCTGATCGGCCGCACCTACTTTGCCCGCGTCCTCCCCCTCGACCGGTTCCGCGTGACGAACAACACGCTGGCGTTCGACGACCTCGGGGTGGTCCACGGCCTGTCGCCCGCGCGAAGCTATGCGATCGACTGGTTCGGTTTCGACAACGAAAAGGGCCAGTTGCTGTCCCCGGCCGGTTCCGGTGCTGAGCTGCCGCCAGCGGCACGGGTGCTTCCGGCTGGTGCGTACGTCGCCGCGCGCGTTCATGCCGGCGAACCGGCCATGCACGTCATGGTCTACCTGCGCCGCGGGGCCGAAGGATTCGACGTGGTTGGTCTCGATCGCGCGTGGCCGGGCAAGGTGATTGCCCCTCCCCTGCCTGCACCGCAGATCCCCCGGCAGCTGTATCAGGATCTGGCCATATCTCAGCGGGCGCTGTTCCAGCTGTACATCGACGACTACAACGCGGCGCGCGGCAGCCAGTTTGGACCGGAGGAAGGGTTCAACAACCTGACGGTGTCCGAACGGACCACCTTCTACGCCGTCACGCATGCGCTGATGCGGTCGCAGCTGACGGACAAGACTGGCGCCAGTCTCGGAACCGCGCTCGACCGGGTGGCGACCGTCGAGCGAATCGCGGGACAGAATCCGGGACTGTCGGCCGATCAGCAGTTCCGGCTCTACGTCACGCTGAAGCCGGACACGCGCGAGGTGCTGGAGCGAAGCCGCGAGTTCAACCGGGATCACCAGAACAGCGTCTATCACGCCGGGTACCCGGACTCGTACCGGCAGGCGGGCCGAACGCCCAACATCCAGTTCTCGCTCACCGAAGATGGGCTGCACGCCGACATCGACGTGGACTACCGCTCGAGCAGAGCGCCGCAGGGCTTGTTCAATGGACACATGACCGCCGCCAACTCCGACGTGCGCGTCGGCAGGAACTCGAAGCGGCACAACGGCCGGTGGCAGGGACTCATCCCGTGGTGGCAGCAGGTGTTTGGCACGTTGGGCGAATCGCGATCCGAGGAGGCGGACCTGTTGACGGCGAACCGGCCGGACAGCTCACCGACGCCGCTGCCTCCCGATCGGCCCGCCGGTGCGGCGCCCGACCGCATCGAGGACGCGGCGCAGGAGTTCCTCACCGACTGGCTGGTCCGGCGCCAGTACGCCCAGGCGCTCGAATTCCTGTCGTCGAAAGCCTACGGCTGCGTGAACCTCGACGATGAACAGCGCAGCCGGAATCTGGACGGCGCAGCGGCCAGGCGCGAGCTGCTGCGCCTCATGGAGTACGCCGCTGGGAAGCTGGGCTCTACGCCGAACCTGAGCGATGCGATCGTCGCGTTCACGCCACGGGATTCGCAGCGGACCGTCGTCGATCACCCGTTCCGCCAGGAGTTCCTGCTGGGGCCTCTGCCGGAGGCGGCGGCTCGAACCTATCTCTGCTCACAGTCGGCAACGCCGCCGTCAGGAGCGGAGTATTACGCCGTGGTGTTCCGGTACAGGAGGCCCGGGGGGGCAACGCTTGGCCTGTTGTGGACGCGGGAAGCGGGACAGTGGAAGCTGGTCGCCTATCAGCCGCTGGTGCCATAGGCTCTGCGGCGGGTCTGATGTAACCTCTGGGGCCATGAGCCGACTGGCCCTGCTGATTGTCCTGGTGGCCTGGGCGCCATGGACCCCCGCCCGTGCGCAGACTCCAGCCGGCGGCGATGCGACCTTCCACGCGGTGGCCTATGTCGAGACGACGTCAGCGGGGGCCGCAGCCGCCGCTGGTGCGCTGAGGGCATACCAGGACGCGACGAGGCGGCTCGACGGGTGCCTCGGTGTGGACGCGTTCGAACAGATTGGGCGTCCCGGTCATTGGGTCGTGTTGGAGACCTGGCGCGATCAGAAGGCATTCGACGCCCGCGATGCCGCGCCGAGGATGCGGCTGACCGAAGCCCTGGCGCCGCTTCGCATCAGCGGCTACGACGAGCGCCCGTACAAGACCCTCAGCGTCGCGCCCGCCCGCGAGGCGGGCGGCGCGGCAGCCGTGTCGGTGGTCTCGCACGTGGACGTGGCACCCAACCCCGCGGTGGCGCCGATGCTGACGCGGCTGGCCGAGGCCAGCCGTCAGGAATCAGGCAACCTGCGGTTCGACGTGCTGCAGCACATGATGCGCGCCAATCACTTCACCGTCGTCGAGACCTGGCGCGACCAGGCGGCGCTCGACGCACATGTGGCCGCGGCGCACACCAAGCGCTATCGCGACGAGCTGCAGCCGCTGACCGGCAGCCCGCTCGACGAGCGGGTGTTCAAGGCGGTCCCGGGCGGTGCTCCGGCCCGCCAGCGCGCGGCGCTGCCACCCTCGCCGCGTCTCTACATCTTCGACTGCGGCGTGATCCACACCGCCAACGGCGATGCCTACTCCCTGAAGAAAGAGGAGATGGCCTCCACCGAGATGTCCATCCCCTGCATCCTGGTGGCGCATCCCAAGGGCACCTTGATGTGGGACAACGGCTACATCCCGGACGGCGCCTTCCCGCCGGGCGGCGGCCAGGCGTCATCCGGCGTGGTCACGCAGGACAGGCCGCTGCTGCCGCAGATGGCGGCCGCCGGCTACGCGCCTTCCGACATCACGTTCCTGTCGATGTCCCACTATCACGGCGACCACGTGGCCAATGCCAACTCGTTTGCCGGCGCGACATGGCTGGTGCGGAAGGTCGAACGCGATCGGATGTTCTCCGACCCGCCGATTCCCCGGTCGGATCCCGCCAACTACAACCGGCTGAAGGACAGCAAGACCATCCTCCTCGACAAGAACGAGTGGGACGTCTTCGGCGACGGCGCCGTGGTGATCAAGTCCACGCCGGGCCATACCCCCGGCCACAACGTGCTGTTCCTGCGGCTGAAGAACACCGGCCCGGTGGTGCTGAGCGGCGACCTCTATCACTACCCGGAAGAGCGGTCTCTCAAGCGGCTGCCGGTGGCCGAGTTCAACCGCGACCAGACCGCGGCGTCGCGGGCGGAGCTCGAGGTGTTCCTGAAGAAGACCGGCGCGCAGCTCTGGATCGAGCACGACATCGTCGCCAACGCGAAGCTGAAGAAGGGCCCGGCCTTCTACGACTGAAAGCGAACCATGCGTTACCTGCTCGCCTTCTCGATCGCGTTGTTGCCGGCAACCGTGATGGCGCAGGGCCAGGCGCCGACGCCTGCCGCCTGCGAGCGGCTGGCCGCGCTGACGCTGCCCAACGGGCAGGTCACCTCGGCGCAGGTGGTGGACGCGGGCCGGTTCGCCCTGCCCGGGACCTTTGCGCCGCGGGGTGGCGGCGGGTCGTCCGCGCTGGCGGGCACGATCGGCGGCGTCCCGGACGTGCCGGGGCGCGTGACCGGCGCCACCGCGGGTCTGGGCCTCGGCTACAACGGCGGCCGCGGCATCCCGCCGTTCAGCGCGCTGCCGGCGTTCTGCCGCGTGGCGGCCACCTTGAAGCCGTCGCCGTCGTCGGACATCCGGATGGAGCTGTGGCTGCCGACGAGCGGCTGGAACGGCCTCTTCCGCGGCACCAGCCCCAACGGCCTTGGCGGGGTCATCAACTACAACGCGATGGGCGTCGGCCTGACCGACGGGTTCGCCGTGGCCAGCACCGACACCGGGCATCAGGGTGGCGACACCGCATGGATGCAGGTGCCGGACAAGGTGACGGATTTCGCCGGCCGCGCGATGCACGAGACGACGGTCGCGGGAAAGGCGCTGACCAACGCCTACTACGGCGCCGCTCCCAGGTTCTCGTACATGATCGAATGCGGCGGCGGCTCCGCCGCGGCGCTGCACGAGGTGCAGAAGTATCCCGCGGACTACAACGGCGTCGTCGTCGGCGGCCACGCGGCGCATTTGACACGCCAGATCTTCGGCCAGGCGTGGCAGTGGGAGGCGACCCATCCGGACGGCGTCGCCGTATTCCCCGAGCCGAAGCTGCGAGTCCTTCACGACGCCGTGCTGGCCAAATGCGACACGCTCGACGGCGTCAAGGACGGCCTGCTCGAGAACCCGCTCAGCTGTTCGTTCGATCCGAAGGAGATCGAGTGCCGGTCCGGCGACGGTCCGGACTGCCTGAACGCGGCGCAGGTCGACGCGGCGCGCAAGGTCTACGCCGGGCCGTCCAACCCGCGGACCAACGAGCGGGTGTGGCCGGGACTCTATCGCGGCAGCGAGCTGGACTGGACCTTCTTCACCGGCGCAGCCGGCCCGGTCGGAATCGCCACCAGCACGCTGCGCGACGTGGTGCTGAAGGATCCGACGTGGGACTACAAGACCGCACGCATCGACTACGACCGCCATGTGACGCTGGCCGATCAGTCGGACATCGCCCGCGTCAGCGCCTCGAACGCCGACATCTCGGCCTTCGTGAAGCAAGGCGGGAAGCTGATCCTGTCGGGCGGCTGGAACAACGCGCTCGTGCCCGCGGGTGCGGTGCTGGACTACTACGAGCGCGTCCGGAAGACGCTCGGTCCGGAGCAGGCGCAGCGCGCGGTGCGCCTTTACATGGTGCCGGGGATGATCGAGTGCAACGGCGGGCCGGGCACCGACACGTTCGACATGCTTGGCGTCATGCGCCGGTGGGTGGAGCGCAACGAAGCGCCGCGCGAAGTGCCCGCCTCCCGCGTCGAGTACGGGAAGGTGGTCCGCACGCGGCCGCTGTGCCCGTTTCCCCAGGTCGCGACCTATCGCGGCCGCGGCAGCACGGACGACGCCGGCAACTTCTCGTGCAAGTAGCGTTCGGCGACCAGCGCCTCGATGTCGCGGTATTCGCGCCAGTGCCGGTTCGTGGCCTTGACGAGGCCGACGAACGGGACCGCCAGGCACACGCCGACCACACCGCCCACCGCCGCGCCGGCCCAGATTGCCAGCACGACCGCCAGCGGGTGCAGGTGCAGCGCGCGCTTGATCAGGCGCGGGTAGATCACGTAGTCCTGCAGGACCCGCAGGGCCGCCAGGAACAGCAGGATCCCGATGACGCGGTCTGGGGCCACCGCAGTGGCGACGACGGCGGCGATGAGCGGGTCCGGCCAGCGGCACCACCTCCAGCAGTCCCGCGGCAAGGGCCAACGTGCCGGGATAGGGTAGCCCCAGGACCGCGAAGCCGACCCAACAGAAGCAGCCGACGATCACGGCCGAGAGCGCCTGCGCCCGCGTGTACGCCGCGAGCATGTTGTCCAGGTTGCGCAGGAACTGGTCGCCTCGCCATCGCAGGTGCGGCGTCGGCAGCACCCGCGCCGTCGAGCGCCGAAAGCCGTGCCACCGCGTGAGCAGCACGAAGGCGACCACCGGCACCGTCGAGAGCCACGGCACCAGGCCCCTGATCTCGGCGAGTTCCGCCCCGAGAGCGCGAGCCTCGACCTCGACGCCCCGGGTCAGCCGACGGGTGGCGACGCCGATCGAGGCCTCGACCGTTGTCGGCAGGCCGAGCGACTCGTGCCAGCGTTCGGTCGCGCGCAACTGGCCGGCGAAGCGGGCGGTGTGTTCGGGGACGAGGACCTGCACGCGTGCGAGCGCGGCGCCGAACCTTGGCGCGTTGAATGCCCACACCGGGAACAGGACCGCGGCGATGACTCCGTAGATCGCCAGCGTCGTGAATCCGCGCGACAGCGGTCGTCCGCGTCGCGAGCGCGCGGCGAAGCGTCGCAGCCACTCCGAGGCGGGCGCGATCAGGTAGGCCAGGATGAACGACAGGAACGCCACCAACAGCACGCCGGTGGCCGCGAACTGATCGAAGACGACGGCCAGTACGACCAGTGAGACGATCAGCGTGATCGACGCGATGTAGACGCCGGCCCGCCAACGCTCGCGCGCGCTGGTTGGCGCTCCCCAGGTGAGGTCGCTCCGGCTGTCGGTGATTGGCCGCTGGCCCACCGCTCAATTGTAGAGCGGGCGGCCACGCCGCAGGCTCTAGCGCGGACGGGAGCCTTTTCGCGGGCTGCTTCCCGCTCGCTTGGCCCCCGCCTTGGTTTTCGACGTCGATCGCGTTGGCCGCGCCGGCACCTGGGAGAACGCGCTGGCGCCGTCGATGCGCCCGGCCGTCAACGCCGCGCCCGCGTCCATGGTTGCCCGCGCCGTCGAAGGTGTCTGCCCGGTCGTGACCAGCTCGAGTCGCACGGCGTATCCACCATGCAGCAGATCGATCGGCTGAGAGCTCTGATCGCTGCCGAACTCGTAGATTACCGCAGAACAGCACGGTGTCCTCCCTGGCCATAAGGTCGATCACCGCCTCGCGGACTCTCTCCAGTATCGTGCCGACCTGCGCCCCGAGTTCGCGACTTTGCCGCACCAATCAGCGCGCCGAGCAGCCCTTCCCCGAGCTGCCGCAGCCGATCGACCCAATCCGTCCGGTTGACGTCGTAGACCGTCACGCGCATCTGGAAGAGCTCGCTGGAGCTCACCAGCAGCACGACCCGGTCCCATGGCGACAGCGGGCCGAAGCGCGGGTGGGCTCCGTCCCGGACGTATTTCGCCAGCTGGCCCCCGCTGTTGGCCTTCGACGGATCGCATTCCCAATAGCTGCTCAAGCCCGGCGAGACGGATTCCGTCGTCACCCAGATTTCGTTGGTGGCGTCGAAATGCCGAAGCTGGAACACCAGGCGGAAGTTGGAGTGATGTCCCGGGAGGCCGGCGGGAAACTCGAACCCCTTGAGCAGCAGCTTGAAGAGTGCCATTGTTTTCCCCCGGCAACCGATCGCCGCGGTGGGAGTCACCGGCCGATCAGAGCCGATGCAGTGTCCGGTCGTGAGGAAGAGGTGTCAAGCTCAGCGCGACCGACCCGCACGTTTCTCGCACTGCTCGGACACTGAGCCGCGCGGCGCACTCCTGTTGACATTCTAGACGAGCCGCGTCACGCTCGTCTCGAATGGCAACAGAGGTCCTGCAGGGCACGTTGGATCTGATGGTGCTGCGGACGCTGGACGTGATGGGACCGCAGCATGGGTTCGGCCTGGCCAAACGCATCCTCCAGGTGTCGAACGGCCTCCTGACCCTGAACCAGGGCACGCTCTATCCCGCGCTCCTCCGGCTGGAGCAGCGGCGGTGGATCAAGTCGCGGTGGGGCGTTTCCGAGAACAACCGCAAGGCCAAGTTCTACGAGCTGACGGCGCGTGGGCGCAGGCAGATTCACGAGGAGACGAAAAGCTGGGAGTTGACGGTGGCCCTCATGGCCAGGTTCCTGGCCAAGCCGGCGGGAGACAGGTGATGTGGCGGCGCCTCGTGGACGTGTTTCGCCGGCGCCGGCTCGATGCCGACCTGGACGCGCAGTGGGCCTTTCACCTCGACGCGCTCGAGGCTGAATCCCGTGCGCGGGGACTGCGCCCCGAGGAGGCTCGTGCTGCCGCTCGTCGAGCCATGGGCGGACTCGGCCAGGTTCAGGATGCGTATCGCGATCAACTGAGGATTCCGTTGGTTGACACGATCTGGCAGGACGCTCGCTACGGTTGCCGCGTCCTGCGGCGCAATCCCGGGTTCTCGGCTGTCGCGTTGTCGATCCTGGCGATCGGCATTGCCTCTGCCACCACGATCTTCAGCTTCGTCGACGCCGTCCTGCTGAAACCCCTGCCGTACGAGGACGCGGACCGTATCGTTCGGATACTCGAACGACGGCCGGACGGGGCCACGTCATGGATTTCGACGCGCGCCTACCTGGACTGGCGGTCGGACAACACGGTCTTCGAACAGATGGCGGTGCAGCAACAGGGTCTGGTGACGATGACCGGGCCCACCGACGCCGTGCCGCTGCGAGTGGGCCGCGTCACGGCCCGCTATTTCGATGTGTTCGGGGTCAGGCCCGTTCTCGGGCGGACGTTCGCCGAAGGGGAGGACGCGCCAGGGAAGGAGCACGTCGTCGTGCTGAGCCATGCGCTCTGGCAAGGCCAGTTCGGGGCCGACCCGCGGATTGTCGGTACGACGATTCTTCTCGACAACGAACCCTACGTGGTGATCGGGGTGATGCCGGCGGACAGCGCCTTCGATCGCGGGGCTGCGCAGCTCTGGCAGCCGCTGGCGTTCAGGCCGCTCAACATGACCTGGGAGTATCGCTGGCTCAACGTGTCGTTCGCGCGCCTGAAACCTGGCGTATCTCTCGAGCAGGCTCGTGCCCAGATGGATGCTATCGGCAAACGGATCGCGAGCGAAAACCCCAACTCCAACCGGGGCTGGGGCGTTGCGGTGGAACGCTACGCCGATTCGATTGTTGGCCCCCAGCTCCGCACGTCGCTGCTGGCGCTGACGGCGGCGGTGTTCGGGCTTCTGCTCATCTGCTGCTCGAATCTGGCGAGCCTGGTCCTGGTGCGGGCGGTGACCAGAAAGACCGAAGTGGCGGTGCGTGCCGCGCTTGGCGCCAGTCAGCGCCGGCTGATCCAGCAGCTGTTCATCGAACACGCGCTGCTCACCGCCGCCGGAAGCGTGCTTGGCATCGCCTTGGCGTACGGAGGAATCGCGTGGCTCACGCGCACCGTTCCGCCGGACAGCCTGCCCAGTGAAGCGAGTGTTCGGCCTGGATGCGCGCGTCGTCGCGTTCGCGTTGACGGTGTCGGCCCTGACGGGATTCTGTTCGGGCTCATGCCCGCCCTCCGGGCCAGCGCCCCCGACCTCGCCGGCGCCATGGGCAAACGTGGCGCGACCGGGGGTGTCAGGCAACGCCGAGTGCTCGATGCCCTGGTCGTGGGTGAAGTCGCGGTGGCGTTCATCCTGTTGTGTGGATCCGCGCTCTTGCTCCGCAGCCTCGTCGGGCTGATCAACGTGGACACGGGGTTTGTCGCCAGCAACGTGCTGACGATGCGGTTGCCGGTCCCGGGCTTTCCACCAGGAAGCGGTTACGCCAGTCCGGAGGAGTTCAAGAGTTACCTTCGATCGATAGAGACCTCCATCGACTCGATTCCCGGCGTAGAAGACACCGCGCTGACGAACGCGCTGCCGCTTACCAACTGTTGCCTCTACACGCTCAACCTGCAGATCGCCAATCGTCCGGCCGTCGATCGCGCGAGCCGCGGTGGCGGGTTCTTCAAAGTGGTCACGCCGACCTACTTTTCAGCGCTCGGCCTGACGTTGCGCCGGGGGCGCTTTCTCGATCAACGGGACCGTGGCGGTGCCGTCCCGGCGATCGTGGTGAACGAGCGGCTGGCCAATCGCTATTTCCCGGGCGAAGACCCCGTCGGTCAGCACGTCCTCAACCCGCGAATCGTCCCGGGCAGGACCGAGCGAGGCCCCGACGTTTCCTGGGAGATCGTCGGTGTCGTCGCCAACGAAAAGATCAGCGCCCTCAACGACGACGACAGCGCGGTGGTCTACGCCTCGTACGAACAGAGCCCGGTGTACTTCGCCAACCTGATCGTTCGGGCAACGCGGGAACCCAGTGGGCTGGAGAGGACGATTCGAAAGGCCCTGTTCGATCTCAACCCGGGCCAGGCGGTATTGGATGTCCGCACGCTGGACGGACTCAAGACGGCATCGGCGGCGAGTACCCTGGTGCAGGCCGAGATGATGAGCACATTCTCCGGTCGTCGCGGTGGCCCTGGCCGCCATCGGAATATACGGCGTGCTGGCGTATTCGGTGGCGCTGCGCCGCCGCGAAATCGGCATTCGCGCGGCGCTTGGTGCGTCCTCCTCCAGGCTGCTCCGTGCCGTGCTCGGTCGGGGGCTGTTGGTGACCTCGCTCGGCCTGCTGATCGGCGTGGCCGGTGCCATCGTGCTGGCGCCGCTTCTGGGATCGGTGCTCTACAACGTGCAGCCGCGCGATCCGTTCTTGATGGCGCTGGCGACGACGATACTTGCGTTGGTCGCGTTGGTGGCGTCTGCCATCCCCTGCGCGCCGGGCTGCCAAAGTCGACCCCGCCGTCGTTCTGCAAACAGACTGAGTCAGTTCGGCTTGCGGATCGACTCGGCGCCCGCCTGTCCGGGCGCTGGTTGGAACTCGTAGATGCCGCCGTCCGCCATCAGCGACAGAAACAGATGTCCGTCCTTGACGACATACGAGCGGATATAGGCCCAGTGCTTGACGATCCGGTCGTGCATCGATTGCGGCGGGCACGCCGCGCGTGTGAGCGCCAGCGGGCCGAATGTGAGCTGACTCGGCGCGGAAGATGTCCAGGTCCCCCGGCCGCGATTGCAGTCGATCCGGGCCGTGAGCGTGCCGTCGCTGGCAAAGGCGAGCGTGTACTTCGATCCGTCGTCAGGCGTCACGACGGTGTCGTCGCTGCCCTGGAAACGAACCAGCTGCCACGACGTTCCAGCTAGCGGCGGCGGGCCCGTCTTTGGTGGTGCTCTGTCCGCACGAGGGAACAGCGAGCGCCAGCAAGGCGGCCGCCAGATGCCATGGTGTCCCGCGCCAGGTCCTCGTGTTCGCCTCCTCGCGCTGATCGGCCGTCGAAACGCGCTGGCAGAAACGATTGTCGAACCTGGCTCGTCCTGAACGCAACCTGAGCTGGTTTACGCCGACTGCGCCAGCGCCACCGCGTCGGCCCCCGCTGGGAATCGAAGCTGCCCGGACGCATCGTTCGCGGCACGCCACACCGCGTCCGCCACGTCGGCCGCCGTCGTCACCGCGGCCGGCTGCGCAAACGCAGCGAAGATAGGCTGCGCGAACGGTGCGTACGCCTCGGGAATCAGCCCTTCCATGCGCGATCCCCCATTGCTGGCAAAACGCGTGGTCGGGCAGTAGCCCGGCTCGACCAGTTTGACCCGCACGTCGAAGAACCCGAGCTCGAGGGCGAGCGACGCGGTGAACCCTTCGATGGCCATCTTGCTCGCGGTGTACACGGCCGTCAGCGGCATCGGCGTCAGCGTCACGCTGGACGTGACGTTGACCACCACGCCCGACCGCCGCGCGCGGAACTGGGGCAGCACCGCCTGCGTCATCGCCATCACGCCGAAGGTGTTGGTCTCGAACACGTCGCGCACCGTCGCCATCGGCGTCGCCTCGAAGGCGCCGACGACGCCGATGCCCGCGTTGTTGACGAGCACATCGACGGGGCCGCTCGACTCGAGCGCGGCCGCAATGCTGTGAGGCTTCGTCACGTCGAGCGGCACCACGCGGAGTCGGTCGGACCGGGGCAGAACGTCTTCGCGCGGGTTTCGCATGGTGGCAACCACGTTCCAGCCTTCCGCGTGGAAGTGGCGCGCGGTCTCGAGGCCATAGCCGGAGGAGCAACCAGTGATCAGCACAGTCTTCATGGGTGTTAACGTAAGGCACGCGTGCCGGACTCGCTACTATGTGGAGTCCGGATTTCGTTTGTGATCGTCCAGACATGAACGACCCACTCTCGGAAGTCATCGCGCTGCTTCAGCCGCGTGCCGTGTTCTCGAGGCGGATCAGCGGCGCCGGCCGCTGGGGTGTCCGCTACTCCGCGTTCGGCCAGCCCAGCTTCTGCGCGGTGCTCGAGGGCCGTTGCCGGTTGACCGTCGATGGCCACAAGCCATTGACACTCGAGGCGGGCGATTTCGTGCTCCTGCCGGCGACGCCGGGGTTCACCATGTCGGGCTTCGAGCCGGTGAGCTTCGAGCGCTTCGACCCGAAGGTGACGTCAACCGTGCCGGGGGAGGTCCGCCACGGCACGCGCGGTGGGCGCCCCGACGTGCGGTTGCTCGGCGGCTGGTTCGTCTTCGATTCGCCGGATTCGACGTTGCTGGTGTCGCTGCTGCCGTCTCTCGTGCACGTCCGCGGCGTCGAGCGGCTTTCGGTACTGGTGCGTCTCGTCGGCGACGAAGCGAGCGAACGGAGGTCAGGTCGCGATCTCGTGCTCACGCGCCTCGTGGAGGTGCTGCTCATCGAAGCGCTGCGGCTGACGCCCGGTGAAGACGCGCCTCCGGGCCTGCTGCGCGGGTTGGCCGATGCGCGAATCGCGCCCGCGATACGGCACATGCACAGTCAACTCGCGCGTTCGTGGACGGTGGCCCAGCTCGCGAGGACGGCCGCGCTGTCGCGCTCGGCGTTCTTCGAGCGCTTCACGCGCACCGTGGGCCTGCCGCCGATGGAGTACCTGCTCGCGTGGCGCATGGCCGTCGCGAAGGATCTGCTCCGCCGGCACGAGCTTGGGATCGCCGAGGTCGCCGAACGCGTTGGTTACGGCTCGGCGAGCACTTTCAGCACCGCGTTCAGCCGGCACGTCCGCCAGCCTCCAAGTCACTACGCCGCGAGCCTGCGACCACCGCAGGCGTGATGCCCGGCTCGATCCTTGCTCTAAGCAGGTTGCGAAGGACCGATCCCTCTGAAGTCCCTGCGGGTTTCTCTCGAATCGCAATGACCTACGGTATGTCGTGACCGAGGTCACGAGGGGCGGGTAGTGGAGTCGACGGTGAGTTGCAACCTGCATCGCGCAGGTTTGACCGGCGCACAGGAGATAGACATGTCGCAGGAACTTCCACAGCCTGACTGGGCGAAACCCGCCGCGATGGCCCTCCCGAAGGAGGGATTCTTCAAGCTCGAACAGGGACGATTCGGCCCTGTCTTTCCGCAGACGCCCGCGTGCTACGGGTTTTCGGTGGTCGCCAAGGTCAAGCCTGGCAGGAGAGCAGGCGATCCGGGATTACGGGAAGAGCATCGAGGAGGCCGTGAAGGGGGACCCGCACGTTCTGGCGCCGCTGAAGCTGCACTACCTGCGCTGGGTGCTGTTCGACGTGGGCTCGGGGCTGCACTTCATGTATCAGGGGATCTTCGATACCGACTTCGACAAATACCTCGAGGACGCGGTGGCGCTCTTCATCAAGACCGGCATCACCACGGTGTTCACGAACCTCGAAGGGTGGCCGGAGGATTGGAAGACGAACCTCAACGCCGTCATCAAGTTCTTCCGCGAGCATCAGTGCCCGAGCTTCCTCGAGTACGGTGAGTACCCGTACGTGAGCGCCGACGAGATCAAGAAAGCCCTGCGGCTCAAGGCGGCGTTCTCCAACATGCTCGATCTGATGCAGTGATTCCCTGAGACTGCGATCATGCTCGAGCTCGACGACATCCAGCATTTCCTGCTGACCCGCCCGCACGCGTCGGCCGCCCGTTACGCGTTCGTCTCGTTCCGGGAGGCCTCGCAGGGGCGTCGCTGGCTCGCCGGCCTGATTGACAAAGTGGGGCGCGGCGGCGACGCGGCGCGCACGGGAGCAACCGACAAGCGATGGGTCACGATTGCGTTCACCTGGAACGGACTCCGTGCGCTTGGCGTTGACGAGGCGTCACTGGCGACGTTCCCGGACGAATTCCGCCAGGGGATGGTGGCCCGCGCCGAGGTGCTCGGCGACACGGGCGCAAACCATCCCGATCGCTGGGTCGATGGCCTGGCGCGTCCCGATCTCCACGCCATCATCATCCTGTTCGCCCGCGACGTCGCGGAGCGCGAGTCCTGCGTCGCCGAATACGAGAAATACGCCGCCGAGTTGAACGGCGTCGAGCTGATCTCCGTCTGGACCTGGAAGCGACGCCGCCGTTCGATTACGCGCACGACCATTTCGGCTACCGCGATCGGCTGTCGCAGCCGGCGGTTGAAGGCACCGAGGACGCGCCAACGCCAGGCTCGGGCGCTGCGTTGAAACCCGGCGAATTCTTCCTCGGGTATCCCGACGAAGAGGGCCTGATCGTGCCGCTGCCGAAACCCGAAGTCCTGTCCCACAACGGGAGCTTCCTCGCCTATCGACGGATGGAGGAGCACGTCGGCCGGTTCCGCGAGTTCCTGCGGCAGCACGGCAAGACCCCCGAGGAGCAGGAACTCATCGCGGCGAAGTTGATGGGCCGCTGGCGGAGCGGTGCACCGCTGGTGCTGGCGCCCGACAAAGACGATCCGGCACTGGGCGCCGACCCGCAGCGCAACAACGACTTCAACTACGCGAAGGACGATCCCCACGGCTATGCCGTCCCGCTGGGCTCGCACGCGCGGCGGATGAACCCGCGCGACACGGCCGTGAACATGAACCGGCGGCGGATGATCCGCCGGGGCGGGACCTACGGCCCGGCGCTCCCCGAAGGCGCACCGGACGACGGCATCGAGCGTGGCATCGCGGCGTTCATCGGTTGCGCGAGCCTGGTCCGGCAGTTCGAGTTCGCACAGAACGTGTGGGTGAACGACAAGAACTTTCACTCGCTGGAGAACGAGCGCGACCCGTTCGTCGGCGTTCACGACGGCACGCTTGAATACAAGATCCCCAAGCGTCCGATCCGGAAGAAGATCACCGGCCTCCCGGCATTCACCACGGTCCGCGGCGGCGCCTACTTCTTCCTTCCCGGCATCCGGGCGCTGCAGTTCCTCGCCGCCGGCGCCCCCGCGAACTCGTAGGAAAAGGAGACTTCCATGGCCGAAGCCAAGATCAATGTGCCTCCGTCTGGGACGAAGGCCCCGGCGCGCACTTACAACCAGATTCATTCGGCGCGAAAGCACACGCCCGGCGGCAGGCGGCGGGTCAGCATCTATGTGTGCTGGAGCTTTCCCGGCGAAGCCAATCGGAACATCGCGGAGCTCGACAATCGCTTCTCGACCATGACCGAGGTACGCAGGGTCGACTGGCCCTTCTGGGAGGCGCCGGAATGGTCCGACCCGATGATGTTCCAACAGGGAATCGCCGGCGCCCTCGAGCTGTTCTTTCGCGCCTGGATGCCGTTTCAGCAGCTCGTGACCGAGGTCACGGGCCACGTGGTGCCGGTGTTCCAACGCGTCGACCAGGCCGGCTACCGGCTTCCACTGGACGAGCGCGTCCTCGATGACGCCGACACGCTGCTGGTGTTCGGGCTCGATCACCTGTTGACGGAACAAGAAGCCTCAGCCGACGAGATCGAGGCGGTGAGTCGATGGCTGGCTCACGAAGGCCACGTGCTCATCCTGGGGCCGCATCATGACGTCGGCATCTCCGCCGACCCGAAGGAAAGAGCGATGGAGTACGCGCATCATGGCGACGCGCTGGTTCCACGCCAGCAGCGTTTCGGACAGTACACACGCTCGCTGATGAAGGGCCTGGGCGTGCCGGTGGAGAATCGATACGGTTTGCGGCCGGGCCGTCGTCCAGGGAACGAGACAGGTCGCACCGCTCACCATCAATCGCGATCTCGACCGTCGCGGCTGGCTGAACGGCGTGACGAACTTCAGCTTTCACAAGCACCTCCCGCACTACGCGGTGGCGGCAGGACACGAAGGCGGTTCACGTCCTCGGACGGCAGCCGATCGATCTGTCCAGGCCGCATCCGTTCACGGAGGCCGGCAATACGGAGTTCAATTCGTTCGTGTGGATGCCGCCGGCAGGAAGTCGCGGCGGCGAGGTGCTCCTCGCCGACTCCACGATATTCAGCACGTTGTTCGGCGTGGACGAGAGCTTGAAGCGGTTCTGGAAGAATCTTGCGACGGCGACGTAGAGGGCACGTCACAATCCTGGCGATTGCGGCGCTGCTGGCGGCGCGGCCGGTCTGCGCCCAGAACCGGGGCGTCTATCCCCTGGGCATGAGCGCGACCAATTCCGGCGTCGACGCCGGAACCGGGGTTCACCTTCGCGAACCAGCTCCTGTTCTATTCACGCGACGAATCGCGAGGCGCCGACGGCGAGTCCATCCAGACTGGCAACAACTCGGTGATCCTGGCGATGAACGGGTTCGTGTGGGCAAGCAAGCAGGAAATTCTCGGCGGGGCGCGATTCTCGATGTCGGCCACGCTGCCGATCAGCAACAACTCGCTCAGCTCGGACGCCGCCGGCGCGATCAGCGGCGGCGGGGGGCTTGCCGACTCCTACTATCAGCCCGTCATTCTCGGGCTGGCAACGGAAACGCGCGTCCTTTCGCACCATCTACGGCTTCCTGGCGCCAACCGGCTCGTTCACGCCAGGCGCGACCAGCAACGTGGGTTCGGGCTACTGGACCCATGTCGTCGCCTCGGGTCAGACGTTCTACCTGACGCAGAACAACAGGACCTCCGTCTCCGCGTTCCAGATGTACGAGTTCCACACCACCCAGCAGGGCACGGGGATCCATCCGGGCGAGACCATGGACCTCGACTATTCCGTGATGCAGACGGTCTCACAGCGCAGCGACTTCAGCGTGCAGGCCGGGCTGGTGGGCTACGGTCAATGGCAAACGACGGACAAGACCGGTCCCGGCGTGTCTCCGGACCAGGAAGACGCTCGTTACACGGTGAACTCTCTCGGCTTCGCGTCAAACGTCGTCTGGCCGCAGCGGCGAGTCAGTCTCGGCTTCAAATACTTCAAGGAGTTCTCGAACCGCTCGACATTCCAGGGATACTCCGCGCAGATTTCAGGATCGGTCGGTTTTTGATAAACGCGGAGGGCCGCCTCAGACGTCTTGAACGGTCAGAATCCTTACGAATGAGTCAAGTTTTCGAAACCGTTCAAGACGCCCGCGCGGAGCGCGGGCCAGTGATACTGGTTCTAGCGAGGCCCGGGTCCGGAACATGCTCGAGGGTCGAGGCCCGGGCCTCGCTAGAACTTGAAGCCGAAGGAAGTGGACAATCCGTAGTCGTTGTTCGACAGGCTGGCTGGCGGCTGGCTGTCGTAGTTCTCGAACAGGCTGAAGCGGAGGTACCAGTCGCCGGGCAGGTTGAAGTCGAGGTCGAACGTGTAGTTGATGCGGTACCGATCGTCGATCGTGAGGCTGGGGTAGTAGTTGAGCCGCGTGACAAGGTCGGTCACCTTCAGCTTCTCGGTCATGAACTCCGTGCCGATATACGCCTCCGCGGAGTCTTTCGTCGCGATCGCGGGGTCCTTGTAGTCCTCTCTGGTCCAGGCCAGCCCGCCACCGACTGCCAGGTACTGCGACGCCGAGCGAAGCAGGTACCGCCCGCCGCCGGCGCCAATCGTCGTGCGGAGGTCGAGGCTCTGCTCGTCGCTGTTCAGGAAGTCCTGGCCGGTGTTGGCGTACCAGCGATCGCCGAACAGATACCGGAAGTCGTTGCCGAGATTCCAACGCTGCGTCTCGGGCGCGTTCGACTGCGTGCTCTTGAACACGTTGCCGAGGAGGGTATCGACCACGTTCTCGTCCCGATACAGAAGGTTGCCGCCAAGCGTGAGCTGTGTGGCGTCGTTCGCCTGCGTCATGCTGTAGCCGAAGTCGGCCCCCGTCTCGAACCTCGACCAGAACGATCGCTCGATCGGCTGTATCACCGACACATCCGCCAGCGCGATGGCGACTGCCCCGACCTGCACGGCCTTCTTTGGCACATCGGTCGTCAAGGAGCCCGACACACGCCTGCCGTCGAACGTCTCGATCAGGAATTGCCGCGTGCTGTCGATCGCGGCCACCTTGTCCCACTCGATCTTGAAATCGGCGTCCGAATAGGACGTGGAGATCGTGATCACGTCCTTCTGCACGTTCTTGATCTCGCCGACGATCTTCTCGCCGGTCACCATGGTCACGGTGTCGGTTTGGGCAAAAGCAGCGGAAGCCGTGGCGAGCAACAACACAATCCAGTACGCGGTAACGCGTCTCATCGCTGGCAGCATCGATGGTCTCCGTCTAGAGAGTGCCTGCGTCGTTGCGGCACATCCGCCCACATTAGCCTGAAATGCTCCGCATCTGATCCCGCTGACCCCGAAGTCCGGTGGTTGCGGTAGGTCGTTTGATCTATTGGTTGGACCGGAACAGGGCTTCGTAGATCACCGGTGCGGTGCCCGAAAGTAGTGAACCCTTCTTCGGTCGATTGAGCTCTCGGACCGGAAGCAACGGGTCCGGCTCGAAGCCGCAGGCGGCAAGCTCGCTGACGAGCTGCTCTTCAGTCAGGAAGCACTGCGGCTGGCCGGAGAACTGTGTGAACACAAAGGACTCTCCCGGGAGCGGTTCGGCCGTTTCAGGGAGCGTGCTGCGCGAGAACGTGAACAGAAACAGCGCACATCCGGCTCGCGCCACGCGCGCGGCCTCTCGCACCGCCTGCCGGAACTCGGCGCCAGTCCGCGCGAGGTTCCAGATCCCGTGCGCGACGATGAAGTCGAAGCCAGCAGACGCGAAAGGCAGTTGGTCCATCGACGCCCGCAGCAGGCGCACACGATTCGCGAGCTCAGCATCCGCCACACGCGCTGCAGCCGCCGTCAGCATTGGCAACGAAAGGTCGGTGCCCATCACCTGCCAGCCAGCGTGAGCGAGTGGCAACGCGTTGCGACCGGCGCCGCACCCGATGTCGAGCAACCGCGCGGACGCGTGCCACTCTCGAGCTGCGATCTGCAGTAAGGTGCCGTTCGGCGGCGACTGCACGAAGCCCGCAACCGTACTCGGCTGGTTCCAAGGCGAATCGATGGTCCTCTCCCGGTGGGAGTTTAGTGCAGCGACGCAAAGACCGCTGTTATGCTCCTCCACGTGACCGGAGCAGCCGCAGCTTCGCCGCGCGCCTTGATCCTCGCGACGGTCTCGTTCGCCCTCTCGTTCGCCGCGTGGGGTTTGGTTGGCGGACTCGCCTCCGGTCTTCACTGGCCTCTACGGACTGACCGCATCCGAGACCGCGCTCCTGGTGGCGGTGCCGGTGCTGCTCGGCTCGTTGGCCCGGCTGCCGATGGGCATGCTGACAGATCGATTCGGCGGACGCCTCGTCTTCACGGCGCTCCTCGCGTTCTCTTCGCTCGCCGCATTCGTCGTGCCGCTGACCGGCAGCTACGGCTCGCTCCTCGTGGCGGCGTTTCTCATCGGCATGGCGGGATCGTCCTTCGCGGTCGGAGCCGCTTTCGTGTCGCGTTGGACGCCGGCGGCTCGGCAGGGCACGGCCCTCGGCGTCTACGGGCTGGGGACGATGGGGCAGTCGCTGGCCGTCTTCGTCGGACCGGTGGTCGCGGCTCGCCTGGGCTGGGAGGTGGTGTTTCGCGGCACCAGCGCGGTTCTCCTGGGTTGGGCGGTCGCGTACTTCCTCTTGGCGCGGAATCCCCCACAGGCCGGACGTCCCGCCACCGTGGCCGCGATGACCGCGGTCCTGCGGCGCGCTCCCACCGCCTGGCTGCTCGGTGCCTTCTATTTCCTGACATTCGGTGGCTTCGTCGCGTTCTCGATCTACCTGCCGACGTTGCTGCGCGCGCAGTTCGGTCTGGCCCCTGCTGACGCCGGATTTCGGGCGGCAGGGTTTGTCGTGCTCGCCACGCTCATGCGCCCACTCGGCGGGTGGCTCGCGGATCGGATTGGCGGCGCGCAGGTCCTGTCGTGGGTCTTCGGAGGGGTGGCGCTGTTCTCGCTGCTCTTGACGTGGCCATCGATGGTGCCGTTCACGGTCGGCGCGCTGGGGTGCGCGATGCTGATGGGGTTGGGGAACGGCGCGGTCTTCAAGCTGGTGCCGGAGCACTTCCCAAAAGACACCGGCACGGTGACCGGCCTCGTCGGCGCCCTCGGCGGCCTGGGCGGGTTCTTCCCGCCGCTCCTGCTCGGCGTCTTCCGTGATCAGCTCGGCGTCATCTGGCCAGGATTCCTGCTGCTGTCCGCGACCGCGCTGGTGCTGCGCGCGGCCAACCAGCGCGTCTTCCGGCCGGGCGACATCGCGTGGACGCAGTCCCTGCCGGTGGCCGCGCGTCAGGCGCTGGAGCGTGTCAGAGCCGGCGCCTGGGCCGCGCTCGTCACGGCCACGCTGGCGGCAGCCATCGTCGTCGGGTCGCGAAACCTGCAACACTTCGACGCGGCGCTCGTCGGCTACACGTTCGCGACGCTCTTTGCCGCGTTCGGGATCAGTTACCGCTACGCGATGTGGCTGCAGCGTCCGCCCACACGCATGTACTGGCGTCGCGGGTGGCAAGCCTTCTTCTCACGGCGCGCGCTGGCCGGCAACACCGTCAGTCTGGGGCGCCGCGCGCTGCTGGAGTTCGCGGCCAACGCGTACATCTTCCGGCGCGGCCGGCTGCGCGGGCTCGCGCACTGGCTGATCATGTGGGGCTGCCTGGTCGCTGCGGCGATCACGTTCCCGCTGGTCTGGGGCTGGATTCACTTCGAGACGGTCCCAGGCGATCTGCACATGTACCGCACCTTCGTGTTCGGCATTCCCGTGCAGGACTTCCCCGTGGAGTCCGCCTTCGCGTTCGTCATCTTCCATGGGCTCGTGTGGTCGTCGTTTCTGGTCATTGCCGGCGTGATGCTCGCATTCCGCCGCCGCATGATCGATCACGGCGCCGTCGCCGTGCAGCAGTTCGGTCAGGACATCCTGCCGCTGCTGTTGCTCTTCACGATCAGCGTCACGGGATTGATGCTGACGGCCAGCTACACGTGGATGCGGGGCTACGCCTACGAGTTCCTGGCGATTCTCCATGCTGCTACGGTGATCGTCACGCTGCTCTGGCTGCCGTTCGGCAAGCTGTTTCACGTCTTCCAACGGCCGGCGCAACTCGGTGTCGGCTTCTACAAGGACGCTGGCGCTCGCGACCAGCAGGCGGCGTGCCGGCGCTGCGGGCAACCCTATGCCTCGCAGCTGCTGGTGCGCGACCTCACCGCCGTCGAGCAGGACCTCGGCTTTCGCTACGAGCTGCCGGGCGGCGGGCACTACCAGGACGTCTGCCCCAGGTGCCGGCGCGCGCTCTTCGGCCTGGCGCAGGGAGCGTTGTGGCAACAGTACCTGAACGCCCGTGACGAACGAGAGGCAGGGTAGCCAGGCGTGGCTGAGGTTCCGGTCGATCCCCTTCGCATCATCGAACGGTTCGGACCGCACCTGTCGGCGATGACCGGCATGCGGTTGTCGACCAGCGTCGAGCCCGATCGGCTCGTGAAGACGCATTGCTGCTTCTGCGGGCAGCAGTGCGGGATTCAGCTCAAGGTCCGCGACAACGAGGTGATTGGCTTCGAGCCGTGGGAGGACTTTCCGTTCAATCGCGGCATGTTGTGTCCCAAGGGGGTGAAGCGCTACCTGCAGGGCTCGCACCCTGATCGGCTGACGACGGCATTGCGGCGAGATACGTCCGCGACGTCGGGGTTCAGCCCGTTGCCGTACGCCGAGGCCATCAGCCGCGTGGCGGCTGAGATCAGCCGCATTCAGCAAACCCATGGCGCCGGCGCCATCGGTGTTCTCGGCGGCGCCAGCCTGACGACCGAGAAGACCTACCTGCTCGGCAAGTTCGCGCGCGTATGTCTCAAGACGCCGTTCATCGACTACAACGGCCGGTTGTGCATGGTCAGCGCCGGGGCCGCGAACAAGAAGGCGTTCGGCATCGACCGCACGACCAACCCCTGGTCCGACATGGTCGGGACCGACGTGATCTGGGTGGCGGGGTCGAACGTGGCCGAGTGTTCGCCCATCACGACGAACTACATCTGGCAGGCGCGCGAGCAGGGCGCGAAGATCATCGTCCAGGATCCGCGTATCACGCCGGCCGCCCGCACCTGCGATCTGTACCTGCCGGTGAAGCCGGGGCGCGACGCGGCCCTGTTCGCCGGCGTGCTGCAGATCATGATCGAGCGCGACTGGCTCGATCACGCGTTCATCGACGCCCACACGGTCGGTTTCGACCAGGTCGCGGAGTACTGCCGGGAGTGGACGCTGCCGCGGACCGCGGAGGTGAGCGGCGTGCCGCAGCGGGCGTTGATGCAGGCGGCCGAGTGGTGGGGCACGGCGAAGACGAGCTTCCTCTTCCACGCCCGCGGTATCGAACATCACTCGAACGGCGTGCAGAACGCGCTCGGCACGATCAACCTCGTCCTCGCGTCAGGCCGGATCGGCAAGGCCAAGTGCGGCTACGGCACCATCGTCGGACAGGCCAACGGGCAGGGGGGGCGCGAGCACGGGCAGAAGTGCGATCAACTCCCAGGCTGGCGTGACATCAGCAACCCCGAACACCGGCGCTACATCGCCGGTGTCTGGGGGATCGACGAGCAGGAGCTCCCGGGCCCCGGCGTCGACGCCTACGAGCTGTTCCGCAAGATCGACCGCGGCGAGATCAAGGGCCTGCTGTCGATCTGCTTCAACCCGAAGGTGTCGTTGCCGGACAACGCCTTCGTCACGCGCTGCCTCGAGAAGCTCGAGTTCTACGCGGCCATCGACTTCTTCCTCAACGACACCGCCTGGCACGCCGACATCGTGTTGCCCGGCAGCCTGCAGGAGGAAGACGAAGGGACGGTGACGCAGGTCGAGGGGCGCATCATCAAGATCAACAAGGCCGTGGACTGCCCCGGCGAGGCGCGCGAGGACTGGCGCATCATCCAGGACATCGCCCAGGCGCTCGGCCGGCCGCACGGCTTCACCTTCAGCGAGCCGCGCCAGATCTTCGAAGAGCTCCGCGTCGCCAGCAAAGGCGGTGTCGCCGACTACTCAGGCGTGACCTACGAGAAGATCACGCAGCAGCTGGGCGTCTTCTGGCCGTGCTACAGCGAGGACCCGCGCACTGGCGTCGCCATCGATGAACATCCCGGCACGCCGCGGCTGTTCGAGGCCGGCAGCTACAACCCGGTTGCGAAGGGCAGCGGGCCTTTCTACTTCCCCGACGGCCGCGCGCGCTTCAATGTCGCCGACTATCGCCCGCCGGTCGACGATGCGAGCGACGAGTACCCGATCTACCTGACCACGGGGCGGGTCGTCAGTCAGTTCCTGTCCGGCACGCAGACCCGCCGCATCGGGCCGTTGGTCAAACAGTACGCGGAGCCGCGGATCGAGATGCATCCGCGGCTGGCGGCGAAGCTCGGGATCGCGGACGGTGATTGGGCGACAGCCGAGACACGGCGGGGGACCATCACGCTCAGAGCGGAGGTGGTGACCACGATCCGTCCCGACACGGTCTTCATCCCCTATCACTGGGCCGGCCAGAAAAGCGCGAACCAGCTGACCGTGGCCGCGCAGGACCCGATCAGCAAGATCCCGCAATACAAGGTGTGCGGGTGCCGGGTGCGCAAGGCCGATGCGGCGCCGGACTACGCGGCGGTGCTCGAGCCGCAGCAATAGACGGGCAGGACCATCACATGGCCAAACCGGACTACCTGCACTTCTTCATCGATCCGAACCGCTGCATCGGCTGCCAGGCCTGCCTGCAGGCGTGCTCCGAGTGCGACACGCATCGCGGCGAGTCGATGATTCACCTCGAATACGTGAACCGGTCCGAGAGTGTCCAGACGGTGCCCGTCGTGTGCATGCACTGCGAGCAGCCGACGTGTGCGGAGGTGTGTCCGGCGGATGCGATCAAGCGCACGGGCGACGGGGTGGTGCAGTCGGCGAGGAAGTCGCGCTGCATTGCCTGCGGCAATTGCGTCGTCGCCTGCCCGTTCGGCGTGCCTGAAGTCTACGAAGACCGCAAGATCATGATGAAGTGCGACATGTGCTACGACCGGACGAGCGTCGGCAAGAAGCCGCTGTGCGCCACCGTGTGCCCGAGCCAGGCGCTCTTCTTCGGCACGCGCGAGCAGATCGACCAGTTGCGCCCGCTCTCGACGCCGGTCAACACCTTCCAGTTCGGCCACCAGACGATTACCACCCAGGTGTACATGATGGTGCCGCGCAAGCTGGCGACCGTGGCGCCGCACGTCGATGTCACCGCGGCGATGGAGGAGCAGCCCAGGAGCCGCGCGGTGTCGTTGAAGGTGGTGAGCGCGCCTGCCGCGGCGTCCGGGACGACGGTCGTCGACAGCGATCCGTTTGCCGAGGTCGAGGTGTAGCGATGCCAGACGTCCGTTCCGATCCACGTCGCCCGGTCGATCCAGCGATCAACTCGCCGGGACGTGAAGGCCTCACCGGTACGGCGCCCGCCAACCTCTATGCGCCCGCGCTCGAGCGCGAGCAGATCACGATCGCACCAGACTTCGCGCCCGCCGACACCCAGCCCGCCTGGCGGCAGGATTTCCCGATCGACTGGCCGCAGGATCTCTACGTCGAGCGCCGGGACTTCATGAAGTTCCTCGTCTTGACCAGCGCCGCCTTCACGCTGGGACAGGTGTGGATTGGTGTTCAGAACTGGTACCGGAAGCGCACCGGCCAACCGCCGATGCAGCGGATCGCGGCCGTCGACGACCTCGCCGTCGGCGCAGCCGTGGTCTTTACCTACCCTGACGAACATGAGCCCTGTCTGCTGGTGCGGCTGACCACCAGCGACTTCGTCGCCTTCAGCCAGAAGTGCACGCACCTGTCCTGTGCCGTGATTCCCCGGCCGGCCGAAGGCAGCTTCTACTGTCCCTGTCACGAAGGACGATTCGACCTGCGGACTGGTGCGCCCACCGCCGGGCCGCCGCGCCGGCCGCTGACGCGAATCGTGCTCGACATCAGAGGACGAGACATCTACGCCGTCGCCGTCGAGGAGAGGACGATATGAACGCCTCGCTGAAGCGGCCGTTCAGCCGCGACCAGCGAACGACCATCGTCTACGGGATGCTGGTGTTCGTGCTGATTGTCGTGATCCTGCAGCTCTGGCTGCTGACCGCGACCATGAACGCGTGGCTCGGTGGGGACGATGCCGTCGTGTGGCCGGCGGCGGCAGTGAGCGCCGCTGGCTTCGCGCTGAACGCCGGTCTGTTGAGGTACTCTGGGCCGGATCGAGCGGACGCGCAGGCTCGGGGAGTAGATTGTCCGGCTTGCGTTGATGTTGAAGGGCTGGCTGCGTCTTCAGCAGCGAGCTGCCCACAAACTTGCATAACACTCACGAGGCCACCGCTGCAATGGCGGAGGCGGCCTCCGTGCGGTGATGAGGTGGCTCGACCCCGCGATGGCTCCGCCGGCTACAAAGGGAGTACACGAACATGAAGCCAAAGAACACGATCTGTCTCTGGTTCGACAAGGACGCGCATGAGGCGGCGCGCTTCTATGCCGCCACCTTTCCCGACAGTAAAGTGACCGCTGTTCACAAGGCGCCCGGTGACTACCCTTCCGGCAAGGAAGGTGATGTGCTGATGGTGGAGTTCACCGTTCTGGGCGTTCCCTGTCTCGGTCTCAACGGCGGCCCGGAGTTCAAGCACAGCGAGGCCTTCTCCTTCCAGATCGCGACGGACAATCAGGAAGAGACGGACCGCTATTGGAACGCGATCGTCGGCAATGGCGGCCAGGAAAGCCAGTGCGGTTGGTGCAAGGACCGCTGGGGCCTCTCCTGGCAGATCACTCCGCGCGTGCTGACCGAGGCGATGGCGGCTGGGGGCGGTGAGGCAAAGCGTGCCTTCGAGGCGATGATGCCGATGAAGAAGATCGACGTCGCCACCATCGAGGCAGCGCGGCGGGGCCATTCCAAGGCTTCGCGATAACTTCTGGTGCCATCACGACAGCTGTGACGGCGTCACTTTTCTTGGTGAGCGCCCTCAGGACCGCCGCCCGGTGTCACGATGGTTGGTGAATTCGCGGGGCTTGACTGAAGTCGTGACGACCGGCCGAGAGCGAACCGATCAGGGATTCGTGCCCATATCCGGTGAGTTGGTATCGATGTACAGGGGATTCGGAACCATTCGCGCCGAGTGAAACGAGGCGCGATGCTTCCACGAATCCTGCCTACCAAGCCAACTCCGAAGGAGTTGGCTGGGAGGCAGGGATTCGAACCCCGATAACGGCGTCCAGAGCGCCGTGTCCTACCGTTGAACGACCTCCCAGTAGTAGGTTCGCGGCGTTTTAGCGCCACGAACCTCCAACTATATCGACTCCCGATGGGTGGTCGCAACCTGGCCCACGAGGCGGGACAGAAGGTGCTGCCCTGACGACGCGAACTGCTGTCGCAGGGCGAGCTTCGGCAGGAACCGGACTAGACGAGTGGCAGCGGACGGCGCTTGCGGTGGCTCGCCAGCCCGCCCTTGCGACCGGCGACGCGAGCTTCCTCGGCGCTCCACTCGTGCGCGGTGCCCTTGACGTGCGCTGCGCGCCCGCCCTTGCTGGCGATCTCGCGCTGTTTCGAACGGTCCATCGATGCAAACCCGCGATCTTCTTTGGCCATGTGGTAACCCTCCACCGTGCGTGCCCGTAACGCGTAAAGGGGGAGCACGCGCAGGCCGGCGAGCTCAGCAAGTGCAACGGATGTGCCACGCCGGAGTTAGCCCTAGACGCGGAAAGGCTCGGCTCGAGCCGTCTCTCGCAATGACGAAACTGTCGTGGTTCATTACGCAACCGTTGCAGAGCTATATGGTTCGCATACGGTTCTCGCGCTTCGAGCGTGAAGATCGGCTGAGCTCTCGCCGTCTGCGTACGAATCTTTCAGCCTCGCGCCAGAAGAAACTGACGCAGACGGTCCAGGCGGGCCAGCGTGGTCTCTCGCCCGAGCAGCGCCAGCACCTCGAAAATCCCTGGGCTCGTGGTGCGCCCAGTGACTGCCACGCGCGTCGCGTGGATGAGCTCTCCGGCCTTGATGCCCAACGCTCGTCGCGGTGTTACGAAGCGTGGCCTCGAGCGTGGGCTCGTCGAACGGCTCTGCCGCGGCCAGGTCACGGCGGAGCGTGGCCAGGTGATCGGACAGTCGCGGGGTCGAGAGGTGCTTGTCGATCGCTTCCTGCGCGAATTCGACCTCATCTATAAGCAACGGCCGCGCCTGCTCGATGAAGTCGGGCAGCCGCTTGGCCCGCGGCCGCAGCAGTTCGAGCAGGCGCTCGAATCGTCGCGGGTCACGCGCGATTGGCGTGTCGGCCAGACCGGCTTCGGCGAGCCGCGGTGCCAGGGCTGTCGAGAGCTCAGCCGGTGACATCCGGCTAATGTATTGGCCGTTCATCCAGTCGAGCTTCTCGGTGTTGAAGACCGCGTTGCCGCCGCTGATCGCCTCCAGCGAGAAAGCCTCAATCAAGTCGGTCTTCGACAGCAGCTCACGGTCGTCGCCGGGCGCCCAGCCCAGAAGGGCCAGAAAGTTGACCATGGCGGCCGAAAAATAGCCCTGTCGCTCGTACTCCATCACCGAGGTCGCGCCATGCCGTTTGCTCAGCCGCTTCTTGTCGGCGCCCAGGATCAGCGGCACGTGCGCGAAGCGAGGCACCGCGGCCCCCAGGGCCTCGAACAGCAGCACGTGCTTCGGCGTGTTCGAGATGTGGTCGTCGCCGCGAATCACGTGCGTGATGGCCATCTCCACGTCATCCACCACGACCGAGAGGTGGTAGGTGGGATGGCCGTCGGAGCGGAGGATGACGAAGTCCTCGATGTTCGCGCCGTCGAAGGTGATGGTGCCGTGCACGGCGTCGTCGAACGATGGTCTGCCCCGGCCGCACCTTGAACCGCAGTGCCCGGGGGGTCCCCGCCGCTTCCAGCGCCGCACGTGTGTCCTCCGGCAGGTCTGCGCAGGCGCGGTCGTACCGCCACGCCTCACCCTGCGCCTCCGCCCGCTCCCGCTCGGTGCGCAGCCGCTCGGCTGAGCAGTAACAGTAGTAGGCGTGCCCAAGTTGCTGCAGGCGCTCGGCCGCCGCCCGGTAGTGCTCCAGGCGCTGCGACTGGAAGTAGGGCGCGTGAGGGCCGCCGACGAGCGGTCCTTCGTCCCAGTCGAGCCCCAGCCAGCGGAGTCCGTCCAGGATCCCGGTGACCATGTCGGCCGACGAGCGCTCCACGTCGGTGTCTTCGATCCGGAGCACGAAGATGCCGCCGTGGCGCCTGGCGTAGAGCCAGTTGAAGAGGGCCGTGCGCGCGCCGCCGACGTGCAGGTAGCCGGTGGGCGAGGGGGCGAAACGGACGCGCGGGGTCACGCGTCCGATTATTCCACGCGAGAATCGAGCGCTCGTCGTGTCGGAAGCCGGAAGCCTGGAGCCTGGAGCCCGGAGCCTGGAGCCTGAAGCCTGACGACTATATGGCGATCCCGACCTGGAAGGTCGCGTTGTAGCCGCTGCTCGTGTTGCCCGACACCGTGGCCAGCTCCTGCGACAGGCTGTCGGCGAAGATGCCGTCGCTGGTGTTGCTGGTCGGGTTGAGCCCCCGCGACGCGTAGACCCCCGACCGGTACACCTCGGCGTTCACGCTCTCGGGGAACGCAATCTGCGTGACCTTGGCCGAGCGCCCGTTGGCCGTCACCTCGACGTGGATGTGCGTGGCGCGGCCCTGATACCAGCCGGGATACACGGTCACGAAGGTCACCTGCCCGCTGGCGTTCGTCGTCTGGATGCCGCGCAGGAAGGTCTGGGTGCGCGAGCTGCCGTACTGCGAGTACGCGCCGGCGACGTCGCACTGCCAGATCTCGACCGACGCACCCGCCACCGGCGCGCAGGCGCTGTTGGCGTTCACGACCGTGATCGTCAGGTTCAGCGGCAGGCCCGGCCGGTCTTCGCGGATGTCGCTGCGGACAAACTGCGACAACGAGGGATAGGGGCCCACGGTCTCGCTCGGTGACACGGCGCAGGCTCCGGCCGTGCCGCTGGTGGTGCCGGTGGTCGTGGTGCGTGGTGGTGCTGGTGCTGGTGGAGCTAGGGCTGGTGGGCGTGTCGCCTCCACAGGCGCCCGTCAGCGCCGCCCCGGCGGCGCCCAGCAACCCGAGCGCGCGGCGGCGGCTGACGATGGTGCGTGGGTTCATCACGTTCGACTCTCGTTTCTCTCTTGGATCAGCTACAGGTAAGCCGAATGGCGTTGACTTCCCCAGTATAGAAACGGCGTCAGCGCAATCGCACGCGTCTGTTCGTTAAATCGGAGCGTCTTGTTAAGGCGATGTTGTCTAATCGTTAAATGTCGCGATGCCAGGCTACGGTCTGATCCTCACGCTGACCGGAGGCCTCTCCGCCGCGCTGCTGTTCGGGTATCTGACGCATCGCATCGGCTTGTCGCCGATCGTCGGCTACCTGGCGGCTGGGCTGGTGGTGGGACCCTACACGCCCGGCTTCGTCGCTGACGCGGGGCTGGCCGAAGAGCTGGCCGAGGTCGGCGTGATCCTGCTCGATGTTCGGCGTCGGCCTGCAGTTTCACCTCGACGAGCTGCTGGCCGTGCGGCGCACCGCGCTTCCCGGCGCGTTGACGGCGAGCGGCGTGGCCGCGCTGCTCGGGACGCTGCTGGCCCGCGCCTTCGGCTGGGAATGGGCGGGCGCGCTGGTTTTCGGATTGGCGCTCGGAGTCGCCAGCACCGTCGTGCTGGTGCGCGTGTTGTCCGACCACAACCACCTGCACACGCCGGCCGGCCACCTCGCCGTGGGGTGGCTGGTGGTGGAGGATCTGTTTACGGTGGTGGCGCTGGTGGTTCTGCCTGCGGTCTTTCGTCCGGCCGCCGACGGCTCGTCTCTCTGGCTCGCGCTCGGCGTCACGGCGCTGAAGGTCGTTGGCCTGGTGGCGTTCACGGCGCTCGTGGGCACCCGCGTCATTCCCAAGCTCCTCGACTACATCGCACGCAGCCGTTCCCGCGAGCTGTTCACGCTGGCCATCCTGGTGATCGCGCTCAGCATTGCGGTCGGATCCGCGGCCGCATTCAGCGTCTCGATGGCGCTGGGAGCCTTTCTGGCCGGGATGGTCGTCGGTCAGTCGGAGTACAGCCTGAGGGCCACCACGGACGCGGTGCCGATGCGCGACGCCTTCGCCGTGCTGTTCTTCGTCTCGGTGGGGATGCTGCTCGACCCTCGCGCACTGCTCGAGAACCCGGGGCTGCTGCTGGGCGCGCTCGGCATCGTGCTGGTCGTGAAGCCGCTGGCGGCGTTCGCGGTCGTGTGGGCGATGCGCTATCCGCTGGCGGTGGCGATGCCGGTGGCGATTGCGCTGTCGCAGATCGGGGAGTTCTCCTTCATCCTGTCGGACGTCGGCCGCGGGCTGGGCATCCTGACCCCGGCCGCCACCAACACCCTTGTCGCCACGTCGATTCTTTCGATCGTCGTCAACCCGCTGATGTACCGGGCGGTGGCGCCAATCCAGGCCCGGCTGGCCGCACGCTGGCCCGGGCTGCTGCGGCGCCTGCAGCGCGCGCCGCGGGTGCCGATGGATCTCGAGGCCCAGCCGCATCCCTCGCGCCTGGCCAGCCCCCGGCACCGGGCCGTGATCATCGGCTATGGGCCGACGGGCCGGACCGTCGCGCGGCTGCTGGGCGAGAACAGCATCCAGCCAACCGTGGTCGATCTCAACATCGAGGCCGTCCGCGAACTGCGCGCGGCGGGCGTTGACGCGATCTACGGTGACGCCACGCGGCCGGACACGCTGACCGGGGCGGGCGTGGCCTCGGCTGGCAGCCTGATTCTGACCTCGGCCGGCATGGCCCACAGCACCGAGGTGATTCGCGCGGCGCGGGCGCTGAATCCGTCGATCCGAATCCTGGCCCGCGGCGCCTACCTGCGCGATCTCGAAGGCCTGCACCACGCCGGCGCCGACACGGTCTACGCCGGTGAAGGCGAGGTGGCGCTGGCGTTCATCGAGGACATCCTCGATCGGCTGGGCGCCACGCCGGAACAGATCGACCGCGAGCGCGCACGCGCCCACCGCGAGCTGTTCGGCAAGTAGTCCGGCTACTTGCCGAGCGACATCCGGAGCGTCACACCCACCGTCCGCGGGTCGCCTGGGAGACCGACGATGAGACCCGAGTTGCCCGGCTGCGCGGTCAGGAACTCGAAGTACTCCGTGTCGAGCAGGTTGCGCGACCAGACGAACAGCGACCAGCCGTCGTTCCAGCGATAGCCGGCGCGCACGTTCCCCAGCCCGTAACCATCGACCATCATGTAGCGCGACGCCGACGGGCTCGACGAGAACTCCGACCGGTAGCTCGTGTCCACGGCGCCGAAGAACTCACCGGCCTGGTTGAAGAGCCTGGCCGGCTTGTTGACTTCGCCCCCGAACGTGAGAGCCCACTTCGAGATGCCGGGCAGCACCGAGCCGGAGATGTCCTTCACCTGCGGACCACCGGTATCCTCGACCGGCGGCGGCGCATCCGGGAACGAGACGTAGATGCCGTCGGTGTAGGCAACCGCGCCATAGAACGAGAGCCGCTGGTTCACGCGATAGTTGCCGTCGAACTCGGCGCCGCGCACGCGGACCTTCTCGGCGTTGGCCAGATAGCCGCGGAGCACGCCAACGGAGGCGTTCACGACCTGCGTCTGGTAATCCTTGATCCCGGTGTTGAACACCGTGAAGTTGGCGGTGACGCCCCGGAACGGCTCTGTCTTGACGCCGAGCTCGTAGTGGCGCACGTCTTCCGGCTTCACGGTCGCGGCCGAGAGCACCGGATTGCCCAGCGCATCGGTCGGGACGCCGTTCAGGTTCAGGCCGACCGATTTGAACCCGGTGGAGTAGGTTGCATAGGTGTTGACCTTCGGGGTCGCCTGGTAGGCGACCGTCAGCTGACCCGAAACGTTGGTGTCATCGACGTCGGTCGTATACGCCTGCGGCGCGAGGACTGACCGCTGCAACGCAATCAGCGCTGGGTTGGTCGTCTGCAGTCCGCCATAGACGACCTGGTTGAAGTCCACGGACTTATCGTCGTAGTTGAAACGGAGACCCGGCAGCACGCGAAGGCGATCGGTGATGGCCCATTCAAGCTGACCGAACGCCGCAGCGCTGGTGTTGCGGAACGTCAGGAACTGATCGTAGCCGTAGCCGTCGAGCAGGCCCGGCGTGGCGGCCGCAACAGACGGCGCCAGCAGGAAGCGTGCAGCCGCCGACCCTTGTTCCTGCTTGAACGACGGGTTCGAATCGAGCGCCTGGTGGAACGCGAAGAAGCCACCGACGAGGTTGAGATGCGGCGAGAGCTGGCCAGCGTAACGCAGTTCCTGCGTCCACTGGTTCTGCTTCGAGGGAGCAGCGGAGATCGCGGTCACCGGCAGGCCGATGAAGTCGCGATCGTTCGACGGATCCCAGTTCCAGTAGCGATACGCCGTGGCCGAGGTCACGCGGCCGCGACCGACCGTCCAGTCGACCGTCGCCGAGGCGCCGCCCATGTCCTGATTGGACTGCCAGCTCGTGTCGGTGTCGGTGACGCGATCGAACGCGTTGTAGCTCGGCGGCGTGTAGCCGAGGTCGGAAATGATCTGCGCCCACTGGCGATTCGCCGGCCGCTGTGTCGGCGCTACGCCCGCAATGACCTGCGCGTATCCCTCCGGACGCTGCCGCGTGTAGTCGACGCCGAGATTCACGACCACGGTCTTCGACGGCACAACGAGCAACTGTCCGCGGAGGCCGAGGTTGTTCAGCGTGTTGGTCTCGTTCTGGGTCGTCGTGTTGTAGATGAATCCGTCGCGGCCCGTGCCCGAGAACGACACCCGTCCGGCAACCTTGCTGCTCAGCGGGCCGGAGACCGACGCCTTCGTCTGGAAGAAGTTGTAGCTGCCGTAGCCGACCTCGACGTTGCTCTCGGGCGTGAAGTTTGGCCGGCGGCTCGTGACGTTGATGGCGCCAGCGGTCGTGTTCTTGCCGAAGAGCGTGCCCTGTGGTCCGCGCAGCACTTCGACCTGCGCCACGTCGAGGAAGTCGAGGGTGGCGGCCGCCGGGCGAGCGTAGAAGATCCCGTCGATATAGAGGCCGACGCCCGCCTCGATGCCGTCGTTCGTGAGCCCGAACGGCGACCCGATACCGCGGATCGTCACCGCCGAGTTCCGCGGATTGGACGAGTAGAACTGCACGGTCGGGATCAGCTCCTTCACGCGGTTTACATTGAAGGCGCCGGCGCTCTCGACCAGCGCGCCGCTCAACACCGACACCGGGATCGGCACTTCCTGCACCACCTCTTCGACGCGGCGCGCGGTCACGACGACACCCTCGGTGAAGCGCGCTGGGCTCAGGGTGAGGTCGGCCGATGTCGACGACCCGGCGCCGACCACCACCTGGCGAACCGCGGTCTCGAACCCGTCGAGCGCAGCCTCGAGCCGATACGGGCCTGGAGCGACGCTCGCACTGTAGGCGCCCTGACCGTCGGTGACCGCATCAACCGCGGTGCCGCTTGCTTCGCTGACGATCTTCACGGTGACGCCTGGGAGCGGCGCCTCGCTGGAGTCCTTCACCACGCCGGTGATCGTCGCGGTGCCCTGCGCCTGGAGCGACCCCGGCAGCAGCCCGATCACGAGAGCCGCCAGCACGAACAGGCCGCTGAGCCTATTCAGCCGGCCGGAGACGCCGGCCAGCGTTACCGGGGCTTCGACGTGCGAGCCCGCCGCCGTGTGCGGGCCACCTGCGTGTTCAACTTGACCAGGCTCGTGTTGTCCAGGATGTGCGCCGTGGCGTCGCGCACCTCCTTCATCGCCAGCCGGATACCGCACGTCTGCTCGTCCACGCACTCGTCGCACTTCATGTACGCGGTCTGGCTGACGCAGGGAATCAGGGCCAGCGGCCCGTCGAGAATGCGGATCACCTGGCCGAGCGTGATCTCCGAAGGATCCCGGCCGAGAAAGTAGCCGCCGCCCTTGCCCTTCTTGCTGCCCAGCAGGCCGTGCCGCTTCAGCTCGAGCAAGATGGCTTCGAGAAACTTCTTCGGCAGCTGCTGCCGCTCCGCCATGTCGGCGATCAGCACCGGCCGCCGGGCGGACTGCTCCGCCAGCAACAGCATCGCCTTCAAGCCGTATTTCGACTTCCGGGTCAGCATCCACCACAACTCTATCGTTTTTGTCGACTAATGCCATGTCCTTCTCCACTCGCTGTCCGCGTCGCGGACGCACCAAACCCTGACACCTGGTTGAGGTTCAGCCGATCGAGGGGAAGAGGAGGAAGGACGAAACTTACTGGCGCTCTCTCATCTGCCCATCGTCGGCTGCATACACGCGCACCCACACGGGGCGCACGCGCGACAGCAGCGACAGATGGCGAGAGAGAAACTCATGAGGACAGAGTGACAGTCTGACACAAGCAACCAACTGGATGTCAAGGCATGCGGAGCCCGCCGTCATTATGGGCCTGCTCTTCGGTCAGGTTCACAGAGCGCCTTCTGGCCGGATCTTCAGTTCCGCCTTGTCGGCTCCGGGCTACTGTTACAGTCGGGCCGTCTCCGGCAGGAGAGGCGTGATGGCACTGTTGACGGTCAGGGCGGCGGCGGAACGGCTGGGCGTGGGTTACTCCACCTTCAAGCGCTGGGTGCATTCCGGCCGCGTCCGCACCACGCAGACCGAGGGCGGTCATCACCGCGTCTCCGAAGCGGAGATCGAGCGGCTGCTGGCCCGGCAGCCGGGTAATCAGAAGACGCTGGCGCCGGCTGCCGACGACGAGCCGCTGGTCGGGCTCAGCGCCCGCAACCGGCTCCGCGGCTTCGTCGAAGAAGTGCGGATCGACGGTCTGCTGGCGCAGGTGAAGCTGCGCGTGGGCGCGCAGTCGCTGACCGCCGTGATCACGGCCGACGCGGTCCGCGTGCTGAAGCTGCGCCGCGGCGACGACGCCTTGGCGGTCATCAAGTCCACCGAGGTGATGATCGCGCGCACGTCGCGCGAGTAGACGGTTGCAGTTGTCGTTGTCGGTTGTCAGTAAGGAACAACTGAAATCGGTTCCGACTGAAACTGAGAACCGAGACCTGACAACGTCTCGATGCGGCCCGACATGTTCCCGCCGCCCACTCCGTCGTGCTGCCAGGTGCCGGAGTAGCGGTCGTCGTGGAAGAAGAGCCGGACGGTGAACGAACCGCTCATGCCCGGCACGGTGGTCTTGGTCATCATGATCATCGGCGTGTCGCCCACCCAGCGCATCGGCACCACAACGGGGATGACGGCCGTGCCACCACGCAGGCCGATCTTGGCGTTGAAGCGCCACAGGTCATCGCCGACCTTCTCCACGCTCTCGATCTCGTAGCCGTCTTCCCGCGGCGTCCGGTCCTCGCGGCCGGTGACGGTGAACGTCCCCACCAGCCTGACGTTCCGCATCCGCTCGCTGAACTGGCGTTCGGCGTCGGACAACGACGCCGGCTCGACCACCGACCCGATGCCCAGGCGGCCGGCGAACCAGCCGCCGGCAAAGAGCGCCAGCGCCAGCACGACCGCCAGCCCAACCTTGATGACGCGTCGCATGGGCGGCATTTTGGCACACCGTAATAGAATTTCCCTGACAGCCTGAGCGACATCGGGCGACAGAACGGAGACAGATGATGAAGAGAACCGTGTTGGCCGCCACTGCGGTCCTGGCCCTCGGCGCCTCGATGTTCGTGGCGGCTCAGCAACCGGGCCTGCCGCCGCCGCCCGGCCCACCGGCAGGCGCCCGCCGCGGTGGCGGGCCTCCCGGAGGCGGACCTGAGACCGGCCTGAATCAGCGTCCTCCGAACGCGCCGGACCAGAAGCCCGCGTTCGCGGCCCAGAACCGGGCCCCCGAGCAGAAGCTCAACGTCGCCTTCGACGTGGTGACGGTGACCGAAGGGCTGGTGAATCCGTGGGGCCTCGCGTTCCTGCCCGACGGCAGGATGCTGGTGACGGAGAAGCCCGGCCGGCTGCGCGTCGTCAGCGCCGACGGCAAGACGCTGTCCGAACCGGTGGCCGGGCTGCCGATGATGGACGCCCGTGGACAGGGCGGCCTGCTCGGCATCGCGCTGGACCCGAACTTCCAGACCAACCGGCTGATCTACTGGAGCTTCGCCGAGCCCGGGCAGGACGTGAACAACACCGCGGTGGCGCGCGGCCGGCTTCGTGGACGGCGCGGCGCCCAAGGTCGAGAACGTCCAGGTGATCTTCCACCAGGCGCCGTCGCTCGCGGGCTCCACGCTGCATTTCGGCGGGCGACTGGTGTTCGGCCGCGACGGCACGCTGTTCGTCACCCTCGGCGACCGCTCGATTACCGAAGGCCGCATGCAGGCGCAGCGGATGGACGGGCTGCTGGGCAAGATTGTCCGCATCAACTCCGACGGCTCGATTCCCAAGGACAATCCGTTCGTGGGCAAGGCCGGCGTGCGCCCGGAGATCTGGTCGTTCGGCCACCGCAACATCCAGGCGGCGACGCTGCACCCGACGACCGGCGAGCTGTGGGAATCCGAGCACGGCACGCGCGGCGGCGACGAGATCAACATCTCGCGCAAGGGCAAGGACTACGGCTGGCCGACGATCGCCTACGGCATCGAGTATCAGGGCCCGCCCATCACCGGCGGCATCCAGAAGAAGGAAGGGATGGAGCAGCCGCTCTACTACTGGGATCCGAACATCGCCCCGAGCGGCATGGTGTTCTACACCGGGAAGCTCTTTCCGGCGTGGCAGAACAGCCTGTTCATCGGCGGCCTGGGCAGCACCAACCTGGTGCGGCTGTCGGTGAAGGGCGAGCAGGTGGTGGGCGAAGAGCGCCTGCTGCAGGACCTGCAGCCGAGCCGGGAGCGCTGGCGCGACGTGGTGCAGGGTCCCGACGGGGCCATCTACCTGCTGTCGGACAGCGCCAAGGGCCGCATCGTCAAGCTGGTGCCGAAGGCGTAACGCACGTCGCGTCTCGGTCCGGAGTCCAAGGCCGGGTACCGTCCTGGGTCCTTCGTTCTTGGTCCGCATGGACCGAGGACCTTGGACTGCACGGACCACGAACCAAGGACCAGGGACCCGCGCTACATCCATTCGATAAGCGCGCTAGAAGCCGACGGCGCGGACGAACAACCCGGCCAGCGCCCCGCCGATCAACGGCCCGGCGACGGGAATGGCGGCATAGCCCCAATCGGAGTCGCGCTTCCCCGGGATGGGCAGCACCGCATGGGCGAGGCGCGGCCCGAGGTCTCGAGCCGGGTTGATGGCATAGCCGGTCGGGCCGCCGAGCGACATCCCGATGCCCCACACCAGGCTGCCGACCATCAGCGGGCCCAGCCCGGCGGCCGGCCCCATGGCGGCGACGCGGGCAGAGAAGATCGCCGCGGCCACCACCACCAGGACGAATGTCGCGATGATCTCGCTGGCGAGATTGGCTCCCGGGCGACGGACGGCGGGGGCGGTGCAGAACGTTCCCAGCTTGATGTCCTTGTCGTCGGTCAGCGCCCAGTGCGGCAGGTAATGCAGCCACACGGCGGCCGCGCCAAGGAACGCGCCCACCAGCTGTGCCACCGAGTAGGGCAGCAGCTTGCCGAAATCGCCGCTGACGATCGCCGCGCCGAGCGTCACCGCGGGATTCAGATGGGCGTCCGGGCTTCCGCAGGCCTGCGCCGTGACGATGCCTGCAAACACCGCCAGGCCCCACCCGGCGGTGACGACCAGCCACCCGGCGTTCTCGCCCTTCGATCGCTTCAACAGCACGCCGGCCACTACCCCGTCGCCCAGGAGCACGAGGACGAACGTGCCGAACAGTTCTCCGAAGAAGGGCGACGCCATGGGCGATCTGGGATTCTGTCAGGTATAGATCCGGGCGTGCAGGTCCACGATCTCCTGCGCCGCGGCACGGATGTCCTCGTCCTGGACGTACGCCGCTGATGACGCTGCGGGGTCCAGGTTCTCGTCCAGGAATTCCTGCAGGAACTGCGGCTGATACATCAGATAGACCCGCGACCCGAACCGGAACAGGTCGCAGGCGACGTTCCTGAATCGCGCCTCGCCCTTCTGCTCCCAGAATCGCACCAGGGCCAGTCCATCGTCCACGGCGTCGGTCGCCTGGTGCACGTCGTCGGGCATATCCTGCGCGCCGGGTTGAACGGTGGCCAGCCGCCCGGCACACGTGCGGCAGAGTGCGTGCCGCGCCTTCAGGCCGATTTCGGCCGCGGCCAGATCCTCCCGTTCGAGATCGGCGACGGACGCGATCGCGTGCATCGCAGCCGCCTGCGCGCGCGCGTCGAATTCCGGAGCACCCAGCCCAGCCAGCAGGCTCGCGAGGTTCATCGACACCACGGCCCCCAGATACTGCCGGTCGGCGAGTCCCTCGGCGTGCTTGCCCTCCAGCACCGCAAGTGCCTGGTCGAACGACGCGATCGCCTCGTTGACAGGCCTGCGGCCGTCGACTTGAAGGAACAGTCCGCGATTGTGGTGCGCCATCGACAGTCGGCGCGGGAATCGCGGATCCTCGCCGAGCGGCAGGGTGACCAGCAGCGCAATCGCCTGGTCGCACGAGCGAACGGCCTCGGCCACCTGCGGCGGGCCGCCCAGGCGCATCAACGCGTCGGCGCGGTTCAACCAGCAGGCTGCCGCGCCGTACCTCGATGGCGGCGACTCGTCCAGCGCGAGGCCGCTCCGCAGTTCGAGTGCCTGGTCGAAGCAGCCGAGCGCTTCGGAGGCCGAGCCCGGGTCCGTCCTCCGCCATCAGTCGGATGCCGCGCTGCATCAGCACCGAGGCCTGCGCGTCGATGTCTGCCCCGTCGAGACCTGACCCGCCTGGCACCGGACATCCTCACACCATAGCAGGCTGCTCCAGGGCCAGCCACCCCGATATTTCGGGGTTTCCCCCGATGCCGCGCGCCGTGCCCTTCCGACCGACGTCTCCCGAGGGTCCCGCACCTGGCACATTGGCCGTGAATCACGCGCGCGCCCGTCACGGCGGGCTGTGGCATGCGCTGTGCAGTGCCCGGCGGCAGTGATGACCGGACGCACATCATGCAGGCCGTAGCCCGTTCCTCACCAGCGAGACGCGAGGAAATGCAGCGATTCGAACTGTTGGTCGCAACGTTGTCGTCACAGTTCGCTCGGCTGCATGTCGAGGAGATCAGCCCAGCCATTCTCGGTGCGCTCGAGCGGGTCGGACGGGCGGCTGATGTCGACGCGTGCGCGCTGATCGAATTCTCCGATGGGGAATCAGTCAACGCGGTGCGCGCCTGGCCGAACGCCGAGGCCGCCTTCGGCAACGGTGGTTGGCCGCCGCCGTCGCTGGTCGACCGGCTGGTGCGGGGCGAAGCCGCACCGGTTCTCGGCGTCGACGGCGTAGGGGGGTGGGAACCAGCACGCCACTCGCGAGACAGGTCGGAGCTGGGCGTGCCGGTCGTGGTTGGGGAGCGCGTCGTCTGCGCGGTGGTGTTCTGTGCCCATCGGCCGTCACAAGGATGGCCGGCTCCGGTCGTGGAATGGCTGCGGGTGATCGCGGAGATTCTCGGCGTCGCGCTCCAGCGCTGCCGGCAGGAAGCCGCCTTGCGGGCCAGCGTGGCGACGATCGAGCGGCTGAACGCGCGCCTCGCCGCCGACAACGCCTACCTGCAGGAGGAGATCAAGACCTACCACGACTTCGACGACATCGTCGGCGATGGCGCGTCGCTCCGGCTGGCGTTGACGCGTCTGGGCCAGGTTGCGCCAACGAACTCGTCGGTCCTCTTGCTTGGAGAGACCGGAACCGGCAAGGAACTGTTTGCGCGGGCCCTGCACGATCGCAGTCGCCGGCGGACGCGCGCGCTGGTCAAGATCAATTGCGCCGCGCTGCCGCCGACGCTGATCGAGAGCGAGCTGTTCGGGCACGAGAAGGGGTCGTTCACCGGCGCCGTCGCCATGCGACAGGGACGGTTCGAGCTGGCCGATGGCGGAACCATCTTTCTGGACGAGATCGGCGAGCTTACCCCCGAGATCCAGGCCAAGCTCCTGCGAGTGCTGGAGGAGGGGGAGTTCGAGCGCGTCGGCTCATCCCGGACCAAGCGCGTCGATGTCCGGGTGATTGCGGCGACCCACCGCGACCTGGAAGACGATGTCGCCAGCGGACGGTTCCGAGCCGACTTGTACTATCGGCTGAGCGTGTACCCGATTCGCCTGCCGGCGTTGCGCGAGCGGATCGAAGACATTCCGTCGCTCGTCTGGTTCTTCGTCCAGCGCCATCAGCGCGAGCTCGGCCGCCGCATCACCGAGGTGCCGCGGGCCGTGATGGCGTCGCTCCAGCACCATTCGTGGCCGGGGAACGTGCGGGAACTGGAAAACGTCATCGAGCGGGCGATGATCGGTTCGACCGGTGATACTCTGCAGCTGGACGAGACCTTTGGACGGATCAAGAAACGGACCGCCGACGATTCGGCCGTCACGGGAGACACGCTGGATGCGATCCAGCGGACGCACATCGAAGTCGATCCTGGCCGATTGTGGAGGGCGGATCAACGGCAAGCACAATGCCGCCGAGCGGCTGGGACTTCACCCGAACACCCTCCGATTCCGGATGAAGAAGCTCGGCATCGAAAAGTCCCAACCGGCGACGACCCTAACACCAATCTGCAGGAGTACCCGGATGCGCCACCAGCCTCGATTCGGCCAGGTTCTGGCCTTTTTGTCATCGGCACTCTTGCTGGTTGCCGCACCCGCGCCCTCGAGCGCGCAGCAGAAGCCGGCGGTGTCTCAGGATCCCCTCGTGCGGATGAACGAGGCGATCGACGCGTTGACCAGAAAGGTCTGGCCCAGCGTCGTGCAGATCAACGTGACCAGCTACGGTGTGCGTGAAGACACCTCTCGGGGCGAGGCCAACGCCGTGGTCGGTCGTCAGCGATCGAGCGGTTCGGGGTTCGTCGTCGACCCGGATGGTTACATCATGACCAACGCGCACGTGGTGAGCGGCGCGCAGCGGGTCCAGATCGTGCTGCCGGCCGAGAACGCGGACGGCACACTCACGTCGGCGCTGTCGGGCAAAACCTACCTGCTGACCGCTCGCATCGTCGGCATCAGCACCGAATTGGATCTGGCCCTGTTGAAGGTCGATGGCCAGAAGCTCCCGGCATTGCCGCTGGCCACCTACTCGCAGCTCCGGCAGGGGGAAACCGTGTTTGCGTTCGGCAGCCCGATCGGCATGCGCAACACCCTGACGCACGGGCTGGTCTCGGCGGTGGCGCGGCAGGTCGATCCCGACTCGCCGCAGATATTCGTGCAGACCGACGCGCCGATCAACCCGGGCAATTCTGGTGGCCCGCTGGTCAACATCCGCGGGGAGGTGGTTGGCGTCAACACGTTCATCGTTTCGCAATCTGGAGGCAACGAAGGGCTGGGCTTCGCGATTCCGAGCGCGACGGTGCGAACGGTGTTCCGCCAGCTCAAACAGTACGGTCAGCTGCGGCGGCAGGAAATCGGCATGAGCATCCAGACGATTACGTCGGGCATGGCGGCTTCGATGGGCCTGGTCAGAAGCTACGGCGTGATCGTTTCCGACGTCTGGCCCGGCGGCCCGGCCGAGGCGGCGGGCCTGATGGTCGGCGACATCCTGGTGTCGGTGGATGGTCAGCCGGCCGACAACCTGCCGACGGTGAGCTACAACTTCCGTCTCAGAGATACGCAAGACCCCGTTCAGCTGGTCGTGCTCAGGGGAGCGGCCGAACAGAAGTTGAGCGTTGCGCCGGTCGAAGAGCGCAGCGACTTCGATTCGTTGTCAGGAGAAACGGATCCCCAGAAGAATCTCGTCGCCGAGCTCGGCATCGTCGGCGTCGAGATCGATCCACGCATCGCCGCCTCCGCGAGGGGCCTGAGAAGCACGTACGGCGTCATCGTGATCGCCAGAGCGGCCGGCGCGGCGGGCGAGGTGCCGGTCCAGCCGAGGGACGTCATCCGCAGCTTCAACAATCGGCGAATCTCGACGCTCCAGGGCCTCAGGGACGAGGCGCGCGCGCTGAAGCCGGGAGCGCCGGTGACGTTGCAGATTCAGCGTGAAGGACGCTTGATGTACGTGTCCTTCGCGTTCGACTGATCAGGCCGCCATCGTCTTGCGTCCGGACAGCGTGACGCGAGACTCGGCATTGTCGTCTCCGGCCCGAAGAGTGTCGGAAGGATACTCGCCGAAAACGACCTTGTACCGGCCGGCGAACCGCCCCAGTTCATAGAAGCCGTACCTGGTCGCGATCGCCGTGACGGTCACCTGCTTGTCGCGCCGCTTCAGTGCCTCGTGCACCTGGTCGAGGCGGGCACGCAGCATGAACTGTCTGGGGCTCATGCCCAGGACGTCGTAGAACGCGTTGCGAAGCGTACGCTCGCAGACCCCGGTAACGCCGCAGAGGTGCCGGATCGCAACCGGATCGGGCAGACGGGCCCTGAGGAAGGCTTCGGCCGCCTTTACGATGTGGCGACGACTGGCGGCTGTCTCGGGGTGCGGTTTCATTCTGACAAGCACAGCCAGAGCAAGATGCGAGCCGAGCGGTTTTCCGACGCTCGTCGCCTCGGCTGGGCCCTCTCCAGCCGGGCTGATCACCACCAGTCGTGATGGTCACGAGCATTGGTCATGGCCCACGGGGCGGGACACCCGTTTGCGTCGCCGGAACGGCTGGCGCCGCCCTTGCAATTGGGGTGGTCCGCCAACGGAAATCCGCGCAGCCAGCCAGACGAGAAGCCCGAAAGAAGGGAATCGTGACCAGCGAACAGCGTCGACTCGACGAAGCCCGCCTGGGGAGCGCAGCCTGGAAGAAGTGGGGGCCGTACCTCAGCGAACGGCAGTGGGGCACCGTGCGCGAGGACTACAGCGAAACCGGCGACGCGTGGAATCACTTCACTCACGACCATGCCCGCTCACGCGCCTACCGCTGGGGAGAGGATGGTCTGGCCGGCATTTCCGACGACAAGCAGCGCCTCTGCTTCGCACTGGCCCTGTGGAACGGGAAGGACCCGATCCTGAAGGAACGGCTCTTCGGCCTCACCAACAGCGAAGGCAACCACGGCGAGGACGTAAAGGAGTACTACTTCTATCTCGACAGCACGCCGACCCACTCGTACATGAAGTATCTGTACAAGTACCCGCAGGCGGCCTATCCCTACGACAGATCTGGTGGCGACCAACCGCCGGCGGTCCCGCGAAGAGTTCGAGTACGAGCTGCTGGATACCGGCGTCTTCAACGACGACCGTTACTTCGACGTCTTCGTCGAGTACCTGCAAAGCCGGTACTGAAGATATCCTCGTGCGGATTACGGCGGTCAACCGAGGACCGGACGCGGCCGACCTGCATCTGCTGCCGACGCTGTGGTTCCGCAACGACTGGTCGGCGTGGATCGCGCCATCCAATCGAGCGTCCGCCAAACCACACCTCGCACAGATCGACGCCCCGGCGGGCGCAACCGCGGCCGCGGCCTCTCATGCCGGGTTGGGGGAGTTCTTCCTCTTCTGCGAAGGCGACGTCCCGCTCCTCTTCACCGAGAACGAAACCAACCACGAGCGGCTCTTTCCCGGGCAAGGCAACGAGAGCCCTTACGTCAAAGACGGCATCAACGACTGCGTGGTATCAGGCCGGCAGCTGGCGGTGAACCCCCGCAAAGAGGGCACCAAGGTCGCGGCGCATTACACGGTGACTATCGGTGCCGGTCAAACCAGCGTGATTCGCCTGCGGCTCACCAACTCGCCCTCAGCCCGGAAGGGCAATCCCTTCGGCAAGCCCTTTGATGAGGTCTTCGCCACTCGACTTCGTGAAGCCGACGAGTTCTACAAGTCGGTGACTCCGCCATCGATCAGCGAAGACGAAGCCAGCGTGATGCGCCAGGCCATCGCCGGCATGCTGTGGAGCAAGCAGTTCTTCTTCTTCGACGGTGACAACTGGCTGGACGAGCACCACTCCAACCCCCTCCATACCGGATACAAGAATGCCAGGAACTCGGACTGGTTCCACATGTTCAACCAGGACATCATCTCCATGCCCGACAAGTGGGAGTACCCCTGGTACGCGGCCTGGGACCTGGCTTTCCACACGCTCCCGCTCTCGATCGTGGATCCCGACTTCGCCAAGGAGCAGATGCGATTGATGCTCCGCGCCTCCTACCTGCACCCCAACGGTCAGATACCCGCCTACGAGTGGAACTTCAGCGACGTGAACCCCCCGGTGCACGCGTTTGCGACCCTGTTCCTCCACCGCACCGAGCAGGCCTTGCGTGGCGAGGTGGACCTGGACTTCCTGAAGGCGACCTTCAACAAGCTGGTGCTGAACTTCACCTGGTGGGTCAACCGCAAGGACCGCTACGGCAAGAACGTGTTCGAGGGAGGCTTTCTCGGCCTCGACAACATCGGCGTGTTCGACCGCAGTGCCCCGCTCCCGACCGGTGGCCACCTCGAGCAGGCGGACGGCACGGCGTGGATGGCGCTGTTCAGCCAGAACATGCTGGAGCTCGCGACGGAGCTCGCCGCACACGATCCCACCTACCAGGACATGGTCTTCAAGTTCGTCGAGCACTTCTACTACATCGCCGCGGGGATGAACCGCACCGACGGCCGCGGCATGTGGGACGAAGAAGACGGCTTCTACTACGACCTGCTCCAGCTTCCCAACGGCAGACGCGACGCGGCTCAAGGTGCGCTCGATGGTCGGGCTGCTGCCGCTGTGCGCCACCACGGTGATCGAGAAGTGGCAGCGGGAGCGCGTCCCGCAGGCGGTCGAACACTTCCAGCAACGGTTGCGCAGGGTGCCCGAACTCGAGCTCACCATGCACCCGACCGGCCGTGATCACCTTGGCGTGGCCGAGCGGGGCATCCTGGCGCTGGTCAACCCGGAGCGCCTCCGCCGGATCCTGACGAAGATGCTCGACGAGCGCGAGTTCCTGAGTCCCTACGGCATCCGCTCGCTATCCAAGTTCCACGAGCAGCACCCCTACAGGTTCGACGTTGACGGCCAGGAGTACCGGGTCGGCTACCTCCCGGCCGAGTCGAACACCGGCATGTTCGGCGGCAATTCCAACTGGCGGGGCCCGATCTGGATGCCGGTGAACATCATGATCCTGCGGGCGCTGCAGAACTTCTATCTGTTCTACGGCGACAACTTCAAAATCGAATGCCCCACCGGGTCGGGCAACGAAATGAACCTGTTCGAGGTGGGCAAGGAGATCACCAACCGGCTGATCCGGATGTTCACCCGCGACGGGCAGGGACGGCGCCCCGTCTACGGCGCCACGGAGAAATTCCAGACCGATCCGCACTGGCGCGACCACGTGCTCTTCTACGAGTACTTCCACGGCGACAACGGCGCCGGGCTCGGGGCCAGCCATCAGACCGGCTGGACCGGAGACGTGGCCAAGCTGATCCAGCTGAACGGTCTGCTGGACCCGGTACGGTTTCTCGAGGCGGGCAAGCGCCTCGCGTTTGCCGACGCGAGGAAGACCGCCTAGCGGCGCCGGCCTCCGCCTCCCCGCGAGCGCCCGCCGCCGCCGTAGCTCCCGGCACCGGACCGCGAACCGCCGCTGCTTTGCCAGCTGCCGCGGTCCGCGGTCCGCGTGTTTCCCTGGGTGCGCGCGCCGCTGTCGCGATCGAGCTGGCCGGCCTGCGGCGTCGTCCCGGACGTGGAGCGATCGCGCGGCTGCGCCCCGGTGCCCCCCGAGGGTTCCCAGCCGCCGGAGCCGTTGCTCTGGTCCCACCCCCCGGCGTCGTTGCGGCGATACACGTTGCCGTCGCGGCCGGCATACACGTCTCCGCCGGCGGTACGGCCGACAGTCGTCCGATCGCCACTTCGGTCCGTGCGGGTCACGGCGCCCCCGCCCTCGCTGGTGCGAATGCCGCTCGTGGTCTGGCCGGTCCGGTAGTTCTCGCGATGCGCGGTCTGCGCCCAGTTGTCGCCACGCTGCACGCTGCTCGTCGCCCCAGTTGCCGTAGACGTTCGAGCCCTGACGGGTTTGACCGTAGGTGCCGGTGCGGGGGTTGTAGGCCTGGCCCGCGGACCGCGATCCGTACGGACCGTAGGCGGAGGCACCGCGCGCGTAGGTGCCGGTGCGCGGGTTGTACGACGCGCCCATGCCGACGCCTCCATACGGACCGTAGGCGGCGTACCCGCGCCCGTAGGCGCCGGTGTGCGGGTTGTACCAGGCACCCATGCCGTAGGTGTGCGGGTAGCCGTAGTAGCCGCCGTAAAAGCCGCCGTAGTACGGCGGATAGTACCAGCCGCTGCCCCAGACAGCGCAGCCCCATCCAATCATCACGCCGGTGTAGGCCGCGACATACGCGAAGTTCACCCATTCGTCATCGTCGTCGTCCTCGATGGTGACGTAGGTGACGTGATGAGCCGGCGAGCTGGCGGGGATGGAGTAGATCTCCTGCGGGATCGTCGTCGCAACTTCCCAGGGGCCAGTCGCCGCTCGCGACATGAACCACACCCCCTGGAAGCACATGTAGTAGAGATCGCCGTGCTTGACGATGTCCTTGTCGGTGTTGACCGCCTGCTCGACGCCGCCCTTGGCGCCCTCAATCGGCTTGAACTGCGGCTCGCCCTGATAGATCACCTCGGGAGCCTTCGTCTCCTTCCGGTTGACGCGCGCGGTTCGCGGGATCGAGGCGAGCAGTACCGCTTCTCTGGCCTGCCGCGTACCCGGCACCGACGCCAACACGCGCGAGCGCGGATGCTCCACCGGGATCTGCGCGAAGTCCGGTGGCAGGGTCGGTGTGGCAAAGGTCCACGGACCGTCGAGCGTGGCAGCCTTGAACCAGCGGCCGGCGACGAGGAAGTAGTAGTCCCCGTTGAGGCCCATGCGAAACAGATCGGCCTCGGTGTTGTTGACCCAGAGCAGCGTCGGCGCACCTTCGACCTTCAAGTAGCTGGCCGATCCCTCGAGGACGATCAACTCGGCGGGGTTCGTGCTGACGAAGACCTTCGGCACTTCCTTGTTCGAAAGCTTCTTCCCGGGAACCGAGTTCCTGACTTCGTTCCAGTTGTCGTTGGCGGGCAGCTTCGTGAAGCTTTCCGGGAGCTTGCCTTTCACCGGGGACCACGGCCCGGTCACTGCCGAGGCCTGGAGCCACGACAGGTTGTACCGCAGGTAGAACATCTTGCTGGGCGTGTGCTCCAGGAGATCCCAATTGGTGTTGAGCGCGTAGCGGAGATCCAGGCCCTCGATCGTGCCCCAGACTGGATCGCCGTCGAGGTTCACCAGAATGGCGGGGGCGGGCGCCCAGTACACCATCGGCGGGTCCGCCTTGATGTTCTCGGCCTCACGCACCTTCAAGGGGCTGGCGTCCACGTAGGCGAGGACGCGTGCGAGATCGATCACCCGCTCGTTCATCGGGCGGGATTGAACCTCGGCGACCAGCGTCTTGACCTGATCCGGGGAAAGCGTCTTGAAGTTGTACTCGGTGATGCGCAGGTCCATGCGCACTACCTTCTCGTCCACGGACACGCTGGTCGGCCCCTCCAGCTTGATGGTCCCCACCGCCGGTTCCTTCGCGCCGGTCGGCACATAGGAGACCGCCGACCACGCGACGATGTTCTTCTGGTCAACCCAGCTTTCGATCTGCGGCTGGTACCAGACGGCGGTGCCGGTGTTGAGAGCCAACGCGCGTGGCCAGCCCGTGTCGGCATTGGTGCCGGCCGGCGGGGTAACCGCCGCGGCCTCGGCCGCTGGCTTGGCTGCGGGCTGGGGTGCGGGCTTGGCTGTGGACTGGGGCGCGGGCTGGGCCGCAGGCTGCGGCGCGGGCTTGGCTGTGGACTGGGGCGCGGGCTTGGCTGTGGAGGGCGCGGGCTGGGCCTGAGCACCGACCAACGCGCCCTGCGGCACGGCGAGCGAAAGTGACAACGCGCCGGCTACCCAGGGCGAGCGACAAGACTTGAACCGCATGGGACAGGTACCTCCGAGTGTCAGGCTGGCAGAGGTCACCTATCGGTACAAGGCCACCCTATACCTGCTCAAGTAGAGGCTAGCAGGCGCACCTGGCAACTCCTATGCAAATTCGGCATATGCCGAATCTGCATGGTAGGGTGGACGTTACGCTCTTAGACTGACCACTGGAGGACTCGGATGACCCTCAGGACGGCTGTGGCGCTTTTCGTGCTCGCGGGCATATCCCTGCCCGCCCCCGACGCGGTTGCCGGCCAGAAGTACGGCGTGACCGTGACGCCGGAAAAGGGCGTGGACTACACCACGTTCAAGACGTATTCCTGGACCGACGGGTGGCCGGCACTCGAGAAGACCGTCGATGGCTACGTCAAAGCCGCCTTGGGCCGGGAGCTGGGCGGCGTGGGCCTGAAGCAGTCCACGGCCGGACCCGGGGATGTGCTCATCACCTACTACACGGTCAGGCGCACCGATATAGACGCGAAGGCCAAGCAACCCCCGCCAGGCGTAGCTGAAGCCCAGCTAGAAGTGGGGACGCTGGTCCTGGTGTTTATGGAGCCCGGCAGCCGGCGGCGGCTGTTGACGATGCGGACCGACAAGCCTGTCGACCTCGACCCGTCGAAGCGCGAGGCCATCGTCAACGAGGCGGTTACCGAACTGTTCACCAAGTACCCCGCACGCACAAAGCGATAGCCGGCGGCCACCATGCGCCGCCCCCTGGCCGCGGCTGCGCTGGCGGTTCTGCCACTCCTGCTGGCGCAGGCCCGATTTGTTGCGGCCCAAGATCTCGAGGTGACGCCGTTCGCCGGCCACCGCTTCGGCGGGGACTTCTTCGAACTCATCACGCAGCAGCCGCTTGATATCGACGGGACGTCCGCATTCGGTGTTCGTCGTCGGTGTCCCGGTATCGGAGGGCGTCCAGGTCGAGGTTCTGTTCACGCATCAGGCGGCGGACCTGTTCGTGCCGTCTGTTCCCAACGGCCGGCCGTTGCGCTGGCGAATGCGCATCGATCACTGGCAGGCCGGCGGGCTCCAGGAACTCAGTCCCGGGCGGGTGCGCCCTTTTCTCAACGGCACCGCGGGGTTGACCCGCTACGCGGGGGAAGGGGACAGCGAGATCCGCTTCGCGCTCGGCGGCGGCGCCGGGGTCAAGCTGTTCCCGTCCGATCGTTTCGGCGTGCGCCTCGGCAGCCAGGTCTTTGCGACCTTCGTGGATGCCGATACCAATCTGATTGCGTGTTCGACCGGCTTCTGCGTGGTCGGCATCGACACAGACGTCGTCTGGCAGATCGAGTTTACCGCCGGCCTCATCGTCAGATTCCCTTGACGATCACACTCGCCCCGACGGTGATGGACAGGGCGTGGCGGGAGTTCGAGGCCACAGCAGGTGGTACACGTAGGCCGGGAGGCAGAGTCGGCGAACGACGACGCTCAGCGACCCGGCGACGAACACGCCCTCGAGCAGCCAGGCTAGGGGCGACACTCCCGCGAAGAGCGTCATCGCGATGCTCAGGGCAAACGTGCCGGCCACGGCCTGCGAGAATTGCCTTGGCTCGGGCGCCGCAGGCATAAAGGCGAGCCGCATCGGGTCCGCCATCACGTGGTTGAAGAATGCGTCGAACGGGTTGCGGCTTGGAACCAGTGCGCTCCACCACAACACCGTTGACAGGGCCAGGAAGAGCCAGGGGCTCTGCAGGACGACGCCCGAGATCACTGCCGCGGCGATCACGCGCGGCTGGAACATCAGAGCCGAGTACAGACCATCCTGGCAGCCCTCGGTCGTGAATCCCTGTTGCTGGATGAAATCAGCTTTCGTTGGTCGCATGACATCCTCCTTCATCACTACAGGGGGATCGTGCGCTTCCCGGGGCGGGAGGGCTATGACCGAGGCTCCGTGTGTCTTGCCCAGGGACTCCACATCTCCTTGACCGCCTGACCGAAGGCCGTGGTCAAGGTCACGGTATTTCGTGACCGAGGCAGGTCGCGGCGCTCAAGATTGTTGGAACCAGGGTTTTTCGGCGGAAAAACGCTACACCAGGTAACCGCGCCTGGCCGTTCCGCTGGACGTCAAATTGCCACCTGTTCCCGACGGGCTGCTTCCCGCTCTATCGGATTCATTGAGGGCTCGTGAATATGGCGCGGTAGTAAGACGCGCGCTGCGACGACGAGAGAGCGAAAGGAAACGATCGACATGAGTGCACAAGACCAGAAGCATCGGTCCCATCTGCCGATGCCGAACACGGGCAGAAAAGGCCTGATCACTTTTGATGCAAAGGACCCGGCCTCGAAGTTCCCACCAATCGAGCGATTGAGACCCCCGAAGGGTGCTCCCAATGTCCTGATTGTCCTGATCGACGACGTCGGCTTCGGCGCAACCAGCGCCTTTGGCGGGCCCTGCCAAACGCCAACCGCGGAGAAACTGGCAGCGGGCGGGCTGAAGTTCAATCGCTTCCACACCACCGCGCTGTGTTCCCCCACGCGCCAGGCGTTGCTGACCGGCCGCAACCACCATTCCGTTGGCATGGGCGGCATCACCGAGATTGCGACTGGCGCGCCGGGCTACTGCTCGGTGCTGCCCAACTCGATGTCGCCGCTGGCGAGGACGCTCAAGCTGAATGGCTACTCCACCGCGCAGTTCGGCAAGTGTCACGAAGTGCCTGTCTGGGAGACGAGCCCGGCCGGACCGTTCGATGCCTGGCCGACGGGCGGAGGCGGCTTCGAGTACTTCTACGGATTCATCGGCGGCGAGGCCAACCAGTGGTACCCGACGCTCTACGAGGGGACCACGCCCGTCGAGCCGGGGAAGACGCCCGAAGAGGGCTACCACCTGATGGAGGACATGACCGACAAGGCGATTGGCTGGATCGGGCAACAGAAGAGTCTCGCGCCAGACAGGCCGTTCTTCGTCTACTTCGCGCCCGGCGCGACGCATGCGCCGCACCACGTGCCAAAGGAGTGGGCCGACAAGTACAAGGGCAAGTTCGATCAGGGCTGGGACAAGCTGCGTGAAGAGACCTTCGCCCGTCAGAAGAAGCTGGGCGTGATCCCCCAGGACTGTCAGCTCACGCCGCGCCATAAGGAGATTCCCGCGTTCGACGACATGCCTGAGGGATTCAAGCCGGTGCTGCGCCGGGAGATGGAAGTCTACGCGGGCTTCCTGGAGTACACCGATCACCATATCGGCCGGCTGGTCGACTCACTGACCAGACTGGGCATCGCCGACGACACGCTCATCTACTACATCGCCGGCGACAACGGGGCCTCCGCCGAGGGATCGCTCAACGGCTGCTACAACGAGATGAGCTATTTCAACGGTCTGCAGGCGCTGGAGACGCCCGAGTACCTGACCGCCCGCATCGACAAGCTCGGTGGGCCCGAGTCGTACAACCACTACGCCGTCGGCTGGGCGCATGCGATGGACACGCCGTACCAGTGGACCAAGCAGGTGGCCTCGCACTGGGGCGGTACTCGCAACGGCACGATCGTCCACTGGCCGAAAGGTATCAAGGCCAAGGGCGAGATCCGCTCGCAGTTCAGCCACGTCATCGACGTCGCGCCGACGATCCTCGAAGCGGCAGGGATCCCCGAACCGCTCTCAGTGAACGGTATGGCGCAATCGCCGATCGAAGGCGTCAGCATGCTCTATGCGTTCAACGACGCCAAGGCGGCGGAGCGGCACGAGACGCAGTACTTCGAGATGTTCGGCAATCGCGGCATCTATCACCAGGGCTGGACCGCGGTGACCAGGCACACCTACCCGTGGTCGAAGGAAAAGCCTCCGGCGCTCGACGATGACGTCTGGGAGCTCTACGACACCAACAAGGACTGGAGCCAGTCGAAGAACCTCGCCAAGGAGATGCCGGACAAGCTCCGCGAGCTGCAGCGCCTCTGGCTCATCGAAGCGACGCGCTACAACGTGTTGCCGATCGACGACCGGTTGCTCGAGAGGGTCAACCCCGACCTGGCCGGCCGCCCGCGGCTCGTCGAAGGAAAGACCCAGGTCCTCTTCGGTGGGATGGGGCACCTGTCGGAGAACTGCGTCCTGAGCATCAAGAACAAGTCGCACTCGATCACTGCGGAGATCGTGGTGCCGGAGAAAGGGGCCGAGGGCGTGATCATCGCCCAGGGCGCCAACATCGGCGGCTGGAGCCTCTACGCCAAGGGCGGCAAGCTCAAATACTGCTACAACTGGGGCGGCTTCAAGCACTTCATGATCGAAGCGACCACCCCGATTCCTGCCGGCGATCACCAGGTCCGGATGGAGTTCGCCTACGCCGGCGGTGGCCTGGGCAAGGGTGGCAAGGTCACGCTCTACACCGACGGCAAGAAGGTGGGAGAAGGCAACGTCGACGCGACGTTGACGAATGTCTTCTCTGCTGACGACGGCTGCGATGTCGGCGAGGACACCGGCGCTCCGGTGTCTCCCGACTACGGGCCGCACGGCAACGCGTTCAACGGCCGGGTCAAGGGCGTGCAGCTCGCGATCGCCGAGGCCGCGGAGAGCACCGACCATCTGGTTGACCCTGAGACCGCCATTCGCGTCGCGATGGCGCGGCAGTAGGCACACTCACGCTGGCAGCCTCTACTCGGGGCTGCCGGCTTCCCACCCGCGTGGCGATGGAGTGATGATCCTCGTGCGAACAGCCGTCGTCCTTGCGTTCGTGGTCGTCGCGAGCGCACCCGCGTGGGCGCAGAAGACCGACGTGGTCACGCTGGCCAACGGCGATCGGAACACGGGCGATATCGAAGAGCTGGAGCGCGGGCGGCTGTCACTCGAGACCAACGATGCGGGGACGATCTCGTTCGAGTGGGACAAGGTTGCGACGGTCGAAGCGGCGCGCCAGTTCGAGGTGGTCACCTCGGATGGCCGGCACTTCCTGGGCAGCCTCGGACGGAGCAGCGCCGGGTCGATCCTGATTACCACCGTCAACGACACAATCACGCTGTCCCTGTCCGAGGTGACGCGGATTCACCCGATTGGTGCGAGTTTGTGGAAGAGGCTCGAAGGATCCATCGATGCGGGCTTCACGTATACGCGCTCGAGCGGGATCGCGCAATTCAATCTGAACTCCGACATCGTCTACCGCCGGCCCGCGTTCCTGCTGCAGCTGACGACGTCCGACACCCTGGTTAGGCAGAGGGATGAGGACGAACGTGACGATCGCGGTAGCGCGGACTTGTCGTACGTGCGTGATATCGGCCAGAAGTGGTTCTGGGCTGGCGTTGGGCGCTTCGAAAGCAACGAGAGTCTGGGGCTGACGCTGCGGTCCCAGGCTCGGCGGTTGGGTGGCCCGGCGCCTCGTGAACAGCAACCGCGCGCGGTTCGAGGTCGGCGGGGGCGCTGTCTACAACAACGAGGACGGCATCGACACCGAACCAAGGCGAAACATCGAAGGACTGCTCGGCTTCCAGACGTCGTACTACACGTATGACCGGCCCAAAACGACCGTCGATGCGAGCGTCGACTACTTCCCGGGCCTGACCGACTGGGGCCGTCACCGGCTGCAGATCAATGCGTCTGTCAGACGCGAGGTGTGGAAGGACGTCTTCGTCGCGTTGAGCTTGTACGACACGTTTGACAGCGTGCCGCCCAGTCCGGACGCCGCTCGCAATGACGTAGGTGTCGCGATGTCGATTGGCTGGTCCCCCTAAATTCGCGCCGCGTTCGACCTGAAGGAGAGAGTATCGCGATGATATCGAATTCTCGCGTTCGTGCCGTCGGCATCATCGCGTTGGTGCTGACCGGTGCCCACCCGGCGCGAGCACAGCAGGATCCCTCCGGCGCGGAAGGGCCCGGTAGCACCTATTCGAGCTTGCGGCCGCAGCAGGCGCGGCTTGTCGACGACTGGTTCAAGCGGTTGAGCGTGGTCGTCAAGGAGCCCGTCGACCCGGCCCAAGGCTATGAAAACCTACCGCTGTCGACTCGGACGACTTTCAACGCGGTCACCCACGCGCTACTCATGACCAGGCTCACGGGCGGTTCCGGCGAGAGTCTCTCGGACTCGGCCATCGAGCTGGTGGACAGACTGGACGATGTTGCCGGCCAGATTCTAGGCTCGAGAGGCGACCGGCAGTTCAGGATCTATGTCCAGATGAAGCCCGGTGCGTTGGAGCTTCTCACCCGGAGCAAGGAGTTCTCCCGTTCCGCCGACAACACCGTCTATCACAAGGGCTACCCGCTCTGTTTCCGCAGCAGGAGCGGTACGCCGTCGATCCAGGTCTCCCTCACGCGCGATGGGTCGAGGGCCGACATCGATGTGGATTACCGCTCCTCCAAGTTCCCGGTGGCACTCGTGAACGGACACCTCACGGCGTCCAATTCCGACATTCGCGCCGGTAGCAATGACGAGAAGCACAACCAACAATGGTCGGGTATGCAGAACTGGTGGCGAAACCTGTTGGGCTTGCCTTTGGCGGAGACGTTTCGACTGGGCACGGGGTCAGAGCGAGTCATCCCGGCGGAGCCTCGACGCAAAGGTGGCAAGCCCTCGGACGCTGTCTACGACTTTCTGAGCGGCTGGCTGGTGGAGCAGAAGCCGGAGCAAGCCATCGCCTATCTTGCCGAGCAGAGCTACGCCTGCGTGGATTTGGAAGAAAAGGCGACGACTGATCGCGGCGTGGTGGGTTTCCAGCTGCTGCAACGCATGATGGCCGCGAATGCGGAGATCGGGAAGATGTCGTCCCTCAGCGACGCCATCGTCGGCGTCGCGGTCAGCAGCGAACGCTTGAAGGTGATCCAGCAACCGCACCATTCCACATTCGTCCTGTACGACGTCAGAGAAGACCTGGCCGAGGAGTTCAAGTGTGTCAACCGGTTGGATTCCAGCCAGGTGTCCCCGAAAGCCCTGAAGTCCAAGTCCTTCGGCAAGTATGTCGGTGCCCTGTTTACCATCAAGCGGAAGGAGCAGGCGGCCGCCAGAATGGTGGCGACGCTGTGGCAACGAGAGGGCGGCTACTGGAAATTGATTTCCTACGATGTCGATCCCGAAATCGATCGAAGCCGTGTACCCGACCTTCGCGCCGCACTCGCCGCCGACGCGCCATTGGATTACGTGCAGGGCGACAGGGACATGGTCAAGGCCGCCTCGAATTTCATGCGGGAGTGGCTGGTCAGGAAGAATATCGAGAAGGCCCTCGAGTCCGTCGCCCCCGAGTGTCTAGCGTGCGTCAACCTGTACCGTGCGGACGATGTCCCGGTCCCGTCGACGCCCGCGGAGACGCGCGCGCTGCTCAAGACGGGTATGGCGAGAGCGGCGGAGGCGATCGGCTCGGTGAGGCGCCTCGACGGCGCGATCGTCGCCCCTGAGGTTCATCACCAGGCGTTGAAACTTGTGAAGCACGCTGAGGACGCGGCGTTCGTCATCGCATCCATCCCCGAATCCATGGGCGCGGCGGCCGACTGCGGGCGCCGCAGACCCGATGGGGATCCGGATTTCAGCGCCGCCACAGCGACCGGCTACGGCACCTATTACGCCGCTGGCTTCAACTTCAGTAACGGGAACGTGGATCCCGCGACGTTATGGACTGTCTGGAGCAACGTGAACGGCTCGTGGAAGGTAGTGTCATATGCGCTGCTCAGTCCATAGGCAGCCGTTTCCGCTCTTTCCCCGGAGGTCGTGCATGAAACGCTTCATTCCCTGCTTGTGGCTCGCCGTGACGTTGGCGTCTGCCTGCACCACTGATCCACAGAGCGGCGCGCCGTCGCAGGCCTCCACACCGCCGCCGACACAGGCGGCGGCGCTGGTGGCGGCGATCCGCTACCGTCATGGAACGAGGGACCAACGAAGAAGGCGATCGGCGACTTCGTTGCGAGAGTGACGAAAGCGGGTTCGCCTGATTTCGTCCCCGCGCCGGAACGCATCGCCACGTTCGACAATGACGGGACGCTGTGGACCGAGAAGCCGCTGCCGTTCCAGCTCCTCTTCGCGTTCGATCGCGTGAAAGCGCTGGCGCCACAGCATCCGGAGTGGGCGACGAAGGAGCCGTTCGCGTCGCTGCTGAAAGGTGACATGGCCAAGGTCCTCGCGGCCGGCAGCAAAGGCCTGGCCGAGATCATTGCCGTGACGCACGCGGGAATGACGACCGACGAGTTTGCCCCGATCGTGGAACAGTGGATTACGACCGCGAAGCATCCTCAGACCGGGCGCCTGTACACCGAGATGGTCTATCAGCCGATGGTCGAACTGCTCACGTATCCTGCGTGCCAACGGATTCAAGACCTTCATCGCGTCGGGCGGCGGGGTCGAATTCATGCGTGGGTGGACGGAACGGGTCTACGGAATCCCGCCGGAGCAGGTGATCGGGAGCGTCGGCAAGTTGAAGTTCGAGATGCGCGAGGGCACGCCCGTGCTGATCAAGCTGCCAGAGATCGAGTTCATCGACGACAAGGAAGGCAAGCCCATCGCCATCCAGAGCCGGATCGGCCGCCGACCCATCGCCGCGTTCGGCAACTCTGATGGAGACCTGCAGATGCTGCAGTGGACCATGGCCGGCAGCGGTGCGCGGTTTGCGCTCTTCGTTCATCACGACGACGCGACCCGCGAGTTTGCCTACGACCGGACCGACAAGCTCCAGCAGTTCGACAAGGGTTGGGACGAGGCGGTCGCGAAGGGCTGGACGGTTGTGAGCATGAAGAACGACTGGAAGACCGTGTTCCCCCCGGTGAAGTAAGCCGTCGTGGCGTCTGCGAGTACCCAAGGAGCCCCCGGTGGAAAAGTTCGTACTCTCTGAAACGAGGCGTCAGCGGCAGGCGCACCTTGCGACGATTCTTGGCGCACTCGTCACCGCTGGATCCATGGTGTTCGGGGTGTTGACGTATCAGCGCAGCGCTGTCGAACACCGACAAGCGGCCGCCCTGAGCATGCTCCAGGAGTACCTCAAGTTGGCGGTGGAGCACCCGGACCTGGCCAGCCCACGCCCCGACCAGCCCGTGGATGCCAGATATGAGTGGTTTGCCACGCATGCGTTGTTCACTGCCGAGACTCTGTGGGGTCTGGTTGGGGAGGATCCGCGATGGGCAAGAGCGATCGACTCCATCTTGCGCGAACACCGAAGCTATCTGGTCCAGGGTGCCTTCGCCTGTGGTGATTACACACCCGACTTCGTGAAGTACATCCAGAGCCGAATAGCGGAGCTCAAATGCGCCGGGTAGCTCGAACCGCCCGCTCCTGATTGCTGGAATCTTCAGAACGCGAACTGGATTCCGACGCGCGCGGATCGCGGGAGGGCCGGATGCGTGTGGATGTCTTCCACGCCATCCGCAGGCTCGCCAGGCAGGCGTGATGCGTAGAAATAGTCGATGTCGGAGACCTCGGCGTCGAAGAGGTTGAACGCCTCCAACACAAGCCGGGCTCTGTTTGACAGGCGATACCCGATTTCCCCATTCCAGATCGTGGTGTTCTTCGAGTTGACACTCCCGTTTTCGATCAGCGGCCGAGGGCCGAGATGACGAACGCGGAGACTGCCGAACACGGACTTTTGCGGCTCGATCGTCACGCCGGCCGAGATCACGCGGTCCAGGGCGCCGGGGATCTGTGCGCCTGCGGGATCGTCATCCGTAAAACGAGCGTTTGTGAACGCCAGATCGGCGTCGACCGTCATCCACGGCGCCAGCCGTGCGTAGTTCGTCCATTCGATCCCGACGCGGCGGCTCGGGCGACCGGGTTCCGTCGTTCCCGCGTCGCCCACGAACAGCAGTTCTGAGTCGATACCCAGGTACCACAGGGCTACCGTCGACTGCAGACCGCGAATGCGGACCGTTCTCAGCCCGATCTCCGCACCCTTCGCCCGAACCAGCGGCGTCACGCGATCGACCGGCTCGCCACTCACTGGATCCACCGTGATGGCGGCGCCGCGCGCGTCGTTACTGTGAAAGCCGGTGCCGGCGTTCACGTACACCTCGGTGCCAGTCCATGGTCCGAAAATCGCGCTCACCTTCGGACTCACCAGGCCGTCAGAGCCATCTCCAGAGTTCAGCGGGTTGTCCGATGTGACCGCAAACTGGTATCAATCCGCACGGAGCCCGAACGTCGTACGAAAGCACGCGTCCACTCGATTTCGCTTTGCGCATAGACCGCGGCCATCGTCTGACCGACTTCATCCTCGCGCGTGGTCGAGAGTCGCTGCCGTCCAGCGGTGCGATAGAGGCCCACCGGATCGAGCCAATCACGCCGCAGCTGAACCCCGATGGGCACTCTCGGTGTGCCGCTCGAAGAGGTGGCCGAGACGGCGGTAGGTGACCCGGCCGCCGGCCGCAACCCGGCGCTCCGCCTGCTCGAACTGGTCGCCGTTGTCCGGATCGTCGAGGAAGTAGGTGAAATTCGAGAAGAGGTTGAGGCTGTTGTGAAGCAGAAAGCCGGTCGCCCGCAGCGATGAGGGGCCGTTCGACCGCTGATACTCGGCGGCGAGGCTCTGCCGGTTCGCTGTGCCGCCGTCACTGGCGTCGATGAGACCGAACCGGGGAACCAGGCCGTCGCTGACGGCGCGTTCTGGGACCTGGTCGGCCGAGTCCCAGTCGGCCCAGTAGCCCATGCCTGTCAGCGAGAACCCGTTGCGATTGTCGCCCCGGCTGTACCGCAGGATGCCATTGACCTTGCGATAGTCGTCCGGACGCACCCATGGCCCGTCGTTGTGGTTCACCTCGAGCGCACCAAGCAGATATCCACCGCCGACGCGAGGCGAGGCGGCACCAAAGAGCGTCCCCAGCCGTCATTCCCCGCGCTGACGCGGACGATGGGGCGCTCGAGCTGATTGACGTAGTTGATGTTGGCCGCACCCGCCGCCGAAAAGTCCCCCTCGTCGGCGAAGTACGGTCCCTTCTGGAATTGCACGCCGCTCACGAGCTCGGGAATCAGAAAGCTCACGTCCGCATAGCCATGGGCGTGCGCGCCTGTTGGTGTATTGACCGGGACTCCGGCGACGGTCGTCGAGAAGTCGGTTCCGTGATCCAGGTTGAACCCGCGCAGGTAATACTGGTTCGCCTTGCCCTCACCACTGTGCTGGCTGACGATGAGGCCGGGCACTGTTTCGAGGACCTCGCCCGCTCGCATGATCGGACGCGCGTCAATCTGCGCGGCTGTGACGGCGCCTTGGCTGGCCGCTGCGGCGATGCCGACGAGGTTCGCCGCCGGGTCCTCGACCTCGGCCATGTTGCGAAACGTTCGGGCTCCCGTCACGATGACGTCGGCGCTGAGCGAGAGCGTCAACACGACGTCCGCATTCACCGACCCGCCGTTCGTCACGCTGACGGACCGTCGAAGCACGCTGAAGTTCAGGAGGCGGAACGTCAGCTCGGCGCTGCCCGGTGGCACCGCATCAAATCGGTAGGCTCCGGCGGCGTCCGTCACGGCCGTCAGTTCACGTGCATCGACCACCAGATCGATCGCGACGCCCGGAAGAGCGGCGCCCGTCTGATCGAGCACGCGGCCACTCACGCGACCCGACGCTTGCGCGTAGACTTCGACGCTGGCGCAAAGGAGCAGTACCAGAGGATCGTCGGTATCCTGAAACGCCTCGTGTGTAGTGGACGCTGCTCGGCGTGCTCTGGCTGTTCCCGCATCTCGATCTGTCTCTACGGGAGGCCAGCCATCTCGGATTGGCCGGTAGCACGGCAGCGTTCCCGTAACTCGAAGCCGTCCGCGTAGACGTCTTGAACAGGTTCGTAGACTTGACTGCATTAGTAAGGATTCTGACTGTTCAAGACGTCTAGCGGTTGATGTATAAGCTCCGGTATTCCCGGTATCGATGACCGCTCAGCACGCGCAGGGGATGTGAGATGGCGAAACTCCATATCAGTCAGGACGACACGGGGTTCTGGCAGCTCTCCTTCGAGGACGACGACGGCAGCTTGACCTTGATCTCGCATCAGTTTCCGGGCCCCGATCACCTAATCGAGGATGCGCGGGAGCTGGTCGAGAAGGGCAAGGTGCCCAACGCCGCCATCGTCATTGGAGCGCCGCGGCCGGCGGCGCGCAGCCGCGCCCGGGGCGCCGCCAACTATTCCAAACCGGCGCCGCAAAAGGCGGTGGAGTAGTGGCCAGCATTTTCTGGTTTGCCGACGGCGGCGGCACCGATCGCGAGACCCCGCCGGTCCTCGTCCGCTGGATTCGGACGCAGTCGCCGACGCTGATCGTCTACGGCGGCGACGTCTACAGGAAGGGCACGGAAGCGGAGTTCGCGCTCTTCTTCGAGCAGTTCGGCGGCAACATGGCCGGCGTGTGCGAGATCGCCGGCAATCACGACTGGGACACGCCCTCCGGCGCGCCGTTCCCGGATCGGATCCCGGTCGGCTACGAGCGCTTCTGGAGCCGCTTCCCGCCGCCGCTGTCGGAGCAGCCCATCGACAAGACCAAGCGGGGGGGCGCCCGCTACGAGCACGTCAAGGACATCGCGGACTGGCGGCTGGTGTTCGTGGACACCGGTCCCTGCAACGACGAGAGCTGGCCGGTGGGCGATCCCGAGCGCCCGAAGTGGCTGCGCCGCGTCCTGCAGGAGAAGCCGGGCCGCGCCAAGATCGTGTTCGCGCATCACAGCCGGCTGAGCCGCGGCAAGCACGGCGACAACGACACGGTGGCGGCGCTGTGGGACTGTCTGTTCGACGACAGCGGGGCGCCGCTGGCGGCGCTGACCGTCGGCGGCCACGATCACAACGTCACATGGTACGAGCCCCGGCCGAAGGTCGATCCCGATCGCCACACCGTACCGTTCGAGCGCGGTATCCACGTGCACGTCAACGGCGCCGGCGGCCACGGACACGACGAGACCAGCGGCGTCTTCACCGGCTTCTTCAGGCCGATCAGCGGCACCACGCCCCAGTTCGCCGACGACGACAACTGGTGTCTCACGCGGATCGACCTGATCGGGCCGCGCGCGGCCGATGTCTCGATCCTGTCGTTCGGCACCAACGATCCACCGACGGTGACCGAGCCGAAGCTGCTCAAGACGTTCGCGATTCGGCTCTAGCCGGAACGGACGACGAGGCCGGTCCCGCGCCAAGCCTTCGCGTACCTCGTGCCGTTCGTCGAAGACGAGCACACGGTCTCCTGAAGACAATCATCCCGAGTCGGGAGGCCACAAAGCGGTACCTCGGTGAGGAGTCGGACGATGAAGATTGACGCTGATGAAAAGGAGTTGAGCTTGCTCCATAAGTACGTGTCTGGGCGCCTCAAGGAGGTGTAGCACCGCCAATCGAGCCACTGAACATGGCGTCGCTTGCGCTGACCCCGCGAGGCCACCTGCTATTCACGTGTCGGGACGACGCCCTCGTGCCGCCGGCCGCGACTGTGCGCAGGCTCGAGCGCGCCTTCAGTCGCGGCTCCGGTCACGGACTGTTCGAGCTTGGCGCCACCGAGGTCGGGACCGCGCTTCCGGCAGACTTGAGCTACTGGCGTGACTTCGCCGCGCGGTTGGTCACCGCCATCTGCACGCATCCCGACCTCACGGCTCGACCACACGCCCATCCCTCCGCCCGCGCTCGGCGAGCTCGAAGCACTCGCCGCGGCCGCGCCGCCGATGACCGGCGCCGAATACCTCACGGCTTCGGTGCTCGAAGCGCTCTGGGCCGAGACGGCCACAGCGTTTCGATCCGAGCTCGCCGAATCGAAGGCGTCAGTCCAGGCGTTTCTTCAGCGGAAGAGTCCCGCGTGGCATCTCGTCGGCCGCGTCCACTTCAACCTTGCCGAGAACCGGCGGGACGACGAGGCGCCGTTCGCGTTTCTGGCGACCTATACGACCCGGCTATCGACGCGAGGCCAAAGCGCAGCATCTGCCGCTCGGCCGCGCGTTGAGCGAATACGCTGGCGCTGCCAACAAGACCGCAGTTGCTCTCGTTGCTCCTGCCCGTGCAGCGCGCCGCCGCCGAGTGCCCGTGGCTGAAGGCGATGGTCGAATCGGGCGAGATCTATCACCCGCTGCGGTGGACGCCCGCCGAGGCGTTTCAGCTGCTGACCGACACGCCCCGTCTCGAGGCCGCCGGCGTCATCGTGCGCGTTCCGGCCGCCTGGCGCGCCAGCCGTCCTCCACGTCCGCAGGTCACGGCCACGGTCGGGGGCAAGCCGCCGTCGGGCCTTGGCACGGAGGCGCTGCTCGACTTCAAGATGGGCGTCAGCCTCGACGGCGAACCGCTGACCGAGGCGGAGATTGAGCAACTGCTCGCCGCGTCGAACGGCCTTCACCTGGTGCGCGGACGCTGGGTCGAGGTCGATCGCGAACGACTCGGGCAGATGCTCGACGAGTTCCGCGCCGTGGAGACGGCCGCTGCAGCAGGACGGGCTGTCCTTCGGCGAAGCGATGCGCCTCCTCGCCGGCGCGCACGTGCCGGGCGACATCGTTGCGGCCGCCGCGCCCGACTGGTCACGCGTCGTCGCCGGGCCGTGGCTGGCGAAGACGCTCGCCGGCCTTCGCGATCCCGGCCCAACTGGCGCAACTGGATCCCGGCGCCGCGCTGAAGGCGACGCTTGCGCCCCTATCAGCAGACCGGCGTGCGATGGCTGCATCTGCTGTCGAGCCTCGGCCTGGGCGCGTGCCTCGCCGACGACATGGGCCTCGGCAAGACGATGCAGGTGCTGGCGCTGCTGCTGGTGCTGCGAGAGCGCGCGACACGTGACGAGACGCGGCGCGCCAGCCTCCTGGTTGCGCCGGCGTCGCTGCTGGCCAACTGGGCTGCGGAGATCGAGCGCTTCGCGCCGACCCTCACCGCGATCATCGCGCATCCCTCGGCGATGACCGCGCGCGGAACTGAAGGCGCTCGATCGCGACCGGATCGCCGGCGTCGACCTCGTGATCACCAGCTACGGATCGCTGCTGCGCGTGCCCGCGCTCCTCGCCATGCCGTGGCGTCTCGCCATCCTGGACGAAGCGCAGGCGATCAAGACGCCGGGCGCGAAGCAGACGCGGGCGGCCAAGCAGATCGACGCGCGCGCGCGCATCGCGCTCAGCGGCACGCCGGTCGAAAACCGGCTCGGCGATCTCTGGTCGATCTTCGATTTTCTCAATCCCGGCCTGCTGGGATCGGGCAAGGCGTTCTCGACGTTCACCAAGCGGCTCTCGTCGCAACCCCACAATCCGTACGCACCGCTGCGCGCGCTCGTGCGTCCGTACATCCTGCGGCGGCTGAAGACCGACAAGTCGGTCATCGCCGACCTGCCGGACAAGACCGAGGTGAAGGCGTTCTGCCAGCTGACGCGCAAGCAGGCGGCGCTGTATCAGCAGGCGGTGGCCGACCTGGCGGCAGAGCTCGAGCGAGCCGAGGGGATGAAGCGCCGAGGCGTCGTGCTCGCGTCGCTGATGCGCCTCAAGCAGATCTGCAATCACCCGTCGCAATGGCTGGGCGACGGATTGTGGAGCGAGGCCGACAGCGGCAAGCTGGCCAGACTGCGCGAGATCGCGGAGGTCATCGCGGCGAAGCAGGAAAAGGTGCTCGTGTTCACGCAGTTCCGCGAGATGACCGCGCCGCTGGCCGCGTTCCTCGAATCGGTCTTCGGCCGGCCGGGACTCGTGCTCCACGGCGAGACGGCGGTCGGCAAGCGACAGCCGCTGGTGCGGCAGTTCCAGGAGGATGAGCGCGTGCCGTTCTTCGTCATCTCGTTGAAGGCCGGCGGCGCCGGCCTCAACCTCACGGCCGCCTCGCACGTCGTGCATTTCGATCGCTGGTGGAATCCGGCCGTCGAGAACCAGGCGACCGACCGCGCGTTCCGCATCGGCCAGACGCGGAACGTGCTGGTGCACAAGTTCGTCTGCCGCGGGCACCGTGGAAGAGCGGATCGATCAGCTCATTGACTCCAAGCGCCAGCTCTCGCAGGATCTGCTCGAAGGCGGCGGCGAGGTGCTGTTGACCGAGATGAACGACGACGAGCTGCTGAAGCTCGTCGCGCTCGATCTGCACACCGCGTCCGGGGAGTGAGATGGCGTACTACGACTATTACTACTACGGCTTCAGGCCCTACGTCTCGGTCGCCGCACGACGGGCTCAGGCCGCGCGCGAACTGGCGAAGCTCCGGAAGAACGGCCGCGCGATGTCGCCGGTCGCGATCGAAGGGCGCAAGATCGCGCAGAACGTTCTGGGGCGAAGCGTGGTGCGACAACCTCGAACGCTACAGCGACTACGCGAATCGGCTGCCGCGCGGGCCGGACCTACGTGCGCAACGGATCGGTGGTCGATCTGCAGGTCGGGCCGGGCGCGTCACGGCGCTCGTCAGCGGCTCGGCGATGTACAACGTGCAGGTGACGGTCGGCCCGGTGCCGCGGGCCCGATGGAGCGCCATCTGCAAGGACTGCTCGGGCGCTATCGACTCGCTCGTCGAGCTTCTGCAGGGACGCTTCTCGAAGGGCGTCATGACGCGTCTCTGCGAGGAGAAGACCGGGCTGTTTCCGTCGCCGAAGGACATTCGTCTTCACGTGCAGCTGCCCGGACTGGGCGTCGATGTGCAAGCACGTGGCGGCGGTGCTGTACGGCATCGGCGCGCGGCTGGATCGTCAGCCGGAGCTGCTATTCACGCTCCGCAAGGTCGATCAACAGGACTTGATTGCGACGGCCGGCTCCGACTTCTCGACGAAGGGCAGGCGACCAGCCGGCACGAAGGTGCTCGCGAGCGACGATCTGTCGGAGATGTTCGGCATCGAGATGGCGCCGGCGACGCCGTCGAAGCGGTCTGCAGCCGGCGCGGTTCCGCGAAGGCCATCGCGCCGGCGCACTGTTGCCGCGTCGACCGAAACAGAAGGTGCTGACCGCACCGGCGAAGTCGAAGAAGACTGCGCCCAAGAAGGCGGAGTTGGAGGCGCGGCTGACACCGAAGAAGCGACAAGCGATCTCAGAGCGCATGCGCACATACTGGGCCGAGCGGCGAGCCGACTCGAAGAGGCGGAAGAACTCCGAGTCGCCGTGATCAACCCTGCGATCGGAACGATTCGCGGGAGCTGACTAACTCCAGTCCTCGACGCGTAGGCCCGGGACTCGGATCATGTGATCGACATTGGCCGTGACGAGCGTTGCATCGAGCGCGAGCGCATGAGCCGCAATGGCGGCATCGAAATCCTCAATCCGCGTGCCACGGCGTTCCAGGGTCGCCTTGATGCGGCCGAACATCTGGCTGACGGCATCGGTCCACTCGGCTCGTGGGAGTTCTGCGGAGATCAGGTCGAACCTCGACTGCAGGGCCGCCCGGCGCTTCGACCGCGGCAGACGCTCGATGCCAAAGGCGATCTCTGCGAGCACGGGCTGCGGTAGGGCGACGTCGGCCGGCGCGGTGGCCGCCAGCCGTTCGACGACTGCCGTGGAGCCTTTCATGAGCGCCGACACGGCGTTTGTGTCCAGGACGTACATCACAGCTCGTGCGGTTCCTTCGAGCGCCGCGCCTGTTTCACGGCGTTGAGCAGTTCATCCGCTGCTGCACTGGTTTCGCTGATCCACTCGTCGCAACCGCTCCAGGAACTCTGGCGTCCATCCAGAACGCTCGCGAACGGCCTGCTCCAAGGCGCGGACGACGAGACGATTCCGGCTGATCCCGAGCGCCTTCGCGCGCCGGTCCACGGATTTCAGCAGCGGATCGGGAATGTGCACAGTCGTCGGCATGAAAATATTCACGAATATATCGCACGGCCCGGGCCCGTCATCAGTGCAGTCGGGCCTCCCCATGCTGGTGTGAGCCGTTCCGACCCTCGTCTCTCGGACAGCTCGGCCGTGGGCAAGTGTCCGTTTATGTCAAAAATTCACAAAATAGGCTATGACATCTAGCCTCGAAATAAGGAGGCCGTATCTGCATGAACGTCTCGCTGACGCCAGAGCTCGAGCGACTCGTAAACGAAAAGGTCGAGAGCGGTCTGTCCCAGACCGCCAGCGAAGTTGTCCGTGAGGCGCTCCGGCTCCTGAAAGAACGCGACCAGGCGAGGGAGCAGCTTCGAGCCGACGTGCAAGCGGGGTTTGAAGACTTGGCTCGGGGCGAGGGACGTGCGTACCGACAGGACCTCGGGTCGGAAGCTCTCCGAGCGGATCAAGTCGCGCGGTCGTGCGGCTCACGCAAAGAAGTCGTAGATGCCGTGTCGGCTGTCTGCCCTTGCCGAGCAGGACCTCGGGGGATCGCCAGAGACCTTCACGGTGGCCCGTGTGGATCAAGCCGCTGCATGGCAATGAGCGT
>CAVQMT010000029.1:0-277460 GCA_963713655.1 uncultured Acidobacteriota bacterium
GCCGGTTGCGCCGGCAGTTCCGCGACCCCAATGCGCCGAAAACGGTTCGTCTATCGACCCTTACACCCGCGACGAAGTGTGGCCCTCCTGGAGACCGCCAGGTCGCCACTACCCCGAGTGGCTCGCCTTCGTGCTCTGCGCCGTCCGGACAGGTCTCCGGCTGGGCGAGCTGCGGGCGCTGCGAGTGGGGCGACCTGGACTGGCAGCAGCGGTTCATCCACGTGCAGCGGAACTTCGTGGAGGGTGCCTTCACCACGCCCAAGAGCGGGGTCGCGCGGAACGTGGATATGTCCCTGCAGCTCCGGGCCGTCCTCCGTCTCTGGCGCCGGCGAGCAGCGGGCCGCGTGGTTCCGGGCGGGGGATGCCCCTTCCCGACCTTGTCTTCCCCTCCGTCCGCTGGCACCCCGCTCGACGACGCGAACGTGCGCAAGGTGATCCTGCGCGATCGTGAAGAAGGCCGCGGTCGCGGCGGCGGCGCGGCATCGTCCACGTGATGCGCCACACGTTCGGCTCCTTGCTGATTCAGCAGGGCGAGTCGCTGGCCTACGTGCGCGACCAGATGGGCCACGCGAGCATCCAGGTGACCGTGGACATCTATGGGCACCTGGTGCCGGGCGGCAACCGTGCAGCCGTGGATCGCTTGGACAGCGATCTCCGGCCACGCCGCAACCCAGACGCAACCAGCGACGATCTACCGACGCCGCTGAGGCGCTAACCTCTTTCGATTCAGTGGTGAGCCGGGGGGAATCGAACCCCCAACCCGCAGATTAAGAGTCTGCTGCTCTGCCAATTGAGCTACCGGCCCGATCGTGCCGCTTCGAGCCCCAGCCATGCCGGCCTTCAGCTCGTGAGGACGAACCTCGATTCTAGGTTGCCGCTTCGGTGAACGCAAGCGGCTCCAGCGACCGTCAACCGAATCGCCCTGCTCACGTGGACGCTCCCGCGGAAGCCGTGTCGTCGAACTCGCCTTCCCAGCGGGCGATGACCACGGTGGCCAGGCAGTTGCCCAGCACGTTGAGCGACGTGCGCAGCATGTCCATCAGCGCGTCGATGCCGAGAATCATGAACACCGGCTCGGTGGGCAGGCCGAACGAGCCCAGGGTGCCGAGCAGAATCACCAGCGCGCCGCGCGGCACGCCCGCCACGCCCTTGCTGGTCAGCATCAGGGTCAGCAGCAGGATCAACTGCTGGCTGAGCGACAGCGTGATGCCGGCGGCCTGCGCCACGAAGATGGCCGCCAGCGACAGGTACAGCGTGCTGCCATCCAGGTTGAAGCTGTAGCCGGTGGGCATCACGAAGGCGACGATCTGCCGCGGCACGCCCAGCTTTTCCATCGCCTCCATGGCGCGCGGCAGCGCCGCTTCGGAGCTGGTGGTGGCGAAGGCAATCGACACGGGCTCGGCCACGGCCGCCAGGAAACGCCGCAGCGGCACCCGCGCCATCAGCGCCACCGGCAGCAGCACGGCGGCGATGAACACCGCCACCGCGACGTAGAACGTGGCCAGCAGCTTCAGCAGGTTCACCAGCACCCCCACGCCCAGCTGGCCCACGGTGTAGGCGATCGCGGCGCCGACGCCGATCGGCGCGAACAGCATGATGAGCCGCGTGAAGCCGAACATCGTCTCGGCCAGGCTCTCGGCAAAGGCCAGCATCGGCTTGCGCCGGGCATCGGGCAGCATCGCCAGCGCGATGCCGAAGAGCACGCTGAAGACCACCACCTGGAGAATGTGCGCTTCGGCCACCGACGCGCGCGATGTTCTCCGGGAAGATGTCGAGCACCACGTCCTGCCACGTGCGCGGCTGCGTGGTGGGCAGCGCCGCGGTCGCAACCGTGGCCGGCAGGGCGATGCCCTCCCCCGCCCGGCTGAGGGTGATCGCCACCCAGCCGATGGCGAGCGCCAGCGTGGTCACCACCTCGAAGTAGATCAGCGACTTGAGGCCCATGCGGCCGACCTGCTTGAGGTTGGAGTGGCCGGCGATGCCGACGACCAGCGTGGCGAAGAGCAGCGGCGCGACGATGGTGCGGATCAGCCGCAGGAAGATCTGGCTGAGGACCCGCAGATTGGCGGCCACGCCGGGAAAGTCGTGGCCGACTTCGGCGCCGATCACAATCGACACCAGGATCCACGTGGTCAGCGACTTCCGGCGGATGGCGAAGAAGACCAGCGCGGCGATCACGGCCCAGCGGGCGACGGCAAACAGACTGAAGGCGGAGGCGGCGTCCACGAGTGCTGGAGTATACTGGGTCGTTCTTTCTGCCCGGGTTTCTCTCCACTGCGGAAGTGGCGGAATTGGCAGACGCGCTAGCCTCAGGAGCTAGTTCCCGCAAGGGAGTGAAGGTTCGAGTCCTTTCTTCCGCACCATCTTTTGATTCAACACGTTAGGCGTCGATTCGTTCGACGCTGCACGTGTGCTCGAATCGGCTTCTGATCCAGCCGTGTGCGAATGGTGTGCGAAAGACACCGGCACGGACGGTGCGGGGTTTGATAGAGATGCCCGGCTGAACCTTGGGCCTTGAGGCCATGTGGAGCTGTAAGGAGGTGCAGGACAATCACGCAGCCTAGTTGGACCAGCATCGTGGGTGCTGCCCTTGAATCGCTTGCGGGCGCGCGCCTGGAATCCCTCTTCCTACATGCTCCACATTAGCCTTCAGAGTGCGTGACGCTTGATTGCGTCAGACTGCTATGGGCGGCTGATGACGCAGTAGCAATGTTCAACGAGAGTGCCATCAGCTAACCGATGCAGTATATCCACCATCTTGTTATGACCATTGACAAAAGACTGATAAACGCCAGTCGCCTCCGTTATGTTTAGTTCGAAGGTTCCAACAATGAACGTCCCACCCTGCCCGTCGGGGACAGGTGTAACATCTTGGCCCGTGAAAACCATCGTCAACGCGCCCCCAGGGAGGTCGTAGGCAACAGGCTTACCCATACCTGGCGCCACGTAAAAGTTGCCGATCACCTGTTCCCTGTCTTCTTCGTCCTCTTCCAAAAGCCCGCTTTCGGAGTAGATCTTTACTGTCAAGTACGAACCGTCACAGATGTTCACCAGGAACAGTCCAAGGTCGGGACAACGCTTCACGGGTTTATATGTGCCCCGCAGCAGGACGACGAAAGGGTTGGCGGGTAGCTCGCCTTGTTTCAGCGGTGAACCCGCCAACTCGGGTAGGGTCAGGGCCTGAGCAAGAGCTGGAAGAGAAACCAAAGTTGCTGATCCGATTCCGGCGTTTCTGAAAAAATCTCTTCTTTTCATTTTCTGCCTCCATCGGAACGAGTTACAGGAGAGATCAGATCTTTCGGATCTTTCCGTTATCAACGAGGATTTCCGATTTGGTTGTCTGATTCGCGTGGTGTATACCACCAAACCGCCCCGCATGCGGCCTGATTTTTTCGCCTCCGCATTCTCCCGAGGCCGTCAGCGGGTTTGTTTGAGCCTCCCGCGCACGATCACGGCGGCGGACGACGATGCCCTAGGATCAGCGGACGAAAAGTCGGCATCTCGGAAAAGTGGCAGCCTCCGACGAGGACCTGCGGAGTCTTCCTCTGCTCGAACGGAAGCGCAGGTTGCGCCGTGTGGTCCCACGCGGGAAGGTGTCAGCCACATTCCTGACAATCGCCATCTACGCGGTCGGCGGTTTCGTGCGGCTCACGTGGTGGGCGGTTCGCAACTTCGGCCGGTCAAACTGAGACACTACCCAATCGAGAGGCTGCTCCGTAGTACATCGCGCCGAACGACCGACAGGAACAGCTGCCGGATCTCATCCGCGAGAGGAGCCGGCGTGCTCGTAGATCCCCCGAGTCCGATCTGATGGCCGTCGCTAACGTCCGGTCGGCATCAGTAGGCCGGAGAAGAAGCTGGGGTCCATGCCTGTGTGCGAAAACGTGGAAAAAAGGCCGTGAGCAGAGGATTGTTAGCCCATCCGTGCTCACGGCCTGTGGGTGTAATACGTTTAGATTCGCGTAGATTAAACGCGTCGTGCTGGGTCACCAGCCGTTCTCATTGCGTTGAATCTCAGGCTACAGCCCTTAGACTTTCTCGTCACAAGGCGACGTGGACATGGTTCGCACGGTCATCGCCGAGCGCGAGCTCCCCGGCAAGCGAGTGCACTGCTCTAGGACGCGGGAGCTGTAGACCGACTGAGAACGCCGATAAGATCGACAGAATGACGGAACCGCGGCGACATCTGTCGATGCTGCGGTCCTACACCGCCGCGGATGCCCTGACCATCGGCAACGCCAGCTGCGGCACGGTGGCGATCTTCCTGTGCCTGGACTACGTGGCGACCGGCATCGACCGGTTCCTGTGGGTGGCGTTCGTGGTGCTGCCGCTGGCGCTGGTCTGCGACGTGCTGGACGGCTACGTGGCCCGCGCCGCGTCGCGGCGGCAGTCGGTTCTCGGCGCGGACCTGGACTCGCTGGCCGACGTCATCTCCTTCGGCGTCGCACCAGCCGTGCTCGGCTTCACGCTGGGACTGCGGGGCGGCTGGGACATGCTGTGCCTGACCTACTTCGTGGTCTGCGGCGTCAGCCGGCTGGCACGCTTCAACGTCACCGCGGCGGCGCTTGCCGACGCGGACACCGGCAAGGTCAAGTACTTCGAAGGCACGCCGATCCCGACCAGCATCGTCATCGTCGGCGCTGCTGGCGGTGGCGTTCTGGCTCGGGCGCATCGACGGCGCCCTCTGGTTTGGGGAGTGGCGGGTCGGCCCCGCCACTCTTCATCCGCTCGTGCTCGTCTACGTGGCCAGCGGCAGCGCCATGATCAGCGCCACGCTGCGCGTGCCGAAGCCGTAGGGCTTACTTCGCCTTGGTCTCCTTCACCATCAGCAGGTTGTTGATGGTGTAGCCCGCCGCCTTCTCGCGCGCGATCTCTTCGGCCGTCATCCGCTGATCGGTGGACGGCACGTAACCCTTGAGCGTGACGGTCTTGGTCTTGTGGTCGGTGTCCACATTGATCTCCGAAGCGTCCACGCGCTTGTCAGCCATCAGCGCGGCCTTGACGTCTACCGTCTCGATGGCCGCCTGTGCCGCCCCGGCCACGTCGGTGTTGTTGGCGGCGTCGCGAACGGCGTCAGTGGCCGCCTCGCCAGCGCGCTCCGCGTTTCGTGCCGCGTCGCCGGCCGCGGATTCAACCGCCGCGCCGGTGGCTCGGGCCGCTTCCTCGGCGCGCTGTTCCGTCTGCTGCGAACACGCCGCCGCGATCACCGCAGCGGCAACGATGCCGCTCGCCAGAGCTTGTCGAGTCATATGGACCTCCCTGAACTATGAGTGCAGGGGGCGTGCCACCCGAGCCGGTGGCGACAAGCGCATGAGTTCGGCTGGGCTTCGCCAGCTCTACCGGGCCGTGCCTCAGGGCACTTCAATCGGCGATCGACTGCACCACCAGCGTCTTCACCAGCTCGCGGAAGTGGCGGCGGATGGGACCGGGAGTGTTTGCCAGGAATACCACCACCATCTCTTCCTTCGGATCGACCCAGAACATCGTCCCCTGAGCGCCGCTCCACAAGAACTCGCCGGGCGTGCCGGGCACGCCGGCGATGCCAGGATGCCTGCGCACGGCGACGCCGAGACCGAAGCCGAACCCGTCGATGTGCTCCACCGCGAACTCGTGCAGACGCGAGACATCCACGTTCGGCCCCAGGTGATCCGAGGTCATGTACTCCACCGTCTTGCGGCTCAGCAGCCGCTTGCCATCGAGCGTGCCCTTGTTGAGCAGCATCTGCGCGAAGCGGATGTAGTCGATCGCCGTGCCTGACGCGCAGCCGCCGCCGCAGTCGTACTGCCACGGCTTCACCGGCGGACGGAACGTGGATGGCCTGCCGGTTTCAGGGTCGGTGGCCAGCGGCTTGGCGATCCGCGCCACCTTCGATGCCGGCACCACGAAGCCGGTGTCCACCATCCCGAGGGGCGTGAACACGCGCTCTTGCAGGAATTCGCCGAGCCGCTTCTTCGTGACCGCTTCGACCGCCAGCGCCGCGACATCCAGGCCGTAGCTGTAGTCCCACGTGGAGCCAGGCTGGTAGTGCAGCGGCAGCTTGCCCAGCTCGGCCAGGAACTCCTCTGCCGACTGGCCGTCCGCGCTCCGCAACTTCTGCGAATAGAGCTTGTGGAGCGGCGTGTCGCCGCGATTGCCGTAGCTGACGCCAGCGGTGTGGCGCAGCATGTCCTGGAGGGTGGGCTGGCGACGCGCCGGCTCGACGCCGGTCGCGCGTCGCCACCTTCAGGTTCTTGAGCTGCGGCAGGTAGTTGCCGACCGGGTCGTTCAGGAGCAGCTTGCCTTCCTCGGCCAGCATCAGCGTCGCCACGGCCGCCATCGGCTTGGTCATGGACGCCAGCGCGAAGATGGCGTCCTTGGGCATCGGCGTATTCGTGGACTTGTCCACGAACCCGAAGGCTTCGTGGTAGACCAGCGAGCCGCGCCGGGCGATCGCCACCACGGCGCCGGGCATGCGGCCCTCGTCCACGGACTGGCGGATCGCCTGGGCCAGCCGCTCCAGCCGCGCGCTCGACAAGCCAACGCTCTCCGGCTTGGCCACCGGCAGCTGGTCGGCGCCCACGGTGACCACCGCGAAGCCCAACATCACAAGTGCCATCGGACGCATGCTCATGGCGACAGAGAATACTGCCCGGGAGGAACGATGTCGAACCGTCGATCTGGTCGCGCTGTGATGGGATCTCTTGGGATGAGGGCTGGACGATACGCCGTGGCGGCCGGTCTACTCGCTGGCGGGTGTTCGCCGGCGCCGCCACCCCAGCCACCTCCAGCCACCCAGGTCGTCTTTCTCGGCACGGGGACGCCGCTACCAGACCCTGACCGGTCGGGGCCGGCCACGGCCGTGGTCGTCAACGGCGCCGCGTACCTGTTCGACGCCGGCGCGGGAGTGGTGCGCCGTGCCGCCGCCGCCGCGCGCAAGGGGATTACGGCGCTCGCTTCGGTGAACCTGAAGACGGCGTTCCTGTCGCACCTGCACTCGGACCACACCATGGGCCTGCCCGATCTGATGCTGACGCCATGGACGATGGGCCGGCAGGAACCGCTCGAGCTCTACGGCCCGGCAGGAACCCGCGCGATGGTGGAGGGCATCCAGCAGGCGTGGGCGCTGGACATCGATCGCCGGCGCAACGATCTGCAGCCGGCCACACCGGACGGCTGGCGGGTCAACGTCCACGAGCTGGCGGCCGCGCAGGGCCAGGCCTACAAGGACGCCAACGTCACGGTGACCGCGATTCCGGTCCAGCACGGCGTGTGGGAGGCGTTCGGCTACCGCATCGACACCGCGGACAGGACCATCGTGATCTCGGGGGATGCACGCCCTACCGACGCGCTGACGGCCGCATGCCAGGGCTGCGACCTGTTGATCTTCGAGATCTACACGCTGGGATCGACGGACAAGGTCACGCCGCCGTGGCGCGAGTACCGGCGCGCGTATCACACGTCCACGCGCGAGCTCGCCGACATCGCGGCCAGGAGCCGGCCGAAGCTGCTGGTCCTGTACCACCGCGCCAACCCCGGCTGCGATCAGGTGGGCACCAGCTGCGGCACCTCGGGCAGCGAAGCCGAAGCGCTGTCCGAGATGCGGCAGTTCTACTCGGGCCGGGTCGTCGAGGCCCACGACCTCGACGTCTTCTGAGCGGTGTCGGCAACTGTCGCCGGTGCCATCAGCGCTTGACGATCACGATCTCCAGGTACTCACTCGGCGCGACCATCGTGGCGTCCTGGCTGGTGTTGAACTCGGCGATGAGCTTCAACAGATCGTCGTGCAGCGCCTGCTGCTGCTCCGGCGCCAGCGCGCCGAACGCCTTGTGCACCGGCCCGTACCAGGTGCGGAACACCTCGATCCAGTGCTCCGGCGACTTGTAGCGGAACGCGAAATCGCGGGGGGTCACGTGGATGTCGGCGGCGCCGGCACCGAACAGATGCTCCAGGTGCGCCTCGGTGCCCCACTTCGGCGGCGGCGTCACGCCGGCCGGCGGCGGCAGGTGCCGGCCGATCACGGTGAACAGCTGGCCGATGAAGCCGCGCGGGGTCCAGTTCGCAAGGCCGATGCGCCCGCCGGACCGGCACACGCGCAGCAGTTCGCTGGCGCGTCTTCTCGTGGTTGGGCGCGAACATCACGCCGAACGACGACAGCACGACGTCGAACGAGCCGTCCTCGAAGGGCAGCGCCTCGGCGTCGGCGACCTGGAACGTGATCGGCAGCCGCTCGCCTTCAGCGCGCCGCCGGCCGTCCTCGAGCAGTGCCGGCACATAGTCGGTGGAGGTCACGTCGCACCACCGCCGGGCCGCCGCCAGCGAGCAGTTGCCGTTGCCGGCCGCGACGTCCAGGACCTTCGACCCCGAGCGCAGGTCCACCGCCTCGCACAGCGATTCCCCGACGATCTGCAGCGTCGTGCCGATGATGCCGAAATCGCCCGACGCCCAGGTGGCCTGCTGTTTGGCCTTGATCGCCGCCAGGTCCGGCGCCGCGGTTTGGATTGTGTTCGCCATGTCTTGTGCTCCTTGTAAGATTCGTGTGTGGTCTGAATGGAGCGAGTGTACGGAGGCGGCGCGCCGCCACCAATGACCGCCCGTCCGCGCGTCGTTGCCGATCGTCCGAATCGAGGCTGGAGGTAAGCGATGGATGCGCTGTCGGATGTGCTGCGAGCCGTACGTCTGACGGGCGCGGTGTTCTTCGACGTCAAGGCGTCGGAACCCTGGGTCGCTGAGACGCCTCCGGGCGCGACCATCGTCCGGAACATCTTCCCGGGCGCCGATCACCTGATGTCGTACCACGTGGTGACCAGCGGCTCCTGCTGGGCTTGCCCGCTGGACGGTGAGCCGGTGCACCTGACCGCGGGCGACGTGGTGGTGTTTCCGCACGGCGACGCGCACGCGATGTGCAGCGCACCCGGGATGCGCGACGCCCCCGACATGGGACGGTTCCGACCGCCGAACAACGGCCAGCTGCCTTTCACGCTGTCGGTGGGTGCGCCGCAGGACCACCCGGCGCACCTCGTGTGCGGGTTTCTGGGCTGCGACGCCGGGCCGTTCAACCCGCTGCTGGCGGCGCTGCCCAAGGTGATCCGCGTCGGCAACGAGCAGGGCGGGGCGATCGGCGCGTTCGTGCAGTTCGCGCTGGCCGAGTCGCAGCAGCCGCGGATCGGCGGCGAATGCGTGCTGGGCCGGTTGAGCGAGCTGATGTTCGTGGACGTGGTGCGCCGCTATCTCGAGACCCTGCCCGCCGATCGCACCGGCTGGCTGGCCGGCTTGCGCGACCCGTTCGTGGGCCGCGCCCTCACGGCGCTGCACCGCGACCCGGCGCACGACTGGACGCTGGAATCGCTGGCGCGCGAGGTCGGCCTCTCACGATCGGCGCTGGCGGAACGGTTCGTTCAGTTCGTCGGTCAGCCGCCGATGCAATACCTCGGCGAACTGGCGGATGCAGCTCGCCGCGAGCCTGCTGATGAGCGGCACCGAAGGCGTCGCCGAGATCGCGGGGCGCGTGGGCTACGAGTCGGAGGCAGCCTTCAGCCGCGCCTTCAAGAAGATCGTCGGCACTCCGCCCAGCCAGTGGCGGAAACACCGCGAGCCGCCGGCGCAGGCCCACGCCGCGCCGCGCGGGTAACTGCAATTCGGCTGACGGTTTCGTCGGCCGGCGCCCCCGCTCGCGGCCCCGGAACCGGCTCTAACCTGCGATTCTGCGCGGCGCCTGCACGAGCCGACGTGGCCGGCATCGGAATTGGAGTCCCTTCGGCCTGGGAGGACTCCACATGAAGCAGTACAAACTTCTCGCCACTGCCGCGGCGGTGATTGCACTCGGCACCGCGCCGCTGTCCGCGCAGGGCAAATCGGCGAACGCCCCCAAGGGCGGCGCACCCAAGACGACCAGCACGGCGCCCACCGGTCAAGGCGCCAGCGCCGGTCCGAAGAACCCGAACGCGGGCGGCCCGAAGGCTTCCGCGCCGACGACGGCATCGGGCACGACGGCCCCGACGACCACCACGGCGTCGGCTCCAAAGGGCGGCGGCAACGGCCTGGGCGCCACCAAGAAGGCCGGCGCCGCGCCGACGACGACGAACACGTCGACCACGGGTGGTAGCACGACCACCACCACGACCACCACGCCGACGACCACGACGGCCACCACGACCACCACGACGCCGCTGCCGACGACCCCCAACAAGGTGTCGATGAAGCTGTCGGCCAATCCCTCGCAGTTGGCCAAAGTGCAGACGATGCTGCCCGACAACATGACGCTCGAGCAGGCCAGCAGCGGCTTCCGCAACCAGGGTCAGTTCATCGCGGCGCTGAACGCGTCGAAGAATCGCGGCCTGCCGTTCGCGGATCTGCAGAAGGCGATGACGGTGGACGGAATGAGCCTGGGACAGGCGGCCAAGATGGTCAAGGCGATGCCGCCCGCCGTGGCGCCCGCGCCCGGCACCACGACGCCGACGACGGGCACCACGACCCCGACGACGGGCACCACGACGCCGACGACGGGCACCACGACTCCGACCACGGGCACCACGACTCCGACCACGGGCACCACCACGCCGGCGGCTCCGTCGGGTACCACTACGACCACCACCAGCACCACGCCGAAGAAGTAAAGCGAGACACCGATGACTCGTCGCGTCCTCCCCTTCGCGCGCTTCGCTCTGATCGTCGCGGGCCTGTGGCTGGTCACTCCAGCCACGGGTCTCGCTCAAGGCAACGGCAACGGGAACGGCCGGCCCAAGGCGCCCAAGGCCGACAAGCCGGCACCAGCGCCGTCACCGTCGCCCTCACCAGCCCCTGCGCCGACGTCGCCGTCGGGCGGATCGTCGGGCACGTCCACAACGACCACCCCGGCAACCGGTAGCACCCTCGCGCCCTCTCCCGAAATACTCACGCAAGGCTCGACGTTCAGGCAGTTCGGCTCGTGGCTGGACGACGCGTCCGCCGCGACACCGGGCGAGGGCCAGACCAGCGTCGGCATCGGCTATTGGCGCATGAACGGCATGACCCAGACCAACTTCCCGATGATCGGGATGGGCATCGGCCTCACCGACCGCCTGCAGGTCAGCGCGAGCCTGCCCGTCTACCATGCGTCCTACGACGGCGTGACGGCTCGCGGAATCGACGACATCTACATGAGCGCGAAGTACGTGCTGATCGACCCCACGCTGACGCTGAGCGAGGTCGGCCTGGCCGTCAGCCCCGTCGTCGAGGTCCTGAGCGAGGGAGCCCTCGACGGGCGCGTGCACTTCGCGCTGCCGGTGAACGTCGAGGTGCGGCGGCTGCCGTTCCGCGTCTACGGGTCGGCGGGCTACTTCACGCGCGGCTCGGTGTTCGGGGGCGGCGCACTCGAGTGGACGTCGTCCCGCAGTATCACGTTCACCGGCGCGCTGACGCAGTCGGTACTCGACGCGCGGTGACGCCGTGCTGGACGCACTGGGCATCGGCGCCCGCCGCGCCGATGTGACCGGCAGCGTGGCGCTGCCGCTCGGCCGGGCAGCGGCCACCTGGGTCAGCATCGGCCGCAGCCTGACCAGCCTCGAGGAAGGCGGCACGAAGTTGAGCGTCGCCGCCGGGTTCGCCGTGCGCTTCAACGCCGCCGGCGCGCGGCCCTGAGCACGCCCGGCGAATCGATCTTCGACGCGCTGAAGACAACGCTTTCGCCTTGACCGGCGGGGGGCGGGGGGATAGGCTGTGCCGCCCTGACGTTGGCGCACAGCCCCCTGCGCGTGTACGCAATAGTTGCTGCGTCTTATGCGGCCATCGCACTCGCCTACTCGTGGCCGCTGCCGCTGCACTTCTCTACCCATCTGACCGGCGCGACCACTGGCGATACCGGCGTCTACGTCTGGAACCAATGGGTGTTCCAGCGCGAGATCCTCGAGCAGCGCCGTCTGCCCTACTTCACCGACGCCATCTTCTCGCTGACCGGCGACGCCGACCTGAGCCTGCACAACTACACGACGTTTCAGAACCTGCTGGCGCTGCCGCTGGTGCGAAGCTTCGGGGTCGTCGCGACGTTCAACGTCGTGATGCTGCTCACGCGCGTGCTCACGGCCTTTGCCACCTTCCTGCTGGCGCGGCGGGTCACCGGCCGCACGGCGGAGGCATGGGTCGCCGGGATTGCCTTTGCCTGGAGCCCGGTGCTGGTGACGCGCAGCATGGGCCACTTCAGCCTGGTGGCCGCCGCGCCGCTCGCCATCTTCCTGCTGCTGCTGGTATCGAGCGCCGCCCGCGAGCGCTGGGGCTGGCGCGAAGCGATCGCGCTCGGCGCCACGCTCTGGTGGGCGGCGAGCACCGACGCCTACTACGGCGTGTACTGCGTGCTGATCGGCGTGTTGTTCGCCGCGGCGCGTGTAATCGGCGTCACGCGCCAGCGACACGATTCGGCGCGCTACGTCCTGATCGCCGTCGACGTGGCCGCGGCCGGCATGGCGGTGCTGATCGCCGCGATGGCGGTCAGCGGCGGGTGGCAGTTCACGATCTTCGATCAGCCGGTCAGCGTTCGCAGCCTCTACACCCCGGTGTTCCTGCTGACGGTGGTCGTCAGCGGGCGGATCGCGTGGCACTACCGCGTCCAGTGGCACCCGGTGGATCGGCACGACATCTGGCGCAGCGTCCGCGTGACCGTCGGCGCCGGCGTGGCGGCGGCCGTACTGCTGTCGCCGCTGCTGTACGCCTTGGCCACACGGATCGTGCGGAACGGAGTCGAGTCCAGTCCGCTCTACTGGCGCAGCAGCCCGCGCGGCGTGGACCTGCTGTCGCTGTTCGCGCCCAATCCCAATCACCCGCTGTCTCCGGAGCGATTGCGCCTGTGGCTCTCGAACCCGACGCCCGACGCGTATCTGGAGAACGTCGTCTCGGTGCCGCTCGTCGCGATTGGCGTCATGTGCGCCGCCTGGGCCATGGGCTGGCGGCCCTCCCGGTGGTGGACGCTGCTGACGGTCGCCTTCGGCGCCCTGGCGCTCGGTCCCTTCGTCTACGTGGCCGGCTTCAACACCTTCGTGCCGGGCCCGTGGGCGTTGCTGCGATACGTCCCGATCGTCGGCATGGCACGGACGCCGGCGCGGTTCTCGGTGGTGTTGATGCTCGGGGCCGCGGTGCTGCTGGCAGCGGCACTGGTGAAGCTCACGGCGCGCTGGCCGCACCGCCGCCGGCTGATCGTGGCCGGCGTGACCGCAGCCCTGCTCCTCGAGCTCTTACCCGTGCCGCGCCCGCTCTACTCGGCGGCGATCCCGTCGATTTACAGCCACATCATGGCGGCGCCGCCGGACACCCGGGTCCTGGACCTGCCGTTCGGCGTGCGGGACGGCACGTCGAGCGACGGCAACTTCAGCGCCCAGACCCAATACTTCCAGACCGCGCACGGCCACCGGCTGATCGGCGGCTACCTGTCGCGGGTGTCGCGCCGCCGGCGCGCCCAGGTGCGGCTGGAGCCGGTTCTGGACGCACTGATGACGCTGAGCGAGAACCGGCCGCTGTCGGCTGAAGGGGCCGAGCGTCTGGTGCGCGAAGCGCCCGACTTCCTCCGGCGCGCCGACGTGGGATTCGTCGTCATCGACCGCAGTCGCGCTCCCGCGGCGCTCTACGCCGTGGCCATCGAGGCGTTGCGGCTGGAACTCATCGACGCCGACGGCCCATTCGAGCTCTATCGCCCGCTTCCATCCGAGCGCCCGTAGCTCTGCCTTCTGCCTTTTGCCTTTTGCCTTTTGCCTTCCGAAGAGTCCTCACTACGGCTGGGACTCTCGGCAGTTCCCGCCCGGGCAGCGGTTGTTCTCCTCGCACACGAACTCGTAGAGGCCCACCTTTTCCCATTCGGGATGGTGCGTCATCTCGAACATCTGCGACCACGGCTGCGTGAAGATCTTCGGATCGTCGATCGTCAGCTCGTAGCTGATGGTGTTGACGTCGGTGCGGCGCATCCGCTCGGTCATCGTCACCGCGTCGCTGTGCATCCGGTACTTGGTGGGGTCCTGGTAGTAGTAGTCGTCCAGCGACCAGCGCTTGAAGTTCTTGTTGACGATCACCAGCGTGTCGCCCTCCCAGTGGCCGACCGGGTCGCCCAGGTAGGTGGGCTCGACATCGCGGTGGGCGCGCCCGTCGAGCGGAATCAGGCGGGTCATCCGCATGAACTCGTGCACCATCACCAGCCAGCCTGGCCGCTGGACGATCTGCACCGGGTAGGGGCCGAAGAGGTTCGACGGGAAACCCGACGGCATGCAGAAGGCGCGCGGCTCGTCGTGGCGCGGGTCGCCGGTCCGCGGCTCGTAGAACAGCGCCTCGCCGCCCGGCGTGAACGGCGCGAAGCGCTTCGAGTCGAAGACCGTGGCGCCGCGGGCGGGTCCGCCGGGCGCATGAGGCCAGTCCCAGAAGCCGCTGAAGTCCGGCTTGCCATCGGCGGCGCGCGGGGCGGGGCCTGCCGGCGCCGCTCCCCGTCCCTGTCCTTCCACCGGCGGCACGACCGCCAGCAGCACCGCCGACACCAGGCCGACAACCCCGAGCGTGTACCAGCGTGCGCGTGTCATCACCGGCCTCCGTCTGGACGGGCGTCTTCGGGCGACGCCGTGAACACCTGACGCCCGTCGGCGAACGTGACGGTGCCGCCCGACGCGTTGTTCGATCCGTCGCGGGCGCGGAAACCCTGCACCACCACCACGTCGCCGACCTTCATCGCAGTGCGGGAGATGCCGCGCCGCTGCAGCACGCCGGGCGGTCCGCCGGAAAAGGCCCAGTTCACCACCTTGCCGGCGTCGTCCTTCACGTCCACGTAGAACCAGATGTGCGGGTTCTGCCACTCGACCTTGGTGACGGTGCCGCTCACCTTCACCGGCTTGCCGCGGTCGTACTCCGCGACGAACGAGTGATGCGCCAGCCCCGCGGCGGGCATCGTCACGAGGAGCAGCGCCAGCAGCAGCTTCAGCATCCGCCTCATGAGGAACCTCCTTACTGTCGGACGATGACTGGTTCCAGGCCCTCGACCGGCGGGGCATACGGCGATCCCCGATTGTTTTCATCGGCCCATTCTCGCACGCAGTTCCGTTGCGAGGCCCGGCGCCGGAGCCTGGAGCCCGGAGCACGGTTCCTATGGAATCACCCGGCTCTCCGTCAAGAACCGGCGATAGTTCCGATAAGTCTGCGTGACGCGCAGCCGCTGGATGCTGCTGGCACGAATGACGCTGACCGAATCGATGCGCGTCGGCAGCAGCAGCGTTTCGGCGGGCTCGGTGAAGGTCACGGGCTCGTAGCGAATGGTGCTGTCGGCCCGCTCGACGGTGACGTACAGTCCCCAGCCCCCTATCTGTTGGAGCTCGCGCGGGATGCGGACGTCGGTCACGCCCATGATGCGTTCGTCCAGGCGAAGCACGGCGCTGCGTCTCGCGGTCCACCCACACTCGGCCTTGGGTCCGGTCCGGCATCTCGATGCTGATGCAGTCCTTGGTGCCGGTGATGGTGGGGGCATCGCGCCCGGACGGCCGGTAGTCGATCATCACGGCGCTGCGGCCGCCGATGATGGCGGCGCCTGCTTCGCGAAAGACGAACTTGCTCGCGGCGCGCCTTCAGCAGGAACGCCAGCGGCTCGGGTGAGATGCCTTTCGGGTCCAGGCACTCGGGCTCGCTGCCAGGCTTCGGCGGCTGGCGGCCGACGCGCAACAACTGGCGGACCACGGAGGCGCGAGGCTGGTCGCCCTCCTGACTCCACTCGACGCGGATTTCATACACCAGGCGGCGGGCGAAACCGTCCGACGTGAGATCCGGACGCAGGTGTTCGAGCGTGACCGTCTCCTCCGCGATCAGGCTTTGCGCGCGCCCGTAGTAGTCCTCCACGTAGGCCGTCACGTCGTCCAGGCGCGACCCGTTCTCGACCTGGGCCCAGCCGGCTGGCGCCAACGCCGCCACCGCTGCGGCGCACACGACCCAGTGCCCGGCCCCTCCACATGCGTGTGCTACCTTACCAACTCTTGCAAGGCTGCGCCTCGTTCAGCGGTCAGGTTTTCTCGGGCGGCCAGAGGAAGGGACCACACGCGATGGGACGGTGGCGGCACGTGCTCATGGTGGCTGCAGCGGCAGCCAGCACTTTCGCGGCCGTCTACGCACAGGCGCCGCAGGGTCGCGGAGCGGGCGGCCGCGGCGGGCCGGCCACGAATCCGGCGTCGTTCTTCATCACCAGCGTGGGCAAGGGCGACGGCGCCAATTACGGCGGCCTGGCCGGCGCGGACGCCTACTGCGCCCAGTTGGCGCAGGCGGCAAACCTGCCAGCCCCGCCGGGACGCACCTGGCGGGCCTACCTCAGCGCGGGCGCGGCAAACGGCCAGCCGTCGGTGAATGCGCGCGATCGGATCGGCGCCGGGCCTTGGTACAACGCGCGGGGTGCGCTGATTGCCGCCAACGTCGCCGACCTGCACGGCGACGTGCAGCGCGACCGCAACGCCATCAACAAGCAGCAGGCCCTGACCGAGAAGGGCCAGCCCGTCAATGGCGCGGGAGACACCCCCAACCAGCACGACATCCTGACCGGTTCCGACTCACATGGACGCGCAATCGCCGGCGAGATGGACACCACCTGCGGCAACTACACCCTGAACACCGATGGACGCGGCAGCGTGATGGTGGGGCACCACGACCGTACCGGCGGCGGCAACACGTCGTGGAATGCCGCGCACGGGTCGCGGGGCTGCAGCCAGGACAACCTGGTGGCCACCGGGGGTGCGGGACTGCTCTACTGCTTCGGGGCGAACTGACCTGAAGGCGCTGGACCAGCTACGTCTCTGTCGTCTCCACGTCCACGTCCACGTCCTCGATCTGCCAGTCGGCCAGCGGCTGCGGGCCGAGCTTGATGCCCGCGAGGTCCGGATCCTCTCCCGGTGGGTGCGGACCAGCTGTCTGCTTGCGCTCCTTGGCGTCGCGCCGGCGGGCTTCCTTCTCCTGCCGCCGTTCGACAAGCGCCTTTTCCCGGTTGCGTTTGGCTGCGGTAGGACGTGCATTCGGGGCCATAGTTCGCTTCCTCACCCGTCGCCCGTCTGGCGATCGGACGTTCAGGATACATTAGATCGCCGCTAAGGAGACACGGGACGAGTGCTGGACCTACCTGATCGAATTCATCGCCTCGGCGAGCTGGCCGGCGACCTCTGGTGGAGTTGGAATCCGGACGCGCGCAACGTCTTCAGGCGTCTCGACTACCCGCTCTGGCGCCTGACGGCGCACAACCCGGTGAAGATGCTGGCCCTCGTGCCCGGCGAATCGGTGGCCAAGGCGATTGCCAGCGCGAGCTGGCTCGCGCTCTACGACAGCGCGGTCGCGGGCCTGGACGCCGCCCGCCAGTCGGAGAGCACCTGGTGGGCGCGGGAGCATCCGGACGCGTCGGGCACGGTCGCGTACTTCTCGGCCGAGTTCGCCGTGCACCAGTCGCTGCCGATCTACGCCGGGGGCCTGGGCGTGCTGGCCGGGGATCACTGCAAGGAAGCCAGCGACCTGGGCGTGCCCCTGGTGGGCGTGGGCTTCATGTACCCCCAGGGCTACTTCCACCAGTCGCTTTCGGCCGATGGATGGCAGGAGGAACGCTACGAACGGCTGAACTGGAGCGACGCACCGGTGGAGCAGGCCCTGGCGGCGGACGGTCGGCCGTGCATCACCGCGGTGCCGCTGGGCGACCGGACGGTGCTCGCCTCGGTGTGGCGGGTGCGCGTCGGCCGCGTGCAGCTCTTCCTCCTCGACACCGACCTCGAGGAGAACGCGCCCTGGGATCGTGAGTTGTCGGCGCGGCTCTACGGCGGCGATCGCGAGACGCGCCTGCAGCAGGAGATCGTCCTCGGCATCGGCGGCGTGCGCGCGCTCCAGCTGCTCGGCTACCAGCCTTCGCTCTACCACCTCAACGAAGGGCATGCGGCGTTCGTCGTCCTGCAGCGCGTGCGCGACCTGTGCGAGCACGGCCATGACTTCGAGAAGGCGATGGCCGAAGTGCGCCGCACCACGGCGTTCACCACCCACACCCCGGTGGCCGCCGGGCACGACGCGTTTCCGTTCCACATGGTCGAAACGCACCTGGCCGGGCTGTGGGGCGACCTCGGGCCGAACCGCGAGAAGTTCCTGCAGCTCGGCCACTACGACAACGGCGCCGGCCCGCAGTTCAACATGACGGCGCTGGCGCTGCGGTCGGCGGCGTCGGTGAATGGCGTCAGCCAGCTGCACGGCGAAGTGACCAAGAAGATGTGGCGGCCGATCTGGCCCGACAAGCCGGCCGACAAGCTGCCGGTGAAGTTCGTGACCAACGGCGTCCATGTGCCGACGTGGCTGGCGTCGGACATGGCGCGGCTGCTCGAGCAATACCTGGGCGAGGACTGGCTCGAGAACCACGACGACCCGGCCGTGTGCGATCGCGTCCTCGACCATCCCGGATGAGGAGCTGTGGGCCACCCGGGCCGCGTTGCGAGGCTACCTGTTCCAGTTCGTGCGCGAGCGCGCCCGGCAGCGGTGGACCACGGAAGGCGGTGCGGCTGCCCGGGTGGTGGCCGCCGGCACCATGTTCGACCAGGCCACGCTGACGATCGGCTTTGCGCGGCGGTTTACCAGTTACAAGCGGCCCGAGCTGCTGTTCTCCGATCCGGATCGCCTGGCCCGCATCGTCAACGCCTGGGGCCGCCCGGTGCAGTTCGTGTTCGCCGGCAAGGCGCACCCCGCCGACGATGCCGGCAAGCACCACCTGCAGCGGATCTACCGCCACGCCCTCGATCCGAAATTCGGCGGACGCATCGCCGTGGTGGACGACTACGACCTGCATGTCTCGCACTTCCTGGTCCAGGGCTGTGACGTGTGGATGAACAACCCGCGCAAGCCGCTCGAGGCCAGCGGCACGAGCGGCATGAAGGCGGCGATCAACGGCACGCCCCACATGTCGATCGGCGACGGCTGGTGGGCCGAAGGGTTCACCGGCGAGAACGGCTGGCTGATCGAGGGCACGGCCAGTCCCGACGACCCGGGCGCGCAGGACTGGGCGGACGCGCAGGCGCTCTACACGCTGCTCGAGCAACAGCTCGTGCCCGCCTTCTACGAGCGCGACGCCGCCGGCATCCCGCGGCGCTGGCTCCAGGTGGTGCGCGAGTCGATCCGCACGGTGCTGCCGCGCTTCAGCGCGCGCCGCATGGTCAAGGAATACGCGCGCGAGATGTACGGGCCGGCGCTGCAGTCGCCGGTCGGCGCCAACCGCTGAACGATTCACGCTCGGTCGTCCGGCTACAGTCCCTCTTCCGGATCGTCCGATGTCCGATCCGGCGAGGTCGAGCACCATGCGTCCTGGCCAGGGTCCGATATACTTCGCGATCCATGCCCCGAAAGTCGAACGTCGCCAAGGCCAAGTGCGCGCTCTGCGGGGCCACGGAAGTCTCCGAGCCCCGGGGCGAGGAGCGCTACTGCCGCGACTGCTGGGAGAAGAAGATCGCGGTCGAGGAGATCGTGGCGCGCGAGTTCGCGCTCAAGCGCTACATCCGGGCACACAGCGCCGAGAAATACCTGATCTACCACTCGACGCTGAAGCGCCCCTGCGGCCAGATCATCGTGGTGGACGACGGCTACGACCTCTTCCTGACCATGGTGCTCTACCCCACTTTTGCCTGGGACGAAGCGGCGTATCACCTCGAGGGTGACCCGGAAGGCCGCACGTTTTCCGAGGTCCTGGTCGACGTGGTGGCCACCGAGATCATCGAGCCCTGGGGCGGCGGCAAGTGGCACCTGGAAGTGTTCAACGCCGCCAATCCCGAGCCGGAGGACTGGAACGGAGAAATGTAGACGGGATCGGTATAATGCGCCCTGTACGACACGCGGGCGGCGCGCCGGGCCGGAACTGGGGGGACAGGCCGGCATCGCACCTCGCATCACCAACCGTCGCGCGCGTGGGTGGCCCCCTGAATGGAGACCGTGATGAATCGTGGCACTCGCGTGGCAATGGCCTTGACCGGTGCGGTACTGATGTTGAGCGGCGCGTTCGCGCACGCCCAAGCGCCCGCGGCCACCAGCGGGAGCAAGCTGATTTCGCCCGTGCGTGGACAGGCCGAGATTGGCTACCTGACGCCCGTCTCCAAGCGCGAGGGCGGCATGGTCGTGACGACGATCAAGATCAAGAACATGGCCTCCGCGCCCATCGCCGGGCTGAAGGTGGACGAGTTCTGGTACGACAAGGCAGGCGAACCGGTGACCGGCGCCCAGCCGTTCCGCTATCGCAAGCCGCTCATGCCGGGCGAGGTGATCGACGTGGTGCTGAAGGTGCCGACCAACCCGAAGATGAGCAGCAACCAGTACAAGTTCGAGCACGCCAACGGCACGATAAAGGCGACGCGATTGCCGAAGCTGTAGCAAGGCAACGCGCCGCCTTATCGTCCGGCTCAGTAGCTTCTGGCGCCGCTTCGCGGCGCAAGGACCGGCTACGCCGGTCCTTCGTTTGTACGGCCCGGAGCCCGTGAGCCTGGAGCCCGGAGCCCGTTCGCCATCATCGAAACACGTTGATGGCGAACGTGATCAACAGCGCATTCACGAAGTCGATGCCGAACGCGCCTACCAGCGGAACCACCAGGTAGGCCTTCGGGGCCGGGCCGTAGCGCTCGACCAGCGCGCCCATGTTGGCGACCGCGTTGGCCGTGGTGCCCAGCATGAAGCCGCAGAAGCCGCTCGACATCACCGCCGCGTCGTAGTCGCGGCCCATCACGCGCGGCACCACGAACAGGCAGAGTGCGGCGACCAACCCGACCTGACAGGCCAGGATGATGAGGAGCGGCAGCACCGCCCCGGCCAGCTGCCACAGCCGCAGCGTCATCAGCGCCATCACCAGGAAGATCGACAGCGCGACAGTGCCCAGGTCGTCGATGGCGCGCTGCGACATCCCGACGACGTTCAGTGCATCGTCGGCGTTGCGGATGACGGCCGCGACCACCATCGCCCCGATGTAGGCCGGCAGCGTCCAGCCCAGCGCCGCGAATCCGGCGCTGACCCAGGCACCGACGCCGACCGCCGTCAGCATCACGACCAGATGCTTCAGCAGCGCGTAGGCCTCGACGTCCTCGCCGGCCGGCGTCGTGACCGGTGGGGTCTCGAGCTGCGCGTCGGCGAGTTGCTCGAGCGGCATGCCCGCCTGGCGGGGCGTCCGCACGCCGTCGCGCCCCAGCAGGTGCGTGCCGATCGGTCCGCCCAACAGGCCGCCCGACACGATGCCGACCATCGCCGCCGACACCGCCAACGTCGCCGCGCCCGGCACGCCGGCGCTTTCGAACAGCGGCGCAAACGCGAGCCCGGTCGCCGGGCCGCCCGTCAGCGTCACCGATCCCGCCAGCACGCCGAGCAGCGGATGCTCGCCGAGGCCCATCGCCACCACGGCGCCGAGCACGTTCTGCAGCGCCGCGGCGATCGTCGCCACGACCATCATCACCGCCACCAGCGGTCCGCCGCGCCGGAGCAGCCGTACGCTGGCGCCAAAGCCGACGGAGGCGAAGAAGGTGTTCTGCAACGGCGTCTGCAGCGCCGTGTCGAAGGCCAGCGGCTGCCGGCCGGCGGCGTAGAGCAGCGCCAGGATCGCCGCGACCGGCAGGCCGCCGACCACCGGCGCCGGGATGTTGTAGCGGCTCAGGATCGGCACACGCCGCTTCACCCAGTAGCCGGCAAACAACACCAGCCCGGCGAAGGCGACGGTCTGGACCAGATCGAGCGTCACGACCCGCCTGGAGCCTGGAGCCTGGGGCCTGAAGCCTTCACTTAATCGTGATCGCTATGTCCCGAGATGCGCTCGGTCGATCCCCGAGCCGCGATTGCCCGCTGACACGGAGCACGTACAGGCCCGGACGCAGGTTCTCGAGCGGCAGCCGAGTGGCGAAGCCGTAACCGCCGCTGCCGCTCACCTCGGTGGACGATCGCTCCTCGCGGCTCTCGCGCACCACCGCGCCGCCTTCGTCGCGCAGCTCCGCCACGAGATCCAGCGCGTGCGGCTGCGTCTTGCCCGCGTTCTCGTAGAACTCGGCAAACAGCATCAACGTGTCGTCGGACCGGAACTCGCGCGTGGCAGTGGGCGGGCCTGGCAGGAAGTCGCCCAGCGGATCCTTGACCTTCATCGTCGGACCCTGCAGCGCCGCGCCCGACGTCAGGCTGACGCCGCTCATCGCGAACGGCGCCTTGTAGAAGTCGGGCACGTCGATGTCGTAGAGGACGCTGCCGGCCTTGCCGGACCGATTGCTCGCGGCGACGCGCACCTGGTAGCGGCCGGGCGCCAGGTTGAGCTGCGAGACCAGGCGGAAGCCGTTGGCTTTGACACGCTCATAGGTATCCGGCTTCAACGACAGGTTGACGCTCTGGCGCTCGCCGGGAATCACCTTGCCCTTCGAGTCAGTGGCGGTATGCGCCATGTTCAGCTGCTCGAGGAACAGGCCGTCCTTCTCGACGAAGTCCAGTGCGTTGGCGTCGATCTCCACCGCCACGGCCACCGCCGCGTTCGGCGCCACGCCCTTGTAGGCGGCGGCAAACATCTTCATCGGCACGCCCGCCACCGGCAACGGGCTGCCCAATGCCTCCGAGAGCGCCGCCGGCATGGCATTGGGCGACGGCGCCGGCGGATTCGGGCGCCGGCCGCGCGCCTCGTAGTAACCGTTGCGCGACCGGATCACCCGCAGGCCCGGCCGCTTCACCCGCACCTCGAGCTTGCGGTACCGGCCGGAGCGGCGCGAGTTGTCCGAGTAGAAGCCGAGCACGTAATACGAGCTGTTCTCCCTGACGATGCGATCGAACGCGCCGTCGAGATCGTTTTGGTTCACGGCCGCGAAACCGCCGGTGTTGGCCGCCAGCACGCGCAGGCTGTCCTGCGACAGCCGCATCTCCTCCTGGATCGTCCTCAGCCCCGCACCGGGAAACGTGCTGCTTTGCGTGATCAGATCCTCGGCCCCCGTCATCAGCCCGCGCGGATCGATGGCGTAGATGCTGACGTTGCCGCGCGTGGCGGCGGCGATGGCGTCGTGCGTGTCGAGCAGGACCGAGGTCGCCGTGGACCCTTGCAGGCCGACGGCTTCGTAGATGTCGTAGTCCACGCCTTCGCTGACGAGCAGCATCGCCTTGCGCCGGCCGCGCACCCCGGCCATGAATTCCGACAGCTTGCGGATGGTGGTCATGGCATTCCGCGCCCGGAACGCCCGCTCCTGGTCGTCCTGGTCGGGGCCCGGGCCAAGGGCGCCGGTCTCGGGGTTGGTGCGGGCGTTCTGCAGCTTGTTGATGGTCGCGCCCTGGAGCTTCCGGCCTTGGAACTTCTCGATGGCGCGCACCAGCAGGCGCTGATCGTTGGTGAAGTCCTGCGCGTCCTCGCCGCGCCCCGTAAACACCACCGCGGCCAGGTCGTTGGTGCCGAAGTTCTCCTCGATGAAGCGCCGCGCCGCCGCCTTCACCCGCGGCGTCCGCGTGAAGTCGATGTGCACGTCGTCGAGCACCATCAGGTAGATGCGGCCCTCGACGTGGTCGTTGGTCTGCACGTCCAGTTTCAATCGGGTTGGTGGCGAACAGCGGCCGGACGGCGCGCTCGATCGGGATGTTCACCAGTGAGAAGGTCGTGACCTTCTGCGGCTTGCCGTCCTCGAGAACGTCGAAGTCCTCGGCGCGCAGATCGGACACCAGGTTCCCCTGAGCGTCGGCGACCAGCGCGTCCACTTCCACGTAGTCCACTTCGACGCGGAACGTGACGGGCGGCGGTTCGGTTTGGGGGGCGGGCGCCTGTTGCTGCGCCCACAGCGCGCCAGTGCACAGGCCGGTTACGAGCAGCGCGAGCGCGGTGCGGCTAGACATATTTTCCTGAGTGGTGCTGGCCCGCTGATTATAGCTGCCTCCCCCGGGCGGGCTCCGGCTGCGGCCGGCCAAACTTTGCGCCCCGATTCGGCGTCCATACCAGCAAGGGACAAGCCAAGAAGCCCGTCGATGACCCTTTATACTGAAGCCATCATGGCGCCCGATGTCGCCGCCATCCAGCGCTCGCTGCGGGAGAGCGGGCTGGCTGCCTGGCTGCTCTACGACTTCCACGGCGCCAACCCGATTTCGCTCCGGGTCGCCGGGGTCGCGAGCTCGGGGCATCTGGCCACGCGGCGCTGGTACTACCTGATCCCGGCCGAGGGTCAGCCCAAGGGACTCGTGCATCGCATCGAACGGCAGAACCTCGATCACCTGCCCGGCGAAAAGTTGGTCTATGCGGGTCGGGCCGAACTCGATCGCGGCCTGACGGAGCTGCTGGCCGGCGTGTCGCAAGTGGCCATGGAGTATTCGCCCGAGTGCGCCATCCCCTATGTGTCGCGGGTGGACGCGGGCACGGTGGAGGCGGTGCGGGCGCGCGGCGTCGAGGTGGTGTCGTCCGGCGATCTGGTTCAGCAGTTCGAGGCAGCGTGGACGCCGGCCCAGCTGGCGTCGCATCGGGCCGCCTCCGAGGCGCTCTACCGCATCAAGGATCGCGCCTTCGCCGCGGCCGGGCAGGCGGTTCGCGACGGCCGGCGGCTGGACGAGTTCAGCCTCCAGCAACAGATGTGGCGCTGGTTCGACGAGGAAGGGCTCGACAGTGATTCGCCGCCGGTGGTTGCGGTTGGGCCGAACGCGTCGAGCCCGCACTATCTCCCCACTCAGGCGTCGAGCGCGGCCATCTCAGCCGAGGCGCTGCTGCTCTTGGACCTGTGGGGAAAGCGGCGGGAGCCAGGCAGCGTCTTTGCAGATATCACCTGGGTGGGTTACACGGGCACTCAGGTGCCTGAGCGGATGCGCCGCGTGTTCACTGCGGTGGCCGGCTCGCGCGACGCGGCCGTGAGCCTGGTCCAGGACCGTGCCCGCGCCGGCCAGGACGTGCGGGGCTGGGAAGCGGACCGGGCCGCGCGCCAGGTGCTGGTGGATGCCGGCTTCGGCGAGTTCGTCGCCCATCGGACCGGCCACAGTCTGGGCGAGAACGTCCATGGAAATGGGGCCCATCTGGACGATTACGAGACCCACGACGACCGCCGGCTGCTACCGGGTACCGGCTTCACCGTTGAACCGGGGCTGTATGTGGGGGACTTCGGCGTCCGGTCCGAAATCAATGTGTACCGGGATCTCCGGGACGCGATCGTCACCGGACCCCGCCAGCAGGCAATAGTTACGCTGGTATGATGACGGCCGGGATAGCGGCCGCTCGACCGTGTGCTCTGGGAGGCACTGATGTCCAATAGAAAGACCGCGCTTCTGTATCTCGTGCCCGTCGTGCTGACGTCGCTCCTCGTTGGGATGGTGATCGCGTCGCGCTTCGGGTTGTCGCCGAGCTCGATTGCCCAGACGACGGCGGCCCCGCCGATGAACAGCGCGCCGCTCACTGGCACGGTCAGCGCCAGCACCTTCCGCGACATCGCCAAGAACGTCTCGCCGGCGGTGGTCAACATCCGCACCGAATCTCGGCAGCGGACCCGCGACCTGACCGAGTTCTTCGGTGGCGGCGGGTGGCGGCGGCGACGACCTGTTCGAGCGCTTCTTCGGCCAGCCCAACCCCAACCGCGGCCAGGGTGGCCAGGGCGGCCAGGGGCAGGGGCAGGGCCAGGGCCAGGGCCGCCCGCGTGATCAGCTGGTGCAGGCGGCCGGCACCGGCTTCATCATCGACAAGTCGGGGCTCATCCTGACCAACAACCACGTCGTCGAGGGCGCCTCGAAGATCGTGGTGTATCTGTTCGGCGAAGAGGCGGACGCCGAAGGCTACGAGGCGCGGATCGTCGGCCGCGACCCGCTGACCGACAGCGCCCTGATCGAGCTGACCCAGAAGCCCAGCGCGCCGATGACCGAGATCAAGTTCGGCGACTCGGCGCAGATGCAGCCGGGCGATTGGGTGCTGGCGATCGGCAACCCCTTCGGCCTCGACCACACCGTCAGCGTCGGCGTGATCAGCGGCCTCGAGCGGCCGTTCACGGTGGCCAACGGGCGCTCGGCGCAGGTGCTGCAGACCGACGCGGCCATCAACCCCGGCAACTCGGGCGGCCCGCTGCTGAACGTGCGCGGCGAGGTGATCGGCATCAACACCGCCATCTACACCGACTCGAAGCAGCGCGGCAACATCGGCATCGGCTTCGCCGTGCCGAGCAACACCGTGCGCGAGCTGCTGCCGCAGCTGCGCACCGGCAAGATCACGCGCGGCCGGATCGGCGTCAACGTGCGGGCGATCCCGCGCGACGCCGTGGACGAGCTGGGGCTCAAGAACCGCGACGGCGCGCTGGTGGCGGCGGTGTCGCCGAACGGCGCGGCGGAAAAGGCCGGCATGGAACCGGGCGACGTGATCACGTCGTTCAACGGCAAGAACGTCCGCAACAACAACGAGCTGGTGTCGCTGGTCACCGCCACGCGGCCCGGCAGCACGGTCCCGGTGCGCATCGTGCGCGACGGCAAGGAGCGGACGATCAACCTGACGGTTGACGAGCTGGACCTCGAGGTCGAGGGCAACCAGGCGCGCGCCGGCCGCAACAATGCTGCCCCGCCGGACGATCCGGAACCCACCGTCGGCTTCGGCATCACGCTGCAGAACGTGACGCCGCAGATCGCGCGGCAGCTCCGGCTCGAAAGCAACAACGGCGCCGTGATCACCGCGGTCGAGCCGGGCAGCGCGGCGGCGCGCGCCGGCCTGAACGAGGGCGACGTGATCCTTCGCGTCGGCCGCACCCCCGTGACCAATCGGACGGACGCGGAACGCGAGCTGGGCCGCGTGGCATCAGGCGCCACCGCGTTCCTGCGGATCCTGCGCGACGGGCAGGAGACTTTTGTGCCCGTAACGAAGGAGTAGATTTGCTCGAGCGCGAGATCAAGCTCGCGTTCGACAGCCCGGGTATCGCCCGGGCCGCCATCCTCGCCATCGGCGCCGTGCCCCTCCGGGCACGGCGCCTCCAAGACGACACGCTGTATGACACGACAGCGGCCACGCTGCGCGACAGCGGCGCCGTGCTGCGCCTACGCGAGGACGGCGCCCAGAGCGCGGTGACGCTCAAGGGACCAGCCGAATCGGCCCTGATGAAGGTGCGCGAGGAGTACGAGACCAACGTCAGCGATCTGGGCGTGCTGCGGCGCGTGTTCGGCGCCGTGGGCCTGGCGCCGTGGTTTCGCTATCAGAAATACCGCGAGGAATTCTCCGCCCCCGGCGTCACGATTGCGGTGGACGAGACCCCAGTCGGCACGTTCGTGGAGCTGGAAGGCTCGGAGGACGGCATCCTCGCAGTCGCCGCCGCGCTGGGCCGCGCGCCGGCCGATTTCATCGTCGATTCCTACCGCACGCTCTTTCTCCGCTACGCCGCGGGCCGCGACATCACCGGCGAGATGGTGTTTCCGGCCCAGAAAACTGACTCTTCCAACGTCAACCGCATGAGTCAAGCTTCTGCGCCCCGCCTGAGGCGGGGCAATCAGACACTGCCCGAGCGAGGCGGAGCCTGCGTTCGTCGGTCCGAGGCGGAGCCTCGCTCGTGATTCCCGCGGTCGTGCTCGCGGCGGGGCTCGCCACGCGCCTCAGGCCGCTGTCGCTGGTGCGCGCCAAGGCCGCGATCCCGGTGGCGGGCCGCCCGCTGGCGGGCCTGATCATCGAGCGTCTGAAGGCCGCGGGCGTCTCGGAGATCGTCGTCAACCTGCACTACCTGCCCCACACCATCACCAGCCAGCTGGGCGATGGACGCCATCTCGGCGTGCGCCTGCGGTATTCGTGGGAGGGCGTGGTGCTGGGATCGGCGGGCGGGCCCAAGCGGGCCGCGCCGCTGGTTGATGGGCCCACATTCCTGCTCGTCAACGGCGACACGCTGGCGTCGGTGGACATCGGGCAGCTGGTCGCCAGTCATCGCGCCTCGGGTGCGCTGGTGACGATGGCCGTGATGCCCAACGAGGAACCCCACAAATACGGCGGGCTGGCGACGACGCCGGACGGGGCGATGACCGGAATCGTCAAGCGCGGCGACACCACCCCGTCCCAGCACTTCGTCGGCATCCAGGTGGTGGAGGCGGAGGCGTTCCGCGCCGTGCCGCCCGACGTGCCGTGGGAATCGGTGGCCGCGCTCTACCCTGCCCTGATCGCGGCGAAGCCAGGCTCGGTCCGCACCTGCACGGTGGCCGCGGAATTCCACGACATCGGCACACCGCGGGACTACCTGGAAACGTGCCTGCGGCTCGCGCACGGGGTAGCCGCAGCCCGCGACGCGGCGCACGCTGGTGTACGCGAGTCCGTGTTGTGGGACGACGTGTCGGTTGGCGCAGGGGCCTCGCTGACGCGCTGCGTGGTGACCGACGGTGCCACCATCCCCGCCGGATCGACGTGGGCGAACCAGATCCTCCGCCTTGCCGCTGCCGCGCCGCTGACCGCCACAGAGACGCGCGTCGGCGAGCTGGCCGTAAGCTCGCTGTAGGAGTCTGTCCTGTCCTCGACGCCGAGCACGATCGCCTCGCCCGACGAACGGGTGGCCCAGTACCTGGGCCGCGCCGGTCTGGACGGTGCGCGCATCGTGCCGTTGACGCCCGATGCGTCCGACCGCCGCTACATGCGCGTCCTTCCACCGCATGGTCCCAGCCAGGTGCTGGCCGTCTATCCCGGGCCGATCGAGTACGCGCAGATGCCCTTCACGCTGGTCGCGACGTTGCTGCAGGCGATGCCGGTGCCGGTGCCGCGCGTGCTGGGCCACGACGACGCGCTGGGCATCGTCGCGCAGCAGGACCTGGGCGACGTCACCCTCCAGGCCCACCTGGCCACGGCGACCGCCGCCGGCGCGCGCGCGCTGTACGAAGAGGCGGTCGTGATCATCGCTACGTTGCAGCGGCGCGGAACCGAGCTGGCCACGCCAGCGCCGGTGCCATACGGCCTGGCGTTCGACGTGCCGAAGCTGACCTTCGAGCTGGACTTCTTCGTGACCCATTTCCTGGAGGGCCATCGGGACGTGGTGCTGGCCCCCGCCGAGCGTGCGGCGCTCGCGGAGGAGTTCGCCGCGCTGGCCGGCGAGTTGTCCAGCCAGCCGCGGGTCGTGTGCCACCGCGACTACCACAGCCGCAACCTGATGGTGTTCGATAGCCGGCTGGGCGTCATCGACTTTCAGGACGCACGGCTGGGCCCCGACACCTACGACCTGGCATCCCTGCTCCGCGACTCGTACGTGGAACTGGAACCGGCCGACGTCGACGCGCTGATTGCCCGGTTCCTGTCCCTGGATCGCGGACCGCTGGGCTTCGCTGGCAACGCGGCGCGGTTTCGCGAGCGCTTCGACACCATGGCCGTTCAACGCAACCTCAAGGCGCTCGGCACGTTCGGCTACCAGGCGAGCGTGCGCAAGAACGCCGCCTACCTGGGCGACGTGCCGCGCACGCTCGGATACGTGCGCGATACCTTCGGGCGACGGCCGCGCTTCGCGCGCCTGCGGTCGCTGCTCGCGCCGCACCTGCCGGAGTTGCAAGCTTGACCTCGCGAAGCCTGGACCATGTGCGACGGAGCCTCGCTATTCAGTAAGATGGCGGAGTCGTGATCGAGGGCCGCTTCGGTGTGTCCACGCGCCTGTTTCTCGCCGAGCGCCTGGACCAGGCACACATCCAGCAGATCGCCCTGCACGGGTTCACCGCCATCGAAGCCGTGGCGGCCCGCCCGCACTTCGACTACCGGGACGCCGGCGCCGTAGTCCGTCTGGGCGAGTGGCTGTCCATCTCCGGCGTCGCGCTGCACTCGGTGCACGCGCCGGTGGAGGCCTCGGTGGCCTCCAGTGATGAAGCCGTCCGCTTGCGCGCCGTGGACGACGTGATGGCAACGCTCGGGGTGGCGCGGCAGGTGCCGTATCGCTACCTCGTGTTGCACCTGGGGACGCCGGCCGCCGCGGGCCGTTCCCACGACAACCACCCGGGCGCCGCGAAACGCAGCCTGGAACAGATTGTCGAGACGGCGGCCGGGGTCGGCGTCGAGGTGGCCGTCGAGGTGATCGCGAACCCGCTGTCCGACCCGGCGGCGCTGGTCCGGCTGATCGAGGAGGACCTCGACGAGCTGAACCTCGGCATTTGCCTGGACTACGGCCATGCGCACATGCTGGGCGACCTGGGCGAGAGCATCGAGACGGTGTCGGGCCACCTGATGACGACCCACGTCCACGACAACCGCGGCCGCGCCGACGATCACCTGCCGCCGTACGCGGGCAGCGTCGACTGGGACGCAGCCATGATGGAGACGCAGAAAATCGGCTACGAAGGGCGGCTCATGCTCGAGGTGGCCGCGCACGGCAGCGCCGTGGACACCCTGGCGCGGTGCGCCGCGGCGTGCGAGCGGCTGCAGCAGGCCTTCGCGCCGCTGCCCTTCTGAGGCGTGAAGCCGACGCGCGCGAACCTGAGTCCTTGCAGTTCTATGGTTCTCGGTTCTTGGTCCGTTCTGGTCCTTGACTGAGAACCGAGAACTGAGGACCGGGACTAAAAACCGGCGTGCCCAGGCGTGCGCGGGAATGGGATCACGTCGCGGATATTGGTCATCCCCGTCGCGTAGATGATGGTGCGTTCCAGGCCGAGGCCAAATCCGGCGTGCGGCACGCTGCCGTAGCGGCGTAAATCGCGATACCACCAGTACGCTTTCGCGTCGAGGTGCAGCTCCTCGAGACGGCGGTCGAGATGATCAAGCCGCTCCTCGCGCTGGGAGCCGCCGATGATCTCGCCGATGCCCGGCGCCAGCACGTCCATCGCCGCCACCGTCCGGCCGTCGTCGTTCATGCGCATGTAGAACGCCTTGATCTCTTTCGGATAGTTCATGACCACGACCGGGGCCTTCACGTGCTCTTCGGTGAGCCAACGTTCGTGTTCCGACTGGAGATCCATTCCCCAGCGTACCGGGTATTCGAACGCCTTCCCGCTCGTTTCGAGGGCGGCGATCGCATCCGTGTACGTCATGCGCTCGAATGGCGAGGTCACGAACGCCTCGACGCGGGCCACGCAGGTCTTGTCGATTCGGTCGGCGAAGAACTTCAAGTCATCGCCCCGCTCGTCGAGAAGGGCGGTCAGGATGTACTTCAGAAACGACTCTGCCAGGTCGGCGTCCGCGTGTAGATCGGCGAACGCGATCTCGGGCTCGACCATCCAGAACTCGGCGAGGTGGCGGCTCGTGTTGCTGTTCTCGGCCCGAAAGGTCGGGCCGAAGGTATAGACCTTCGACAGGGCGACGCAGTAGGTCTCGACGTTGAGCTGCCCGCTGACGGTGAGGAAGGCCTCGCGGCCGAAGAAGTCGTGGCTGAAGTCGGTCCGCCCGTCCGGTGTGGCCGGGATCGCCGACCGGTTTGCGAGATCGAGAGTGCTGACCCGAAACATTTCGCCGGCGCCCTCAGCATCGCTCGCCGTGATGATCGGCGTGTGCACCCAGAAGAATCCCCGCTCATGGAAGTAGCGGTGAATGGCCATGCTGAGGCAGTGGCGCACGCGGGCCACGGCGCCCAGCGTGTTCGTGCGCGGGCGCAGGTGAGCCACCTCGCGCAGATACTCGAAGGACGCACGTTTGGGCTGAATCGGGTATGCCTCGGGATCGTCAACCCACCCAACCACTTCGACAGAGTCGGCCTGCACCTCGACCGACTGGCCCTGTCCCTGACTTTGCACCAGGACACCACTCGCAATGACCGCGCATCCCGACGTCAGCTTCCTGACCTCGTTCTCGTAGTTCGGCAGCTGTGCCTGCGCCACGACCTGGATGGCATCGAAGCAGGAGCCGTCGTGGATGTGGATGAAGGACAGGCCAGCTTTGGAGTCGCGGCGCGTGCGAACCCACCCGCGGACGGACACGCGGCTTCCCACGGGCTGGCGTCCCTTGAGCAGCGAAGCGATATCAGGGAGATCGACGGTGGACATGGCTCTCCAGTAATCCTAGGACAGGTGGGGCCTCCTGCAACCTCCCGGCCCCTTCAGCCCCCGCGTGGTACGCTGTTCGGTGATGAAGATCGGCATGGTGTCGCTGGGCTGCCCCAAGAACCTCGTTGACTCCGAGGTCATGCTCGGCCTGGCGCAAAAAGCCGGGCACCAGCTGACCCGCGACCCCGAGTCGGCCGAGGTGCTGGTGGTCAACACCTGCGCCTTCATCGACAAGGCCAAGCAGGAGTCGATCGACACCATCCTCGAGATGGCCGAGCACAAGAAGACCGGGGCCTGCCGCAAGCTGATCGTCACCGGCTGCATGGCCGAACGCTACCGCGCCGAGCTGCAGGAACAGATTCCGGAGATCGACGCCGTCCTCGGCACCGGCGAGGTTCCCGACATCATCGGCGCGATTGCGCGGCCCGTTCAGCTTCTCCGATCGAACGGGGAACCCGTGGCCATGGCCTGGAGCCCGGAGCCCGGAGCCCGGAGCCCTGCCGACATATCTCTACGACTCTGACACGCCGCGGCTCCTTGCCACGCCCCGCCACTACGCCTACGTGAAGGTGGCCGAAGGCTGCGACTACAAGTGCGGCTTCTGCATCATCCCGACGCTGCGCGGCCACTATCGCAGCCGCGCGCACGACTCGGTGGTGCAGGAGGCGCACGCGCTGGCGGAGCGCGGCGTGAAGGAACTGCTGCTCATCTCGCAGGACACGACGTTCTACGGCAACGACCGGGGCGAGCGCGGCGCGTTGGCGCACCTGCTGCGGTCACTGCAGCAGGTGGACGGCATCGAGTGGATCCGCATGCTCTACCTCTACCCGACCACGATCGGCGACGACGTGTTGGACGCGATGGCCGAGCTGGACAAGGTGTGCGGCTACGTTGACCTGCCGCTGCAGCACGCGGCCGACGCGGTGCTGAAGCGGATGAAGCGCCCGGGCACGCGCGCCTCCTACGAGCGGCTGCTCGACCGCATCCGCACGCGGGTTCCCGGCGTTACGTTGCGCACCACCTTCATCGTCGGCTACCCCGGCGAGACCGCGGACGACTTCGAGGAGCTGATGGATTTCGTCGGCGCGGTGCAGTTCGACCACGTCGGCGTGTTCACCTACTCCCACGAGGAAGGAACGAGCGCCCACCAGCTGGTCGATGACGTCCCGGCTGCGGTCAAGGACCGGCGGCGAGCCGCGTTGATGCGCCGGCAGCGACAAATCGTCACACGCGCGCACCGCCGGCGCGTCGGCGACCGCGTGCGGCTGCTGGTGGACGGCCCGTCCAGCGAGCACGACCTGGTGCTGCGCGCCCGGTCGGCCGGCCAGGCGCCCGACATCGACCCGGTGGTCTACCTGACCGACTGCGACCCGTCGGCGTTCTCGCCCGGCGGGTTCGTGGACGCCGAGCTGGTCTCGAGCCGCGACTACGACCTGTTGGCCCGGCCACTGAGCGCCTAGGTTCAGGCTCCAGACCCCAGGCTCCGGGCCCCAGGCCCGCCAGAGCCGTCATGGGCGCGCCCGAGAAATTTGGTGCGGGCGCGTGATACACTTCTCTGGTACTTCTAGGGCGACCGAAGACTCCTAGTGGGCTTGTGCCCACTTTTTTAGTTTCTGGGCTCGTGCAACGGCCGACACAGGGGCTCCTGGATCAGATCCGGGCGATCGCGGAGCGGGTGTCCGCGGCCCACGGTCTGGAGGTGTGGGACGTGCTGAGCCGCCGCGAGGCGGCGGGACACGTGGTACGGGTCTTCATCGACCGGCCTGGCCCCGCGGCCACGCCCGAGGAGAGTGTGAGCGTCGAGGATTGCGCGCGGGTCAACCGGGAAATGAGCACGATGCTCGACGTCGAGGACCCGCTGCCATTCGCTTACGTGTTGGAGGTGTCGTCGCCGGGGCTCGACCGTCCGCTGCGCGGGCCGTCGGACTACCAGCGATTCAGTGGACGGTGGGCCAAAGTGGTGGTGAGCGAAGCGGTGGACAACCAGAAGGCGTTCGAGGGGCGGCTGCGCGGTGTCGACGCGGACGAGGTCCTGCTCGAGGGGGCCAAAGGTCGCATCCACCGGCTGCCGTTGCGGCTCATCACGCGCGGCCGGCTCGAGGTTGAATTCTAGACATGCTAAACCCGTTGATGCAGACGATCGAGGCGCTGGCCAAGGAAAAGGGCATCGAGGCCGACACGATCATCACCGCCATCGAGGACGCGGTCCTGACGGCGTCGCGCAAGTACTACAAGACGAACGAGAACCTGAAGACCCGCTTCAATCCCGAGACGGGCCAGGTGGATCTGTTCGCCATCAAGCAGATCGTCGCCGACGTCGCCAACCCCGCCACCGAGATCTCGCTCGCCGAAGCCCAGAGCCTCTACGGCGAAGAGGCCGAAGTGGACATGGAGATCGAGTTCCCGAAGCGGACCGACGTCCTCGGACGCATCGCGGCGCAGACGGCCAAGCAGGTGATCTTCCAGAAGGTGCGCGAGGCCGAGCGCGATCACATCTACGCCGAGTACAACGACCGCGTCGGCGAGGTGATCAACAGCGTCGTCAAGCGGTTCGAGACCGGCGACCTGGTGGTCGAGATCGGCCGGATCGAGGCGGTGCTGCCGCGCAAGGAGCAGTCGCGGGCCGAGAGCTACACCCCGGGCGAGCGGATTCGCACCGTGATCAAGGGCGTGAACCGCGGCGCCAAGGGCCCGCAGGTGATCCTGTCGCGCACCGACCCGGCGCTCCTCATCAAGCTGTTCGAGCAGGAAGTGCCGGAGATCTACGACGGCACGGTAATCATCCGCGGCGCGGTCCGCGAGGCTGGCGACCGCGCCAAGGTGGCTGTCTACTCACGGGAGCGCGACGTGGACCCGGTGGGCGCCTGCGTCGGCATGAAGGGCACCCGCGTCCAGGCCATCATCCGCGAGCTGCGGGGCGAGAAGATCGACATCGTCGAGTGGTCGGAGGATCCGATTTCGTTCGTGATGAACGCCCTCAGCCCGGCGCGCGTCCAGCACGTCTCGATCGTGGACGACGAGAACCGCGTGATGGAGGTCGTGGTCGAGGATCAGCAGCTGTCGCTGGCGATCGGCAAGAAGGGCCAGAACGTGCGGCTGGCGGCGAAGCTGACCGGCTGGCGCATCGACATCAAGAGCGAAGAGGAAAAGCGCAAGGAAGTCGAGGCGCAGCTCGGCGCGCTGGAAGCCGGTGACGGCGAGGCGGCAGTCGCGGCGCCCGAGGGAGCCGAGGGAGCCGAGGGAGCAGAGGTGGCCAGCGGTGGCCGAGGCGGACGCGCCGGCTGAGCACCGAGGGCCCCACACCGCCTGAGGGCGGTACGGACGACAACGCTTAAATCGAAGGACACAGGTTGGCCACGGTCCGCATCTACAAAGTCGCCGAATTGCTCGACACGTCGAGCCAGGAAGTGCTGGCGCTCCTGAAGAAGGAGCACGGCATCGAGCTGAAGAGCGCGTCGAGCACGCTCGAAGAAGTGGTCGCCCGCTCGTTCGTCGAGCGTATGGCGCGCCAGCGGCAAATCACGCTGCCGTCGGGCGACCTGTTCGCCGATCACCCGGCTCCGCCCAAGGGCGCGGCCAAGAAGGCGATGCCGGCGAAGAAGGTCGAGCCGCCGAAGCCGGCCGCGCCGGTGCTTGGACCGCCCCGGCTCGTCAAGGCGCCGAAGCCCGCGCCACTGCCGGGCGCCGAGCCCGTGCCCGCAGTCGCGCCGTACGCCCCTGAAGTGGCGCCGGATCTCGCGGCGGCGACGGCCGTCGCGCCGGCGGCTGCCGCTGTCGTAACGGAGCCGGTGGCGCCGGAGCCCGAACCTGCCGTAGTGGCCGCCGCCGAGGCGGAGTTCGTCGAAGAGGAGCCCGCGGCAGCCCTCGTCGAGACCGTCGAAGCGTCAGCCGAGGAGCCCGCGCCGATGGCCGCCGGGCCCGCGGCCGCGACGCAGGCACCCGCCGGCCGTTTCGTGCCGCAGCGACTGCGTCTCCGGATCGAAGAGCCCGGGCGGTTACCGCAACCAGCCCGGCCGACCACACCGGCCAAACGGCCGCAGGTCACGCAGCCGCGCCTGGTCCAGGCGCCGCCGGCGACGCCGCCTCCCGCGTCGGGTGTCACCGCCCGGCCGGGTTCGCCGATGTCGCGTCCAGGCATGCCGCCGCCGCGACCCGGCTATCCGTCCTCGCGCGACCGGCTCCCGGCAGCATGCTCGGCGGGCCGCGACCGCTTCCGTCCCAGCCCGTGCGGCCGGGCATGCCCGGCCTGCCGCCGCGTCCGGGCATGCCCGGCCAGCGGCCGCCGTTCGGCCAGCGGCCGGGTGGGCCGTTCGGACAGCGTCCGGGGACGCGTCCGGTCACGAGCCGCCGCGAGCGGCCGAGCGGTCCGCCAGTCGTCGCGCCGGCGGCACCGGTCGAGATCACGCGCACCATCACGTTGGCCGAAGGCATGACCGTCAAGGACCTGGCCGACAAGCTCGACGTCCGCGTCAAGGACGTGCTGGCGAAGCTGTTGATGAAGCGCATGATGATGACCATCAACAGCACGCTCGACGTCGAGGTGGCCAAGGACATCGCCCGCGAGTTCGGCGCCGAGATCGAGATGCGCAGCTTCGAGGAGGAGCTGGTCTCGGCCGAAGGCGACGACGCCAAGCCCGAGGACCGGCACACCCGCGCGCCCGTCGTCACGGTGATGGGCCACGTGGACCACGGCAAGACGTCGCTGCTCGACGCGATCCGGGAGACGAAGGTCGCCGAGCGCGAGGCGGGCGGCATCACGCAGCACATCGGCGCCTACCATGTGGACGTCGGCGGCCGCAGCGTGGTGTTCCTCGACACGCCGGGTCACGAAGCCTTCACCTTGATGCGCGCCCGCGGCGCCAAGGTCACCGACATCGTGGTGCTGGTGGTGGCAGCCGACGACGGCGTGATGCCCCAGACCAAGGAGGCAGCCGACCACGCGCGGGCGGCCAACGTGCCGATCGTCGTCGCCATCAACAAGATCGACAAGCCCGGCGCCAACCCCGACAACGTCAAGCGCGAGCTGGCCGAGCTGGGCCTCGTGCCCGAGGACTGGGGCGGCAACACGGTCACGGTGCCGGTGTCGGCGAAGAAGCGCGAGAACCTCGACCAGCTGCTCGAGATGATCCTGCTCTCGGCCGACATCCTGGAGCTCAAGGCCAACGCCAAGCGCAGCGCGTCGGGCACGGTGCTCGAGGCCAAGCTCGATCGCGGCCGGGGCCCGGTGGCAACGGTGCTGGTGCAGGACGGCACGCTGAACGTCGGCGACAACTTCATCGCCGGCTCGGTGGTGGGCCGCGTGCGCGCGCTGATCGACGACCGCGGCCGCGCGGTGAAGTCGGGCGGGCCATCCACTCCGGTGGAAGTGCTGGGGTTGACCAACCTGCCCCAGCCAGGCGACTCGTTTCAAGCGGTGGCCGACGCGGCCAAGGCGCGGCAGATCGCGGCCTTCCGCCAGACGCAGGCCAAGGAGCGCGCGCTCGGCTCGAGGAGCGGCCGCCTGACGCTGGAATCGCTGAAGGAGCAGATCGCGGAAGGTGGCATCAAGGAACTGCCGATCATCGTCAAGGCGGACGTCCAGGGCTCGGCCGAGGTCCTGGCCGACACGCTGGCCAAGCTGTCGGACGACCGCGTGAAGATCCGGATCATCCGCTCGGGCGTCGGCGCCATCAACGAATCGGACGTGCTGCTGGCCTCGGCCAGCAACGCCATCGTCATCGGCTTCAACGTCCGGCCCGACCGCAACGCCGGCGAGGTGGCCGAGCGCGAAGAAGTGGACGTGCGCCTGCACTCGGTGATCTACAACGTCACCGACGAGATCAAGAAGGGCATGGAAGGCATGCTCGAGCCGACGATGAAGGAAGTGCGGATCGGCACGGCCGAGGTGCGCGAGGTCTTCAAGGTACCCAAGATCGGCGCGATTGCCGGATGCCTGGTCACCGAGGGCCGGATCACGCGCCAGGGCGACACGCAGGCGCGGCTGCTGCGCGACAACGTGGTGGTGCACGAGGGCAGGATCGGCTCGCTGCGCCGCTTCAAGGACGACGTCAGCGAGGTGAAGAACGGCATGGAGTGCGGCATCGGCCTCGACCGCTTCAACGACATCAAGGTGGGCGACGTCATCGAGGTCGTGACGATGGAGCGCGTCCCGGCGGCGGCCACGTAGGCCGCCGCGCTCGACCGCGCCGCCGGACTTCAGCATGCGCGTCGCGGTTCTCGAGGTCGAGCTCTACATTCCCTACGCGCACTCGCTGAAAGAGAAGCGCATGGTGGTCAAGCGCGTCGTGGATCGGCTGGGCAAGTTCAACCTCGCCGTAGCCGAGGTGGCGCACCAGGACGTGTGGCAGCGCGCCGGGCTCGGCATCGTCGCCATCTCAACTGAGGCCGCCCACGTCGAGCAGCAGCTGGCCGCCGCCGCTGCCGAGATCGATCGCATCGAACCCGGGTTGGTCTCGCGCACTTCCGTGGAGTTTTTGACATGAGCCCTGGAGCCCGGAGCCCGGAGCCTGGAGCCTGACAATGGCTCAGGGCTACAGGCCAGACCGCGTCGGCGACCAGATTCGCGAAGAGTTGAGCACGATGCTGGCCCGGGGCGAAGTGCACGATCCCGACATCGGCTTCATCACGCTCACGACCGTGAAGATGTCGCCGGACCTGCAGCTGGCCCGGGTCCAATACACCTCGCTCGGCGACGCCGCTGCGCGCAAGAAAACCGCCGCCGCCCTGACCCGCGCCACGCCGTTCCTGCGGCGCCAGATCGGCGAACGCCTGCGCCTGCGGCGCGTGCCGGTGCTCGAGTTCCGGTTCGACGAGTCGATTGCGCACCAGGACCGCATCGAGCAGATTCTCCGTGACCTGAAGCACGAGGACGCGAAGCGGAGCAACGGAGAGGATCCCCATGATTGAGGCCACCCTCGACCAGGTGGTCGCCGCCATCCACGCACGCCGGCGGTTCGTCGTCACGTCGCATGCACGGCCCGACGGCGACGCCCTCGGCTCGCAGGTGGCGATGGGGCTGGCGCTCAAGGCGCTCGGCAAGGACGTCCGGCTGGTGGACGCGGACCCGCCGCCGCCGCCGATGCGCGAGCTGCCCGGGGTCGAGATGATCGAGGTGACGCCGGCGATCGACGATCCCGGGGACGCCGTGATCACGATGGAGTGCGGCGACATCTCCCGGCCCGGCGTGGACGGGCTGGCACGCGGGTTCGTCATCAACATCGACCATCACCCGGGCAATACCGGGTTCGGCGCGCTGAACTGGATCGACCTGACCGCGGCCGCATGCGGCGAGATGGTGTTCGACCTGATCCTGGCGCTGGGGGCGCCGCTGACGCCCGAAATCGCGACCCACATCTACCTGACCATCCTCACCGACACCGGGCAGTTCCACTACTCGCACGTGACGCCGCGCACCTTCGAGATCTGCCGGCGCTGCGTCGAGGCCGGCGCCGATCCCACGGCGTTGTCGCGGGCGATCTACGACAACAACAGCCTGGGCCGGGTACGGCTGTTCGGGGCGGTGCTGGACCGGATGGAGCTGGATCCCACCGGGCGCATCGCGACGCTGGTGATGGATCGCGCGCTGGCGGCGCGCTGCGGCGGCACCTACGACGACACCGAGGGGCTGATCAACTTTCCGCTGACCGTCAAGGACATCCAGGCCGTGATCTTCTTCAAGGAGAGCGCGGCCGACGACTGGCGGATCAGCATGCGCTCGAAGGGCGAGGTGAACATCAACGCGGTCGCCAAGGACTTCGGCGGCGGCGGGCACATCAACGCCTCGGGCTGCGGCGCCAAGGGCCGCCTGGACGGACCTGAAGCAGCTGTTCGAGGCCAAGGTGGCCGCCGCCGTGGCCGAGGTCGGCCTTCCCCACCCCGCAGCGCCCGCCGCACGATGAACGGCGTCGTGGTCGTGGACAAGCCGCGTGGGCCCACGTCCCACGACGTCGTGGCCGCGGCCCGGCGGGCCCTGCGGGAAAAGAGCATCGGCCACGCCGGCACGCTCGATCCGCTGGCGACCGGCGTCCTGGCCCTCGCCTGCGGCAAGGCGACCCGCCTGGTGCGGTTCCTCAGCGCCGCGGACAAGGACTACGAGGCGACGCTGCGGTTCGGCGTGACCACCGACACCTACGACAGCTCGGGACAGACCGTCGCCGAATCGTCCGCCCGCCCGACGCGCGAGGCCGTCGCCGCCGCGCTGGCGTCGTTGATGGGCGCGCGCCTGCAGACCCCGCCAGCCTATTCCGCGAAGAAGATCGACGGCCATCGCGCCTACGATCTGGCGCGCCAGGCGCGGCCGGTCGAGGTCAGTGCCGGCGCGCGTGACGCTGCTCGAGAGCGAGATCCTGACCTGGAGCGGGGACGAAGCCGTGATTCGGCTGACGTGTTCGGCCGGATTCTACGTGCGCACGCTGGCCCACGAGATCGGCCAGCTGGTGGGCACGGGAGCCTGTCTGAGCGCCCTGCGGCGGACGCGTTCGGGCAGCTTTCACGCTGGCGTCGGCCGTGGGGATGGACGCGCTGATGACCGGAGCGTGCGCACGGCGATCCCGATGTCGGAGCTGCTGCCCGAGCTGTCGGCCGTGCTGCGTGGACGCCGATGGCGTCACCCGGGTGCTGCACGGGCGCGACCTGTCGCGGCAGCAGTATCGCCCCGCCCGCGGCCGGCGGCCGACGCCCCGTCGGCAGGCGCCGGCGAGTGGACGCGCGTGCTGGGCCCGACCGGCGACCTGCTGGCCGTGGCGAGTCCCGGCCACGTGCCGGGCGTTTTGCATCCAGCGGTCGTCCTGATTTAAGATAGGTGTTTACTAAGTTATTAACAGCGAGACATTTAGCAGCATTCGAAGCGATGACGGCGGCACCGGTGCGGCGAATCCCGCCTTCTGGGCCGTTCGTGGAGGTGACCGTGGCGTTTACGAAAGACCGCAAGACCGAGATCATCACCGCGTACAAGACTCACGACGGCGACACCGGCTCCCCCGAAGTCCAGGTGGCTCTCCTCAGCGACCGCATCAACTACCTGACCGAGCACTTCAAGACCCACGCGAAAGACCACCACTCGCGCCGCGGGCTGCTTGAAGCTCGTCGGCCAGCGCCGGCGCCTCCTCGACTACGTGAAGAGCAAGGACACCCAGCGCTACGCAGACCTGATCAAGCGCCTCGGCATCCGCAAGTAGCCCTGTCTCGAGAAAGCTCCATCCATATGCACAATGTGAATCTGCAGAGGCGCGAGATCCGGATTGGATCGCGCACGTTGACTCTCGAGACCGGCAAGCTCGCCAAGCAGGCCCACGGGTCGGTGGTCGTCCGCTCGGGCGACACGATGGTGCTGGTGGCCGCCTCGCGCGCCGCCAACCCGCGCGACGTCGACTTTCTTCCGCTGACGGTCGACTACCGCGAATACGCCTACGCCGCGGGACGCATCCCCGGCGGCTTCTTCAAGCGCGAGGGCAAGCCGCCCGAAAAGGAAGTGCTCACCAGTCGCCTGATCGACCGCCCGATCCGGCCGCTCTTCCCCGCCGGCTGGCGCTACGAGACGCAGATCATCGGGATGGTCATGTCGGCCGACACCGACAACGACGCCGACGTGCTCGCCATCACGGGCGCCTCGGCCGCACTCGCCATCTCGGAGATTCCGTTCCAGAAGACGGTCGCCGGCGTGCGCGTCGGCCTGGTCAACAACCAGTTCGTGATCAACCCCACGTTCGCGGAGCGCAAGGAGAGCCTGCTCGACCTCATCGTCGCCGGCACCAACGACGGCATCGTGATGGTCGAGGCCGGCGCCAAGCAGGTGACCGAGGCGCAGGTCGTCGGCGCGCTCGAAGCCGCGCACAACGCCATCAAGCAGATCGTCGCGGCGATCGACGACCTGAAGGCGGCCTGCGGCAAGCCCAAGGTGGCCGTCGCCGCCCGCGAGATCCCGGCGGATTTCCGCGCCACGATCGAAGGCAAGGTCACGGGCCCGCTCGCCGACGCGATGCGCATCAAGGCGAAGCTCGAGAGCTACGCGCAGGTGGACAAGGTGAAGGCCGACATGATGGCCTCGCTGGGAGAGAACGCCGACGCGCAGGCGAAGAAGGACGCCGACCACATCTTCCACGACCTCCAGGAGCACGTGATGAAGGTCGAGGCGCTGGAAAAGGGCGTGCGGCTCGACGGCCGCAAGTTCGACGAGATCCGCCCGATCTGGACGGAGACTGGCGTGCTGCCGCGCGTCCACGGGTCGGTCGTGTTCACGCGCGGCGAAACCCAGGCGCTGGTCACGTGCACGCTCGGCACCGCCGACGACGAACAGAAGATCGAGCACGTGACCGGCGAGTTCTACAAGCGCTTCATGCTGCACTACAACTTCCCGCCGTTCTCGGTCGGGGAGACGGGACGCTTCACCGGGCCCGGACGCCGCGAGGTCGGCCACGGCGCGCTGGCCGAGCGCGCGCTGACGCCGCTGGTGCCGGCAGAAGACAAGTTCGCCTACACCATCCGCATCGTCTCCGACATCCTCGAGTCGAACGGCTCGTCGTCGATGGCGTCGGTGTGCGGCGGCTCGATGGCGATGATGGACGCCGGCGTCCCGTTGGCATCGCCGGTCGCGGGCATCGCGATGGGCCTCATCATGGACGAGAAGACCGGCAAGTACGCGGTCCTCTCCGACATCGCCGGCGCCGAGGACCACTACGGCGACATGGACTTCAAGGTCGCGGGCACGTCGACGGGCATCACCGCCCTGCAGATGGACATCAAGGTCACCGGGATCAACTCGGAGATCATGGCCAAGGCGCTCGAACAGGCCCGCGCCGGCCGGCTGCACATCCTCGGCGAGATGGCCAAGACGCTGGACGCCACGCGCGGCAACATGTCGGAGTTCGCCCCGCGCATCATCACGATCAAGATCCCGGTCGACAAGATCCGCGACGTCATCGGCCCCGGCGGCAAGATGATCCGCAGCATCATCGAGCGGACCGGCGTGAAGATCGACGTCGAGGACAACGGCACGGTGAACGTGGCGTCGGCCGACGGCGAGTCGGCGGCCAAGGCGATCGGCATCATCCAGGAGCTGACGGCCACGCCCGAGCTGAACAAGACCTACAAGGGCAAGGTGCAGCGCATCACCGATTTCGGCGCGTTCGTCGAGATCATGGCGGGCACCGACGGCCTGTTGCACGTGTCCGAGATCGCGAACCACCGCGTGAAGGACGTGCGCGACGAGCTGAAGGAAGGCCAGGAGATCATGGTCAAGGTCATCAACATCGACCCGACCGGCAAGATCCGCTTGAGCCGCAAGGCCCTGCTCCAGCCCGAGCCCGAGAAGGTCTGATCACACTTCCGTAACTCCCTGCGTTTGGGGTCGGGTGTCGAAACGACACCCGACCGTTTCAACGCGAGGCCCCTGATGACGCGTCGGTCGGCCGCCCCGCTGTGCCTGGCTCTCCTCATCGCGTCGTACCTCCCCGCGCGGGCCCAGGGCCCGGACCTCCAACCCACCGTCGATGAGTTCTACCCGGCCGACCGCCTGAAGCCGGCAACCGCGGCGGACCGCCAGTCGTGTTCGGCGACGCTCGGCGCCGCGGGCACCAGCCAGCCCGCCGCGGTGCTGGCCGCCTACACCACTCGCACGGCCGGCGCACTGCGACTGCTGCGACGCTCCGACGCCGGCACGTTTCAGGTGGCGTTCGACAGCCCCGACACCTGGGTGATGCCAGGCGGGCGCTGCGTGATCCGGCTGCGCGACGTGGACTTCGACGGACAGCCCGAGGCGTTCGTCTCCTTCCAGGGCGTGCGCGCCTCGACCGGCTGGATCTTCAAGTGGGACGGCACCAGCCTGCGCAACCTGACCCCGACCGAGTCGCTCGAGGGCCGGCGTCTCGTCGCTGCTGCTGGATCCGCAGCTCTACGATCTGGATCACGCCGGGCCCGCTCGAGGTGATCGCCTCTCGGGTCGTTGAGCGGCAGACACCGGGGGGCGCTCGCGCGCCCCGGCCTTCGTTTACGGCCTCACCGAGGCCGGATACGCCGTGCAGGGCTCGCTGGTCGCGGTCATCCCCTACCGCGCCGACGTGGACGCGCGCAGCAACCTCCGCTCGTTCCGGCTGCTCGAGGACTCCGCCGCTCCCTACCGCCTCCGTCGTCGTCAACGGCGACCGCTTCGGCAAGCACCGGGTAACAGGCGCGAGCATTCAGATCAACGAAGTGCCGGTGCTGGAGCCGCGCGACCTGAGCGATGCGATGCCGTTCGCCTCGGTGACCATCCCGCCGCTGGCGGTCCAGAACCACGTCACGGCCTCGCTGACCGGCCCGGCGGACGCCACGCTGCTGGTCCTGATCGAAGACAGCACGAAGCGATAGCCTTCGGTCTCCGGTCTTCGGTCTCCGGTCTCCGGTCCCGCAGTCGCTCCCCTGCCTTAGCAACTTTCCCGCCCTGACCTTCCGTCCAAGCCGGCATGACAATTCAAAGCCGCTACTCCTCTGCTCGCGTGCGCCCTGGCGACGAGCGCCTGCCTGGTCATCGACGCGCAAGGCCAGCGAGCCGAAGGCTCGTTTGCGCGGACGCTGACGGTCAGCGGCCCGGTGGACCTCGACGTCCAGACCGGATCCGGCGACATCGAAGTGCGCGTCGGCCAGCCCGGCACGGTCCAGGTGGACGCCCGGATCCGCGCCTGGGCATCCGACGGCGCCGACGCCGCGGCCCGGGTACGCGCAGGTCGAGGCCGATCCCCCGGTCGAGCAGAGCGGCTCGACCGTTCGTCTCGGGCTGCGGAAAGACGACCGGTGGAACTGGAACCGGATCAGCATCAGCTACACGGTGACGGTGCCGCCCGACACGCGGCTGCGGACCCGGACGGGGTCGGGCGATCAGCTGCTGGCTGGCGTGCAGCGTGACGTGGACGCGTCGAGCGGCTCTGGCGACCTGCGCATCGGCAACGTTGGCGGCGCGGTGCGCGCGACGGCCGGCTCGGGCGACATCAGCGTGGCAGGCAGCGGCGGCGGCGTCGAGGCGCGGAGCGGCAGCGGTAACGTGATCGTGAACGGCGCCGGCACCGGCCGGACCGGCATCGGCACGGGCTCGGGCGACGTCCGGGTGACCGGCGTCCAGGGCCCGCTCAGTCTGCACACCGCCAGCGGCAACATCGAGGTCGAAGGCACGCCGGCGGCGCCGTGGAACCTCGCCGCATCCTCCGGCGATATCCGCGTGGTGCTGAGCGGCACGCCGGCGTTCGATCTCGAGGCCTCCAGCTCATCAGGGCGCATCGAGTCCGACGCGCCCGTCACCGTCTCTGGACAGCTGTCCCGCCGGGCGCTGCGGGGCCAGGTGCGAGGTGGAGGCCCGGCTGTGGCAATCTCGACCGCATCGGGCGACATCCAGATCAGGTAGGTCGTCTGAACCTCAGCTGTTTACTGGAATATCGGCCCAATTTGGGTGCCCAAGGGGTTGGCGCAGAACGTGCTACTCTGACTTCAGAGGTTACACGATGAGCGCTTATGCTTCACGGTTCACCCGCCGCCGGTGGGTTGTTCTGGGGCTCACCGGCGCAGTCGTGGCCCTGGCCCTGAGGGCCTTTGCTCAGGAACAGGCTCCCACTCGCCGCGACGTCAACATCTCGGTCAAGGACTTTCGCTTTTCTCCCGCCCGCATCGCCGTGTCGCGGAACGACCTGGTGCGCGTGACGGTGCAAAGCGAGGACGTCGCCTACAGCTTCACCATCGACGCGTACCGGGTCTCGAAGCGGGTCCCCGCCGGCGGTAGCGTGGCCTTCGAGTTCCTGGCCGACCGCGAGGGCACGTTCCCGTTCTACTCCAGCTTGACGAGCGACGCCCGCCACGCGGAAGCCCGCGGCGAACTGGTCGTCAGCGCGCGGTAGCGGGTCGCCGGCGGAGTCCGGCAACCCGAATTCACAATTCACAATTCAGAATTCAGAAACTGCACTGAGGCAGAAGGTTCTCACGAACCTTCTGCCCAGTCAGTTCCGGTCCGAGCCAAGCCTGCAGTTCCGACTGAAGTTTGTGAATTGTGAATTCTGAATTTGAATTTGTCGAAATTCCCTCCTCTCAGACGACTACCTGTCAGATGATCCCAAGGCGTCGGTCGGCCGATCCCTCGGACGAGCGGCCAACGGGGCGGTCTGAGGAGGACCAGATGCGCTATCTCTGCCTGATCTACGACGAAGAGAAGATGTGGGCGACGATGTCCGAGAACGACGCGAAGGCCATCATGGGCGATTACTTCGCGTTCACGGACGGGGTCAAGAAGAGCGGCCACTACGTGGCGCGGCGAGGCGTTGCAGCCCACCAGCACGGCGACCAGCGTCCGCGTCCGTCAGGGCAAGACGACCACGACCGACGGCCCGTTTGCGGAAACCAAGGAGCAGCTGGGCGGCTACTACCTGATCGAGGCGCGCGATCTCAACGACGCCATTCAGGTGGCGGCGCGCATCCCGGGTGCGCGCCACGGCACCGTGGAAGTGCGGCCGATCCAGGACTTCTCCCAGGCGCAGGCCTAGTCGACGGCCCGTGTCCGAGATCCCGGGCGACGACGCGCGTGCCGCCGTCGAGGCGGTCTACCGCGCGGAGTCGCGCCGGGTCCTCGCGACGCTGATCCGCCTGCTCGGCGACTTCGACCTGGCGGAGGAGGCGCTGCACGACGCCGTGGCGGCCGCGCTCGGGCAGTGGCCGCGCGAGGGCGTGCCGCAGAACCCGCGCGCCTGGCTGGTCTCGACCGGGCGCTTCAAGGCGATCGACGCGGCGCGCCGGCGCGCCCGCTTCCACGCCTCGGTGGCCGACCTCGCCACCCGGCTCGAGCACACGCAGCCACCGGACGCGGAGGACGAAGCGTCGATCGACGACGACCACCTGCGGCTGATCTTCACCTGCTGCCACCCGGCGCTGCCTCTGGACGCGCAGATGGCGTTGACGCTGCGCGAGGTGTGCGGCCTGACCACCGAGGAGATCGCGCGCGCGTTCCTGACCACGCCGCCCACCATCGCCCAGCGGATCGTGCGCGCCAAGGCCAAGATCCGCGACGCGCGCATCCCCTATCAGGTACCCGAGGCGCACGAGTTGCCGGCCCGCGTCGATGCCGTCCTGCGCGTGGTCTACCTGGTGTTCAACGAGGGCTACTCGGCCTCGGCCGGTGCCACGCTCACCCGCCACGATCTGTGCGCCGAGGCGATCCGGCTCGGACGTCTGCTGGCGCGGCTGGTCGCGGAGCCGGAGGTCACGGGCCTGCTGGCGCTGATGCTGCTGCACGAATCGCGTCGGCCCGCGCGCACCACGCCGGAGGGCGACCTGATTCTGCTCGAGCAGCAGGACCGGTCGGTGTGGGACCGCCGCCTGATCGATGAAGGGTCGCGGCTGGTGGACGAGGCGCTGGCGTCGCGCCGCGTGGGGCCCTACACGCTGCAGGCCGCAATCGCCGCGCTGCACGCCGGGGCTCGCAGCGCGTCCGACACGGACTGGAACGAGATCGTGGGCCTGTACGACGTGCTGGCGCGCGTGGCCCCGTCGCCGGTCGTGGCGCTGAACCGGGCGGTGGCCGTCGCGATGCGCGACGGCCCCGTGGCCGGGCTGGCGGTGATCGACGGCATCCTGGCCGACGGCGCGTTGGCCGGCTACCACCTGGCGCACTCGGCCAGGGCCGACCTGTGCCGGCGGCTCGGCCGCATGGACGACGCGCGAGCGTCATACCAGCGGGCGCTCACCCTGGCGAGACAGGAGCCGGAACAGCGTTTTCTGCGCGCGCGGCTGGCTGGGCTGGACGCGCCCCCGCCGGATGCTGTTGCGCCGGGCACCAGCGGCTCGTAAACTTCGCGCATGTCCATCACCCGCTTCGCCGCCGGCCTTGTCGCCGTCGTCTCCGCGCTCGCGCTCGGCGTCGGCCCCGCCGATGCCGCGTCCTGCGATTCCCTGGCAACGCTCGCCTTGCCCGACGCCTCGATCACGTCGGCGCAGCTCGTGCCCGCGGGCGGCGGCGCGGCGAAGGACCTGCCCGAGTATTGCCGCGTCATGGCGACACTGCGGCCGTCGTCCGACTCGGACATCAAGATCGAAGTGTGGCTGCCGGCCACCGGCTGGAACGGCAAGCTGCTGGCGGTCGGCAACGGTGGCTGGAATGGCACCATCGACGCGGGGGCGCTCGGCAACGGCCTGAGGCGCGGGTATGCGGTGACTGCGACCGACAACGGCCATCAGGGCAACGGCGGGCCGTGGATGCAGCAGCCGGAGAAGCTGGTCGACTTTGGCCATCGTGCCGTCCACGAGATGGCGGTCAAGGCCAAGGCGGTGACGTCGTCGTTCTACGGCAACGCCCCGCGCCGCAGCTACTTCCAGGGCTGTTCGGCCGGCGGCAGGCAAGGCGTGATGTCCGCGCATCGCTACCCCGACGACTTCGACGGCATCGTCGCGGGCGCGCCGGCCGTGGACACCACCGGCCGCGCCGCGTTCTCGATGTGGATCGCCCAGCAGCAGCATCGCGGCGACGGCTCGCACATCCCCGCGGAGAAATATCCCGCGATTCACAACGCCGCCCTCGACGCGTGCGACGCCCTGGACGGCGTGACCGATCGCATCATCGAGAACCCGCGCGCGTGCAAGTTCGACCCCAAGGTGCTCGAGTGCAAGGCCGGCGACGCGGCTACCTGCCTGACACCCGTGCAGGTGGAGACGGCACGAACGATGTACAAGCCGCTGGTGCACCCGCGCACCGGCGCCGTGATTTTTCCCGGTCTCGAGCCGGGGTCGGAATTGGGCTGGGCCACCTTCGGCGCGCCGCAGCCATTCGCGATCGGCTCGCAGATGTTTCAGTTCATGGTGTTCAACAACCCGGCGTGGGACTACAAGACGCTGAACTTCGACGAGGACTGGGCCAAGGTGGTGGCGATCGAGAAGGGCAACATCAACGTGCTGCAGCCCAACCTCGATAAGTTCGCGGCCCACGGCGGCAAGCTGATCCAGTACCACGGCTGGGCCGACCAGCAGATCCCCTCGGGCAGCAGCACTCGCTTCTTCGCCGCCATGGAATCGCACGCCGGCGGGCGGGCGAAGTTCAACGACTACTACCGGATGTTCATGGTGCCGGCGATGGGTCATTGCCAGGGCGGGGCGGGCACGACGACGTTCGACATGCTGACGGCGCTCGAACAATGGGTCGAACAGGGCAAAGCCCCCGACACCATCCCGGCCGCCCGTGTCGTGAACGGCAAAACCGAGCGAACCCGGCCCCTGTGCCCGTATCCCCAGGTGGCGAAATGGTCGGGGCACGGCAGCTCGGACGACGCCGCCAACTTCAGCTGTAAGGCCCCGTGATCCTCTATACTTAGCGGGTCGTAGATTGCCTACAGAGGAGACCTGTCCATGAGACTGTTCTCGACGGCCGTTGTCGCGGTGCTGGTGGGTGCGGGACAGGCCGCGGCGGCCGATGCCCCCACGTTCTACAAGGACGTGCTGCCAGTCCTCCAGGCCAACTGCCAGACGTGCCACCGGCCCGGCGAAGTGGCGCCGATGTCGCTGCTCACCTACGAGCAGGCGCAGGCCGTGGGCCAAGGCAATCAAGACCGCCGTCGCGTCGAAGAAGATGCCGCCGTGGTTCGCCGACCCGGCCTACGGCCACTTCTCGAACGAGCGCCGCCTGAGCGCGCCGCAGATCGAGCTGCTGGGCGCGTGGGCCGACGCGGGCGCCCCGGCCGGCGACGAGAAGGACGCGCCGCCCCCGGTCGAGTTCACCAGCGGCTGGAACATCAAGCCGGATGTCGTCTTCGAGATGCCGAAGCCGTTCGAGCTGCCGGCGCGCGGCACCATCAACTACAAGTACGTGGTGGTGGACACCAACACCAAGGAAGACATGTGGGTAGTCGCCGCCGAGATGCGGCCAGGCAACCCCGCCGTCCTGCATCACGGCAAGGTGTGGGTGCGGCCGCCCGGATCGAAGTGGATGGAGAAGGCCATCCCCGGCGAGGCCTACGAGAGCGAGAGCCACAAGGACATCCTCGGCCGCAACGCCATCGAGGAAGGCAACGACATCCTGGGCAAGTTCAACCCGGGTCTGGGCGCGCAGCGGTTCGACATGGAAGGCGCGGCCAAGTTCGTGCCCAAGGGCTCTGACCTGGTGTTCGAGCTGCACTACACCACCTCGGGCCAGCCTTCCGAGGACGTCTCGAAGCTGGGCCTCGTGCTGGCCAAGGAGCCGCCGCGCACCCGCTACTTCTTCAACGCCGGCCCGACGGCCTTCAACCTGGCGATCCCGCCCGGCGACGGCAACGCCGAAGTGGTCAGCGAGATCACGTTCGGCGAGAACGCGCGCCTGGTCTACGCGCAGCCGCACATGCACCTGCGTGGCAAGGACTTCGAGCTGCGCGTGGTGACGCCCGACAAGCAGACGCACACCGTGCTGAAGGGCTCGTGGAACTTCGACTGGCAGATGGGCTATCAGTACGCCGAGTCGATTGCGCTGCCCAAGGGATCGAAGCTGCAGCTGATCTCGCACTTCGACAACTCGCCGGCCAACCGGTTCAACCCCGACGCGGCCAAGCAGGTGGTGTGGGGTCCCCAGAACTGGGACGAGATGAGCAACTGCTTCATCGGTGTCCTGTTCGATCGGTCCACGGCACCTGAAAAGGTGTTCCTGCGGTCGGGGCCGAGCATGCTGCCGCGTGCTGCCAGCGGACCCACGCTCGAGGCCTTCAACGCGCCCGGCGCCGACGCCGTGGCGCCCGTGACCAACGGCGGCACCGGCGGCGCGGCCACACCCGAAAGGTAGCGAGGCTCCGCCTCCGGTCCGACGAAGGCTTCGCCTCGCTACGCAGTGTTTGATTGCCCGCGCTCGTTCGCGCGGGCGTGTTTCTATGCGCTTCGAAGGTCGACGACATCATGAAAATATCCGTGTGTCTCGCACTGCCGTGTGTGGCGCTGCTCCTCGCCGCCGGCGCCGCAAACGCGCAGCAGAAAGTGCCCTTCCGCAACAACATCCCGGTGGCGCCGTCGGGGATTCCTGCCGTGGCGTTGCCCGACGCCCCGGTGGTCTACGACACCGCCGAAGGTCAGAAGATCCGCGTCAGCATCGTGGTGCGCGGTCTGGCCAACCCCTGGAGCCTGACGTGGCTGCCCGACGGGTCGATGCTGGTGACCGAGCGGCCCGGCCGGCTGCGCGTCGTTCGCAAGGGCGTGCTCGATCCCAAGCCGATCGAGGGCCTGCCGGCGATACACGCCGCCGGCCTGAACGGTCTGATGGAGGTGGCGCTTCACCCGCAGTTCGCGTCCAACAGCCTCGTCTACGTGTCCTACGCCAAGCAGGTCAGCGCCGGGCCGCCGGTCGTGACCACGCTGGCGGTGGCGCGCGGCCGCTGGAACGGCTCGGCGCTGGTGGACACCAAGGAGATCTTCAACGCCGGCGCCGGCGTGAACGGCCCCGCGCGCATGACCTTCGGCCGCGACGGGATGCTGTACGTGACCACCGGCGGCGTCAACGGCCCCGACGCCCAGGACCCGAACAGCCTGGCGGGCAAGGTGCTGCGCCTCAAGGACGACGGCACCGTTCCCGCCGACAACCCGTTTGCCGGCAAGGCCAGCCACCGCGCCGAGGTCTACACCCTCGGCCATCGCAGCTCGCTCGGCCTCGCCGTGCACCCGGGCACCGGGCAGGTGTGGCAGCACGAGAACGGCCCCAACGGCGGCGACGAGATCAACATCCTGAAGCCGGGCGGCAACTACGGCTGGCCGATCGTCAGCTTCGGGCGCACCTATCCCGGGCCGTGGCAGTCGGACCAGTTCTCGCGCGCTGGCATCGAGGCGCCGATCGTGTTCTGGGTGCCGTCGATCGCCGCGTCGGGCCTGGCGTTCTACACCGGCGACCGGCTGCCGAAGTGGAAGGGCGACGTGTTCGTGGGCGGCCTGCGCACCGGCGAGGTGCCGGGCACCGGCCATCTCGAGCGCATCCTCTTCAACGAGAACATGGAGGAGCTGCGGCGCGAGTCGCTGCTCGTGCCGCTGCGGCAGCGGATCCGCGACGTGCGGCAGGGACCCGATGGCCTGCTCTACGTGGTGACCGACTCGCCCACCGACGGCGCCATCCTCCGCATCGAGCCTGCGGAGTAACGCAGCAATTCACAATTCACAATGCCAATTCACAAAGGCAGACGTGCAGTCCAGCCGGTTTGTGAATTGTGAATTGTGAATCTGTTCGCATCGATGGCCGACCTCTGCGACCTGAGCGCGCGTGCCCTGGCCACGCTGGTTCGCGACCGGCAGGCGTCGGCGCTCGAGGTGATGGACGCGCACCTGTCGCGAATCGAGCGGTGGAATCCCGAGGTCAACGCCATCGTCGGCATGCTGGCGCCCGACGCGTGCCGCGCCCTGGCGCGCCAGGCCGACGCGCGCGCCGCCCGCGGCGAGCCGCTGGGCCCCCTGCACGGGCTGCCGATTGCCTTCAAGGATCTGCAGGAAGCCGCGGGCCTGCCGTTCACGCGCGGGTCGCCGATCTATCGCGACGCCGTCGGCCAGGCCGATAGCGTCGTCGTCGAGCGCCTGCGGCGCGCCGGCGCGCTCGCCATCGGCAAGACCAACGTGCCGGAGTTCGGCCTCGGCTCCCACACCTACAACCCGGTATGGGGCACGACGCGCAACCCCTACGACCTGCGCGCCAGCGCCGGCGGATCCAGCGGCGGCGCAGGCGCGGCGCTGGCCACCGGCATGCTGCCGATCGCCGACGGCAGCGACCTCGGCGGCTCGCTGCGCAACCCGGCGAACTTCAACAACGTGGTCGCCCTGCGGCCCAGCGTCGGCCTGGTGCCGACCGCGCCCGATCCGTTCCCGCGGCTCGGGTTCGGCGTCAACGGCCCGCTGGGCCGGTCGGCCGACGACGTCGCCTTCCTGCTGGGCGTGATGGCCGGCGCCGACAGCCGCGATCCCGGCTGCGAGCCGTCGGACCCCGCCGCGCTCGGCGCGCCGCTCACGGGCGCAGCGCCGGCGCCCGTCCGCGTCGCCTGGAGCCCGGACCTCGGCGGCCTGCCGCTCGACCCGGCGGTGCGGCGGGTCATCGACGCGCAGCGGCAGGTCGCTGATCGCGATCGGCTGCGAGGTCGAGGACGCCGTGCTGGATCTCGCCGGCGCCGACGAGATCTTCCTCACCATCCGGCGATGGCGCAGCGCCGCCGTGTACGCGCCGCTGCTGGGCGCGCACCGCGCGCAGATGAAGCCGGAGCTGATCGAAGAGGTGGAGCGCGGCCAGCGAGTGTCGGGGGCCGAGCTGGCGGCGACGCTCACCGCGCATACCGGCCTGCTGACCCGCGTCGCCCGCTTCTTCGAGCGGTTCGACGTCCTGGCGTGCGCGGTCAACCAGGTACCGCCGTTCGACGCGGCACTGGACTGGCCCAAGGCCGTGGACGGCGTGGCGATGGAGCATTACATCGCGTGGATGAAATCCACCTACTGGATCACCACCACCTTCGCGCCCGCGCTGTCGGTGCCGGCCGGCTTCACCGACAGCGGCCTGCCGGTCGGGCTGCAACTCGTCGGCCGGCCGCGGGGCGACCGGGCGTTATTGGAACTCGCTCACCGCTTCGAGCAGGAGAATCACTCCGGTCGCAGGCGTCCGCAGCTCCCTGCATAGGCTCCGCCGGCTCCGGGCTCCGGGCTCCAGGCCTCGTCAGTTCCGTGCACATTCTGCCTTGTGAATTGTGCCTTTTGCCGCACTCCCACTCCTCCGCCGCGGCAATCCGTTCCGCCACCGCCGGGTGACGATGGAAGAGCGCCACGGACCACCCGGGCGGGCGGTCTTCGGTGAGATGCGCCGCGCTCAACCGCTTCAGCGTGCGCACGAGCGCGGGCGCGTTGCGCGTCCAAGCCAGGGCATCGCGATCGGCGCGCCGCTCCTGGGCGCGTGACGCCAGGTTGACGAGCGGCGCCAGCAGCGCCGCCACGCCGCCGCAGACCAGCGCCACGAGCGGCAGCGCGGCCGCGTCTCCGGGCCCCTGCAGCGCCAACGCGCCGGCGGCGAGCGGCAGCAGCCGGGCCGCGGCGTACAGGCCGAGCGCCAGCGCACCCGCCGCCATCGCCGCCGTCCACCACGCGTCGCCGCGCCGGTAGTGGGCCAGCTCGTGAGCCACGATCACCTCCACCTCGTCGTCGGCGTGGGTGTCGAGCACCGCGTCGGTCACCAGGATGCGGCGCGAGGGGCCGAAGCCGACCAGCAGCGCGGTGGCGCCGGCAGCCCTGGGGCCCAGCTTCCACTCGAGGATCGGCACGCCGGCGGCTCCGGCCCGTGCCGCCAGCGCGGTCAGCCGCGCGGCAAGCTCGGCGCGGCCAATCGGCGCCAGCTCCGCGGCCGAGCGCACGGCCAGGGCGGGCACCAGCGCCGCCCCGCCCACGATCGCCGCCGCCAGCATCGCCGACGCCGGCGCCCACCAGGCCGCCGGGCTCCACCACGCCGCGACCTGGATCACCAGCGCGGCGCCCGCCAGCACCGCCGCCAGCACGACCGCGCGCCACAGATAGGCGCCGAACCAGTGGACGAGGGCGACGCGCGCCCGGCCATAGCGGCGCTCGTGCACCACTTCCGACGCGTAGGCCAGCGGCAGGATCAGGAGCGTGCGTGCCGCCAGGAGCGCCAGAACGAAGCCCACGGTCGCGGCCGCCGCGGCGTCCCACGACGCGGCAGCGGCGTCGGCGACCGCGCGGGAAAGGCCCGTTGCCAGCACGCCCGCGAGCAGCAGCGACGTCCAGGATCGCCGTCGCGATCGCCGCGCGGCGCCGCTGGCGCTGGTAGCGTGTGGACTTGTCTTCGTTCGCCACCGGACCGGATCGACCTCAGGCCCTCACGGCCTCGACCCGCTCAGTGCAACGCGACTGAGATCAGCTTCGACACGCCCGGTTCTTCCATCGTGACGCCATAGAGCCGGTTGGCGATCTCCATCGTCCGCCGGTTGTGGGTGATGAGGATGAACTGCGTGCGGTCCAGCATGCCCTGCAGCATCTCCACGAAGCGGCCCACGTTGGCGTCGTCCAGCGGCGCGTCGATCTCGTCGAGCAGGCAGAACGGGCTCGGCTTGTAGCGGAAGATCGCGAACATCAAGCGCGATCGCCGTCAGCGCCTTCTCGCCGCCCGACAGCAGCTGCACGCTCTGCAGCCGCTTGCCCGGGGGCGAGGCCACGATGTCGATCCCGCTCTCCAGCGGGTCGTTCTCGTCCAGCAGCGACAGCCCTGCGTGGCCGCCGCCGAACAGCGTGCTGAAGGTCTGCTGGAAGTTGGCCTGCACCGCCGTGAACGCTTCGTTGAAGCGGGCGGCCGTGGTGTCGTCGATCCGCGCGATCGCCTCGGTGGTCTGGGCAATCGACTCGACCAGGTCCTTGCGCTGCGTGGTCAGGAACACGTGGCGCGTCTCCAGCTCGTCGAACTGCTCGATCGCCATCATGTTCACCGGCCCGAGCCGCTCGATCTTCTCCTTCAGCCGGACGATCGCCTCCTCGGCGGTCATCGAGCCGCCGTCCGAGGGAGGCTGCAGGGCCCGCGGGGGCTCGGCTTCGGCGCCGTCCACGTGCATTGCCCCCTCGCCGTCCTCGGCCTTCGGCGTCGGCATCCGGCTCGTCGTCGGCCAGCGCAGCCGCATCCGGAACCGCCTGCCCGGCCTGCTCCAGTTCCTCCACTTCCGCCAGCACCGCGTCGAGCGACAACTGCAGCGCGTCCACGCAGGCCTGGGCCATGTGGCCGAGGTCGCTGGCGGCCTTGGCCTGCTCCACGTCCAGCTCCCCGACCGAGCCGCGCGCCTCGTCCAGGGCGGCGCGCGCCGTGCGGATGGAGGCTTCCTGCGCGTCCACCGCCGCCCGCAGCGTCGTTGACGCCTCGTCGGCGTGCACCAGCTCCTGGCGGATCTCGTCCAGGCGGCGCACCTCCGCGTCGATCGCCCGATTGGCCTCGTCGATCGCCTGCGGCCAGCGCCTCGCGCCGGCTCACGTTGTCGTGCAGCTCGCGGTGCCGCGCCCCGATGCGCTCTTCGAGATCCCGCCCGGCCTCCTCGAGCCGCGCCACCTCGGACACGCGCAGCGGCCACGCGCTCCACCAGGCCGCGTGCAGCGCGCTGGACTCGGCCACCCGGCCCGCCAGCGCGGCGATACCGTCGCGGCGCTCGGCCAGCCGGCGCTGCAGGTCGGCCAGGCGCTCGTCGGCGAGCCGCTGCTCGGCCTCGAGCGCGGCAATCGACGACCGCCGCCTCCTGCTGGCGAGCCTCGATCGCCATCCGCTCTTCGCTGGCCTGACGCTCTTCGAACGAGATCACGTCGGTGCGCCGCGCGTGGCGGTCGCCGGCCTCGGCCACGCGCGACAGCTGCGACTCGTGCGCCACCAGCACCTTCTCGTGGTGGTGCTGCTCGTCCTGCAGCGCCGCCACGGCAACGCTGGCGGCAGCCAGCGACACCTCCAGCCGCGCCACGCCGGCGGCGGCCGCCGCCAGCAGGTCCCGCTCGGCGGCGACCCGGGTCTGGAGATCGCGGATCTCGCGCCGCGTGGCCAGGATGCCGCGCGACTCGACGCGCGCGCCGCCCGCCACCAGGTGACGGCCGCGCACGAGATCGCCCTCGGGCGTCGCCACCGCGACGTCGTGCTGTCCGGCGAACGCCACGGCCCGCGCAAAGCTGTCGGCCACGTAGGCGCCGCGCAGCAGCCGGCGCACGGCGCCGGCGTGGGGACCCGACACGCGCACGACGTCGGCCACCGGCGTCACGCCCTCGGCGCGCAGCGGATCGGACGCGGTCTCGAAAGCATCCGCGCCGTCGAGCACCACGAAGCCGCAGCGCCCCGCGTCGGCGCCGCGGACGAGCGACAGTCCCTCGGCGGCCTGCTCGTGCCGATCGACCACGACGTACTGCAGCAGCTCGCCGAGACTGGCTTCCACCGCCCGCTCGTAGGCGGGGTCCACGTCCAGACAGTCGGCCACCGCGCCGCGCTGACCGACGCGCCCGTTGGCCTCGCGCAGCACCATGCGGGCGGCGTCGCCGAATTCCGCACGGCTCGACGCCAGCTCTTCAAGCGACGCCAGCCGCGCCTCGAGCGCAGCCGTTTCCTGCTCGCGCGCCCGCACGTCGCGGATCCCGGCGTCGAGCGCGGACCGCAGCGCGGCCACTTCCAGCTCCCGCTCGACGCGGCTCACGGCCACCCGCGCAATCGCGTCGCGGGTGCCGTTCAGATCGGCCTCGACGCGGGCGCGCTCGGCTCTCCGTCGCCGCCGTCTCGCGCATCACCTCGCGGCGCTCGACGTCCAGCTTGCCCAGGAGCTCGGCCACTCGCTCGGCCTGGGCGGCGGCGTGCTGCACCGCGTGCTTGATCGAGGCGATGGCGTTGGCGCCGCCGTAGACCTGCGTGCGCACCGACTCGACGTCGGCCTCCAGCCCCTCGACGGCGATATGCGCCTGCGCATGTTCGGCGCTGGCGGCGGCGAGCTGCGCGGCGGCCGCGTCGCGGGCCGATTCCGCCTCGGCGGTGGCCAGCCGGCGGGCCTCGAGGGCGAGCCGCGCGGGCTCGCGGCGCGCCTCCAGCTCCTGGACCTCCTCGCCAATCGCCGTGCTGCGCGTCTCCAGCGCCTGCGTCTGCTGCCGGTTGAAGTCGAGCTGCTGCTGCCGCACCGACACCTGCAGCTCGCGCGCGTGGGCGTCCTCGCGCAAGCCGGCGGCCCGCTCTTCCGCCGCGGTCAGGTCCAGGCGCACGCGAGCCAGATCGTTCTCGCACTCGGCCACGCGGGCCGCCGCGGTGGTTTCGCGTTCGCGCGCGGCGTCCAGCCGCCCGCGCACTTCGCCGATCGCCGCCGACAGCTCGCGGTAGCGCCGGGCGAACAGCACCTTCTCCCACCGCCGCAGCTCCTCGCGCAGCCGCTTGTAGCGCCGGGCCTTGGCCGCCTGGCGCTTGAGCGTGCCCCGCTGCTTCTCGACCTCGAACACGATGTCGTCGATGCGGGTCAGGTTCTGCTGCGCGGCTTCGAGCTTCAGCTCGGCCGCGCGCCGCCGGGACTTGTACTTGGTGATGCCGGCGGCTTCCTCGATCAGCTGGCGGCGGTCGGCCGGCCGCGAGCTGAGGATCATGCCGATCTTTCCCTGCTCGATGATCGAATAGGCCTTGGCGCCGAGCCCGGTGTCCATCAGCAGCTCGTGGACGTCGCGCAGCCGGCACACCTGGCCGTCGATCAGATACTCGCTGTCGCCGGAGCGATAGAGGCGGCGCGTCACTTCGACGTCGCGCGTGAACGATTCGGCGAAGTCCTCGAGCAGTTCCGGGTTCACGCCTCCGGCAGCCGCCATGGCGCCGCCGTCGTAGCCCTGGGCCAACGCGTGACCGTTGCCAGTGCGCGTGCCCGTTGGCGTGGGAATGGCCGTTGCCCTCTGCGCCAGGCTGACCATCGGTCGTCGAGGTCTGGAAGGGCTTGAGGTCGGGCGTCAGTGGCGCCGGCGAATCGGACGCCGGCTGGGGCGGAGCCGGCAGACCCGACAGACGCAGGCGAACCTCGGCGGCGCCGCCGGGCTTGCGGGCGTCGCTGCCGTTGAAGATGACGTCCTCCATGCGGTCGCCCCGGAGGCTCTTGGCCGACTGCTCGCCGAGCACCCAGGTGATGGCGTCGGCGACGTTGCTCTTGCCGCAGCCGTTGGGGCCGACGATGGCAGTCACGCCTTCGTCGAAAGCCAGCTCAGCCCTGTCGGAAAATGACTTGAAACCAGCGATTTCGAGGCGTTCAAGGCGCATGTATGGCGGATCCTTCGGAAGGGTCGACGAGCGTCGGCCAGTCTAGCAATGCCCAGCTATTGTGGCAAGGAGGAAGTGACACCACAAGAATTTGGGGTGGGGACCGAAGACGGTCTTCGGTCTTCGGTCCTTCGGTCGTTAGTCCGGCCTGTGGTCGCTGAAGGAGCTCCGCGTCCTACCGGCGTCACGCCTGCGGGACCGAAGACCGAAGACCGAAGACTAAAACCGCTCCGGCTAGCGAGCCGCGCGGCGCGTGGTGGGGGACGCGGCGCGAAGCCGGAACAGCTCCTCGGCTTCGCCGAAGGTGGACAGCGCGAACTGCAGCTGCGGATCGGCCTTGGCCAGGTTCTCCGATGCGGTGGCCAGTCCGAACAGATCCAGGTCGATCTCGTAGCGGATCATCGCCTTGATGAACGGCAGATCCGCCTGCCAGGCGGCGTCGTCGATCGGCAGGCCGGTCTTGGCGACGTGCTCCCGGAACTCGGCCAACAGCGCGTCGGACACCTCGAAGCCCGCCGCCAGGTTGCGGGGCCGTGTCGTCGGCGCTCTGCGCGATGCGCGTGTCGCCCTCGCGCGAGAACCGCTGCGAGAAGGTGTCGAACACGTTGCGCGCATAGAGCGCCCGGCCGAACTTGGTCGGGTTGAAGCCCAGCAGCGGCCCGTCGAAGCGCCGGTCGGGCTCGATGCCGCCGCCCGAATACACCTTGCGCCCGCTGTCCGTGTACTTCAGCTCCTCGGGCTTGTGCGCGCGGCTCGGCGTCCTGCTCACGCAGCGTGTAGGTAAGGTATTCGTCGAACGTGCCGTCCCACGGCCGCTGGATCAGCCGGCCGCTCGGCGTGTAGTAGCGGGCGGTCGTGATGGCCGCGCCCGCGTTCTGGTTGACGCGATACACCGACTGCACCAGCGCCTTGCCGAACGTGGTCTCGCCGACGATGAGCGACCGGTCGTGGTCCTGCAGCGCCCCGGACACGATCTCGGACGCGCTGGCGCTGCTGCGGTTGACCAGCGTCACCATCGGGATGCGCAGGTAGTCGCTCTGCTCGGTGGCGCGGTAGTCCTGGTCGGAGTTCTGCACCCGGCCGCGGGTGTAGACGATCATGTCGCCGCGCGGCAGGAACCGGTTGGAGACCTTGATCGCCTGATCCAGGGCGCCGCCGGGATTGCCGCGCAGGTCGAACACCAGCCGCTTCATCCCCTTGCCGGTCAGACGCCTTCAGCGCCGATCCCAGCTCGTCGTCGGTGTTCTCGCCGAAGTCCGAGACGCGGATGTAGCCGGTGGACGCGTCCAGCATGAACGCGGCGGGAACGGTCGGGATGTGAATCTGGTCGCGCGTGACCTTCAGCTCGATCAGGTCGTCGAAACCGGCCCGGCGCAGTGAAATCCCCACCGCCGTTCCCCGCGGGCCGCGCAGCCGGCCCACGGCCTGATCGGTGGTCCAGCCCTTGGTTTCTTCCCCCTCGATCTTCGCGATCACGTCGCCGCGGCGGACGCCGCGCTGATAGGCGGGCGATTCCTCGAACACGTTGAACACGGTGATGTCGCCGCCGATCACCTGGATGGAGATGCCGAGGCCGTAATACCGGCCTTCCTGCCGCTCGCGCATCTGGGCGTAGCTGCGCGGGTCCATGAAGCTGGAGTGCGGATCCAGCGTCTGCAGCATGCCGCTGATGGCGCCGTAGACCAGGCGGTCGGACTGCACTTCGCCGACGTAGGTTTCCTCGACCGCGCTCAGCGCCGCGGCGAACACCTTGTACTGGTCGGCGACCTGATCCTGCGCGACGAGCGCGCTCCGGCCGACCAGCCCCCCGAGGATGGCACCGGCCACCACCACCACCGCCGTAGCGGACGCGAGTCGAAAACGGCCCATATGCTCACACTATAAACCCTCACCTTGACCCCGTCCAGACCGGATTTCTATAATCAGACCAAGGACTTGCAGGGATCTTCCCGCAAGTGACCGTGGTCCGGCGCACGCCGGCCCGGCCGAGGAGCTTTGCGTATGTTTGGTTCTATTGGCATGCCCGAACTGGTCATCATCCTGGTGATCGCGCTCATCATCTTCGGGCCGCGCAAGCTGCCCGAGCTGGGACGGTCGCTTGGCAAGAGCATCGGCGAGTTCAAGCGGGCGTCGAACGAGCTCCGTCACACGCTGGACGAGGAAATCCGCGTCGAGGAACAGAAGGACCAGAAGTCCAAGATCGAAGCCGAGCAGACCTCGGCCATCGACGCCGCGACCGTGATGACCCCGCAGCCGCCTGCCGCGCAGGCGCCCGATGACGAAACGGTGAGCCGCACCCCCACCGGCACCTCGGCCTAGCAGGCCGCATGGCCCTGGTTCCCTTCCCGAGCAAGGCGGGCAAGGCCGCCTCCTCGGACCCCGACCCCGACTGGGACGACGACGACTCGTCGCCAGACGGCGCCGGGAAGATGTCGTTCCTCGAGCACCTCGACGAGCTGCGCAAGCGGATCGTCTGGGCGCTGCTCGGCGTGGTGGTGGGCTTTGCCATCGCCATCATGTTCATCAGCCAGCTGTGGGACTTCGTGATGGGTCCCATGCAGCGCCTGCTCGGCCCCGGCCAGCAGCTGATTTACACCGACCCCACCGAAGCGCTGATGCTCTACGTGAAGATCGCGGTGATTGCCGGGATCCTCATCGCGTCGCCGCTGGTGATGACGCAGGTGTGGCTGTTCATCGCGCCTGGTCTCTACCAGCACGAGAAGAAGGCGGCGATCCCGTTCGTGCTGATGTCGTCCAGCGTTCTTCATCGGCGGCGCCGCGTTCGCGCACTACCTGGTGTTCCCGCTGACGTGGCAGTTCCTCGGCAGCTTCGCCAACGACACGGTGACGTTCATGCCGCGGGTCGAGCCGGCGTTCTCGCTCTACATGAAGCTGATCCTGACGTTCGGCCTGATCTTCCAGATGCCGACGCTGGTGCTCTTCCTGGCGAAGCTGGGGCTGGTCTCGGCGCGGTTCCTGATCAAGAACATGAAGTACGCCATCCTGATCATGTTCATCGTCGGCGCCGTGCTGTCGCCGGGCACCGATCCGGTGGGCCAGATCGCGATGGCGGGCCCGATGTTCCTGCTCTACCTGTTGAGCATCCTGCTCGCGTGGCTGTTCGGCAAGAAGCGGCTACCCGACGAGGAGTGATCGCGGGCGAGGTCGCCCGGCTCCTCGAGCAACTGTCCCATCAGGATCCGGTGCGGCGCGATGCCGCGGTCGCGCGGCTGCGCGTGCTCGGCGCGCGCGCGGTACCGGTGCTGCTGGCGTTCGTGACGTCGGGCGCGGCCGGGGCCGCCCGCGCCGCGGCGCTGGCGGCGCTCGAGGGATCTGACGATAGCCGCGCCGTGGCCGTGGCCCGGCAGGCGCTGGCCGGCGGCGACGCCGCGCTGGCGCTTGCGGCCGTCGGCGTGCTGCGCGGCTGGCTGGCCCAGGAACAGGGGACCGAGGCGCTGGAGGCGCTCACGGTCGCCGCGCTGGACCGCGAACGCGACAGCGCCGTCCGTCTGGCCGCGCTGGACGCCTTGTCCGACCTGCCCGCGCACCTGGTGGCGCCCATCCGCGCGACCAGTGCCCTCGACACCGGAGAACGCCCGCCCGGCGACGCCAGCGGGGCGCTGGAATGGCTGGCCGCGCAGGGCGCCACCGCGTCCCTCGCCTCGGTGCACGACGCGCTGTCGGCTGCGCGCGAAGCGGAGCGCGCGGCGGCCGACGCGCGCCGTGACGACTGGCTGCGGGTCCGCGGCGCCGCCCACGTGGTGCTGGCGCGGCGCGGATCGCGGCTGGCGCTCTACGATCTGCGCGATGCGTTCGGCGCCGCCACGGCGCCGCTGCCGCTCGACTTTCTGACGGCCGTGGCCATGGTGGGCGACGAGACCTGCCTCGAGCCCCTGGCGCGCGCCTGGTCGGCCGCGCAGGCCGAGCCGTGGTGGCGGGCGCGCCTGGCCGAGGCGGCCGCCGACATCGTGGCGGCGCGCGGGCCTGACCGGCCGCCACGCGAGCATGAAGCGGTTGGCGACGAAATGGCCGGACTTCTACGCCGCGACGCGCCTCGCGCTGAGGCCCTGGCCGGCCCTCGCCGCCGCTCATCCTGCTCTGGAGCGGCGCCTCCGTCGCGCAATCCTCGAACGACGAGACGTTTTCGGCCACGCCGGACCACGCGGCTATCGCCTACGCCACCGCTGCCCACCAGCGACGCGGTGGTGCGCCTGGCGCGGGACCTGGCCGCGGGCACGCGGCGGCTGGACTTCGAGCCGCCGCACGGCTATCTCCGCAGCCTTCTCCGCGCGCTCGACATCGGCGAATCGTCGCAGGTGGTGGTGTTCTCGAAGACCAGCCTGCAGGCGCAGGTCGTTTCCCCCGCCAACCCTCGCGCGATCTACTTCAACGACACCACGGCAGTCGCCTGGCCGGGCGGCGGCTTCATCGAGATTGCGACCCAGGACCCGCGACAGGGGCTCGTGTTCTACGTCCTCGATCAGCGAGCCGCGGAACGCCCGCAGTTCCAGCGCCCGGCGGCGTGCCTGACCTGCCACGTGTCCTACGCGACGCTGAACGTGCCCTGGCGCGTTGGTCCGCAGCGTCGCCACCGGCCCCGGCGGCCAGACCCTGCCGTTCATCTGGAACGGCACGACGTCCCACCGCACGCCTCCAGCTGAACGATGGGCGGGCTGGTACGTGACCGGCCGGTCCGGCGGGCGTCGCACATCTCGGGAACACGCTCATGCGCAGCGATGCGCCCGGCCAGGACCCGCAGCCGGCGGCGTCCACGCTGCTCGCGCTGCCAGACCGCGTCGCCGTCAGGGCGCACCGTCACGGCGCACAGTGACATCGCGGCGCTGCTCGTCTTCGACCACCAGATGCACGGCATGAACCTGCTGGCGCGGGCCGGCTGGGAAGTGCGCGTGGCCCAGGCTGATGCGCCCGCCACGGCAAGCGCCGTCGCGGCGCGCGTTGCGGCCGATCTGGTGGACTACCTGCTGTTCGTCGACGAAGCGCCGCTGGCGGGCCCGGTGGGGGGCGAGTCGGGGTTCGCCGCGGCGTTTGCCGCCAGGGGCCCGAAGGATCGCGCCGGCCGCTCCTTGCGCGATCTCGATCTCTCGGCGCGCCTCTTGAAGCACCCCTGCAGCTACCTGGTGTACTCGGAAGCCTTCGACGCGTTGCCGCCCATGGCCAAGGAGGCCGTCTACGCGCGCCTCTGGCAGGTGCTCTCGGGCGCCGAGCGGGCGACGCCGCGCTACGCCCGGCTGTCCCGCGCCGATCGACAGGCGATCACCGAGATCCTGCGGGAGACGAAGAGGGAGCTACCGCCGTACTTTCTTGGGGCGGTGTTGTGAGCGAAGCCAGAAGCCAGAAGCCGGAAGCCAGAAACTGCGACTCGCTAATACGCCTTCGCGAACCAGGCGTGGGCGGTGGCCGCCTCGCCGCACTTGATGCAGGCCTTGCCCGTCGCCGGGGCGCTGCCGAACGGGATATTGCGGATCGTGGCCTGCGTCTCGTTCTTGACCGCGGTCTCGCATGCCTCCGACCCGCACCACGGCGAGACCACGAAGCCCGGCCGGCCGTCCATGATCGCCTTGAACTCGTCGTACGAGTCGGTGTGGCTGGTGTGCTCGTCGCGAAACGCCATCGCCCGCGCGAACAGCGCGTCCTGGATGGTGCGCAGGTCCTGGACCACTTTCTCGGTCAGGCCCTCCATCGGCACGAACGACTTCTCGCGCGTATCGCGGCGCGCCAGCACCACCTGCGACTTCTCCAGGTCCTTGGGGCCGATCTCCATGCCGCAGCGGCACGCCGCGCATCTCCCACTCGTTGAACTTCCAGCCCGGCGTCTGCGATTCGCGCGCGTCCAGCATCACGCGCACGCCCTGCGCCACCAGCGCGTCGCGGATCGACTCCGCCTTCGGCAGGACGGTCTCTTTCCAGTTGCCGCGCGGGATCGGGACGATCACCACCTGGTAGGGCGCCACCTTCGGCGGCAGGATCAGGCCGCCGTCGTCGCCGTGGGCCATGATCACGGCGCCGATCATCCGGGTCGAGACGCCCCAGGAGGTCGTGTAGGCGTACTGCACCGACTTGTCGCGCGCCTGGAACTTGATCTCGTAGCTCTTCGAGAAGTTCTGCCCCAGGTTGTGCGACGTGCCGGCCTGCAGCGCGCGCCCGTCGCGCATCAGCGCCTCGATCGAGTAGGTGCAATCGGCGCCGGCGAACTTCTCGCTCTCGGTCTTCCGGCCGTCCATCACCGGCATCGCCAGATCGTTCTCGGCGAAGTCCTTGTAGACCGCCAGCATCCGCCGCGTTTCCTCTTCGGCTTCCTCCGCCGTCTCGTGCGCCGTGTGCCCTTCCTGCCACAGGAACTCGGTGGTGCGCAGGAACAGGCGCGTGACCTTTTCCCAGCGCACCACGTTCGCCCACTGGTTGATCAGGATCGGCAGGTCGCGCCACGACTGCACCCACTTGGCGTACATGGTGCCGATGATCGTCTCGGAGGTCGGGCGCACCACCAGGCGCTCTTCCAGCACCTCGTTGCCGCCCTGCGTGACCCAGGCCACCTGCGGCGCGAAGCCCTCGCACGTGCTCGGCCTCCTTCATCAACAGGCTTTCCGGGATGAACAGCGGAAAGTAGGCGTTGACGTGGCCGGTGGCCTTGAACCGGCGATCGAGCCCCTGCTGCATCAGCTCCCAGATCGCGTAGCCGTACGGGCGGATGACCATGCAGCCCTTCACGGGCGAATAGTCGGCCAGCTCGGCGCGGCGGACGACGTCGATGTACCAGCGCCCGAAGTCCTTGGACTGCGGGGTGATTTCGGTCGGGAGGTCGGGGAGATCGGTCTCAGTAGTCATGGGGGCGTGTCAATTCACGATTCACAAGGCACAAGTCGCAGACAGAGCGAGGCAGAAGGCGGAATCAGGACGGAATCGACGTTCTGGGACGTCGCGGTGCTGACGGAGTCGGCAACGCCCAGTCGCGCGTCGGCGATGCGCTTCTGCCAGTGTAGATCGTCGCGTCGCGGGAAATCCGCTCGAAAGTGGCCGCCGCGGCTCTCTTGGCGCCGCAGCGCGGCGTGCGTCACCAGCAGGCCGACGGTCACCAGGCTGCCGACGCGATGCAGCTCGGGATCGTAGGGGTGCTGGTCGCGGGCCAGACGACGCGCCGCGCGACCATTCTTCGAGACGCGCCCTGGCGTCCCGCAGGCCGGCCTCGGTGCGCGACAGGCCGGCGTGCTGCCACATCACGTCCTGCACCTGCGCGGCGGTGGGGAGCGACGTCGCGCCGGCTGCGCCCGACCTCCAGCGACGGACGCATCCGGCGCGGTGAGGACCGCGGGCCGAGTGGCCTCCTGCATCGCCCGCGCGGCCCGGGCGCCGAACACCAGGCCTTCGAGCAGCGAGTTGCTGGCGAGCCGGTTGGCGCCGTGGACGCCGGTGGACGCCACTTCCCCGGCCGCGAAGAGATGCGGCACCGACGTGCGGCCCTCGAGGTCGGTCTCCACGCCGCCCATCATGTAGTGCGCCGCCGGGCTGACCGGGATCGGGTCGCGCGCCAGGTCCAGCCCGGCGTCCCGGCAGGCGGCCGAGATGGTCGGGAAGCGGGCGTGGATGAACGCCGGATCGAGGTGCTGCAGCGAGAGGAACACCGGCGCACCCGTGCGCGGCCATCTCGGCGGCGATGGCGCGCGCCACCACGTCGCGCGGCGCCAGGTCGCCGGCCGGGTCTACGCGCTGCACGAACGCCTCGCCGTGCGCGTTGAGCAGGCGCCCGCCCTCGCCGCGCAGCGCCTCGGACAGCAGGAACCGGGGCGCGCCGGCGACGCTGAGGACGGTCGGGTGGAACTGGACGAACTCGAGGTCGGCCACCCGCGCGCCGGCCTCGAACGCCATCGCCATGCCGTCGCCGCTGGCCACGAACGGGTTGGTGGTCTCGCGAAACAGGTGACCCGCGCCGCCGGTGGCGATGAGCGTGCGCGCGGCGCGGGCGGTGGACGGGATGCCGTCCTGGTCGACGAACGTCGCGCCCACGCAGGCGCCGTCCTCCATGTCAGCGACAGCGCCAGCGCATCCTCGAACACGCGGATGCGCGGGTGCACGCGCACGCGGCCCCACAGCACGCGGCCGATCTCGCGGCCGGTGGCGTCGCGCGCGTGCAGCACGCGGCGCACGCTGTGCGCGGCCTCGCGGCCGAGCGCCGGGCGGCCGTCTGCGTCGCGATCGAACGCCGCCCCCCACTCCATCAACTCGGTGACGTAGCGCGGCCCATCGGTCACGAGCGCCTGGACGGCCTGCGGATCGCACAAGCCGTCGCCCGCGGCGATGGTGTCCCGTGCGTGCAGCTCCGGCGAGTCGTCGGGCCCCACGGCCGCGGCGATGCCGCCCTGCGCGTAACCGGTGTTGCTCTCGCGCGGATGCGCCTTGCTGAGGACGGTCACCTGGCCGACTTCCGCCAGCGAGAGCGCGGCGCGCTGCCCTGCCACGCCGCTGCCGATCACCAGGAAGTCGGTGACAAGACGCACGATGCTATCCTATCAACGTGCCGCGCACTCGCATACGATGACCGCCGGCGCGCACTCCGCATCAAGGGGCTCGACGTGGTCACCGGGTCGCACACGTCGGCGATCTGGGTGGGCGACGGGCTGCTGGACGACCTCGGTCGCGGCTGGACGCGCACGGCGTCGGTGCCAAGCGCTTCGTGGTGTCCAGCCCGCGGATCTGGCGCCACCACGGCCCGGCAATCCAGCAGGCCATTCCCGGCGACCCCATCCTCATCCCCGACGGCGAGCGCCACAAGACGCTGGCCTCGGTGTCGCGGATCTACGACGCGCTGATCCGCGGCGGCGCCGACCGCGGCAGCACGGTCGTGGCCGTGGGCGGCGGCGTGGTGGGCGACACGGCGGGCTTTGCCGCGGCCAGCTTTCTGCGCGGCATCGCGCTGGTGCAGGTGCCGACGACGCTATTGGCGCAGGTGGACTGCGCCATCGGCGGCAAGGTGGGCGTCAACCACGCGCTGGGCAAGAACCTGATCGGCGCGTTTCACCAGCCCACGCTCGTCCTCGCCGACCCGCGTGTCCTGCGCACGCTGCCGCGCCGCGAGTTCCGCTCGGGCCTGTACGAAGTGGTCAAGTACGGGATGATCTGGAGCCGGCCGCTCTTCGATCACTGGTCGCGCGCGACCCGGAAGGATCTTCGCGCACGACCTGGAGGCGCTGACGCCGGCGATTCTCGAGTCGAGCCGGATCAAGGCGGAGGTGGTGTCCAAGGACGAGCGCGAGGGCGGCCTGCGCCGCATCCTCAACTTCGGCCACACCATCGGCCATGCGCTGGAGGCCGTGACCGCCTACCGCCACTTCCGCCACGGCGAGGCGATTGCCTACGGCATGCTGGGGGCGGCCGACATCGCCGCGACGCGCGGCGTGCTCGCGGCGCGCGATCGCCAGGCGCTCGTCGATCTCATCGGCAAGCTGGGCTCGCTGCCGGCCGTGTCGCCACCTGTCGCGACGGCGGTGCTCGAGGCCGTGCGCCGCGACAAGAAGGTGGTGCACGGCAAGCTGCACTACGTGCTGGCCACGGCGATCGGGCGCACCGAGACCGTCGACGACGTCAGCGAAGGAGAGATCGCCTCGGCCCTGGCCCGCATGGGCCTCGGCGACTGATCAGGCTCCAGGCTCCAGGCTCCAGGCTCCAGGGAGTTCCTAGCGCTTCGCGCGAAGCGCCGTGTATTCGGCGACGGCAGCGTTCTGGGCTGCCGTGTCGGTGTCCGGCGTCAATTTCCCGTCCAGCTCGGCGTAGACCCGCACCGCGTTCCAGGCGTTGCGCTCCGGGTTGGTCCACTGCTCGAACCGGCCGAGGTTGATGTCGGCAGCCGCGCGGCCTGGTGACATGCCCATGGCGTGGCGCTTGCGAAGCTCGTTGGCCACCAGCTCCAGGTAGGCGCGGGTCTCGGCCAGCTCCTTCTTGGTGCCAATCGGCCCGTGGCCCGGCACGATCGCGTCCACGTCCATCCGGTTCACGACGTCGATGGCATCGATCCACCTGGTGACGTGGCCGTTGTGGGCCGGCGGCGTCACGTAATAGAACAGGATGTCGCCGGCGAAAAGGATCCGGTGCTGGGGCAGATACACCATCACGTCGCCCCAGGTGTGCGCCGGCGCGTTCGGGATCAGCTCCACCACCAGATCGCCGTAGCGATATGTGGTCTTGCTTGTCAGCGTGGTCGTGGCCGGGGCGAGCTTGAGCTCGTTCATTCCCTCCTGCCATTCCGGCCGGTCCTCATACGGCTTGGCCGGGATGCCGCCCTGAATCGTCGCCTCGCGGCAGAAGGCGTGCGCCACGATCTCGGCCTGGGCAAAGAAGCAGTTGCCGTTGGTATGATCGCGATGGTGATGCGTGTTGACGACGCGCGTGAAGGTCTTCTTCGTCGCCTCCATCGCCGCTCCCCGGAAGGCCTTGGCGTGGACCGGCGGCCCCAGGGTGTCGATCGCCAGCAAGCCCTCGGGCCCGGCAATCACGCCGGCGTTGCTGAGGCTGGCGTTGTTGACGCCCGGCCCACTGGCCTGCGTGTAGGCGTAGACATTGGGCACCAGCTGCCGTAGTTCGGTTTTCCAGGTCGGAATAGGTGGAAAGGCCTGGGCGGCCGGTGCGACCTGGCGCGTTCAGAGACCAGAAGGCGGGGCTGCCCGGGCCTCCCAAGTGCAGGACTTCGCGGCGATCGTACTGGTTTGGCGAAGCGGAACGACAGAGCCGGATGAGCGTGCGCCGGGCCCGGGCGGCTAGGGCTCGACGATTTCCAGGCGGTCGCCGCGCACCGTGTCGGCGGCAGAAAAACTGCCGGCCTTCATCTCGATCACGGCGAATCCGCCGAACGCGCCGGTCATCCGCCACGGCCGCACCGTGTCGCGCGCCTTCAGCACGCGGCCATCGCGCGTCACGAACGCGATGTCGATGTCGAACTTCATGAACCAGGTATGCACCGCGTTGGTGGGCGCGATCAGCATCGCCTCGCCTTCGTCGAGCGACGTGTGCTTCAGCAGACCGGTGCGGCGCGACTGCGAATCGAACGCCGGCAGCAGCCGATGCGGCGACGATGCGGCCCGTGCGCGTGTTGCGCAGCACCAGGCCGGCGTCCGGCCGCGCGGCGAAGCGGGGACTGACGGAACGTGCGGCATCGGCTACTCCGGAATCGCGTACTGGCGCATCTTCGGCGACCAGCACCTTCAGGCCCACCTGCAGCGCGTCGGCGGCCTGCACCTTGTTGCCGCCCGTGTCCTTGATCGCGCGATCGATCTTCCGCCGCTCCACTTCGCCCGTCAGCCGCCGCAGCGCGTCGGCCAAGCTGCCCGAGAGATCGATCTGATCCCACGGGTCGATCGCCGGCGGCTCGGCGGCAGCCGGCCGCGCAGCGACATGTTCAGGTGGCGCGGCTGGATGGTGTCGCCCTCGCACAGGATCACCGCGCGCTCGATGCAGTTCTGCAGCTCGCGCACGTTGCCCGGCCAGCGGTAGTGCCTCGAGCGCCTCGACGCGCCGCCGGCGAGAGCATCAGCGCCGTCTTGTTCAGGTCGCGGCAGAACTGCTCGACGAAGTGCCGCGCCAGGATCGGGACGTCGCCCGGCCGCTCGCGCAGCGGCGGCATCTGCATCGGGAAGACCGACAGGCGGAAGTACAGGTCCTCGCGGAACTGCCGCTCGGCGACGCGCCGCCTTCAGGTCGCGGTTGGTGGCCGCCACCACGCGCACGTCGACGTGCAGCGTCTGCGTGCCGCCGACGCGCTCGAAGCGCTTCTCCTCGAGCGCGCGCAGGAGCTTGGCCTGCAGCGCCAGCGGCAGGTCGCCGATCTCGTCGAGGAACAGCGTGCCGCGGTGCGCCAGCTCGAAGCGGCCCGGCTTGCGCGCCGCGGCGCCGGTGAAGGCGCCCTTCTCGTGGCCGAACAGCTCGCTCTCGAGCAGCGTCTCGGGGATGGCGGCGCAGTTGATGGCCACGAACGGGCCGTCCGCGCGCGGGCTGAGCGCGTGGAGCGCGCGCGCGAACAGCTCCTTGCCGGTGCCGCTCTCGCCTTCGAGCAGCACGGTGGCGTCGGTGGCCGCCGCGCGGTGCAGCTGCTGCGAGCACCTCCTTCAGCGCGGGTCCTCGCCGATGATGCGCGGCGCGCCGCGGCGCTCGGCCAGCTCCTCCTTGAGCAGCGATGTACTCGGTCGAGCAGGCGCCGCTGCGCGAGCGCGCGCTCGACCATCAGCATCAGGTGGTCGGGGTCGACCGGCTTGGTCAGGAAGTCCATGGCGCCTTCCTTCATCGCCGCCACCGCGTCCTGGATGGTGCCGAAGGCGGTCATCACCACGACCTGCACTGCCGGGTCGGGCTCCTTGGCCGCCCGCAGCACGCCGAAGCCGTCGCCCGCGGGCAGCTTGAGGTCGGTCAGCACGACGGCGGGACGGCGTCTGGCGCAGCGCCTGCGACGCTTCGGGTTCGTCGCGCGCCTCCACGACGCCGTGGCCCTGCGCCTCGAGCGCCTGGCGCAGCATCGGCGCAGCGAGTCCTTGTCCTCGACCAGGAGAACCGGGGTACGCTCGGCGCGACGCGCGCGCGGCCGCGGTCAGCGGAGCCAGCCGGCAGGGACGCCGGCGCGGCGGCCTTCTTCCTGAATGTCCGTCAAGGCCTTGGTGTGCTGCTGGATTTCTTTCTTGACCCGCTCGAGTTCGTCGAGCGACTTCTGGCGATCGGCCGCCATCGTATCCCGCTGTGCCGGATCGTCGCGTGCCGTGAAATCGGCGGAGAGGCCGTTGATGCGGCTCTGCAGCGCCTCGGCGAAGATCTGCGCCCGCGACAGCGCCTTCGCGCGCGGCCTGGATGCGTGGCCGCCACGCGGTCTCGTCCTTGGCGCCCGGCGGCGCGGTGCCGGCGGGTGGTGGTGCCAGCCCTGGCTGGAGCCTGTGGCGCCGGCTTGCGCCGCCAGTCGGGGCACCGGCGGCAGCCCGTGGCGGGGCGGCCGGCGGTGCCGCGGGGGGCCCGGCAGCAGCCGGGCCCTGGGCGCGGCGGGCGCGGGCGACGCGAAGCGGCTCTTCCTTCAGCTGGTCGTTCGTGTAGGTCTTGCCGGGCGCCTTCACGGTCTTGCGCCGTTCGGCTTCCTGTCGCGCGACCTCGCCCAGCGACTGTGCGAACGCACCAGTCGACGCACATCGACACGACGAACAGGGTCAGGACACGCATCGTTCTCCTGTTTCGGCCGTCGGGCGGCCGAAACTGCAATCACGGAACGGCGCCCCGGAGCCCCGCGCACGTCCGCCACACGCGCAGCCCAACGCCGGGGCGACCGGCTCGGCTCGCTCTACCACGATTTCCAGCTCGCGGCGGCTGCCCCGGGCGCCCCAGGCGACGGCCCGCAGGCGGATCGCGCCGGCGCCAGGGTTGGTCGGGCTGCCTGCGTCCTCGACCGGCGGGCCGCCGTCGCGCGAGCGGGTCGGCGTCGTTTTCGGCGGAGTCGTCCCCGACCCAGACCGCGGCATAGCCTGGGAGCGCCTGCACATCATCGCCCAGCAGGTCCGTCGCGCTGCCCGACGCGTACACGGTCCACCTCGGGTTGTTGCGGCCCCAGGGACGGGCCGCCGTCATCGGCGTCCGGCTGACCGGCCGGCGCATGACGGCGCGCCACACAGCAGCCAGGCTGTTTCGACGTCGAGATCGATGGCTGCGCCGGCGGCGCGGCGCAGGCCGTGGCCGCCGTCGAAGAACGCCGCGGTGACGACGCCCGGCGAGCACGCCGTCCCAGGAGGCGAGCGCCGACAACTCGCCGGCCGCCACGCTCCGCCGCCGCCTCGGCCAACGACAAGCGCCTGCACGGCGGCGTGGGCGTTGCTCGCGATGTCGGTTTCCACGGTCGTGGTGAGCGCCAGCATGCGAGCCCCAGCGTGACGGTCACGCCCATCGCTCCGAGGCCACCACGAGCGACGACCCGCCTGCGCCGGCATCGGTCGGCGCGCCCGCGTCATGTCCACGGTTCTCATCGACCCGCCGCGAGGTTTCGCGGCACGATGTCCAGCACCGCTTCCTGATCCGGCAGCAGCATGCATGCCGGCGAAGCGGCACCGCGGCGCGCCAGAAGAGCGCGCCGGCGCGCCACGCATCGCCCGCGCCGCCGCTTCGACCCGCACCCGGATCCGAACCTGACGCACGCGCAGCGACGTCGGCATCGAACAGGCCAGGGGCAGCGTCGTCCGGGCACCACGGCCCGTCGCCAAAGAGGCCCGGCGGGAAGCGGCACCAGGTCTCCCGGCGGTCCCAGCGTCGCGAGCCGTGGCGCGTGGCGGCCGTCGCGAAGAATGAAGGTGCAGTTCTCGCCAGCGCCCCAGCCGTCGACGCGTCGTCGATCCCGACCGGCGGCGGCGCGGGCCCGTAGGTCGTCCACGGGCGCGGCGTCACGCCCGGGTCCGCCCCCGGACGCAGCCTCGGCGGCTCGGGCTCCCCGAAGATACTCGAACCACAGGCCCACGACATGGTCCGCCGCAGGCCGTTCGGTCAGGAAGCCGTCGTACTGCGTCAACTGCGGGATGCCGCTGTCGGGATCGGGGCGGCATTCCGTAGGTGTGCGAGGCCGCGTGCGCCAGCACTGCGGTCCCGCGCGCGTATGCCGAGGACAACGGGCCGCGGTACGACAACTCGAGCGTCGCGCCGGCCACGGCTTCAACGGTCAAGAGGTCGTGGGCGCCGGAGGGTTCGAACAGCATCACCCGCATGCGCTCCACGAACCCGCACACGGCGGTGGGCGCGAGAGGCCCGCAATTGGGCCGGAGCGTCCACGCGAAGTCGCCCGCCGAGATCCACGGCCATCGCCACCTCGGCCTGCGGGCGGAACTGGCCACGTAGACGAGGCTCAGAACGTCGGGCCGAAACGGACGCCGGCCCGCGCGTCGTCTCCCATTTGACCGCGGCGATACGGCACGATGGGTGGGAAGGTCTGGACCAGCGGTCCGGCCATCGACGTGCGATCCAGCCCTGCGCCGGCGTTGAGCAGATCGTCCGCCATGACGTGCAATGCCGCCCGCAGGCGCTGCTGCAGATCGCCCGCTTCGGCTTGCGCGGCCGCGGTCGCCGAAGCGGCGTCACGAGCGCCAGCAGCGCGCCGGCCAGGACCAGCGTGACGGCCATCGAAACGGCACAGCTCCACCAGCGTGACGCCCGCGGCGGCTGCACGCGACGGCGCGGTTCACGGTGCCCTCCTGGCGGCGCACGCGTCCCGAGGACGATCGGAGTGCCCGGCGCCGCCGTGTGGTGCACGCGGACGGTGATGCGCAGCGCCCCGTGCGCCGGCCCGGCGTCCTCGATCAGCCAGTGGCGCGTGTAGAGTCCGCGGGTGCTCACCTGGCGCCCGAACTGGTCCAGATGGTCCACATACGCGCCGGTGTCGTGGCCAGCCCCGCGGCGACGACGCCCAGAGACCACGGCCGCGCTGCTCCTCGAGCTTCTGCCAGGCCAGCCACGTGGCCATGCCCGTGTCGCGGGCGGTCGCGCGCCACTCGGGCAGCGCCCGAGATGAGCGGGCATCACACCAGCGACGCCCACCGAGAACACGAGCGTCGCCACCAGCGTTCGACCAAGGAGAAACCAGTGCTGTTGTCGCCGGGAGACATGCAGGCTCGTGCTGCAAGCCACGCAACCGCTCAGGCGACGAATCGCGGCCTGGACGTTCCGTCACGGAATTGCGACCGCGTCGGCTGGAACGCGCACGAAACGGGACTATCGTGAGCGAGGCAGGCAAACTGCGGCTACGCCGCTGGCTAGTGATGTGACGGACGTGCGCCCGCCCGCCAGCGGGAACATCATGTGGACGGACGCGCCGCCAAGCGGGGAGCGGCCGGCCGAGACGCGGCCGTTGTGATTGACGACCACCTTCTGGACGATGGCCAGCCCCAGGCCGGTGCCCCGCGAACGCGTCGTGAAGAACGGCTCGAACACCCGCGTCCGCGCGTGCGTCCGGGATGCCCGGGCCGTTGTCGTCCACGGAAACGCGGCACGACGCGGTCGTCCGCCGACCCGCGCACGCGCACCGTCGGCGGCACCTGCGCAGTGGCGCACGCTTCGGCGGCGTTGCGAATCAGGTTGCCGAACACCTGCCGCAGCAGCACCTCGTCGCCGTCCACGGGCGCGAACGTGCCTTCCACGAGCACGTCGGTCTGCGGCGGCAGCTCGTGGGCCAGGTCGTCCACGGCGCGCCGGGCGACGCTCGCAGGTCCACGCGCGGCGAACGCGGCCTGGCTCGGGCCGGGCGAACTTCAGGAAGTTCGTCATCACGTGGCCCAGCGCATCGGTTTCCTGCCGGATGCCGTCCACGTAGGGGCGATAGGCCTCGGGCAGCGCGTCGGGCCGGAGCAGCCGGCTGTAGCCGTGGATCGTGGCCAGGCCGTTGCGGAACTCGTGCGCGATGCCGGCGGTCAGCTCCCCCAGCCGCGCCAGCGCTTCCTTGAGCCGCAGCTGCTCTTCCAGCTCGCGCAGCGGGGTGAGGTCCGCCAGCAGGCAGACGATGCCCTCGCGGTCGCCGCCGGCGGCGAGCGACGACACGCTGAGCCCAGGATAGACCGGGCCCCTCGCTGCTCTGCACCGCGATCTCGCGCGGCGGCGCCACCGCGCCCGTGGCCAGGCACTCGGCGACCAGGTCACGCAGCGGCGCGCAGCCGGCCAGCACCTCGCGATAGTCGCGGCCGACGGCACCGGGCGCCACGCCCAGGAGCCGGTAGCCGGCCGGGTTCAGGATCTCGACGCGGCCGTCCAGTGTCCACGACCAGCAGGCCCGCGGTCAGGCTGTCGAGGATGTGCTCGCTGAGCGCCTCGGACTCGCGCGCCCGGGCGCGCATCTGCTGCTCCTGCGCCTTCAGCTTGGCGACCGCCTCCTGCAGCGCGCCCGACAGCAGCGCCGTCTCGCTGCCCGGCGTCGCGCAGCCGCCGCTTGGCGCCGCGCGTCGCCGCCAGGAACCGCAGCACGGCAAAGATCAGGACGGCGACAATCGCCGCCGACGGCGGCCGTGAGGCCGACGAGCAGCGCGCCTTCGCGGTTCATCGATAGAACGCAGAGGTACCAGGTGACCAGGCGTCGCCCACCACCGCGGCGATCGCGGCGCCCACGGCCAGGAAGGTGCCAAACGGCAGCGCCGCCTGCATGGTGCCGCGCCTGGTGGCGAGCAGCGCGACGCCGAGCACCGCGCCGCCGAACGAGGCCAGCATCAGCGTGACCAGGGCGAGCTGCCAGCCGAGGAACGCGCCGATCATCGCCAGCATCTTCACGTCGCCCATGCCCAGGCCCTCGACGCCGCGCAGCCGGTAGTAGGCCTCGCCGATGGCGAACAGCAGGCCGCCGCCCACCAGCGACGCCGATGAGCGACGACACCCATCCGGGCGGCAGCAACAGGCTCAGCACCAGGCCGATCGACGGTGCCCGGCACGGTGATCGACGTTGGGCAGAATGCGGTGCTGCAGATCGATGACGAAGAGCACGATCATCGCGCAGCCGAACAGCGTGCCGGACGACGCCGAGCGGCGTCGGCCCGTACCAGTAGTACGCCGGCGCCGAAGAGCGCGCCGGTCACGGCTTCGACGATCGGATACTGGACGCTGATCGGCGCCCGGCAGCTGCGGCACCGGCCGCGCAGCACCAGCCAGCTCACCACCGGCACGTTCTCGTACCACGACAGCGCGCCGCCGGCACGACGTGCAGTGCGACGCCGGCCACGCCACCGACTCGCGCCGCGGCAGCCGGTAGATGCAGACGTTCAGGAAGCTGCCGACCATCAGCCCGCAGGCACCACGAGCGGCGATCATCGCAGCCTCGCCGGGTCCGGCAGCGGCAGCAGCCGCGACGCGGGATCGAGCGGCCGCGTCGCCCGTTCGATCCGGTACGGCAGGCCGTTCGGGTCGCGCGGCATGCCGCGCAGCAGGCCCGGCGCGCACCAGATCGGCCCAGCCGCGCGGCCGGGCGGCCGGTCCGCGCGCTGGTAGGCCGCCAGCAGGCGATTCGAGCGCATCCATCTGGTCCAGCGCGTCGAGCTGCTGCAGGCGCCGCGCGCGCCTCGTTGCGAAACCACTCGTCGGACTCGGTCTGCGGCGACGTGCTGCCACATCTGCCGCGAGGCAGGCGCGGTTGCCGCCCTGCGCCAGCGTGACGGCGGCGAGCGGCGCCATCCAGATCGGCGCGCCCGGGCGCTTGGCGGCCTGGTCGAACCAGTAGGCGGCCGTCCGGTAGTCCTCGTGCCACCAGTAGTGGACGAACCCGAGCGCCTGCATCAGCCGCCAGTTGTCCGGCTGCGCCTTCAGCCCCTTCTGCAGCAGCGCGATGGCCTGGTCGGGCCGGCCGGGGCCGCCCGGCGCCGGCTCGGCCAGGAAGATGGCGCCGAACGTGATAGGCGACGTTGAACAGGGGATCGAGCGAGGTCGTGAGGTCGAGCAGCGGATACAGCAGCGCGTAGCTCTTGGCGCGCGCTCGGTCGACCGCTTGGTGTCGCCGTAGTGCTGGATCGCGCGGATCCAGTAGACGTCGGCGAGCAGCGGGCCGTACGAGAGCGCCATCCGCTTCATCGCCTCCGGCGACCGCACGTAGAGCAGCTCCGCCTCGCCCGACTGCAGCGGCGCCGCCCGCTCGCGCAGGATCTGCAAGCCCGACCACGGCCGCCAGCAGCGCCGCCAGGGCGACGGCGGTCACCGCCGCGGACGGGCCGGCGCTACTTGAAGTCACGGCGCGAGAAGACGGCCACGGCAGCAACCAGCAGCAGCGCGATGTACACCGCCCCGTAGGCGGCTGTGGACGCCAGGTACGCGGCGGGCACCGGCAGCGCGTGCACGACCTGGTACTTGACGTCGAACGCCGAGAAGTTCGGCAGCACGTAATAGAGCCCGCGCGCCAGCCACGCCGCGGCGGGCGACTCGACCACCGCCTCGAAGTTGCGCAGGTCGGCGTTGAAGTGGCCGATCACCCACAGGCCGACGGTCAGGCCGGCCGAGAGGAACGGGCTGGAGAAGGTCGAGAAGAAGAGCGCCACGCGCCGTGACCAGCATCAGCTCGACGAAGATCAGCACCACGGCCTTCAGCATCGTCGGGTCGGTGGCCGGCGCCACCCACGCGGCGCGGGCCGCCGGGCTCGACGGTCGCGCCCATGTAGCCGAGCACGGCGTACCACGCCACCACCATCACCGCCACGTTCACGGCCAGCGTCAGCACCAGGCCGGCATACTTGCCGACGATGAACTGGGCCCGGCTGATCGGCTTGGTCAGCAGGCCGTAGATGCTGCGGCGCTCCACTTCCTTCCACACCAGGCCGATGCCGATGAAGACCGCGATCATCAGCCCGAACGTGGCGATGGCCGCCAGGCCGAGGTCCTTGATGATCTTGATGTCCTGGCCGGCCGTCAGCTGGCCGATGAGATACGACGCCGCCATCAGCAGCACCGCGAAGACGACCAGGTTGTACAGCACCTTGTCGCGCACCGACTCGCGGAACACGTTGACGGCGACGTAGCCCAGCGTGCGCATCGATCAGGCGTCCCCAGCCCGCGATCCTTGGCCGCGGCGCCCACCTGGCGCACGAAGAAGTCCTCCAGGCTGTCGCGCAGCGGCTGCACCGACACCAGGCGCACGCCGGCCGGCGCCAGCTCGGTCAGCAGCGCGTGCGGCTCCTCGGTGACCGGCAGTTCCAGCGCGTAGCGGTCGTGCGCCGATGTCGGTCGCCTGCAGCACGCGCCCGCTCGCGGGTCAGGGGCTCGAGCACGTGCGGCGACAGGCCGCTGACGACCAGGTCCCAGCCCGCGCGCCTCGAGGGCCTGGATCTCCGACAGCGCGCCCGGTCGCGACCAGCCGCCCGCCGGCCAGGATGCCACCCGGCTGCACAGCGCCTCGGCGTCGGACAGCACGTGCGAGCTGAAGAACACCGTGCACCCCCGCGCGCGCAGGCGCAGGATCAGCTCGCGGATGTCGCGGCGGCCCAGCGGGTCCAGGCCCGACATCGGCTCGTCGAAGAACACGACGTCGGGCTCGTTGACGAGCGCCTGGGCGATGCCGACGCGCTGCACCATGCCCTTCGAGAACTTGCGCAGCTGCAGCCGCCGCTCGGCCCCGATGCCCACCTCGTCGAGCAGGCGCGGCGGCGCGCGTGCGCCGATCGGCGCCGCGGTAGCCGAACAGGCCCGCGAAGTAGGCGAGCAGCTCCTCGGCGGTCAGGTGATCGTAGAAGTAGGGGTTCTCCGGCAGATAGCCGATCCGCCGCTTGGTGGCGGCGTCGCCCACCGGCCGGCCGAGGATCTCGGCCGAGCCGGCGGTCGGGAAACACCAGCTGCATCAGCAGCTTCAGCGTCGTGGTCTTGCCGGCGCCGTTCGGGCCCAAGAAAGCCGAACACCTCGCCCGGTTCGACCGACAAGGTCAACGGGTGCAAGCGCGACGTAGGGGCGCGGACGCCAGAAGCCGATCGGGTAGTGCTTGGTGAGCTGTTCCGTCCGAATCGCGTCCATAGCTGCGGGGCGCCTGCCGGCCCCTTGCGGCCAGCCTATCGGCCTTTCCGGATTTGTTCAGCAGATACGCGATCGCGGCGTCGAAATACGCGGGGCGCAGGCTGCCCACGCGAATGCCGTTGACGAAGAACGTCGGCGTGCCCTGCACGCCCAGCTGCTGGCCCAGCCGCGCATCGGCGCGCACCTGCTCCAGCATCTTCGGATACTCCTCGTCGAAGTTGGTCACCTGGGCAATCTGCTGCGAGCCCCTCTTTCACGAGATCTCGGCTCATCGACTCCTGACGTTCAAACAGCCAGGCCTCGAGCTCGGCGCCCTTGTTCTTTGCGCGCGCCAGCCGCACCGCGACCGCCGCCTCGCATGCAGAACTGTGAATGCCCCCGAACCCGCATTCGCTCTCCAGCGGGAAGTCGCGGGTCTCGAACCGGAACGCGTCCGGGTGCGAGGCCTGGTACTTGGCGATGATGTCGTGATACGCCATGTAGGTCATGCGGCAGGCGGGGCACTGGTAGTCGTTGAACTTCAGCACCCGCACCTTCACGCCGTCGGCGGGCAGCGCCGCCTCCTGCTTCGGCTGCGCGTCGAGCCACTTGTGCCACTCGGTCAGCGCCGCGGGATCCAGCGTCTCGATCGGCGCCGCCGCGGCTCGCGTCGGTGGACGCCGCGTCGCCGATCGGCTCGCGGGGGAACAGGCCGACGAGCGCCAGCGAGCCCACCAGCCACAGCGCCGCCAGGCCCATCGCCGGCGGGCTGGCCAGCAGGCCGCTGAGGTCGCTGCCCAGGCCCTTCAGCACCGCCAGGCCCGACGGGCGCGGCCGCGCTCGAGACGAAGAAGATGCCGACCACGGCCACATACATCGCCACGCACAGCAAGCACGTCTTCTGCAGGACGAAGAACGACGCGTAGGCGTAGTAGAAGACCGCCGCCAGGCCGACGACCGACGACAGGAACACGTAGCCGGCGGCGCGTGCCCGCCGTCTCGCTGCGCGGCACGCGCATGCCGTAGCCGGCCAGCAGCAAGACGAACGCGGACCAGATGGCGCCGCCGGCCGCCACCGGCACGCCCAGCACGGTGCCGTACGCGCTCCGGTACACCGCCTCGCAGCTCACCGTCTCGCTGACGTCGCAGAAGCTGGCGTAGGTGGGATCGGCGATCAGCTGGTAGTGAACGTAGAGGGCGGCCACGGAGGCGGCGAGGGCCACCGCCGCCAGGAGCATGAGGAGGGTTCGGCTGTGCTTCAGCCATAGGAGTCGCAGTCGCATCCTACGAGGCGCGCTCCGGCCTGTCAACCGTGGCCTCGATGCCGCTCGCACAAACGAGAGAGAGGGCGCCCGCAGCCGGGCGCCCTCTCGGGTTGGAGTCGTGCTGTCGTCGCGTGGCTTAGTTCAGCGGGGTGCCGTCCGTGATCGTCGGCGACGGCGTCAACGGCGTCCTGTCGAATCATGCCGCTGTGGTCCGTGCCGAAGAAGCGCGAGCCGGTCGTGCCGGGTGTCGCCGGGTCCGCCGTCGCCCAGAACTCGGTGTGCGAGTCGGCGATCGCGTTGCACGTGTTGGCCGCGCAGCCAGCACCGTCGCCGAGCCGTTGTCGGTCACCAGGAAGCTCGTATCCACTCTTGGGCGTGCCCTCGACGACGGCGTCCGCTGCAGGTCCTGGGGGATGAACGTCGGGACCGCCCGCGGTCGGGTGCGTCTGCCAGGGCGGCGAGGTCTTCTGCGTAGCCGCCGCCGCCGCAGCTCGACGCGTACGTCGCCTGCGAGCTGTTGATCGTCCGGACCGAACCGATGGCCGAAGCCTCGTTGCCCGACATGCGGGCGCGCATCAGGCCCGGCACGGCGATGGCCGCGATGATGCCGATGATGGCCACGACGATCAGCAGCTCGATCAGCGTGAAGCCTTCGTTTCTCTGCATCTTCTTCACAGGTCTTCTCCTTGACTGCGTCGGGTCCCGCCTATCGGTGCCCGCCTGGTTCCGTGTCTCGTGGCGCCGTGTGCAGCGCCGCATGTTCTGTTTCTCCTTTAGAGCAACGGAAGTGCCAGACGGTCTGGACCCACCAGCAGCATGTCACAAGCAGTTCTGCAGCAACAACTTACGTGCGCCGGCCGGGCCGCCGCACGGCGCCGGAGCGCTGACAATCCAGGGCAGTTGACAGTTTCTGTCACGCGCGCCTGTCAAGAAGTGGCGGAATCATCCGGCCCGCCGCGCAGGCCGTATTTCTTTGCGTAATAGCGAAACGACCGGAAACTCATGCCCAGCATCTCGGCGGCCTTCACCTGCACTCCGCCGGTGCGGGCCAGGGCCAGCGCCAGGTAGTGGCGGTAGAACTCCTCGCCGCGCGCCTCGAGGTCGAATCCCGCCTCCAGGTCGGGCAGCGCCGGCGGCCCGCCAGCGACCGAGGCTTCGGCGGCCCGTGCCGCGCCGGCCAGCTCCCGCACGTGCGCCGGCAGCGTCTCGGGCAGCACGACCGGCGTCTGCTCCAGCGCCACGGCCCGCTCGATCACGTTCTGCAGCTCGCGGACGTTGCCCGGCCAGTGGTAGGCGGTCAGGATCGCGCAGCGCCTCGCTGGCGATCCCGGTGACCGGCTTGGCCATCTGCGCGGCAAAGGTGTGCAGAAAGCGCTCGGCCAGCAGCCCGATGTCCTCCCGGCGCTCGCGGAGCGGCGGCAGCTGCACCTGGATGACGTTGATCCGGTAGAAGAGGTCTTCCCGGAACCGCCCGCCGGCAATCAGCGCCGGCAGGTCCTGGTGCGTGGCGGCCACCACCCGGACGTCGGCCGGCACCTCGGTGGTGCCGCCCAGGCGGCGGAAGCGGCGCTCCTGCAGCACGCGCAGCAGCTTGACCTGCATGCTGGGGTTCATCTCGCCGATCTCGTCGAGGAAGATGGTGCCGCCCTCGGCCACCTCGACCAGGCCCTTCTTGTTCGCGTCCGCGCCGGTGAAGGCGCCGCGCACGTGGCCGAACAGCTCCGACTCGAGCAGCGTCTCCGGCACGGCGCCGCAGTTCAGCGCCACGAACGGCCGGTCGCGCCGCAGCGAGTTGACGTGGATGGCCTTGGCCACCATCTCCTTGCCGGTGCCCGACTCGCCCGTGATCAGCACCGTGCTCGGCGTCCTGGCCACGGTCTCGATCAGCTGGAACAGCTCCAGCATGGCCGGGCTGCGGCCCGATCAGGCTCGAGAACTCGTGGGTGGCGTTCAACGCCCGCTTCAGCACGACGTTCTCTTCCTTGAGCCGCCGGGTTTCGAGGTGCTGGCCGATCTTGAGCCGCAGCTCGTCCACGTTGAACGGCTTGGTGAAGTAGTCCACCGCGCCCAGCCGCATCGCCTCGACGGCGGTGTCGGTGGACGCGAACGCCGTCATCATGAAGGCGACGATGTCGCGGTTGGCGGCCTTGGCCGCGCGCACCACGTCCACGCCGCTGCCGTCGGGCATGCGGATGTCGGAGAGCAGCAGGTCGATGTGCTCCTTCTCGAGAATCGCCAGGGCGGCGCGGACGCCGTCGGCCACCAGCACCTCGTAGCCGTCGCGCCGGAGCACGATGCGCAGCATGTCGCGCATCGAGGCCTCGTCGTCCACGAGCAGCACCCGCGGGGCGCGGCCCAGTTCCTCCTGGGTCGCCGGTTTGCCGGGGCGCTCGACCGTGCCCGCGCTCACACTGCCTCCTGCAAGGACAGCTCGCGCGCGGGCTCATCCGCGCGCCGGACGCGGCAGCCGCACACACATCGAGGTGCCCTGGCCGACGACGGACTTCACGCTGATCGTGCCCCGCAAGTCGCCGACGATCCGGTGCACCGTGGCCAGCCCCAGGCCCGTGCCGCGCTCGAACGTGCTGTGGAACGGCTGGAAGATGCGATCGAGATCCGCCGGCGCGATGCCGCAGCCCTGGTCCTGCACCTCGATCTCGACGCCGCCAGTGGCCGGCTCGGTCACCGACAGCCGCAGGCGGCCGCCGGTGGACATCGCCCGCAGGCCGTTGGTCGCCAGGTTCCACAGCACCTGCCGCACCTGGTTGTCGTCGGTCTCGCACCACACCGGATGCGGCGGCACGTCCACTTCGACGCGGTGGCCGGGGCGCACGTCGTCGCCGTTCTGGAGCAGCCGCGCCGTGTCGGCCACCACCTGCGGCGAGATCCAGGCGGGCCGATCGTCGGCCGCGTGGGCCGCGCGTAGGCCAGGAACGACCGGATGGTGCTGTTCAGCCGCTCCGATTCCTTCAGCACGATGTCCATCAGCTCGGCCTGCTCGCCGTTGAGCGACAGCTCCGCGCGCAGCACCTGCATCGAGCCGGACATCGAGGCCAGCGGATTGCGAATCTCGTGGGCGATGCCGGCGGCCATCTCCCCCACCGCCGCCAGCCGCTCGCGGCGCCCGGCGTCGCGTTCGAGCCGCTTGACGTCGGTCACGTCCTGGAACGTGAACAGATGGCCGGCGGTGTTGTCGGGAAACTGCAACTGCCCCGCGGTCACGCCCAGATCGATCGTCCGGCCGTCGAGGGTGGCATACGCGAAGTCGGCCCGGCGCCCGCGCGACGGCGCGGCGGATGCCAACCGTTCGGAGAATGCCGGCGGCAGCCCCAGCAGCTGGCGGGCGTCACGGCCCGAGCGCCGCCTCGGACGACACGCCGGTGATCGCGGACGGCGGCCCGGTTGAAGGTCAGCACGCGCCACTGCGCGTCCGCGGTCACCAGGCCGCTGACCAGGCTGTCGATCACGTGGGCGTTGAACGCGCGCAGGTCGGCCATCGCGGCCGAGGCATCGACCAGCCTGGCATCCGCCGAGCGCAGGCCCTCGGCCAGCGAGCCGGCCAGCAGCGCCACGCCGACGAAGCCGCAGACGTTGGTCGCCGCCACGTACTGGGCGAAACGGACGGCCGGCAGATCGGGCTCGCGCGCCACCCACAGCGGGAACTGCTCCACGCTCACGTACTGGCTGGCGACGATGGCGAAGTAGCCGCAGGCGCTGAGCGCCGCCACCTGCAGCCCTCCACTGCGGGAGCGGATGATCGTCGCGGCGATGATCGGCAGCAGGTAGAGCGAGGAGAAGTCGCTGCTGATGCCACCCGTCACCAGGATGAAGGCCGACACCAGCACGCACGTCGATCCACAGCTGGGCGTTCACCAGCCAGGGATGGCGCTCGACGTACTTGAGCGTCGACAGGTAGACGACGCTCAACCCGTAGGTCAGGCCGATCAGGAAGAAGAACGGGTTGACCGGGAACACGCCCGGCACCGTGAACTGCAGCAGCGTGGCCGACCCGAGCAGCGTGGTCGAGATGATCAGGCGGCCGGCGACGAGCCACAGCACCCTGGCCCGTACGGTGGCCGCCTCGGTGAGCCCCCGGTCGTCCAGGGTCGAGATCACGCGCTACCCGCCCGTCAGGTTGCTGATCAGGGCGAAGATCGGCATGTACATCGCGATGACGATGCCGCCGACGACGCCGCCGAGCACGGCGATCATCAGCGGCTCGAGCAGGGTCAGCAGGCCGGCCACGGCCACGTCCACTTCCTCCTCGTAGAAGTCCGCGATCTTCCCCAGCATCGTGTCGAGCGCGCCGGTGGTCTCGCCGACGCTGATCATCTGCACCACCATCGGCGGGAAGACGCCGGTCTCGCGCAGCGGCACGGCGATCGTCTCGCCGCCCTCGATGCTCTTGCGCGTCAGGTTGAGCGCGCGCTCCACGACGGCGTTGCCGGCGGTGCGGGCGGTGATGTCCAGCGCCTCGAGAATCGAGACGCCGGACGCGAGCAGGGTCGCCAGCGTGCGGCAGAAGCGGGCCACGGCGATCTTGCGCATCATCGGCCCCAGCACCGGCATCTTCAGCGTGATGCCGTCGATGGTCATGCGGCCGCCCGGCGTGTTGTAGTAGGCACGGAACCCGAAGATGGCGGCGCCGATGCCCACCAGCACGAACGGCATGTAGCGCACCAGCCCGTTGCTGAGCGCGATGACGATGCGCGTGGGCAGCGGCAGATCGGCGCCCAGGCCGGCGAACAGCGTCGCGAACGTCGGGATGACCTTCCACAGAATCACGCCCACCACCAGGCCGGCGATGACGATGATCGCGACCGGGTAGATCATCGCGGACTGGACCTGGTTCTTCAGCTTGACGGCCTTTTCGATGTAGGTCGCCAGCCGCTTGAGAATCGTGTCCAGGATGCCGCCGGCCTCGCCGGCGGCGATCATGTTGGTGAACAGCGCGTCGAACACCTTGGGGTTCTTGCGCATCGCGTCGGCCAGCGAGGCGCCGTTCTCCACCTCGGCGCGGGTTTCCAGGATCACGCGGCCGAAGTTCTTGTCCTCTTCCTGGGTGCCCAGGATCTCGAGGCACTGCACCAGCGGCAGGCCGGCGTCGATCATCACCGAGAACTGGCGGGTGAACACCGCCAGGCTCTTGGCCGACACCTTCTTGACCTTGGGGACCTTGGCCTTGGGCGCGGCGGCCGCCGCCTTCGCGGGGTTGATCTTGGTGATGACCACCTGCTCGCGGCGCAGCGCCGCCACGGCGGCGTCCATCGAGTCGGCTTCCCGCTCGCCGTTGACCGTCTGCCCGGCTCGCGTCCGTCCGCTATATGCGAATGTCGCCATCTGGTTCGTGCCTCAGTTGCCGCCGTGACTCTGACTGTGCCGTCTCTACCGCGCTGCCCCGACCGGACGCGGCGCGCCGGGCCGGGCCAGGCCCGCGCCGGCCACCACGCCGACGCCGCGGTTGATCAGGTCCTGCAGCTCGTCCTTGTTCGACGACGCGCTCGAGCGCCGTCTCGAGCGAGATCGAGCTTCCGTTGATACAGCGTCGCCAGGCACTGGTTCATCGTCTGCATGCCCATCTTTTCCTGGCCGGTCTGCATCGCCGAGTAGATCTGGTGGATCTTGTCCTCGCGGATCAGGTTCCGGATCGCGGGCGTCGGGCACCATGATCTCCAGGCCGACGATGCGGCCGCCGCCGATCTTGGGCAGCAGCGTCTGGCAGACGATGCCCTCGAGCACCAGCGACAGCTGCGTCCGGACCTGCGACTGCTGGTTGGCCGGGAAGATGTCGATGATGCGGTTGATCGTCTGGGTGGTCGAGTTGGTGTGCAGCGTCGCGAACGTCAAGTGGCCGGTCTCGGCGATCTTGAGCGCCGACTCCACCGTCTCGAGGTCGCGCATCTCGCCCACCAGCACGATGTCGGGGTCCTCGCGCAGCGCCGAGCGCAAGGCGAGGGCAGAAGCTCTGGGTGTCGGCGTGAACCTCGCGCTGGTTGACCAGGCAGCTCTTGTGCTTGTGGACGAACTCGATCGGGTCCTCGATGGTGAGGATGTGCTCGTTCCGCTCGCTGTTGATCTTGTCGATCATCGCCGCGAGCGTCGTGGACTTGCCGGACCCGGTCGGGCCCGGTGACCAGCACCAGGCCGCGCGGCCGGTCGGCCAGGGTGGCGAGCACCGGCGGCAGGTTCAGCTCCTGGAAGCCGCGGATCTGCTCGGGAATCACCCGGTAGACCGCGCCCACCGAGCCGCGCTGGTTGAACATGTTGCAGCGGAAGCGCGCCAGCCCCTTGAGGCCGAAGGAGAAGTCCAGCTCGAGGGTTTCCTCGAACCGCTTCTTCTGGGCATCGGTCAGCACGCTGTAGCTCAGCTGCTTGGTTTCGGCGGGCGTCAGATCGATGCCCTCGAGCCGCTGCAGCTTGCCGTGCACCCGCACCTGCGGCGGCGTGTTGGTGGTGATGTGCAGGTCCGAGCCCTGCAGCTGCACCATCGTCTGAAGCAATTCGGGTAGCGTGGCCATCTACTTCACTGTCTCCCTGACGACTTCTTCGAGCGTCGTCATGCCTTGCTTGACCTTGAGCAGACCGCTTCCGCGGAGGGTGATCATTCCTTCCTCAACCGCCTTGCGCCGTAGTTCCAGGCTCGAGGCGCCGACCAGGATCAGCTCGCGCAGGTCCTCGGTGATCTCCATCACCTCGTAGAGGCCGACGCGGCCCTTGTAGCCGGTGTTGTTGCACTTCTCGCAGCCCCGGCCCTTCTTCGTCACGACGGTCGCGCCGTCTTCCGGCGAGAAGCCTGCCGAGACCAGGGCCTCCGGCGGCATGGGATGGTCCACCGCGCACTCCTTGCACACCCGGCGGACCAGCCGCTGGGCGCAGACCAGGTTCAGCGAGCTCGCCACCAGGAACGGCTCGATGCCCATGTTCATCAGGCGGTTGACCGTGCTGGGCGCGTCGTTGGTGTGCAGGGTCGAGAGCACGAGGTGGCCGGTCAACGCCGCCTTGACCGCAATCTCGGCGGTCTCGAAGTCGCGGATCTCGCCGACCAGGATGGTGTTGGGGTCCTGACGCAGGAAGCTGCGGAGGGCGGCGGCGAAGTTGAGACCGATACTCTCGCGCACCTGCACCTGGTTGATGCCGACCAGGTTGAACTCCACCGGGTCCTCGGCGGTCATGATGTTGGTCTCGGTGGTGTTGATCCGCGAGATCGACGAGTAGAGCGTGTTGGTCTTGCCCGATCCGGTGGGGCCCGTCACCAGCACCATGCCCCAGGGCTTCTGGATCGCGACCTCGAACTTGGCCAGCGACTCGGTCTCGAAGCCGAGCTTCGTCATGTCGAGCATCAGCTTGTTCTTGTCGAGCAAGCGCATGACGATCTTCTCGCCGAACAGCGTCGGCAGGCACGACACGCGGAAGTCGATGTCGCGGGCCTGGCCGTGGTCCTGGAAGCGGATCTTGATGCGGCCGTCCTGCGGCAGGCGCTTCTCGGCGATGTCGAGCTTCGCCATGATCTTGATGCGCGAGGTGATGGCGTCGCGGAACTTCATCGGCGGCGCCATGATGTTGTAGAGGATGCCGTCGATGCGGTAGCGGACGCGCAGCTCTTTCTCGTAGGGCTCGACGTGGATGTCGCTGGCGCCCTTCTGGATCGCCGACATCAGGATCACGTTGCACGAGCTTGATGACCGGCGCTTCCTCGCCCTGCTTGGCCAGCGCCTCGACGCTGATCTCCTCGAACTCGTTGAGGACCTCGACGTCGCCGGTGTCGTCGAGCAGCGGCATGTTCTCGAGGGCCTGGCTCGCGGCCTCGAGCGCGCTCGGTCCCGATGACGCCGCCGCCACCGCCACCGGCTCCTTGCTGTAGTAGCGCTGCAGCGCGTCGTCCACCTCGGTCTCGGACGCCACCACCGGCTCGACGTTGTAGCCCGTCATGAACTTGATGTCGTCCATGGCGAACACGTTGGTCGGGTCGGTCATCGCGATCGTGAGCGTGGCGCCCGATCGCGACAGCGGGATGATCTGGTACTTCTGCGCCGTCTCGGCGGGGATCAGCTTGATGACGGCCGGGTCGATCTCGAACTGGCTGATCGCGATGGAGGGAACGCCGAACTGCTTGCTGAGCAGCGCCGTGATCTCGGCTTCCTTGACGAAGCCCATCGAGACCAGCGTGAAGCCCAGCTTGCCGCCCTTCTGGCGCTGCTGCGCCAGCGCTTCCTGCAGCTGCTCAGGGGTGATGCGCTTCTCTTTGAGAAGAAGATCGCCGAGGCGGACGGCCACGATGTCCCCTAGGCCTCGCTGGCCGTGAGCCGGGAATCGCGCCGGCGGGCCGCGTCAGAATGCCGCGCGCGCCGCCACGCCCCAGCCGCGCTCGGCGCGGCTGCCGAGTGAGGCGTGGGCTTCGGCCATGACGCCCTTGACGAGGGCCACGCTGGCCCCGAGAGTGCCGACACGTTCCTGCTCGCCGGCCAGGTTGAACCGGGCGCCGCCGCGAAGCCCGACGCGCCGCGCCGCGATCCAGCGTTCGGCGCCGGCCGCGAGGACGCGGCGCGGGCCGCGGACGGTGTCGTAGGTGTGCAGGTCGGCGTCGAACGAAACGATGAACGGCCGGCTCTCTCCAGGTGGAGGCGGATCGCCGTCGTAGGCGACGCCGAGCCGGAACTGGCGGGCCAGGCGCACGTCCGGGAATCCCGTCGCCGGGACGGTGGAGCACGGGTTCAGAGAGGTTCCGTGCAGCGAGGCCCAGGCGGACCGGTCCCACGACGCCGAGGACGGCCGATGTCAGCGTCGACGTGGTTCTCCGTCGATTCGCTGCCGGTGCCTTCCGCGGTTCCGTGTACGAGCTTGATCGTGGCACCGGCGTGCAGACGCGGGAACAGCGAGTGCACAACCGTGACGCCAAACTGTCCAAGCTTGAGGGACTGCGACGGTACTCCAACCCGTCCCTCTTGTCGGCCCGCTCCGGGCACCGCTGTAGGGCCGAGCGAATCTATGTCAGTGATACGCAAGCGGTAATAGCTCGCGCCCAGCGCGGGGTACCCGACCGCGACGCCCCACGCTTGCTGGCCGGGCGACGGGTCGGCGCCGGCGAAGGCGGCCCCCACCGACACGTCGATGAAGGGGCCGGTCGCGAGCCCGGCCGGGTTCCACCAGGTGGCGGAGCTGTCGTTGGCCACGGCCACGAAGGCGCCGCCCATGCCGAGCGCGCGCGCCCCGACCGATTCGACCGCCTGCCCCCACGCGCGCGACGCGCCGAGCGCCGTCACGAGGACGAAACACAGGTATGTACAAGGAGAGGCTGATCGCACGGGTCTGGGCAGGCGGACGCCGGAGACAGCAGTGTATCGCGGTAAGATTGGCTCGGCTAGCCGGGCGGCTCTGGGCTCGGCTAAGCCAGTGCCGTAAGCCCAGACCCCGCTGGACCCTATCTCCGGAACCGAACAGTGTCCCCGTCCGTCTCAACAGGCCAGATGACCGTCGCTGGCGCCGTGCGTGGGGTGATCGTGCGGCCCCAGGCGACGTTCGCCGCTCTCCGCCAGGCGCCCATGTGGCTGGGCACCCTGATCGTGGCCACCACGATCTCGGCCGTGTCCTGGGCGGCCCTCTACTCCACCGAGACCGGGCGGATCGCCCTCGTGGACCAGTGGGAGCGCACGGCGTTCGCCGCCGGCCGGCCGGTGGACGACGCCGGCTACGCCCGGCTGCAACGACTGAGCAGCCGCGGTGTCCAATACTCCTTAGTCCGGGCGCTGGTGCTCGGGCCGGTGGTCAGCGTCGCCGTCGGCGCCTTGATCCTGGCCGCCTCGCGGCGGCTGGCGGCCAACGGCGTCCGGCCAACCTTCCAGCAGTGTCTGGCCGTGACGGCGCACGCCGGCGTGATCCTGGCGCTGCGGGACGCCACGGCGGCGCCGCTGGCCTACGTGCGCGAGACCACGGCCAGCGCCACTACGGTCGGGCAGTGGCTGCCGCTGCTCGACGAGGCCTCGACGGCCGCCCGCTTCGTCGGCAGCCTCGACGCCTTCGTGCTGTGGTGGGCCGCGCTCGTCGGCATCGGCACGGCGATCCTGTGCCAGCGGTCCGCCAGGCGGACGGCGGCGGCCGCAATCGGCACGTTCGCGGCGGGGGCCGGCGTCGTGGCCGGCGTGTTGGGACTGGTGGGGGGAGGCAGATAAGGTGGCGATGTCTCGGACGAAGAAGGCGATCATCGCCGTTGTGGCGCTGATGCTTGCCGGAGGCGGCGCGGGCGCCGCGTATTGGTACCGAAAGCCCACCGGCCCGGAGATCACCACCGAGGCCATCCGCGCCCGGGACCTCGAGGCCATCGTTTCGGCCTCGGGCAAGGTGCAGCCCAAGCGGCAGGTCAACATCTCGGCCAACACCATGGGCCGGGTGACGCGGGTGGCGGTCGAGGAGGGGCAGCGCGTGCGCGCCGGCCAGTTCCTGCTCGAAATCGATCCGCGGTCGCTCGAGGGCCAGCTGCAGCGGGGCGAGGCCAGCGTCGCCGCCGCGCAGTCGTCCCTGCAGCAGTCGCGAACGGCCGTCGAACAGGCGAGGGCAGGGCTGGATCTGGCGAAGCAGAACCTCAAGCGTCAGGAAGAGCTGTGGAAGGACGGCCTGACCACCAAGGAATCGCTCGAGCGCGCGGAGAACGAGCTCACCGTGCGCGAGGCGGAGCTGCGGGCACGGACGCAGGACATCCAGACCCGCGAGCAGCAGATCAAGCAGGAGCAGGCCAGCCTGTCGACCACCAAGTACAACCTGAACCAGGTGATCATCTCGTCGCCGATGGACGGCCTGGTGACACGCCGGAACATCGAGGAAGGCGAGACGGCGATCGTCGGCACGATGAACAACGCCGGCACGGTGCTGATGACCATCGCCGACATGTCGGTGATCGAGGCCGAAGTCGAGGTGGACGAGACCGACATCCCGAACGTGCAGCTGGGCCAGATTGCCAAGGTCACCATCGACGCGGTGCCCGATCGTGAGTTCAAGGGCCGCGTCACCGAAATCGGCAACAGCCCCACGCAGGCCGCTACGCAGAACAACACCGGGCAGCGGCAGGCCACCACGTTCAAGGTGGTGGTCACTATCGAGGACAAGGTGCCGGACGTGCGTCCCGGCTTCACCTGCACCGCCGAGATCACCACCGCCACGCGCGACAAGGTCGTCGCCGTGCCGATCCAGGCCCTGACCGTGCGCGAGATGCTGTTCAATCCATCGGGCACGATGGTGCACGAGCCGCCGCCCCCGCCGCCGAGCCGTTTCTCGCGCCAGCCGCCGGCGCGTCCGGCGCCGGCCGAGCCGCCACCTGGTCACGAGCGCAAGGAGACCGAAGGCGTCTTCCTCCTGCAGGGGGGCCGGGCGGTGTTCACGCCGGTGAAGATCGGCATCGCCGGGGAGCAGTACTTCGAAGTGACGTCGGGGCTCAAGGCCGGCGATCAGGTGATCACCGGGCCGTTCGCCTCGGTGCGCGAGTTAGCGGATGGGGAGGGCGTCCGCCTCCAGGCCAACGCCGCGCGCCCCGCCGCCTCGCCATAGGAACGGTCGGCTAGCGCCGCCGTCATTCACTAGCCTATGGGACAGATCTTCGAATCGGTCCGCATCGCGCTCCAGTCCATCTGGTCGAACAAGCTCCGCTCGTTCATGACCGTGCTGGGCAACGTCGTCGCCGTCACGTCGATCGTGACGGTGGTGACGCTGATCCAGGGCATGAACTCGATGGTCTCGACCGCGATCGTCAGCGACGTCGGCGCCGACTCGTTCACCATCCAGCGGCTGCCGCCGATCCGCAGCGAGGACGACGAGGAGCGCACCCGCAACAACCCGTTGCTGACGCTCGACGAGGCGGAGGCGATCCGCGGCTACAGCCCGCGCATCGCCGCGGTGATGGCGCAGTCGCAGCGGGGCGCCACCGTGTCCTACCGCACCAACGAGCTCGAGAACGTGCAGGTGCAGGGCGTGACCAGCGACTTCGGGCAGTTCACCAGCTTCAACGCCGAGCGCGGCCGGCTGATGAGCCCGGTGGAAGTCGAGCACAGCCGCCCGGTGGCGCTGATCGGCTGGGACGTGGCCGACGAGCTGTACGGGCAGACCGAGGCGCTGGACAAGTCGATCAGCATTGCCGGCGTACCCTTCCGCGTCGTCGGCATCAGCGAGAAGAAGGGCTCGTTCTTCGGCAACTCGCAGGACGCCTTCGTGGTCATCCCGCTGGGCGCCTACCAGAAGCTGTTCGGGGCGCGGCAGTCGCTGCAGATCGTGGTCAAGCCGCGGAGCCCGCAGGAGATCCAGGCCGCCAAGGACGACGCCACCGTGGCGCTGCGGGTCACGCGGCGGCTCAAGCCCGGTGCCGACGACAACTTCGGGATGTTCACCTCCGACACGTTCCTGGACCTCTACCGCCAGGCGACGACCGGCATCTTTGCCGTCCTGGTCGGCGTGGTGGCGCTGTCGCTGGTCGTCGGCGGCATCGTGATCATGAACATCATGCTGATGGTGGTCAGCGAGCGCACGCGCGAAATCGGGCTGCGCAAGGCGCTCGGGGCGCGGCGGGCCGACATCATGTCGCAGGTGCTCACCGAGTCGATCACGCTGTCGCTCTTCGGCGGCATCGTCGGGCTGACGCTGGGCTCGATGGCCGCGCTGCTCATCTCGGCCCTCACGCCCCTGCCCGCCCGGCTCGAGCCCTGGTCGGTCATACTGGGGCTGGGCATCACCGCGGGCGTCGGCCTGTTCTTCGGCCTCTACCCCGCGTCCCGGGCCGCCAGCCTGGATCCGATCGAGGCGCTGCGCCGTGAATAGGTCGCTTGCCGGTGAAGTCGTCGGGATGGCGCTCGAAACGCTGCGCACCAACAAGCTGCGCTCGGCGCTGACCATCCTCGGCGTCGTGATTGGCATCACCGCCATCGTCGGCATGACCTCGCTCATCCGCGGCTTCGACGAGTCGCTGCGCGATCAGGTGCGCTCCCTGGGGCCGAGCACGATCTTCGTCAGCAAGGTCAGCATCCTCAGCATCTCGAGCGGGGTCGAGTTCTCGGAGATCCTGCGGCGGCCCAACCTGACGATGGAGGACGCCAAGGCGATCGAGAAGCTGGCGCCGTCAATCGACATCGTGGACGTGATGCTGGGGACCGGCATCACCCAGACCACCGAGCGGATGTACTACCGCGGCCAGCGCACCAGCCAGCTGGCGATCATCGGCGCCACCGAGGAGTTCGCCAACGCCAACTTCGCGCAACTGAGCCTGGGACGCTTTTTCACCCAGCCGGAGGTGCTGCACCGCCGGCGCGTGGTCGTGATCGGCGACACGGCCTATCAGGCGCTCTTCGCCAAGGCCGGTATCGATCCGATCAACAAGAAGGTCCGGATCGGCGCGATCGAGCACATCGTCATCGGCGTGATGGCCAAGCGGCCGTCGGTCGGCGGGTTCGGCAACAACCAGGACGACATGGTGATCATCCCGACCACCACCCACCAGGTGATCTTCGCCTCCGACGCGACCCGGCGGCGCGGCCCGCCGGGCCAGAACAGCGCCACCATCATGGTCGTGCCCTACCCCACCGCCACCCGCGAGCAGGCGCTGCAGGAGGTGGAGCAGATCATGCGCATCCGGCACGGGCTGAAGCTGGACGAGCCCAACGACTTCGACCTGGCGACCCAGGACGCGATCCTGCGCGTCTGGGATCAGATCAGCCGCGCCACGTTCCTGGCGCTGGTCGTGATTTCGTCGATCGCCCTGATGGTGGGCGGCATCGGCGTGATGGCGATCATGATGATCTCGGTCACCGAGCGGACGCGCGAGATCGGCGTCCGGAAGGCGCTGGGGGCGCGCCGGCAGGAAGTGCTGTTCCAGTTCCTGACCGAGGCCGCGGTGCTGACCTCGATCGGCGGCGTGCTGGGGATCGTCTTGCGGGAGCGGGATCGGGCTCACCGTCACGCTGCTCACCGGCTTCCCGATCTCGCTGCCGTGGTGGTCGTTTGCGATCGGTCTCGGCTTCTCGGCCGGCGTCGGCATCTTCTTCGGGATGGTGCCGGCGGTACGAGCGTCGCGCCTCGACCCGATCGAGGCGCTCCGGCACGAGTAGGGCCGCGCATTCACTTCCCGAGCGTTGACGTCCAGTTGATGATGACGGTCAGCGGCGACCCGTTGGCCGTGTTGGGCGGCCTCGCATTGACGAGGAACCGCTGTCCGTCTTTCGTCACCGAGAACATCTGGTTGACGCTGAGCGTGCCGACCGGGAACAGCGTTTCGGGCAGCCCGACGGTGACCGTGTCCGTTGTCGCAATGGACACGGCCGTCATCGCGCCGTCGGCGTCGAGATAGAAGAGCTCCTTGCCGTTCCCACGCCAGTGAGGATTGCGGCCCCCATTGACAGAAATCCGCTGCTTCCCTCCAGCGCGCATGAAACGGCTGAACGTAGACGTTGGGCTGGCCGGTCTCGTCGCTCACGTACGCGATCCAGCGGCCGTCCGGGGAGAATGTACCGAGGCTCTCGCCAAACCGTGTGTTGGCGACCGGAAACGGCTGGCGGTCCCCAGAGATCGGCAGGGCCCAGATGTCGGACGTCGCCGGAAACGATCCGCTCAACGTGTAGAGCACGAACCGCCCGTCCGCGGACCAGTCCGATGGCGTGATGAGACACTGTCGCGGGCCACAGGGCCGCGCCGGCGTGCCGGCCGCCTCGAGGAGGATTTCGCTCGCTGCGGTCTCGTTCACTGGAGCCTGAAGCAGGAGGGCCTTCTCCGGCAGCGCCCTCACGGGGCGCGCCGCTGCCGAACACGATGCGTGTGCCATCGGGCGACCACACTGGCGATCCCTCGTCTCGCGCGTCGGAGGTCAGGCGCGACCGCAAATTGCGAGAAATATCGATCAGCCAGATGTCCAGATTTCCTGGATTCCCCGTAGGCTCGGCGAGCGCGACGCGCCCTTCGTCGGGCGACAGCCTCGGGCTCGCGTTCAGGCCCCCTTCGCCCAGCGTGCCGAGGGTACGGCCGGACCGGTCGAACCAGAAGAGGTTCTGTTGCGTCGGAGCCGCGTTGGGCGCGTACGCAAGGGTTCCATTCTGCGAAACCGACGCGCTGACGTAGCGGCTGCCCTCAAAGCCGACACGCTCCCTCAGTGGGAACGCGTCGCCCGTGGTGGTGCGCGAAGCCGGATCGAACGGCTGCGCCATCAAGGTCTGGTCCCGAGCAAACACCAGGTGGCCGGATCCGTAGGCGGCCGACGAGTCGGCCTGCAGCAGCGTCACGGCAGATTCGCTCGGATCGAGCGAGCCGACCTTCACGACCCCTGGCTTCGCTGGAGGACAACAACCACCGGTAACAGCGGTGTAGAAGAAATGCCGCCCATCCGGCAGGAAATGCGGCCACCGGTGTGCGTCTTCTCCCTCTGCGAGCATCGTGACCGCGGTCGGGACGCCTCCGGTGCTCGGGACGCGGAAGAGCCCGGACCGCAGGGCCCGGTCGAAGAGGATCACGTTGTCGCGGCTCCAACTGCCGCCGCGACCGGCGGCCGCGTCGGCCAGCGTGACCGGTGGCCCCCCGGCGACCGCGATTTTCTTGAGTTTGCCGCCCGCGAAGAACGCAACGTAGCTGCTGTCCGGCGACCAGAACGGAAACGCGCTGCCCTCGGTGCCCGGTAGAGGCCTGGCGTCCGCGCTGGCCACCGCACGCAGCCAGAGCTGGAACTCGGATCTGACGCCGGCCACGAACACGACGTAGCGGCCGTCCGGAGACACCGCCAGTTGTGGGGCATACCCGGTTCCGCCGGCGGCGCGGCCTGCCGAAGGACGTGCCGGCAGGCGGCACGATGGTGAACTCGACAGGCTCGAGCGCGGGCCGGCCAGGGTCGGCCCGTTGGAAGGCGACAGCCGCCACGGCGAGCACGGCGGCGATGGCGAGTGCGCCCACCCACCATGTGCGGCGGTTCGTTGGCGCCGGGAGGGTGACAGGTGTCGTGGCGCCGGTCTGGTGCCCGAGCACGAACAGCGCCGCGGCGATATCGGCGATGCGCTCGCGCGGGTCTTTCACGAGACACCGCTGCAGCAGGGTGCGCACCGGCGATGGCACGTCGGGCGAGAGCGCCGCCCAGTCGGGCTCGAGACGCATCACCGCACCAAGCACCTCGGCCACGTCCTCACCGTCGAAAGGCGCGCCGGCCGGCGAGCATCTCGAACAGCACCGCGCCGAATGCCCAGACGTCGGCTCGCTTGTCCACGGGCCGCCCACGCGCCTGTTCGGGCGCCATGTAGGCCGCCGTGCCCAGGATCATCCCCGCCTGTGTCATCGCCGGCGTGGTGATCGTGGGGTTGGCCGAGTGCCCTGTGCTGCCCCGGCTGGCTCCATGGCCTTCGCGAGACCGAAGTCGAGCACCTTGACCACGCCGTCGCGGCGCACCTTGATGTTCGCCGGCTTGAGATCGCGATGGATGATCCCGTGCTCGTGCGCTGCTTCGAGGGCTTTCGCTACCTGCTTCGCGATCGGCAGGGCTTCGTCGAGGGGGATCGCGCCGCGGGCGATGCGCTGCGAAGGTCGTCGCCCTCGACGAGTTCCATCACGAGAACGGTCACGCCGTCGCTCTCTTCGAGCCCGTAGATGGCGGCGATGTTGGGATGGTTCAGTGCGGCGAGGGTCTTCGCTTCACGTTGGAAGCGAGCCACGCGTTCCGCATCGTGCGCAAACGCCTCGGGCAGGATCTTGATCGCCACGTCGCGATCCAGCCTGGTGTCGCGGGCCCGATACACCTCGCCCATGCCGCCGGCACCCAGCAGCGCGCCGACATCGAAGCCCCCGACGCGGTGTCCACTCAGTCGGGAGGACCCCGGCTCCATCACAGCGGCGGCCACCGCGCCAGTGGGCGACTCGAGGAACGCGGAGCCCGCCTCCTCCTGCCTGAGCAAGGCCTCCACCTCGTGCCGCAGCGGGCCATCCTCGCCGCAGGCAGCCTCGAGCAACGCGGCGCGCTCGGCCACTGGACGATCCAACGCGTCCTGGCAGATCTGCTCGACGCGGCGCCAGCGGTCGATCCTCTCGCTCATCGTGGCCGGTCCTCGAGCTTGTTCAGCAACCAGAGCTTGGCCAGGCGCCAATCGCGCTTCACGGTGTCGATCGACACGCCCAGCGCATCCGCCGTCTCCTCCACCGTCATCCCGCCAAAGAAGCGCATCTCGACCACCCTGGCCTTCCGGTCGTCGACCTCCGCCAACGCATCCAGGGCGTGGTCGAGATCGAGCAGGGCGACGTCCGGCGCACGAGACACCAGGATCGTGGCCTCGAGCGGCACGGCCTGTGCGCCGCCACCACGCTTCTCGTAGCCGCGCGCTCTGGCGTGATCGACGAGCACGCGCCGCATCAGGCGAGCCGCGATGCCGACGAAGTGCGCACGGCCTTGCCACGCGCACGCTTTGCGCGTTGACGAGCCGGAGAAACGCTTCGTTGACCAGCGCCGTCGGCTGCAGCGTATGCCCTGGTCGCTCGCGCGCCATGTAGGCGCCGGCCAGTCGTCGCAGTTCGGACTCCACCAGGGGCACGAGCTGGTGAAGAGCCGCGTCGTCGCCCGCGCCCCACGCGTGCAGCAACTCGGTGACCTGGGCGGACGCCATCGTGCTGGCATTGTAGCCATCGTTGTGCTTGATGCGCACCGTGCAATCCAGGCGATTCACCTGTTTGCCGTCGGTTCGCGCATTACTGTCCGAGGGTTCGAACGAGCCATCAGCCACCTTGGAGTGAGGCAGCTGACACGCACTCCGCAATGGGAGAGGTTCGTCCGCTCGAAGGCCTCATGAAAGGAGTGAGTCGTGGCGACACGGGTCTTCTGTCTCGCTGTGCTCTGCCTGGTTCTTCACCCGGCCCAAGGACTGGCTGAGGTCACGAAGGTCGTCATCACGTCGCGGGGCGTCGTGGCCGGGGGCCACTCGTTCGGTGCCGTTGGCACCTACGAGAGGCTCGAAGGGCGCATCGAGTTCGCGCTCGACCCGGCAGACCCGCACAACCGCAGAATTGCCGACCTCGGGCTTCGCACCCAGAGGGCCCTGACGGCCGCGTCCACTTCTCGTCGGACCTGTACGTGCTGCGTCCCACGGATCCGGCGAAGGGCAACGGCGTGCTGCTCTTCGAGGTGGCGAACCGCGGCAACTATGGGCGGCTCGCGGGGTTCAACGGCCAGGGGAGTGCAGACCCCACGAGGGCCGACTACTTCGGTGACGCGCTGCTCTTCAGGGACGGCTACACGCTGGTGTGGGTGGGCTGGGAATTCGACGTATCGCCCGAGCGGCTGGGTCTCGAGCCGCCCCGGGCGGTGATTCCACCAGGAATCGACGTCGAGCCGCTGAGTGTCGACATCATCGTGAACGCACGCGTGGGCGCGGACGACGCTCGTCGACGACCTCGTTCGCCCGCCGGCACCCTATGCCCCGGCCAATCCGGCCAGCGCCGACGATGCGCTGACGGTGCGCGATCTGTTCTGGAACCAGCCGATCGCGATTCCGCGCTCGAGTTGGCGATGGGTGCTCGACGGCAGCGCGCCGCCACGCATCGAGCTCGACGGCGGCTTCGATCCGGGCCGCTGGTATCGGATCACCTATCGCGCCTCCGCCCCGGTGGTGGCCGGCGTCGGGCTGGCGGCGATTCGCGACGCGGCCTCGGCCTTCCGCTATCGCTCGGATCTGCCGGTGCGCGGCCGCACGACGCTCGCGTTCGGGAATTCGCAGACAGGCCGCTTCCTCCGACAGTTCCTCCACGAAGGATTCAACGCCGACGAGAAGAATCGACGCGTGTTCGACGGCGTCTGGTCGCACATTGCCGGCGCGGCGCGCGGCAACTACAACCGGCGATTCTCGACACCCGGGCACGGGGACATGTTTGCCCCGACGCAGTTTCCCTTCGCCGACGCCGACGAAACCGACGTGACCGGCGCACGCGATGGGCTGCAGTCGCGCTACACGCCCGACCAGCGGCCAAAGGTGTTCTACACCAATACGCCCGTCGAGTATTGGGGAGGCGGCCGTGCCGCGGCGCTCGTCCACACGAGCGTCGACGGCACCCGCGATCTGACGCTGCCAGACAACGTCCGCGTCTATTTCCTGGCCGGGGCGCAGCACATACCCGGGCCCTTTCCTCCGGTTCGCGCGCCCTCAGCGGCCGCCAGCGCCAATCCCCAGATGCGCCTTGACGGGCAGGAACTGAGCAATCCCGTCCCCCATCAGAACATCGCGCGCGCCTTGCTGCGCGCGCTCCACGACTGGGTGCGGCACGACACGGCGCCGCCACCCAGCCGGTATCCGCGCCTCGGCGACAGAACGCTGGTGCCGATCGCGGAGGTGGCGTTTCCGGCGCTTCCGGGTGTGGCCGATCCGAGGCGCATCGTGGGCCCGGCGCGCGTCATCAACGGGCAGAGTGACTCCACTCCCTCACCTGGTGCCCCAGGTCGATCCCGATGGCAACGACCTGGCTGGCATCCACGATCCCGAGGCCGCGGTGCCGTTGGCCACCACCACGGGCTGGAACTTTCGTCGCGAAGCCATCGGGAATCCCGGCGACGTGTACCAGACGCTGGGCTCGTACATCCCGTTTGCGGTCACCCGCGCCGCCCGCCAGGCCGCCGGCGATCCTCGTCCTTCGATCGAAGAACGGTACCGAGAAGCGCGAGGACTACCTCGAGCGCGTGCGGGCGTCGGCCGCCGATCTGATCCAGCAACGTTTGACTGCTGGCGGAAGATCTCGGCCGCGTCCTCGCGCGCGCGACGCGCCACTGGGACTATTGCGACGGGCCGGCAGCCCGGCGCGGACGGGGAGGCCCGATGAGACGTCATGAACGTTGCGACAGCCCTCGCCGTGTCACTGGTCACCATCGCCCTGCCGTCCGAGGCGCAGTGGCTCACCCAGCCGACACCGAACATCCCCCGCACCGCCAGCGGCGCGCCGAATCTGGCCGCGCCGGCCCCCCGCGGCATGGACGGACGTCCTGATCTGTCTGGACCCTGGATGGGGCGGGCAGCGCTCATTCGCATACCTGCCGAGGCGCTGACCCCGCAATCGAAGACCCTGATCCAGGAGCGGGAAGAGACCTTCTTCAAAGATCGACCGTCCTTTCAGTGTCAGCCGAGCGGGCCCGAGCCCATCGCCGGCTGGAGGCGCATCATCCAGACGCCGACGTTGATCGCCATCGCGTACGAGAACCTGACCTACCGGCTCATCTTCATGGACGGCCGGACGCTCGAAGCCGATCCCCATCCGGCGTGGATGGGCTACTCGGTCGGGCGGTGGGACGGCGACACGCTCGTCGTCGACAGCTTCGGGTTCAACGATCGCACGTGGCTCGACGCGCGCGGCCTGCCGCACACGGAAGCCCTCCGGACGACCGAGCGCTACCGCCGGCAGAGTCTCGGACGGATGCAGGTCGAGCTGACGGTCAGTGATCCAGGCGCGTTCGCGAAGTCATGGACGACGACCTACGAGTTGGCGTTTCAACCAGATACGGAGATGCTGGAGAGCCTCTGCGAGAATCGAGGCGACTGGGCCGGCCGCCTGTCCGACGTCGAGCGTGACGCGGTCAGCCGTTCCACTACAGACGCTCGGAGAAGTACGTAGGCGTGTATAGCGGGCTGTGGGGCACGCGGCCGCGCACCGTTCGCATCCGGCTCGAAAGCGGAGTGCTGTACGCCAACGGCATCCTCAGACGAGCCAGTGCGCCTGATTCCCCATTCGGACACGTTGTTCGCCGGCACCGATGGTCTGTTTTATGCCTTCGACCCGGAGGGGCACCCGGCGGCGTTCATGCTGGAACGGCACGTATCCGGCGACTGGCGATACGCGCGGAAGCCGGAGCGATGACGTCGCGCCTCGATCCGATCGAGGCGCTCGCCACGAGTGACTGCGGGCCCGTAGCCTGGAGCCCGGAGCCCTGGAGCCCTCGCTAGACGTCCTTCTCCCCCGTCCTGATCTTGTAGCTCTCGAGCACCGGCAGCACGAACACCCGGCCGTCGCCGATTTCACCGGTCCGCGCCGCGGTGACGATGGCCTTGACCACCTCGTCGGCGACGGAGTCGGCCACCACCACCTCGATCTCCATCTTGGGCAGCAGGCTGACGTTGTATTCCTTGCCCCGGTAGATTGCCGTGTGCCCCTTCTGCTTGCCGTGCCCCCGCACCTCGGTGACGGTCATTCCGGCGATGTTCAGCTTGGCGAGCGCGTCCTTGACCTCATCGACCTTGTTCGGGCGGACAATGCTCTTGATCAGTTTCATCGAGTCTCCTCCAGGGTGCGTTGCAGGTCAGCGGTCAGCGCCAGCTGTTCCGCCTGGGTCAGTTTGACCCCACGGGTGGTTAGGTGAAACACGTCGATCGCCTTCTCGCCCTCGGTGGCGATGAGCACCAGGTCCACGTCGCAGTGGTGCGCGGCGATCACGCGGCTGATGCGATAGAGCAGCCCCACGGCGTTGGGCGCGACGATGTCGAGGATGGTGTAGCGGCTCGACGCGCCGTTGTCGGCCCGCACCACCGGCGGGAACTTCGCCGCCGCCTTCGGCTGCAGGATGCCGCGCTCGCGGCCGTGCAGCCGGGCCGCCACGTCGACGCGGCCCGCCACCGCGTCCTCGATCACGCCGGCGAGCCGGTCGCGCCCGTCGGGGTTGAGGGCGAGGTAGCCCTCGTCGTCCATGAACTGGAACACGTCCAGCACCATCCCGTTGAGGCTGGTGAAGGCGTGGCCGCGGATGATGTTCATGCCGAACGACGACAACACGCCGCAGATGCTCGAGAACAGCGCCGGCCGATCGCGGGTCACGACCGCGAGCGTCCATACCCCGGACTCGGTCTGGTCCAGCGACACGTGGACGTCGTCGGCCTTGAGATCGCGCGCCAGCCGCACGTGGCGGTAGATGGCGTCTGACGTGAACAGCTGCAGGTAGCGCCGCGGCAGCCCCTCCACGAACTGCGTCAGCTCGTGCTTGGAGACGTCGGACGGCCGGGCCGAGATCAGGCCGTTCAGCTCCGCCTGGTCCGACTCGATGCGCTCGTCACCGTAACGCTGCGTCAGGTGGTTGTAGGTGTCCACGTAGAGCCGCCAGAGCAGCTCCTCCTTCCACGGCGTCAGCGTGTCGGTGCTGACCGCCTGGACGTCCGCCAGCGTCATCAGGCGTCAGCATCTTCAGCCGGCTCTCGGTGCCGATGAAGGCGGCGAAATCGCGGACGATGTCCGGATCCTCGGTGTCGCGCCGGAAGGCGACGAGCGACATCTTGAGGTGGTTGCGGATCAGGAACTGCACCGCCTCGCGCGCCTCGGGCGACACCTGCAGGCGCGCCAGCACGCCTTCCGCCATGCGCTCGCTTTCGACCTCGTGGTCGTCGTCGCGCCACTTGCCGACGTCGTGGAACAGCAGCGCCAGCACCACCCATTCCGACGTCGCCAGCTCGTTGAGGACGTTGCGGAAGCGCTGGCGCTCGGGCCGATCGGTGGCTGCCAGCCGCTCGAGGTTCCGCACCGTCAGCAGCGTGTGCTCGTCGACCGTGTACTTGTGGTAGAAGTCGCGCACCACGCGCCACGAGATCGCCTGGAACTCGGGGAACATCCGCCCCAGCAGGCCGCAGTCGTGCATCTGCGACAGCCGGTCGTAGAGACCCGGGACCGGACGCAGGAATCGCACCAATGCGGCGCGCTCCGGCGCCTCGGGGAAGAAGTCGTCGGCGCGGTAGCGGTCCACGTGCTGCTGGATCAGCGACAGCGCATCCTCCGACACCGACGTGGACTGCGCGACCGCGGCCTCGAACGCTCCCAGCCACGACGCCGGCGTGCGCGCCGCCAGCACCGGATCCAGGAAACCGATGCCGTCGCGCGACAGGCCGAGATTCGGCCCGACCGGCCGCGGCGCCGTGCGGCGGGCCCAGCCGAACGCGCGGTTGACCACCCGCGCATGCCGGAAGTAGTCGCTCATCAGCCGCTCGACGCGCTGGCGCGGCTCGATCCCCGGATACCCCATCAGGTCGGCGATCTGCTCCTGCCACTCGTGCCCGAGCCCGTTCTGGTTGCGCGAAGTGGCGGCGTGGAGCGCCGAACGCAGCCGCAGCAGGAAGTCTTCGGCGTCGTCGAAGCGCGCCGGCTCGGTGGGGCCCTTGCGCAGCAGCGCCGGGTCGGTCAGCTGGGCGATCATGCGCGTGGCGGCCACGTCGCGCAGCGCTCCCGGGGCATCCTTGACGTCCGGCTCCAGCTGATACAGCGTGCCGTTGAAGGCGGCGTGGCGCTCGTCGGCGAGCTGGTACAGCGACTCGATGATGAACGCGTGCGCGTCGGCGCCGTGGAAGGTGTCGTGCCAGCGGTCGAACAGATCGCGCAGGCCGGCAACGTGCCGCGCGTCCACCAGCGCCAGCAGGAACTCGGGATTGTCGCGCTCCAGCGTGGCAAAGTCGTCCAGCTCGCGCACCTGGTGGCCGACCACCACGCCGGCGTCCCACAACGGGTGCAGCAGCGCGCGCAGGAACGCCTCCTCGGCGTCGCCGATCCGGCCGTCGAAGAGCACCAGCAGATCGAGGTCCGAGTGGAGGCACAGGTGGCGGCGGCCGTAGCCGCCGATGGCGACGACGGCGACCGGACACGCCGGGCGCGGCGCCTCCGACACCAGGCGCCGCAACAGCGCGTCGATGCGGTCGGAATAGCGCTCGAGCGAGTTGCGGCCGCCGGTGCCGCGCTTGACGTCGGCGCGAAGCTCGGCGCGGGCGCCCTGCAGCGCCGTGACCGCGGCCGGGCTGGTCGCTCCCGGGCCGGTCATGAGGTGCCCGGGCCGGGCCGGGAACTGAAACTAATACGTGAGGCCGAGGCCGCCCGAGACGACGACCTGCTGCTGCTTGCCGAGTACCAGCTGGTTGCGATCGCCCAGCCAGATGTACTCCGCTCCTCCATGCACGTTCCAACGGCCGAGCGCACCCCCGCCCGAAAGCGGGAGGGTGGCGACGCCGCCGACGCTGAAGAAGCCGAAACGATCATCCCCTCGTAGTCCTTCGTAGTAGTCCCCCAGGCTGAAGCCGACCTTGGCCGGCACCGCCACCGTGACGCCCTGCCCGAACGTGGGCCGCGCGCCAATCTCGAGATATTGGCCCTTGTTGCGGCCGCCATCCAGCTGCCCTTGCAGTTCCACCGCCACGAGCGCATACGGCGCCACCCAGTGTGCCGGCGCCCCCACCGTGAACGCCAGCTCCATCATGGTCGGGAACGCGTTGTTCGGGCTCGTGCGCGCCACATAGCCGGCCCCGACCTTCAGCCCGCCGCCGACGCCGACACCGAACGTCGCGTAGAAATCGGACTGGTACCACAACTTGCCGAGGCCGTCCAGACCCGCGGCCCCGGTGTGCAGGCTGTTCCAGGTGCCGAGGTTCACGGTCATCCGCCCCGTCCCGCCCTGGCCGCCTGCCTTGACCACCACGCCGAGGTCCGCGGCCGGCCACATGATCACGCCCGTGTCGTCCTGGTTGATGCCGCGGAGCAGGTACGCGTTGGCGACGTCGAAGCTGGCCGTCACAGTGACCGCCCGTCCAGCCGCGGACTGCGCTCGCGCCCCGGCCGGGCCCAGGCACAGCAGCATCACGCCGGCGATCAGACCCTGGCGATACGCGTGTCCCGACCGTTGCTGTGTCATCGGCGCCCTCCGAGCCTCGACTAGCATCGGGCCAAAGCCCCGCTAGACTACTCGGCTCGAAGCACCGCGCCCATCACCAGTTACGGCTTGTCTCTGCGCTCACCTCCGCGTCAGGGGCCGGCCCGGCCCGAAACCGGTCTCTCGCCATCGACCTGTCACATCTCGGCGCGCGCCGGCGACAGCACCGGCCTGGACGGGGGCACGGCCGAGGGATACTCGATCTCCTCGGAGCCGCCCGGCAGCGTGTAGGCCTCCTCACCGTGCGCGCTGATGTCGATGCCTTCGGATTCGTCGGCAGTGTCGGCGCGCAGCGAGACCACGAGAGAGATGGCCTTCAGCAGCACGAAGCTGACCAGGCCGCTGTAGAACATCGTCGCCAGCACCGCCGCGCCCTGCACCAGCAACTGGCCGGGATTGCCATACAGCGCGCCGTCGGCCAGCCCATTGAGGCTCTTCTCCGCGAACACGCCGGTCAGCATCGCGCCCACGGTGCCGCCGACGCCGTGCGCGGCGACGACGTCCAGCGAGTCATCCAGCGAGGTCTTCGCCCGCACCATCAGCGCGACGTAGCTCGGCACCGCCGCGATGGCTCCGAGCAGCAGCCCGTTCATCGGGCTGACGAGGCCGGCCGCCGGGGTCACGGCCACCAGCCCGACGACGATCGCGGTCGCGCAGCCCACCGCCGTCGGCTTGCCGGTGCGGAAGGCGTCGAGCATCGCCCACACGGTGAGCGTGGCCGCCGGGGCGAGCATGGTGGTGATGAACGCCAGGCCCGCCTGCGGGCTCGCCGCCAGGGCGCTGCCGGCGTTGAAGCCGAACCAGCCGAACCACAGCAGGCCGGCGCCCAGCAGGACGAACGGGACGTTGTGCGGCAGGATGGCCGACTGGCCGTAGCCGGTTCGCTTGCCGACGACCATCGCCGCAACGAACGCCGCCGCCGCGGCGTTGACGTGCACCACCGTGCCGCCGGCGAAGTCCAGAGCGCCCCACTGCGCCAGCCAGCCGCCGCCCCAGACCCAGTGCGCCACCGGGCTGTAGACCGTCAGCGCCCACAGCGCGATGAAGGCGACGTAGGCCGAGAAGCGCATGCGCTCGACGATCGCGCCCGAGATCAGCGCCGCCGTGATGATGGCGAACGTGCCCTGGAAGCCCATGAACAAGGCGTGCGGAATCGTGCCCTTTGCCTCCAGCCCGACGCCGTTCAACATCGCGAACGACAGGTCCCCCAGCCAGGTGCCGGTGCCGGAAAACGCCAGCGAGTAGCCCACCAGCGCCCACAGCACGCCGACGATGCCCAGCGACACGAAGCTCATCATCATCGTGTTGAGGACGTTCTTCGACCGCACCAGGCCCCCGTAGAAGAAGGCCAAAGCCGGTGTCATCAGCAGCACGAGGGCCGTCGCCATCAACATCCACGCGGTATCTGCCTGATTCATCCCATCACCTCGCCATGCGGTTGGGCGGCCGCACCCGTGCGCCCGCAGCCTGCCCCGAGTTCAGCAAGAAGGACGCCAGCTTCCGGCGGAGCTCTCGGCCGCTGTCACGCGGATTTACTCAAGAAAATCGCGAGTCCCTGAAGCCTGGGCCGAATTTCGATGTGGACATATTTGTTTGATTGGTGGTTCCGTCGATCATTCCTGTCGAACTTTAGCTCCTGGTGCGCGCCCCGGCCGCGCCTGCGTCCGCGCCGGCCGGCACGAGCGGCCGCTAGAGGGCTACACATTTGTCCGTGCACATCTTCGCGCATCCTGATTTGTCTGATCACGGCAGATCCAGCCGGGCGATCCGTGCCTTGGCCAGGGTGCGCGACACCGTCTTGCACCCCCCGCCTACGGCGACTATGATCCGCCGCACGCCGGTGGGGACCGGGGTCCTTGCGCCGGACTGGGCACGGCACGGGTCTGCGAGACCGGCCGGCCGACGCGCCTGCCCATGACGGCGGGCCAGGAGGGATACCCCTATGAAGGTCTACGACGCCGGCACCATCAGAAACGTGGCCATCGTCGGGCACAGCGGGTGCGGCAAGACACAGTTGATCTCGGCCATGTTGTTCGCTGCCGGCGCCGTCAACCGGTTGGGACGGGTGGACGACGGCACCACGGTCACCGACTTCGACGACGAAGCCATCGTCCGCAAGCATTCCCTGTCCTCGAGCCTGGCGCACGCCGAGTGGCTCAAGACCAAGATCAACCTCATCGACACCCCCGGGCATGGCCAACTTCCTCACCGACGCGCGCTCGGCGCTGCGCGTGGTCGAGGCCGCCGTGGTGGTGGTGGACTCGGTGCACGGCGTCGAAGTGCAGACCGAGAAGCTGTGGGCGGACGCGGCCGCCGCCAACCTGCCGCGAATCGTCGTGCTCGGCCGGCTCGATCGCGAACGGGCCAGCCTGGAGCGCTCGCTCGAATCGCTGCATCGCGACTGCGCGCGCGAGATCGTCCCGATCCAGCTGCCGATCGGCGAGGAGAGAAACTTCAAGGGCGTGGTGGACCTGGTGCGGATGCGCGCGTTCACCTTCGCCGACAACGGCAGCGGCGCGATGACCGAAGGCGACATCCCGGCCGACATGACCGCGGCCGCCGAGGCGGCGCGGACGGCGCTGGTGGAGATGGTGGCCGAGGCCGACGAAGCCCTGATGGAGGCGTTCTTCGCCGAGGGCACGCTGACGCAGGAGCAGCTCGAGACCGGGCTGCGCAACGCCACCCGCGCGGCGAAGATCTTCCCGCTGGTGTGCGCCTCGGGCACGCAGGTGATCGGCGTGCAGCCGCTGCTCGACGCCATCGTCCGCTACGTGCCCTCGCCGCTCGATCGCCCGTTTGCGGCGACCGCCAAGGACGGCTCCGAGCTGGCGGTCACGCCCGGCCGACAACGCGCCGCACGCCGCGTTCGTGTGGAAGACCATCGCCGACCCGTTCGCCGGCCGCATCACGATGCTGCGGGTCGTGAACGGCACGTTCAAGTCGGACACCACCGTCCACAACGTCACCCGCGACGCGCCGGAGCGGCTGGGCCACCTGCTGGCGCTGCAGGGCAAGACGCAGGTGCACGTGCCGGAGCTGCGCGCCGGCGACCTGGGCGCCGTGGCCAAGCTGAAGGACACGCGGCACCAACGACGTGCTGGCCGAGACCAACGTCGGCACCCGGGTCGCGCCGATCGCGTTCCCCGAGCCGGTCCTGTCCTACGCCATCGAGCCCAAGAGCCGCGGCGACGAGGACAAGATCAGCTCGTCGATGCACCGGCTGCAGGAGGAAGACCCGACGATCGCCTACACCCGCGACCCGCAGACCCACGAGCTGCTGCTCGCCGGCCAGGGCCAGCTGCACATCGAGGTCACGGTGGCGAAGCTGAAGCGCCGGTTCGGCGTCGAGGTGCTGCTCAAGCCGCCGCGGATTCCCTACCGCGAGACGATCACCGCGTCCACCGAGGCCCACGGCCGCCACAAGAAGCAGACCGGCGGGCACGGCCAGTTCGGCGACTGCAAGATCCGCGTCGAGCCGCTGCCGCGCGGCAGCGACTTCCAGTTCGAGGACGACATCTTCGGCGGCGCGATTCCGCGGCAGTACGTCCCGGCGGTCGAGAAGGGGATCCAGGACGCGCGCATGCGCGGCTACCTGGCCGGCTTCCCGATGGTGGACTTCAAGGCCACCGTCTTCGACGGCTCGTATCCATCAGGTGGACTCGAACGAGCTGTCGTTCAAGATGGCCGGCTCGCTGGCGTTCAAGGACGCGATGACCCGCGCCCGGCCGACCATCCTCGAGCCGGTGATGAACGTCGAGGTGCACGCGCCGAGCGACTTCGCCGGCGACCTGATGGGCGACCTGAACGGCCGCCGCGGGCGGATCTCCGGGATGGACACGCGCGGCACCAACACCGTGATCAAGGCCCAGGTGCCGATGGCCGAGATGCTGACCTACGAGCAGCACCTCACCTCAGCCACCGGCGGCCGCGGCTCGTATCACATGGAGTACTCGCACTACGAGGAAGTGCCGCACTCGGCGCAGGCCAAGATCATCGCCGCCGCCAAGGCCGCGCGCGGCCACGACGCCGCGCTGGAGGAAGCGAGCTAGAAGAGGGGCTCCAGGCTCCAGGCTCCGGGCTTCAGGCCTGAAGACACTGACGAACGGGCCGGACTCTCGTCCGGCCCGTTTTTTTTCAAGACTTCGACAAGCGCATCAGCCCCGCTTGGGTTGGCCGGAATCCCGCCTTGCGGTAGAAAGGCTCGAGGCTTGCGTCGTAGTCGACGTGCAGCCACTCGACCCCGCGCGCAGCGGAGGCGTCGATGGCAGCCGACACCAGAGCAAGGCCGATTCCGCGCCGGCGCCACGCCGGGCAGAACCGTCGGATCGAGCAGGAACGCATGGTCGCCGCCGTTCCACGCCACGTTGACGAAACCCGACGAGCGTGGAGTCCTCATACGCGCCGAAGTACGTCAGGCTGCTCTCGAGAACGGCCGCGAATGGACGCTCGACATGCGACGGCCATGACGCGCTGAACAGCCGGTTCAGCTCCACGTCGCTCAGTTCCGGTCTCTCGACGATCTCGCAGGTTGCTGTTCATCGGCCAGCGTACGTACAACGGGCCGGACGAGAGCCCGGCCCGTTCATGCCTGTAGCCTGGAGCCCGGAGCCTGGAGCCCTTACGAGCCCCCAGCCTTTCTCGGGGTCGACGTCTGGCGAGCCCCACCCTTCGTCTGCCCGCCCGCGCGACCCTTCGATCCGCCGGCCTCCTGCTGCTCGCCGCGGATGCGCCGCGCCACCTGCTTCAGGCGCTCGCCGACGCCCTTGGTCTTCTTCGGCGTGTCCTCGCCGCCGCCGTCTTCGGCGTCTCGACCGGCGCCACCCACTCGCTGCCAACCAGCTCGATCTGCGCCACCTCGGCGCCGTCGCCGCGGCGGAAGCCGACCCGCAGGATGCGGGTGTAGCCGCCCGGGCGCTCGGCGAACCGCGGCGCCAGCGTGCTGAACAGCTTCCCCACCACCTCGACGTCGGGGATCTCGGCCAGCACCAGCCGGCGCGCCGTCAGCGTCTTGCCCTTGGCGTCGCTGGCCGCCACGCCCCGCTTGGCGATGGTGATCAGCCGCTCGACGAACGGCCGCAGCTCCTTCGCCTTGGGCATCGTGGTCTGGATGCGCTCGTGGCGCAGGAGCGCGATCGCCTGGTTCCTGATCATCGCCAGGCGATGCTCGGTGACCCGCCCCAGTTTCCGGTGTGCAACGTTGTGTCTCATGTCCGTGCTCTCGCAGTTCTCGGCCGGTCGTCGGTAATCGCCGGCATCGGCTTCCCTACGAGACCCAACTCCTGACAGATTTCGCTAGGCGCTGGGCTGGTCGAGGCGCATGCCCAGGCCCAGGCCCATCGTCTGCAGGATGTCCTTGATCTCGTTCAACGACTTGCGGCCGAAGTTCTTGGTCTTCAGCATGTCGGCCTCGGTCTTCTGCACCAGCTCGCGGATGGTCCGGATGTTCGCGTTCTTGAGGCAGTTGTACGACCGCACCGAGAGCTCCAGCTCCTCGACGCTCTTGTCCAGGTGCTCGTTGGCCACTCCGGCGCGCGGCGCGTCGGCCTGCGCCTCCTGCACCTGGTCGCCGGTCTCGTCGAGGTTGATGAAGATGTTCAGGTGATCGCGAATCAGCTTGGCGGCGAGCGACACCGCGTCGCTGGCGGTCACCGAGCCGTTGGTCCACACATCGATGGTCAGCTTGTCGTAGTCGGTGGTCTGGCCCAGGCGCGCCGCCTCGACCAGGTAGTTCACCTTCTTCACCGGCGAGTGCACCGAGTCCACCGGAATCCAGCCGATGCCCAGGTCCTCGTCGAAGTTCTTGTCGGCCGAGACGTAGCCGCGGCCGCGCTTCATCCGCAGCTCCATGTGCAGCTTGCCGCCATCCGACACGGTGGCGATGTGCGCATCCGGCTCCAGGATCTCGACGCCGGCATCGCCTTCGATGTCCTTGGCGGTCACGATGCCGGGCTTCTCCACGCGCAGCGTCAGCGTCTTGGTCTGGTCGGTGTGCAGCTTGAGCGGAATCTGCTTGAGGTTGAGGATGATGTCGGTGGCGTCCTCGACCACGCCGGGGATCGGCGAGAACTCGTGCAGCACGCCGTCGATCTTCACGGCGGTGATCGCAGCGCCCTCAATCGAGGACAGCAGCACGCGCCGCAGCGCGTTGCCGATCGTAGTCCCGAACCCGCGCTCGAACGGCTGGGCGTAGAACCGCCCGAACCGGTCGGTCAACGTTTCCCGCTCGAACTCCAGCCGCTTCGGACGCTGAAAGCCTCTCCACAACATACGCTACCCTTTTCCTTTCGCTCGGGCCGGCAGCCCCGGCCTCCAGACCTGCATCAGATGTCCACCGGCCTCTCGCCGCAGGTCTGAAGGCTGCGGGCCGGCGGATGCGATTAACCCACCTACTTCGAATACAACTCGACGATCAGCTGTTCCTGCACCGGCAGGTTGATCTGCTCGCGGGTCGGGATCGACGACACCTTGGCCGACATCGCCGCGGCGTCGAACTGCATCCATTCCGGCATCCCGCGGCCCTTGATTTCTTCGAGCGCGTGCACCACGGCGGCGTTCTTCTGGCTGCCCTCGCGCAGCGTCACCACGTCGCCGACCTTGACCGAGAACGACGGGATGTCCACCTTGCGGCCGTTGACCGTGAAGTGGCCGTGCCGCACCAGCTGCCGCGCCTGCGGCCGCGAGGTCGCGAAGCCCAGCCGGTAGGCGACGTTGTCGAGCCGCCGCTCGAGCAGCTGCAGCAGCGTCACGCCGGTGATGCCGCGGGTCCGCTCGGCCTGCTCGAAGTAGCGCCGGAACTGGTCCTCCAGCACGCCGTAGATGCGCTTGACCTTCTGCTTCTCGCGCAGCTGCACGCCATACCCTTGCATCTTGGCCTTCCGCGTGCGGCCGTGCTGGCCGGGCGCGAAGTTGCGCTTCTCGATGGCGCACTTCTCCGTGTAGCAGCGCTCGCCCTTGAGAAACAGCTTCATGCCCTCGCGACGGCACAGCCGGCAGACGGGACCAATGTAACGAGCCATTCAGCAATCCTTCTCGAATCGACGGTTGGTAACCTCGCATCCCACCGGGCCGCGCGCGGCCCCGGTCGGCGCGTATCTCAAACGCGGCGCCGCTTGGTCGGGCGGCAGCCGTTGTGGGGAATCGGCGTGATGTCGCGGATCGACTTCACCTCGATGCCCACCGTCTGCAGGGCGCGAATCGCCGACTCGCGGCCCGAACCCGGCCCCTTGACCTTGACCTCCACCGAGCGCAGGCCGTGGGCCTTGGCGGCGTTGCCGGCGGTCATCGCCGCCTGCGTGGCGGCAAACGGCGTGCCCTTGCGCGACCCCTTGAAGCCGATCCCGCCCGCGCTCGACCACGCGATCACGTTGCCCTCGGTGTCGGTGATCGTGATGTGGGTGTTGTTGAACGAGGCGTGCACGTGCACGTAGCCGTGGTGCACCACGCGCTTCTCGCCGCGCTTCTTGAAGGTCTTGCGCGGAGCCTTCTTGCCGCCGTCGGCTTTCTCTGGTGAGGTTGCGTCGCTCTTGGCCATGTGTCGTCCTTACACCGTCTTCTTCTTGGCGATAGCGCCCTTCCGCGGACCCTTCCGGGTGCGGGCATTGGTCTTGGTGCGCTGGCCGCGCGCCGGCAGGTTGCGGCGGTGCCGCAGTCCCCGGTAGCAGCCGATCTCCATCAGGCGCTTGATGTTGAGCGAGATCTCCTTGCGCAGGTCGCCCTCCACCCCGCCGACATCCTCGAGGACGCGGCTGATCTTGCGCACGTCCTCCTCGGAGAGGTCCTTGACGCGGATGTCAGGGCTGACGCCGGCGGCGCCGAGCACGTCGTTCGAGCGCTTCCGCCCGATACCGTAGATATAGGTGAGGCCGATCTCCACGCGCTTGGTGCGCGGCAAGTCGACGCCTGCGATACGTGCCATACGATTACCCCTGCCTCTGCTTGTGCTTGGCGTTGGTGCAGATGACGCGGACGACGCCCTTGCGCCGCACGACCTTGCACTTGTCACAAATCCGCCGCACCGACGCTCGTACTTTCATCTCGTCCTTCCTCAGACCTTCCGAACGATCCGGCCGCGCGTCAGGTCCCGCGGCGACAGCTCGATCACCACCCGATCCCCGACCAGCAGCCGCACGAAGTTGCGGTCCAGCCCGCTGCCGGCGTGCGCGGTCACCCGTTGACCGTCCACGTCCACGTCGTACAACCCGCTCGGCAACTGCGCCGTCACCACGCCTTCCGCCTCGGCCATCGGCCAGTCACGTCCTGACCGCCGCCCCCATCAACTGCCTGGCGCGCTCGCTGTCGTCTGCCAGCAGCGTCAGGATCTCGCAGCCCTCGCGCGTCACCACCACGGTGTGCTCGAAGTGCGCCGACAGGCTCCCGTCGCGCGCCACCGCCGTCCACCCGTCGGACAGGACCTGCACTTCCGGGCCGCCCGCGTTCACCATCGGCTCGATGGCCAGCACCATGCCCTCGGCCAGGCGCGGGCCCTTGCCCGGCGGGCCGTAGTTGGCAATCTGCGGCTCCTCGTGCAGCGCCGTGCCGATGCCGTGGCCCACGAACTCGCGCACCACCGAAAACCCCGCGGCCTCGACGTGCTGCTGCACGGCGGCGCCGATGTCGGAGACCCGCGCGCCCGGACGCACCGCGTCGATGCCCCGGAACAACGATTCCTCGGTCACCCGCAGCAGCTCCTGCGCCGCCGGCGACACTCCGCTCACGGGCACCGTCACCGCGCAGTCGCCGTAGAACCCGTCGAGCACCGCCCCCATGTCGATCGACACGATGTCGCCGCGCTCGAGCGGCTTCTTCGACGGGATGCCGTGCACCACCTGCTCGTTCACCGACGCACACACCGTGGCCGGGTAGCCGTGATAGCCCTTGAAGGCCGGCACCCCGCCCGCCGCCCGGACCATCGCCTCGGCCTCTCCGTCGAGGTCCAACGTGGTCAGGCCGGGCGCCACCATCGCCTTCAGCTTGGCCAGCACCGCCGCCACCAGCTGGTTGGCTCGCCGCAGCCGGGCAATCTCGCTCTGCGACCGGCACACAATCATCGGACGCCTCGCTTCACGACCCCACCGCCGGCGTGGCGTTCCCCGCCGCCTCGTCGATCGCGCAGCCCAGATCGTGTGCCACGCGGTCCGGCGACTGGGTCCCGTCCACCACGCGGAACGTCGGCCGCCCGCGGTAGAAGTCGAGCACCGGCCGCGTGGACATTTCGTAGACCCGAAACCGCTCGATCACCACCCGCGCGCCGTCGTCGACCCGCTGCACCAGCTTTCCGCCGCAGGTGGCGCAGGCACCATCGGCTGGAATCGACGGGTCCGGCGACGTCCCGCACGACTCACAAATCCGGCGCGTTGCCAGCCGCCGCACCAGTTCCGCCTCGGGCACCGCCACGTCCACGATCACCAGCGGGCCGTTGCCCCGCGCTTCCACCACCGCGTCCAGCGCCTCGGCCTGTTCGACCGTCCGCGGGAACCCGTCCAGCACGAACCCGTCCCTCGTGTCCGGGCGGCTCAGGCGGTCGCGGACGATGGCAATCATCGTCGCGTCGTCCACCAGCGCGCCCTGGTCCATCCGCGCCTTGGCCTCCAGCGCCACCGGGTTCCGGTCCTTGATCCCCTCCCGCAGCATGTCGCCGGTGGAGATCTTCGGCACCCCCCGCTCCTTCGCGAACCGGGTCGCCTGGGTCCCCTTGCCCGCTCCAGGTGGCCCCATCATGACCACGTTCAAGCTCATCGCTTCGACCCACTACCCTCGACGTCCGCGGATCCGGGTCTTCTTCATGAACCCGTCGTAGTGCCGCATGATGAGCTGCGACTCCACCTGCTGGACCGTGTCCATCGCCACGCCCACCACGATCAGCAGCGACGTGCCGCCGAAGAAGAACGTCACGCCCAGCCCCTGGGTGAACCACTGCGGCAGCACCGCGTCCAGCTGCTCGCCCACGAACGGGATCGGCGCGACGCGGAAGCCGCTGATCAGGAAGTTCGGCAGCAGCGCCACCAGCGCCAGGTAGATCGCGCCGACCAGCGTGATGCGGCCCAGGATGGTGTCGATGTACTCGGCCGTGCGCTTGCCCGGCCGGATACCCGGGATGAAGCCGCCGTACTTCCGCATGTTCTCGGCCACGTCGTCCGGGTTGAAGATGATGGCGGTGTAGAAGTAGGCGAAGAAGATGATGCCCGCCACGTAGAGCAGGTTGTAGAGCGGCATCCCGTACGCCAGCTGGTCCAGGAACGACCGCATCAACGTCCCGGTGGAGAACACCGTGGCGAGCGTGGCCGGGAACGCCAGCAGCGACGACGCGAAGATCACCGGGATCACGCCGCCCGTGTTCACCTTCAGCGGAATGTGGGTGCTCGACCCGCCGTATTGGCGGCGGCCCACCACGCGTTTGGCGTACTGCACCGCGATACGCCGGTGGCCGCGCTCGACGAAGATAATCGCCGCCACCACGCCGATCATGACCGCCAGCAGGAAGATCACGCGCAGCAGCGAGATCTGACCGGTCTGCATCTGGTCCAGCGTGGTCAGCACCGCGGCAGGAAATCCGGCGACGATGCCCGAAAAAATCAGGAGCGACATCCCGTTGCCGATGCCGCGCTCGGTGATCTGCTCGCCCAGCCACATGATGAACATCGTGCCCGTGGTCAGGGTCAGAATGCACATCAGCCGGAAGCCCCAGCCGGGGCTGTAGATGAGCGGCAGCCCGCCGACGTCGGCGGACCGCTCGAGCCACACCGCGATGCCCAGCGCCTGCACGATCGCCAGGACCAGAGTGAGGTAGCGGGTGTACTGGGTGATCTTCCGGCGGCCGAGCTCGCCCTCCTTCGAGATCCGCTCGAGGTAGGGCCAGACCACGGTCAGCAGCTGCAGGATGATCGACGAGCTGATGTACGGCATCACCCCGAGCGCGAAGATCGTCATCCGCGACAGGTTGTCGCCGGTGAACATGTTGTAGAGCCCGAACATCGTGTTCGAGGCCTGGTCCGCCAGAATCTTCAGCGCCTGCGAGTTCACCCCCGGCATCGGGATGGTGCTGCCCGCGCGATACACGCCCAGCATCGCCAGCGTGAACAGCACGCGGTTGCGCAGGTCGGTGATCTGGAACAGATTCTTGAGCGCGTTATCCATCGCGACTCCCTACGCTTTCGCCGCCTCCAGCACCTGGGCCGAGCCGCCGGCCGCGGCCAGCTTCTCCGCCGCCTTGCCGCTGAACTTGTGTGCCTGGACGCTCAGCTTCTTCGACACATCGCCCCGCGCCAGCACCTTGATGGGCAGGCGCGCGTCGCGCACCAGGCCGCTCGAGCGCATCAGCTCGGGCGTCACGGCCGCGCCGTCGTCGAACCGGGCCGCCAGCGCATCCAGGTTGACCACCGCGTATTCGACCCGGAACGGGTTGTGGAACCCCCGCTTCGGGACGCGGCGGTGCAGCGGCATCTGGCCGCCTTCGAACCCGCGCTTGAACTTGTAGCCCGAGCGCGACTTCTGACCCTTGTGGCCCCGGCCGGCCTGCGTGCCCTGTCCGGTGCCGTGCCCCCGGCCCACCCGCTTCTTCGAATGGGTGGCTCCCGATGGCGGCTTGAGCTTGTCCAGACTCATTGGTTTACTCGCTTACCGCCACCAGGTGGCGCACCTTGTGAATCATGCCCCGCGTCTCGGGCGTGTCGAGCAGCTCGACCGAATGGTTCAGACGCCGAAGCCCCATCCCCGTGACCGTGGCCGCCTGGGTCTTGTTGAACCCGGTCGGGCTTCTGAGCAGCGTGATCTTCAGCCGCTTCGCCGCCGCGCTCTTGTCAGCCTTCGCTGTCTTCGCCATGCTCTCCTACCCTGTCTGCCTCAGGCGCCGACCAGGTCGGCCTCTTCTTTGCCGCGCATGCGAGCCACCCTCGCCGGATCCCTGAGATCCATCAGCCCGGCAAACGTCGCCCGCACCACGTTGTGCGCGTTGGCCGAGCCGAGCGACTTGGTCAGCACGTTGTGGATGCCGCAGCTCTCCACCACCGCGCGCACGGCGCCGCCCGCGATCAAGCCGGTGCCTTCGGGCGCCGGCTTCATCAGCACGCTGCCCGAGCCGAACTTGCCCACCACCATGTGCGGGATGGTGGTGCCGGCAAGCGGCACCCGGATCAGGTTCTTCTTCGCGGCCTCGATGCCCTTCTTGATCGCCGAGGGCACTTCCTTGGCCTTGCCGACGCCGAAGCCCACGATGCCGTGGCCGTCGCCGACGACGACGAGCGCGCTGAAGCTCAGGTTCTTGCCGCCCTTGACCACCTTGGTCACGCGGTTGATGGACACCACGGTGTCCTTGATCTCCATCTGCGATCCGTCGATCTTCTCGCGGTTGCGATTCATCGTCGCCACGTCAGAACTCCAAGCCTGCTTCACGGGCCGCGTCGGCTACGGCCTTGATGCGCCCGTGATACAGAAAGCCGTTTCGATCGAACACCACCTGCTTGACGCCCTTCTCCAGCAGGCGCTCGGCGATCGCCTTGCCGATGGCCTTGGCGCCGGCCACGTTCCCGCCCTTGGCCTCTTTCGGGAGCCCGCTCTTGAGCGACGGCTCGACGGTAGAGGCCGCGGCGATGGTCGTGCCCTTCATGTCGTCCACCACCTGCACGTAGATGTGGGCAACGCTGCGGAACACGGTCAGACGCGGGCGCTCGGGAGTGCCCTGCACGCGCTTGCGGATCCGGTACTTGATCCGCCCTCGACGGTCTTCCTTCGTCTTGATACGCATCGCTCTACTTCGCTCCGGTCTTGCCGACCTTCTTCTTCAACACTTCGCCGGTGTAGCGCACGCCCTTCTGCTTGTAGGGGTCGGGCTTGCGCAGCCGGCGCATGTTCGCGGCCACCTGGCCCACCAGCTGGCGGTCCACGCCGGTCACGACGATGTGCGTGTTCTTGTCGATGGTGACGTCGATGCCCTTCGGGACCTCGAAGACCACCGGGTGCGAATAGCCGAGCGCGAAGTGCACCTGCGCGCCCTTGACCTCGGCGCGGTAGCCGACGCCGACGATGTCCAGTTCCTTCTTGAACCCGTCGGTGACGCCGGTCACGGCGTTGGCCACCAGGCTGCGCGCCAGGCCGTGGAACTTCCGCAGCGTCGAGTCCTCGCGCTCCAGCTTGGCCACCAGCGCCTCGCCGTCCTTGGCGAACAGGATGCCGGGCGGCACCGCCTGCTTGAGCGATCCCTTCGGCCCCTTGACCTCGACGGCGCCGGCCGCGATGTTGACCGTCACGCCCTTGGGCAGCGCGATCGGCTTCTTTCCGATTCGAGACATGTGCCTAGTCCTCGCCTACCACACGTTGCACAGCACTTCGCCGCCGACCCCGGCCTTCTTGGCCGCGCGGCCGGTCATCACGCCGCGGGAGGTCGTCAGGATGCTGGTGCCCAGGCCGCCGAGCACGGTCGGCACGTCTTCGACGCCGAAGTAGACCCGGCGCCCGGGACGGCTGATGCGCTCGATGCCGATGATCACCTTCTCGCCCTGGGGGCCGTAGCGAAGGAACACGCGGATCAACTGCTGCGCGGCCCGGCCCGGCTTGTCCGGGGGCGTCTCGACCAGGCGGTAGCCCTGGATGAAGCCCTCGTCCTGCAGGATGCGCGCGATCTCCGCCTTCAGTTTGCTGGCGGGCATGTCCACACGCGTATGCCGCGCCGAGACGGCGTTGCGGATTCGCGTGAGCATGTCAGAAATCGGATCGGTCATGTTTGTCTCTCAAAATCGGCGGAGCACGCTACGCCTACCAGGAACTCTTGGTCACGCCGGTGACATCACCTTCGAGCGCCAGCTTCCGGAAGCACAGACGGCACATGTCGAACTTGCGCATGAACGCCCGCGGCCGGCCGCACAGCTTGCAGCGGTTGCGGTGCCGGGTCTTGAACTTCAGCGCTTTCTTCTCGCGGGCCATCTTTGCTGTGGTTGCCATCGTACGTTTCTTGCCTGCTGTACGACCGCTCGACCTACGCTCTAGTTCGTCCGGAAGGGGACGCCCATCAACTGCAGCAGCTTGCGCGCTTCCTCGTCGGTCTTGGCGCTGGTCACCACCGACACGTTCATGCCCCGCGCCTTGTCCACCTTCATGTAGTCGATCTCCGGGAACAGCAACTGGTCGCGGAGGCCGAGCGTGAAGTTGCCGCGGCCGTCGAAGCCCTTGGGCGAGACGCCGCGGAAGTCGCGGACGCGCGGCAGCGCGATGCTGATCAGCCGGTCCAGGAACTCCCACATCCGCTCGCCGCGCAGCGTCACCATCGCGCCGACCGGCATGCCCTGGCGGAGCTTGAACTGGGCGATCGACTTGGTGGCGCGCCGCACCACCGCCTTCTGCCCGGTGATCCGGCCGATCTCGTCGGCCCCGACGTCGGCCAGCTTGGCGTTCGAGGTCGCCTCGCCCAGCCCCATGTTGATGACGATCTTCCGGATCCGCGGAATCGCCATCACGTTGCCGTAGCCGAATTCCTTCTTGAGCGCCGGCGCGACTTCGTTCTGATACCGCTCTCTCAGGCGACTCATTTGTCCACCACTCCCTCGCACTTGCGGCAGATCCGCACCTTGCGATCGCCCTGGATCTGGTGCCCGATCCGCGTCGTCTTGCCGCACTCCGGGCACACCAGCTGGACGTTGCTGGCGTGCAGCGCGCCCTCACGCTCGACGATCCCGCCCTTGATGTTGCGCTGCGGGTTCGGGCGGGTGTGCCGCTTGATCACGTTCACGCCCTCGACGATCAGGCGGTTCTTCTCGGGCAGCACCTTCAGCACCCGGCCGCGCTTGCCGCGATCCCGGCCCGCCGTCACGACCACGCTGTCGTTGCGGCGAATCACCACTTGCGTCCTGGCCATGACCTACAGCACCTCCGGTGCCAGCGAAATGATCTTCATGAAGCGGCGTTCGCGCAGCTCGCGCGCCACCGGACCGAACACGCGGGTGCCGATCGGCTCGTTCTGGTCGTTGACCAGCACCGCCGCGTTCCGGTCGAACCGGATGTAGCTGCCGTCGCGGCGCCGCTGCTCCTTGCGGGTGCGGACCACGACCGCCTTGACGACCTGGCCCTTCTTCACCGTGCCGTCGGGGGTGGCTTCCTTGACCGACGCGGTGACGATGTCGCCCAGCCGCGCGTAGCGTCCCGTCGAGCCGCCAATCGGGTTGATCACGGAAATCTTCCGCGCGCCCGAGTTATCGGCCACGTCGAGGATGGAACGCATCTGGATCATGGTGGTCTCCTTTCTCGATCCGGCTCGCTAGACGCCGGACGCCTTGGTGACCACGCGCGTCACGACCCATCGCTTGCGGCGGCTCAATGGCCGCGACTCGGCGATCGACACGGTGTCGCCCATCTTGGCGGTGTCGTCCTCGTCGTGGGCCACGAACGTGGACGTCTTGCGTTGAATCTTGCCGTAGACGCCGTGACGGACCTGACGCTCGACGGCAACCACCACCGTCTTCTGCATCTTGTCGCTCACGACCGTCCCGGTGACCTGTGACTTGACGCTCATATGTGTTCTCGCTGGGCCGCGCTCCGAAGAGCTACGCCCGTCCCTCGCGCTCGCGCAGCACCGTTTTCACCTTGGCCAGGTCCCGCCGTACCAGGCGAACCTTCACTGGCGCCTCGAGCTGCCCCATCGACTTCTGGATGCGCAGCCGGAACAGCTGGTCGCCCAGGTCCTGCTCCCGCAACCGCAGGTCGTCGACCGTCAGCTCGCGAATCTCCGCCACCTTCATGACGCCTTCTCCTGCCCGAACCGGGTGGCGAACTTGGTCTTGATCGGCAGCTTCGCCGCCGCCAGCTGCATCGCCCGCTTCGCGTCGGTCTCGTTGACGCCTTCCATCTCGAACATGATCCGGCCCGGCCGCACCACGCACACCCATTGGTCAGGCGCGCCCTTGCCCTTGCCCATTCGGGTTTCGAGCGGCTTCTTGGTGATCGGCTTGTCCGGGAACACCCGGACCCAGATCTTGCCGCCGCGCTTGATGAACCGGGTCATGGCGACGCGGGCCGCCTCGATCTGCCGCGCGGTGATCCACGCCGGCTCGAGCGCCTTCAGCCCGTAGTCGCCGAACGACACATCCGATCCGCGCCACGCCTTGCCGGCCATGCGTCCGCGCTGCTGCTTGCGGAACTTGACCTTCTTTGGCATCAACATGCTTGCTACCTCTGCTCAGCCCTGCTCGTCGACGCCGCCTAGGCGCGCGCCGGCCGCCGCGGCGCGCGGTCGCGATACTCTTCTTCGCGGCCCACCCGCGGCACCAGCCGCTCACCCTTGTAGAGCCACACCTTCACGCCGATCTGGCCGTAGGTCGTGCTGGCCTCGGCGAAGCCGTAGTCGATGTCCGCGCGCAGCGTCTGCAGCGGCAGCTGGCCGTGCAGATACCACTCCGAGCGCGCGATCTCGGCGCCGTTCAGCCGGCCGGACACGCGCACCTTGATGCCGCGGGCGCCGAACCGCAGCGCCGACTCGACCGCCTTGCGCATCGCGCGGCGGAACGCGACGCGCTTCTCGAGCTGCGCCGCCACCGACTCGCCGATCAGCTGCGCCTCGAGCTCGGGCTTCTGGATCTCCTGGATGTTGATGAAGATCTCGCGGCTCGTGCGCTTCTGCATCTCCTGCTTCAGCTTCTCGACCTCGGTGCCCTTGCGGCCGATGATGATCCCCGGGCGCGAGGTGTAGATGTCGATCTTCAGCTTGTTGGCCGCGCGCTCGGTCTCGATCCGCGCCACGCCGGCGTGCGCGAACCGCTTCTTGAGGTCGGCGCGCAGCGCCAGATCTTCGTGCAGCAGCTTCTGGTAGTCGCGGCCGGAGAACCAGCGCGACCGCCACGTCTTGTTGAAGCCGAGCCGAAATCCGTAGGGGTGAACCTTCTGACCCATCTGTGACCTCTAGTCCTTCGCTGCCTGAGACTTGTCGCCGGGCTTGGCCGCCACCCGCGCGATCTTGAGCGGACGCTCCGACACCTGCACCGTCAGGTGCGCCGAGCGCTTGACCACGCGATAGGCCCGGCCCATCGGCGCCGGCCGCACGCGCTTCTGCGACGGACCCTGGTTGGCGTAGCACGCCGACACGAACAGCCGCTCGATGTCGCCGCCAAAGCCCTCGGACTGCTGGACGTTGGCCACCGCCGAGCGCAGCACCTTGCCGATGTCGCGGGCGATGGTCTTGCGCGTGAACTGCAGGATGGCGATCGCCTCGTTGACGCTCTTGTTGCGGATCAAATCGCACACCAGCCCCGCCTTCTGGGCCGAGGTGCGAACGCCGCGCGCCGTTGCCTGTGCTTCAACAGCCATGTCTCGATCCCTACGCCTTGGCCGGCGGGGCCGCCGGCGCCGCCGCCGCGGCCTTCTCGGTCTTGGTGGTGTGGCCCCTGAACGACCGCGTCGGCGAGAACTCGCCGAGCTTGTGGCCCACCATGTTCTCGGTCACGTAGACCGGGATGAACTTCTTCCCGTTGTGCACCGCCATCGTGTGCCCGACCATCTCGGGAATCACCGTCGAGCGGCGCGACCAGGTCTTGACCACGCGCTTCTCGTTCACACGGTTCATCTCCTCGATCTTCTCGAGGAGCGAGGTGTCGACGAACGGACCCTTCTTCAGTGAGCGGCTCATGACGGCTACTTCGTCCTCTTCTGCACGATGAAGCGATCGGTGTCCTTGCGGCGCCGGGTCTTGAAGCCCTTGGTGGGCTGGCCCCACGGCGACACGGGGTGACGCCCGCCGGACGTCTTGCCCTCACCGCCGCCGAGCGGGTGGTCCACCGGGTTCATGGCCACGCCGCGCACGTGCGGGCGCTTGCCCAGCCACCGGCTGCGGCCGGCCTTGCCGATCGAGATGTTCTCGTGATCCAGGTTCCCGACCTGGCCGATGGTGGCGACGCACTGGACCAGGATCTTGCGGATCTCGCCCGACGGCATCTTCACCGAGGCGTAGTCGCCCTCGCGGGCCACCAGCTGCACCGGCCGAGCCGGCGCTGCGGGCAATCTGGCCGCCCTTGCCGGGCCGCAGCTCGACGTTGTGGATCAGCGTGCCGAGCGGGATGTTCTTCAGCGGCAGGCAATTGCCCGGCAGGATGTCCACCGACTCGCCGGCCACCACCGTGTCGCCGACCTTCACGCCGATCGGCTGCAGGATGTAGCGCTTCTCGCCGTCGGCATAGGTGAGCAGCGCGATGCGGGCCGACCGGTTGGGGTCGTACTCGACCGTCGACACCGTGGCCGGGATGTCCTTCTTGTCGCGCTTGAAGTCGATCACGCGATAGAGACGCTTGTGCCGGCCGCCGCGCCACCACGAGGTCAGCTCGCCGTGGTTGTTGCGGCCGCCGGTCCTGCGTGAGGATCTCGGTCAGCGGCCGGTGCGGCGAGTTGGTCGTGATCTCGTCGAACGTCTGCACGGTCTGGAAGCGCTGACCGGGCGTCGTCGGTTTGAACTTGCGGATGGGCATGGATGTCTATCCTTCGCGCTACGCGCCCTGCAGGAACTCCGGCAGCTTCTCGCCGTCCCGCAGCCGGACGTACGCCTTCTTCCAATCGGAACGCCGACCCACGAAGCGTCCCTGCCGCTTCACCTTGCCGTGCGCCAGCGCCGTGCGCACGCTCTGCCACCTTCGACCCGAGCAGCGCTTCGACCGCGCGCTTGATGTCGATCTTGTTGGCCTCGCGGCCACCTGGAACACCAGCGTCAGGCCGTCCTCGCGGAGGACGGTCGTCTTCTCGGTGATGAGCGGCCGGCGAATGACTTCTGTCTGTTTCATCGCTACCTCTAGCAGCCTGCCCTAGCCGAGCGCCGCCTGCAGCTTCTCGAGCGCCGCCTGCGTCAGCACCACGCGGCGCGTGTCGGCGACGTCGCGCGCGGTGATGCGGTTGCTGGCCAGGAGCCGCACGCCGTCGAGGTTGCGCACCGACAGCGCCAGCGAGTCCTGCGGCGCCACGTCCACCAGCAGCGCCTTGCCCTTGCGGCCGCCGGTGACGCCCAGGCGGCGCAGCATCTCGGCCGCGGCCTTGGTCTTCACCTCGCTCGACCGCCAGCGCGTCCACGACCGTGACCTCGCCGTCCTGCAGCTTCTGCGACAGCGCGGCGCGCAGCGCGCCCTTCTCGACCTTCTTGGGCAGCTGGTATTCGTAGCTGCGCGGCTGCGGGCCCGAACACCGTGCCGCCCTTGCGCCACAGCGGGTTGCGGATCTCGCCCACGCGCGCCCGGCCGGTGCCCTTCTGCCGCCACGGCTTCTTGCCCGAGCCGGCCACCATCGCGCGGGTCTTGGTGGCGTGGGTGCCGCGCCGCTCGGCCGCGTTGGCGCGCACCACCGAGGCGTGGATCAGGTCGGCCTTGACGCGGCCCCCGAACACCTCGTCGCTCAGCGCCAGCGAGCCGACCTTCTCGTTCTGTTGGTTGACGATGTCGACAGTCATCGATGTGTCCTACGAGCGGTTACTTCCGCCCCTTCTTCTTCACCGGCTCGACCTGCGCCACCTTGATCGTCTTGGCGGCCACGGCCTTCCGGATCACGACGACGGCGTTCGGCCCGCCGGGCACGGCGCCCTCGACCAGCAGCAGGTTGTTCTCGGCGTCGACGCGAATGCACGCGCAGGTTCCGCACCGTCACCTGCCGATCGCCCATGTGACCGGCCATCCGCATGCCCTTGACCACGCGCGACGGATACGACGAGGCGCCAATCGAGCCCGGCGCGCGGTGGAACATCGAGCCGTGCGTGGCGCGGCCGCCGGCGAAGTGGTGCCGCTTGACGACGCCCTGGAAGCCCTTGCCGCGGCTGGTGCCGATGACGTCCACGCGCTCGCCGTCGGCGAAGATCGACACGTTGACGGTGTCGCCGGCCTTGGGCGCCTCGCCGCCGGCCTTGACGCGCACCTCGCGGCGGATCCGGGTGGGCGGCACGCCGGCCTTCTTGAAGTGGCCGGTGGTCGGCTTGTTCTCCTTGGTCGGGACGCGCGTCCACGAAGCCCAGCTGCACGGCCTCGTAGCCGTCGCCGTCCACCGTCTTGACCTGGGCGACCACACACGGGCCGGCCTTCAGGACCGTGGCCGGCTGCACCGAGCCGTCCGACGCAAAGATCTGCGTCATGCCGAGTTTCTTGCCGATGAGTCCTGTGACCATTGCGAATCCTCTGGCTCCGGGCTCTCGGTCTTCGGGCTCAGTAGGTCCGAGCTAGCTCGTTGCTACCGGAGCCTGGAGCCTGAAGCCTGGAGCCTTCACTCCTACTTCCCGTGGTCCTTCCCGAACGCCTTGATCTCCACGTCCACGCCGGCCGGCAGATCGAGCTTCATCAGCGCGTCCACGGTCTGCGGCGTCGGCTCGAAGATGTCGATCAGGCGCTTGTGGGTCCGGATCTCGAACTGCTCACGCGACTTCTTGTCCACGTGGGGCGAGCGCAGCACGGTCCACTTGTTCTTCGCGGTCGGCAGCGGAATCGGCCCCGCCAGCCGCGCCCCGGTGCGCTTGGCCGTGTCCACGATCTCGCCGGTGGACTGGTCGAGAATCCTGGCGTCGTAGGCCTTGAGGCGGATGCGAATCTTGTCCATATGGGCTCCGGGCTCCGGGCTCCGGGCTCCAGGCCTGATGCCTGGGGCCTGATGCCTGGGGCCTTTACTCGATGATCTCCGTGATCGTGCCGGAGCCGACCGTGCGGCCGCCTTCGCGAATCGCGAACCGGCCGCCCTTCTCGATCGCCACCGGCGTGATCAGCTCGCCCGTGATCGACGTGTTGTCCCCGGGCATCACCATCTCCACGCCCTCGGGCAGCTTCAGGATCCCGGTCACGTCCGTCGTCCGGATGTAGAACTGCGGCCGATACCCCGTGAAGAACGGCGTGTGCCGCCCGCCCTCTTCCTTCGACAGGATGTAGATCTCGCCCTTGAACTTCGTGTGCGGCTTGATCGTCCCCGGCTTCGCCAGCACCTGCCCGCGCTCCACGTCCGTCTTCTCGACGCCGCGCAGCAGCACCCCGACGTTGTCCCCGGCCACGCCCGAATCCAGCAGCTTCCGGAACATCTCCACGCCGGTCACCACCTTCTTCTCCGTCGGCTTGAACCCCACGATCTCGACTTCCTCGCCCACCTTCACCGTGCCGCGCTCGATCCGCCCCGTCACCACCGTCCCGCGCCCCGAGATCGAGAACACGTCCTCGATCGGCATCATGAACGGCTTGTCCACTTCCCGCTCCGGCAGCGGAATGCGGTGTCCAGCGCGTCCATCAGCTTCACCAGGCTCGCCACCCCCTCGGCGTCCCCCTGGATCGCCTTCAGCGCGCTCACCCGCACCACCGGCACGTCGTCGCCCTTGAACCCGTAGGTCGTCAGCAGCTCCCGCACTTCCAGCTCCACCAGGTCCAGGAGCTCGGCGTCGTCCACCGCGTCCACCTTGTTCAGCGCCACCACCAGGTGCGGCACGTTCACCTGCCGCGCCAGCAGCACGTGCTCCCGCGTCTGCGGCATCGGCCCGTCGGTCGCACTCACCACCAGAATCGCCCCGTCCATCTGCGCCGCGCCCGTGATCATGTTCTTGATGTAGTCGGCGTGCCCCGGGCAGTCCACGTGCGCGTAGTGCCGATTCGCCGTCGCATACTCCACGTGGCTCGACGCAATCGTCAGAATCTTCGTGTCGTCCCGCCGCCCCTGCGACTCCGACGCCTTCGCCACCTCGTCATACGGCACGTACTTCGCCCACCCCTTGTCCGCCGCCACCTTCGTCAGCGCCGCCGTCAAGGTCGTCTTCCCGTGGTCGATGTGCCCGATCGTCCCCACGTTCACGTGCGGTTTCGAACGATCAAATTTCTCTTTCGCCATCGAGGTGTGTCTCCGTTTGTAATGGGGCTCCGGGCTCCAGGCCCCGGGCTCCAGGCCTCACTACTTCGTGCCCTGAACTCTCGCCACTACTTCTTCGCTCACGTTCGGGGGCGCCTGCTCGTACCGATCGAAGTGCATCGAGTAGGTGGCGCGCCCCTGCGTGCGCGACCGAAGGTCGGTGGCGTAGCCGAACATCTCCGACAGCGGCACGCGCGCGTTGATGATCTGCGTGCCGCCGCGGTCTTCCTGCGACTGGATGCGGCCGCGCCGGCTCGCCAGGTCGCCCATCACGTCGCCCATGTAGTCCTTGGGCACCACCACCTCGACCCGCATCACGGGTTCGAGCAGGACCGGCTTGGCCTTCTTGGCCGCGTCCTGGAACGCCATCGAGCCGGCGATCTTGAACGCCATCTCCGACGAGTCCACGTCGTGGTAGGAGCCGTCGTAGAGCACGATCCGCACGTCGTCCACCGGGTAGCCGGCCAGCACGCCGCGCGTGAGCGCTTCCTTGATACCCTCGTCGATCGGCTTGATGAACTCCTTCGGAATCGAGCCCTGCGTGACCTCGTTCTCGAAGATGTAGCCGGTGCCGGGCTCGCCCGGGAAGAGATGGATCTTGGCGTGGCCGTACTGGCCGCGGCCGCCGGTCTGCTTGGCGTACTTCATCTCGCCGTCGGCCGGACGGGTCAGCGTTTCCTTGTAGGCGACCTGCGGCTTGCCGACGCTGGCCTCGACGCCGAACTCGCGCTTCAGCCGGTCGACGATGATCTCGAGGTGCAGCTCGCCCATGCCGGCGATCACCACCTGCCCGGTCTGCTCGTCGGTCTTGACCCGGAACGTCGGGTCCTCGGACATCAGCTTGGCCAGGCCGACGCCCAGCTTCTCCTGGTCGCTCTTGGTCTTGGGCTCGATCGCCAGCGAGATCACCGGCTCCGGGAAGTCCATCGACTCGAGCACGACCGGCTTCTTCTCGTCGCACAGCGTGTCGCCGGTGCGAGACCTGCTTGAGGCCGACGGCCGCGGCGATGTCGCCGGCGTAGACCTCCTTGATTTCCTCACGCTTGTTGGCGTGCATCTTCAGCAGGCGGCCGACGCGCTCGGTGCGCTGCTTGGTCGAGTTGTAGACCGACGACCCGGACGTCGAGCACGCCGGAGTAGACCCGGATGAACGTCAGCTGGCCGACGAACGGGTCGGTCATCAGCTTGAACGCCAGCGAGGAAAACGGCGCGTCGTCGGCGGCGAGCCGTTCGATCTTGGTCTCTTCCTTGGCGTTCGGGTCCAGGCCCTCGATCGGCGGGCACGTCCAAGGGCGACGGCAGGTAGTCCACGACGGCGTCGAGCATGGGCTGCACGCCCTTGTTCTTGAACGCCGAGCCGCAGATCACGACCACGAACGCGGTCTCTTCGTTGCGCACCGACGAGATGACGCGCTTGCGCAGCGCCGCCTTGATCTCGTCCTCGGTGATGGTCTCGCCGCTCAGGTACTTCTCGAGGATCTTGTCGTCGGCCTCGCTGACCTTCTCGATCAGCTTCTCGCGGTAGACCTGGGCCTCGGCCGCCATGTCGGCCGGAATCTCCGACACGATGTAGTCGGCGCCCATGGTCTCGTCCTTGTAGGTGATGGCCTTCATCTTCACCAGGTCCACCACGCCGACGAACTTGTCCTCGGCGCCGATCGGCAACTGGATCGCCACCGGGTTGCCGCCAAGCTTGGTCTCGATCTGCTCGAGCGTGCGCTTGAAGTCGGCGCCGATGCGGTCCATCTTGTTGACGAAGCAGATGCGCGGAACGCGGTACTTGTCCGCCTGCCGCCACACGGTCTCCGACTGCGGCTCGACGCCCGACACGGCGTCGAACACGGCGCAGGCGCCGTCGAGGACGCGCAGCGAGCGCTCGACCTCGGCGGTGAAGTCCACGTGGCCGGGCGTGTCGATGATGTTGATGCGGATGTCGCGCCAGAAACAGGTGGTCGCGGCCGACGTGATGGTGATGCCGCGCTCCTGCTCCTGCTCCATCCAGTCCATCACGGCGGTGCCTTCGTGCACCTCGCCAATCTTGTAGGTGATGCCGGTGTAGAAGAGGATTCGCTCGGTAGTCGTGGTCTTCCCGGCATCGATGTGGGCCATGATGCCGATGTTCCGCGTCCGATTCAGTGGTGTCTGCCGTGGCATTGCTGTTGCGTCTTCGCTCGTCGTTGGTCGTTAGTCGTTAGGCTCGTTAGGCTCGGACTACCAGCGGTAGTGCGCGAAGGCCTTGTTGGCCTCGGCCATCCGGTGCGTGTCCTCGCGCTTCTTCACCGCGCCGCCGCGCAGGTTCGCCGCATCCATCAGTTCATTGGCGAGTTTTTCCTGCATCGTCTTGCCGTCGCCGCGTGAATCGGCGAAGCTCACCAGCCAGCGGATGCTGAGCGACAGGCGGCGGTTCGGATTCACTTCGACCGGCACCTGGTAGTTCGACCCGCCGACGCGCCGCGACTTGACCTCGAGGCTCGGCTTGACGTTGTCCATCGCCTTCTTGAACACCTTCAAGGGGTCGTCGCCGGTCTTCTCCTTGATGATGTCGAAGCTCTTGTAGAGGATGCGCTCCGCGGTGCTGCGCTTGCCGTCGCGCATCACGGTGTTGATGAACTTGCTGACCAGCGTGCTGGCGTAGAGCGGATCGGCCGCGAGTTCGCGCTTGGGAATCTCTCGTCTGCGTGGCATAGCTTTGGTCCTTGGTCCTTGGTTCCTGGTCCGTTAGGACTTCGGGCGCTTGGCGCCGTACTTCGATCGGCCCTGCTTGCGGCCCTGGACGCCGACGGCGTCCAGCGTCCCGCGCACCACGTGGTAGCGGACGCCGGGCAGGTCCTTGACGCGGCCGCCGCGGATCAGCACCAGCGAGTGCTCCTGCAGGTTGTGGCCGACGCCCGGAATGTAGGTCGTGACCTCGATGCCGTTGGTCAGGCGCACGCGCGCGACCTTGCGCAGCGCCGAGTTCGGCTTCTTGGGCGTCTGGGTGAACACGCGGACGCACACGCCGCGCTTCTGCGGGCTGACCTGCAGCGCCGGACTCTTCGTCTTGGTGACGATCTTCTCGCGGCCCTGTCGAACTAGCTGGCTAATGGTCGGCATAACTGTTTCCCGCAGTCTCCTCTACGTCTCCCGTGCGCAGCGACGGCGCGCGCGAACACGCGCACATCGTTCGCCACGACGGGAAAGCTGCGCCCGTCGGCTCAATGCGTTCCACGATGCCGGCGGCGAGCTCGACGCCCGGCACGTCGCTTCAGGCCTGAAGGATCGCCACCATGGGGGCGGGGCGCCCTGGCACCTGAAACACTGACCCTATCTGTTTGAATCGCTGGCGGTTACGGCGAGCCGTCCACCAGCTACACGCTGCTTACGTGCGGCTGCGGGCTAGATAGGGTGTCCTAGCCCTCAGAAGAACCTGCGAAATATAACACGAGCGCCATTCCTGGACAAGGCGCACGCCCACGGGGCGCCCGGCTCCGGGCTCCTGGCATCCAGGCCTTCTCCCTGATTTTCTGCTTATTTTCGCCCTGCGAGGTGCTTGACGAGCGCGGACAGTCTCCTCCTCGCTCAGCGTCTCCCCGAACGCGGGCATCGACGCCGCGGGATCCACGACCGACGGGTCGGTAATCCACTCCTTCAGCCAGGAAGCGTCCCTGGTCCTGCCGATGGCGGTCAGGTCCGGACCGGCGGAACCGCCTTCGCCATCGAGCATGTGGCACGACGCGCAATAGCGGCCGACGATCAGCGAAGTCGTTGCCATCTCTGGAGATACGGCTGGCGGAGCGCCCACTCCGGCGCGCACCCGCCGCATGTAGCTGACCACCGAGAACGCCTGGCCGGCGGTCATCGCCCCGTTCAACGGGGGGCGGGACCCTGGCACCAGCACCTCCGGGTCGCGCACATGGGCCCTCACCCACTCCGGGTCGCGGACCGGGCGCAGGTCGGCGATCGGCCCGCCGCCACCCCCTGCACGGTGACAGCCGACGCAGCGCGTGTCGCGGACGAAAGTCGCGCCCGCCCGCGCAATCGGCGTCCACTTCGGTTTCTGGCTCGCGGGCGAATCGCGGAGCCCCAGGCTGGTCAGGGCGACGACCCCGACACCGAGCACCAGGAAGCCGGCCGCCACCATCGGGCGATCCCGCAGCCGCCGGCCCCGGCTGCGGTCGAGGAACGGGAGCGCCAGCAGCCAGCCCACCACCAGGCCAGGAATGCCGACCGTGGCCACCGGCTCGAGCGGGCCGGGAAAGTACTTCAGCAACTGGAACAGGCTCAGGAAGTACCACTCCGGCCTCGGCACGTAGGTGGCGTCGGTTGGAATTGGCCACCTCGTCGAGCGGCGCGGGGAACATCGCCGCGGCGCCAACCAGGGCCGCGAACACGAGCGCCATCGCCAGCGTGTCCTTGAGCGCATGGTGCGGATAGAACGGCAGCGACGGGCCCGGCTGCGGCTCGATCGGGCCCGAAATGCCGTGCCGTCGCATCAAATAGACGTGCGACGCGGCGAACACGATGAGACATGCCGGCAGCAGGAAGACGTGCGCCGAATACCAGCGCAGCAGCGTCAGCGCGCCCAGCGATTCGCCGCCGCGCAGCAGACCCGCCACCAGCTCGCCGAACGGCCCGCTGCGCGCCACGTTGATGGTGACCGTGGTCGCCCAGTACGCCTTCTGGTCCCACGGCAGCAGATAGCCGCTGAGCGCGAACGCCAGGATCACGAGCAGCAGCACGACGCCCGTGATCCAGGTGGCTTCGCGCGGCTTCTTGTAGGAGCCGAGCAGCACCACCCGCAGCATGTGCGCCACCGCCGCGATCACGATGAAGCTGGCGCCGAAGAAGTGCAGCCCGCGCAGCAGCCGGCCGAACGGCAGCTGCTCCGTGATGTAGCGCACGCTCTCGTGCGCGTGGTCGGGCGACGGCACGTAGAACATCGTCAGCACCACGCCGGTGGCCAGCTGGGCGCCGAGCAGGAACAGCAGGATGCTGCCGGTGACGAACCACCAGCCCACGCCGGCCGGCAGCTTCTCGTCGAGCAGGTGCGACAGGCCCGCGCGATAGCCCGTACGGGAGTCGAGCCAGTTCAGCAGGGCGCTCACCATGTGCCCGACTGTGGCGGCCCTAGACGCGCACCCGTACGGTGCCGTCGGTCACCTGGGTCTGAAACGCGGTGAGCGGCGCCGGGGGCGGGCCCGCCGTGACCTTGCCGGTGCGGTCGTAGCGGCCGCCGTGGCAGGGGCAGACCAGTTCCTGCGATTCGGCGTCCCAGCTGACGCGGCAACCCAGGTGCGTGCAGGTGGAGTCGAGCGCCGTGACCTCGGCGGCGCCGGTGCGCACCAGGAAAATCGTGCGTCGGTCCACCACTTGCGCGTAGCCGTCCTGGCGGGTGATGCGCAGCATCACCGGCGTGGGCTGGTTGGGGATCGAGATCGTTGACCGCGCCGGCCGGCAGCCACTGCTCCTCGCGCCGGGCCAGACCTGGCGAGACCACCGCGCCGCCGAGCACCAGGCCCAACGTGCCCGCGAGGACCCCCTGAATGGTGTTGACGATGCGAGCCAGGAAACGGCGACGGCCGGTCATTGTCGCCACCGGCTCATCGACGGCAGTAGCGGTACTCATGCAACTGGGTAGGGTCTGTGGCGCGCTCCGCGCGCCGTCACTCGACACTTGCGAGCTACTTTACCCTACCGTTTACGGGCCGACACTACCGCATTCCTGGTAGTCGGGCCCGCACGCTGTTCAAATTTGTCTCTAAGGTGCGGGAGGCGCCGCCGGGACCGCACCGGGGAACACATAGGCGTAGAGCATCGATATCAGGCCCATCACGATCATCAGGAACACGCTGTGCTTGATCGTGAAGCGGAACAGCCGGCCCGCGTCGGCGCTCGTCATCCCGGTGGCGGCAACCGCCACGGCGATGCTCTGCACCGAGATCATCTTGCCCATCACGCCGGCGGCCGAGTTCACGCTGGCCGTCAGGATCGGGTTGAGGCCGAGCGCGTTGGCCGTCACCACCTGCAGGTTGCCGAAGAGCGCGTTGGCCGACGTGTCGCTGCCGGTGAGGAACACGCCCAGCCAGCCGAGCACGGCGCTGAAGAACGGGAACGCGCCGCCGGTGCTGGCGAGCGCCAGGCCCAGCGTGGAGGTCATCCCCGAGTAGTTCATCACGTACGCGAGGCCGAGCATGCAGGCGATGGTCAGGATCGCCATCTTGAGCTGCTTGAACGTGTCGACGTAGGCCTTGACGACCTGCGCCGGCCGGACGCGCAGCACGAGCGCGGTGGCGAGGGTTGCGAGCAAGCACGCGGTTCCGGACGCACTCAGCCAGTTCAGCTCGTAGAGCGCCGCGTAGGGCGCCGGCGCGGCCACCACCGGCGGAATGCGCGTGATCAGGTTGTGCAGTCCCGGCACCATCAGGCGCTCGGCCAGCGGGCCGGTGCCGGGCACGGTGTTGAGGAAGCCCGGCAGCAGGCTGTCCGCAAACCGGTTGATCGCCGGCTTGATGTCGGGCTCGCCCCACAGCAGGACGAACACCACCAGCAGCAGATACGGGCACCCAGGCCATGAACACCGCGCCGCCCGAGTGCCGCGCCAGCGTCACCGACGCCGCCGTGTCGCCCTCGAGGCGCATGATGGTCTTCGGCTTCCACAGCTTGAGCACGGCCACCATGACCACGATGCAGGTCAGCGAGCTGAGGATGTCGGTGAGTTCAGGGCCCATGTTGTCGCGAGACGTAGAACTGCACGCCGGCGAACGAGACGCCGCAGGCGATGATGGCCGGCAGCACTTCGAGCGCGCGCTTCGGCGCCCGCCATCACGACGATCAGATAGCCGGGGATGATGATCGGAAATCATGGCGCACAGCGTGCCCGACCATGCGCGCTCAGCGGCAGCACCGGCAGGCCGGTGACGTTGGCCAGCGTCGTCACCGGGATGCCGATCGAGCCGAACGCGACCGGCGCGGTGTTGGCCAGCAGGCAGATGCCCGCGGCGTAGAACGGGTTGAAGCCGAGCCCGGCCAGCATCGCGCCCGACACGGCCACCGGGGCGCCGAAGCCGGCGGCACCCTCGATGAAGGCGCCGAAGGAGAACGCGATGAACATCGCCTGCAGGCGGCGGTCCTCGGTCAACCCGCCGACCGAGTCCTTGATGATCTCGAACTTGCCGGTATCGACCGCGAGGCGGTAGAGCATGATCGACGTGAAGACGATCCACGCGATCGGGAAGACGCCGTAGGCGGCGCCGTAGATCGTGGAGATCAGCGCCAGCCCGACCGGCATCCCGTAGGCGACGAGCGCCACCAGCAGCGCCGAGGCCAGCGCCGCCACCGCCGACATCCACGCCGGCTTCCGCAGCACGCCCAGCATGAGGAACAGCACGACGATCGGTATAGCGGCGACCAGGGCCGAAACGCCCAGACTGCCCGCTATGGGTTCATAGTTGTGCTGCCACATAGCTCCCTCGCGCGCCCGCGCGTTTCACCCGGCCTCACGGGTTGCGGGGATCGGTTCCGCGAATCGAGGCGTCCACCAGCTCGATGGGGTGAAAGACCGGCCAGTCGTGCCCGACACGCCGCGCCGCGGCCGCGATTTGCAGCGTGCAGCCCGGATTAGCGGTCGCAATCATATCCGGAGACGCGGCGGCCAGGTTTCGCACCTTCCGCTGGCCCAGGTCCGCGGCGGGACCGGGTGTGACCAGGTTGTAGATGCCGGCGCTGCCGCAGCAGATCTCGGCTTCGGCCGGCGTCACCAGCTCGATGCCCGGAATCGCCTGCAGCATCGCGCGCGGCTCGGCGCGCACGCCCTGGCCATGGGCGAGGTGGCAGGCGTCGTGGTAGACGACGCGGGCGCGAATCGGCCCGGCGCGCGCGCGCGGGCGGGACCGAGTCCGGCCAGCACCTCCGACACGTCGCGCACCTTGGCGGCGAAGCGCCCGCGCGCGCCCGGCCCAGGCCGGGTCGTGCTCGAACAGCTCCCCGTACTCCTTCATCGCCGAACCGCAGCCGGCGGCGTTCACGGCGATGCAGTCCACGCCCAGCCGCTCGAACACCTCGATGTTGTGGCGAGCCAGCTGCCGCGCCTGCTCGATGTGACCGGCGTGCAGCGGCAGCGCGCCGCAGCAGCCCTGCGCCTCGGGCGCCTCCACCCGGCACCCTTCCGCGGCCAGCACGCGCACGGTGGCCTGGTTCACGTGCGCGAAGGACAGGCGCTGCACGCAGCCGGTGAGCAGCGCCACCCGGCGGCGCTCGCTGCCCACCGCCGGCGTCACCGCCGCCACCTGCTGGCGCATGCCGCCGAACGTGACCGGCGGCGCCAGCTCCACCATCGCGACGAGCCGCCGCCACAGGCCGTCGGGCGGCCCGGCCGGCAGCCGGCCGCGCCAGACTCGGCGGACCAGGCCGCCGGCCACGGCCAGCGGCGCCAGCGCCCACCGCATGCGCGAGGGATAGGGCACGAGCGCCATCAACAGCCCGCGAAACGCGCGGTCGCCGGCCGGCCGCGGGTAGCGCTGTTCGATGCGGGCGCGGGTGCGCTCGATCAGCGGCCCGTATTGCACGCCCGACGGGCACGCGGTCACGCAGGCCAGGCAGCCCAGGCAGTTGTCGATGTGACGTCGACCAGCGACGGCGTGAGCTCGGCCCGCCCTTCGACGCCCGCCTTCATCAGGTAGATGCGGCCGCGCGGCGAGTCCATCTCCTCGCCCCACAGCAGATAGGTGGGACAGGTCGGGAGGCAGAACCCGCAGTGCACGCAGGTGTCGATGCCCTCGATCGAAGGGCCGTCGGGGCCGCCCAGCGGACCGTCCACGCGGCGCGACGGACTGGCCGCTGGCGGGGTGGTCGCTGCGGATGTCACAACGGCCCCCGCCCGGCGCCGAGGATGCCCGCCGGGTCCAGCGCGCGCTTCAGCGCGTCGAGCGGCTGCGACCAGGGCACGCGGCTCGCCCCACACGTCCACCAGGTCCTTCAGCTCGGGCGTCGCGCCCAGCAGCACGACGTGCGCCAGCGCGGGCGACTGCCGCAGGCGGGCGACGGCGGCGGCTTGTGCGGTCGCCTCGCCGTCGAGCCGGACGAAGCCCGCGCCCACGGCCGCGCGGCCCGCGAACACGAGCCCCGACAGATCGGCGGCGCACGACTCGAGCAGCGACACCACCTCGGCCAGCGCCGCCGGCGCCCACGAGCAGCGCACCGTGGCGCTCCCCTGCCACGGCACGGTCAGCTGACCACGCCAGAGGTCGGTCTCGACGTCCTGCGGGACGGCGGCAAAGCCGGGCACCAGCGCCGCCAGCGCCGCCGCTTGCGTGGCCGCGGCCTGCGGGCTGGTGGTGAAGCGGACGAGGAGTTCGCGCGCCGGCGCCTGCCCGGCCGCGCACGCGACCTGGAGATCGAACGCCGCCGGCTCGAGCTGACTCGACGACACGGCCGCGCACGCGGCAGCCATCGCCGACGGGGCCTCGCAGCGCAGCCGCATCGTGGCGGAGACGGGCGCCAGCGGGGACAGCTTGAACGTGGCGTCCACGATCACGGCCAGGCTGCCCATCGAGCCGCTGATCAAGCGCCCCAGGTCGTAGCCGGCCACGTTCTTCACCACGGTACCGCCCGACTTGACCAGCCGTCCGTCTGGCAGCGCCAGCGTCACGCCGATCAGCAGATCGCGCGGCGTGCCGAACCGGTGGCGAAACGGTCCCGACTCGTTGGTCGCCACCAGGCCGCCGACGGTGGCGCCGGCGAACGGGCTCTCGACCGGCAGCCACTGCCCTTTCTGGTTCAGGTGAGCGTTCAGATCCGCGACCCGCACGCCTGCTCCGACGGTGGCCGTCAAGTCGCCGTCGCGGTGCAGGAGCGGCGAGAGCAGCCGTGACGTCGACAGCACCTGATCGACGGCGCCAGGGCGCCGACCCCACGACAGCTTGGTGCCGCCCGCCGCGGACGACGGTCGAGCGGCGCGCTCGCGGTCGCATCGGCGAGCGCCACGGCCAGCTCCGCCGGCGGTGTCGGGTTCCAGCACACGTCCAGGGATCACGCCGTCGATGGCGTCGTCGGGCGCGGCCGCCCGTGAAGGTGTGGCAGCGGTCATCAAAAGCGCTCGGCGAGGCCGGCCTGCTCCACCGGGTGCTGGCGGTAGGGACCGGGCACCTCGCCGCAGAGCCGCGGCGTCGGCAGGACCTTGCCGGGATTGCAGAGGCGGTGCGGGTCGATGGCGTCGCGCACCTGCTGCATCGCCTCGAGGTCGGCGTCGGAGAACATCCGCGGCATGTAGTCGCGCTTGTCGGCGCCGACGCCGTGCTCGCCGGTGATGGACCCGCCGGCCTCGACGCAGTAGCTGAGGATCTCGCCGGCCACGTCCTCAGCCAGCTGCGCCTGGCCGGGAATCGACTCGTCGTAGCAGATCAGCGGGTGCAGGTTGCCGTCCCCGGCATGGAACACGTTGCCGATCCCCAACCCGGTCCGCTCCGACAGCGCGCGGATGCGCGCCAGCACTTCGGGCAGCTTGGTGCGCGGCACCACGCCGTCCTGCACGTAGTAGTTGGGCGAGATGCGGCCCATGGCGGCGAAGGCGGCCTTGCGTCCCTTCCAGATCCGCAGGCGCTGCTCCTCGTTGGCGGCCACCTGCACCTCGGTCGCGCCGGTGCGCCGGCAAATGGCCTCGACCATGGCGAAGAGTTCCTGCACCTCCGCGTGCGGGCCGTCCAGCTCGACGATCAGCACCGTGTCCGCCGGCGGAAAGTTCGGATGCACCGCGGCTTCCGCGGCGCGCAGCGCCAGCGCGTCCATCATCTCCACCGCGGCCGGCACGATGCCCGCGCCGATGATCTCCGACACCGCCGTGCCCGCGGCATGCAGCGTGTCGTAGGCTGCGAGCAGCGTCTGCACCGCTTCCGGCTTGCGCAGGATGCGGACGACGATCTTGGTGACCACGGCCAGCGTGCCCTCGCTGCCGACGACGAGCGCCAGCAGATCCGGGCCCGGGGCGTCGGCGCGCGCGCTGCCGATCCGCACCATCTCCCCGTCGGGCAGCACCGCCTCGACCTCGAGGACGTGGTGCACGGTGAAGCCGTACTTGAGGCAGTGGGCGCCGCCGGAATTCTCGGCCACGTTGCCGCCGATCGAGCAGACCTGCTGGCTGGACGGGTCGGGCGCGTAGTAGTAGCCGTGCGGCGCGACCTGCCGGGTGATCTCGAGGTTGGTGACCCCCGGCTCCACGGTGACCTGCCGGTTGGCCAGGTCCACGTGCAGGACGCGGTTCATGCGCGCCAGGCCGATGACGACGCCGCCCGCCACCGGCAGCGCGCCGCCCGACAGGCCGGTGCCGTGGCCGCGTGCGACGAATGGCACCTGCGCGCGCGCGCAGGCACGCACGACCGCCTGCACCTCGGCGGCCGATGCCGGCAGCACCACCACGGCGGGCTGCTGGCGCAAGTGCGGCAGCGCATCGCACTCATAGGTCATGAGCTGCACCGGCTCGCGCAGCACACCGTCCGCGCCGCAAATCGCCACGAGCTCGTCGAGGAAGGCTTCGTTCATCGGCCGCCCAGACTGCAGATGGTACACTCTCGGACCGTGCGGCAGCGCCTGGACTACGGCACGACCGGCCTCGACGTCGACCTGCCCGACACCGGCGTGACGGTGATCGAGCCGGTGCACCGGCCGGCGGCGCATGACGTGCACGGCACGCTGCTGAAAGCCCTCCGGCACCCGACGGACAGCCCGCCGCTCTCGGCGCTGGTCAAGCCAGGTCAGCGGGTCGCGATTTCGGTCTGCGATATCACGCGCGCCCAGCCCCGGCAGGAATGCCTGAAGGCCATCTTCGAAGTGCTGCCGCACGTGCAGCGCTCGGATGTCACGATCCTCATCGCCACCGGCACCCACCGCGTGAACACCGAGGCCGAGCTGGAACGCATGCTGGGCGCGCGACATCCTGAACACCTGCCGCGTGATCAACCACGACAGCCGCGATGCCGGCTCGCTGGCGCGGGTCGGACGTACCAGCAACGGGGTCGAGGTGTTCCTGAACCGCGAATGGCTGGCGGCCGACGTCCGCATCACCACCGGGTTCGTCGAGCCGCACTTCTTCGCCGGGTTCAGCGGCGGGCCCAAGATGGTGGCCCCCGGTCTGGCCGGGCTGAGCACCGTCCTCACCCTGCACGATGCCGAGCGTATCGGCAGCCCGCATGCGACGTGGGGCATCACCGAGGGGAACCCGATCCACGACGACGTGCGCGCCGTGGCGGCGATGGCGCCGCCGCATTTCGCCATCGACGTCGCGCTGAACCGCGACCAGAAGATCACGGCGGCCTTTGCCGGCAACCTGTTCGCCGAGCATCGCGTCGCGTGCGCGCACGTGAAGGCGACCGCGATGCGGGCGGTGCCCGCCCCCTTCGACGTCGTGGTCACGACCAACTCGGGCTACCCCCTGGACCAGAACCTCTATCAGGCGGTGAAGGGGATGTCGGCCGCGGCCCAGGTCGTGAAGGACGGCGGGGTCATCATCTGCGCCGCCGAATGCCGCGACGGCCTGCCGGCGCACGGCTCGTACGGCGCGGTCCTGAAATCGCAGCCCAACCCCAGGGCCCTGCTCGACATGATCAAGGCGCCGGGACGGCCGACGCAGCCCGACCAGTGGCAGGTGCAGGTGCAGGCCCAGGTGCAGCTGAAGGCGTCGGTCCAGGTGAAGACCCAGGGCCTCTCGCACGAGGAAGTGCGGGCCGCGCACTTCATGCCGATCGACGACGTGACCGACGCCGTGCGCGATTCGCTGCTGCGGGCGGGCGTCTCGGCGACGCTCTGCGTGCTGCCGCAGGGGCCCCAGACCATCGCCTACGTCTCCCAGGAATGAAATGACACCAACCGCCGCCCTGATTGCCACGCTGCTCATCATCGCGGCGGGGTTCATCGTGTTCTGGGGACGACAGATCGCCACGGGCAGGGACGGCAGCGCGGCGCCGGGCGCCCTGCACACCGGCATCGGCGTCCTGACCGACTTCCTGGACACGCTGGGCATCGGATCGTTTGCCACGACCACGGCGATCTACCGGCTGAAGCGGCTGGTGGACGATCGCAAGATTCCGGGCACGCTGAACGTCGGCCACGCGCTGCCGACGGTGGCGCAGGCCTGGATCTACACCACGCTGGTGCAGGTCGAGTTCACGACGCTGGCGCTGCTGATCCTGGCGGCGATCGGCGGCTCGTGGATTGGCGCCGCGATCGTCACCGGCATGCCCAAGCGCGCGATCCAGCGCGGCATGGGGGTGGCGCTGCTGGTCGCCGCGGTGCTGATGATCATGACGGCGCTCAACCGCTTCCCCGGCGGCGGCGAGGCCACCGCACTCACGGGCGGCAAGCTGGCGCTGGCCTGCGGCATCAACTTCGCGCTGGGCGCGCTGATGACGCTCGGCATCGGCCTCTACGCGCCGTGCATGATCATGGTCAGCCTGATGGGGATGAACCCGACCGCTGCCTTCCCGATCATGATGGGATCGTGCGCGTTCCTGATGCAGATCGCCGGCACGCAGTTCATCGCCAAGGGCCGCTACGACCTCAAGGCGGCAATGGGCCTGACGCTCGGCGGCATCCCGGCGGTGCTGGTTGCGGCCTATCTCGTCCGCTCGCTCCCGCTTGCCGCGGTGCGCTGGCTGGTCGTCGTGGTGGTGGTCTACACCGCCGTCATGCTGCTCCGCTCCGCCGGCGCCGTTGTCAGCGTCCGGCCTCATCCCGACAGGAGAATTGACGATGCTCACCCGCTCGCTGACGTTGACGGCCTTCGTAGTCCTGCCGGCGCTCCTTGCGGCTCAGGCCCCCGCGCCCGGCCAGGCGCCGGCACCGGCCCCACGCCCGCTCACGCTCACCACCACCGCGTTCCCGGACGGCGGCGTGATCCCCGATCGCTACACTCAGGCCGGGGAGCAGGTGTCGCCGGCGCTCACCTGGACGAACGTTCCGGCCGGCACGGTCAGCTTCGTGCTGAACATGCGGGATCCCGACGTGGCCCGCAACAAGACCAGCGAGGATCAGGTCCACTGGGTGGTCTGGGGCATCCCCGGCACGGCCACCGGCCTGCCCGAAGGCGTGCCCAAGGGACCGGTGCTCGCCGACGGCAGCCAGCAGATCAGCGCCAGCGGCCCGGTGTATCGCGGGCCCGGCGCGCCGGCCACCGGACCGCGGCATCACTACACCTTCGAGCTGTTCGCGCTCGACACCAAGATCGACGTCAAGGCCGCCGCCGACCCCTGGGAGACCCGCACCGCCGTGTACGCCGCCATGCAGGGGCACATCCTCGGCAAGGCCGTGTACGTCGGGCTGTTCCGGCGGCCACAGTAGGCACGCGGCGTCCCGGGCCGTCAGCCCGGCCATAAGCTCGTGCGATTCCCGGCTCACCGGCGTTTCCCTAGGTGAGCCGGTCCCAGGCCGCGAGACCGGCCAGAAAGCCGGGGTTCGCTCGTGAGACCAGCCGACGCGCTCTTGACCGCCCTGGTGCTGCTGGCGGCAGCACCCATCGCGCAGGCGCAGGAGACCGGGTTCCGGCAGCCCGTCGTCATGATCGGCGGCGGCCTGATCCGCCTGGAGCCGGCGCTGCGGCTGCAGATCGACTCGCGCGACGACATTCGGCCCGGATGCGAACGGCCTCGGAGACGCGCTCGACATCGCGCGCAAACGGGTCGGCGTACAGGGACGCGTCGGCAAGCGGGTCTCGTTCGAGCTTGAAGCGGAGCTCGAGGGCGCGACGCCGTGGCGCGACGTCTACGTGAACTACCGGGCGCTCGACTCGGTGCGGGTGCAGGCGGGCCAGTTCAAGGTCCCGTTCAGCCTCGACCGCAGCACGAGCGGCGCCAAGCTCGACTTCGTCAGCCGGTCGCTGGCCGCAACCGTGCTGGCGCCGAGACGCGAGCAAGGCGTGATGGTCCAGGGCCGCCTGCTGGGCCGCGCCGTGCGCTACGAGGCCGGCGTGTTCCGCCACGATGGAGAGCGCGCGTCCGTCGAGGAGCCCGACGCCGCGGTGAGCGGCCGCACCACGGCGGTTCGCGTGACCGCTCTCCCCTTTGCGGGCTCGAAGTCAGTGTTCGCGGATCTCCACGCGGCGGTTGCCTTCACCCACGGCAGCGTCGACCCCGGCATCTCGAGCGTGCGTGGGCGGACGGCGCTGGACGAGCGTTTCCTGCCGTCCGCCTCCTACTGGGTGGCCGGTACGCGGTGGCGGAACGGCCTCGAGCTGCGCTGGCGGCCGGGCCCGTTCTCGGTGGCGGGCGAATACATGCGGCTCACCACCGGGCGGCAAGGCCAGGCGGTGGACGGATCGGACCTGTCGCCGCTCGCCGGCGCGGGCTGGTATGTCAGCGGCACGTGGGTGGTGACCGGGGAAGCGAAGAAGAAGCTGGACGACGGCCCCAGTGCGCCCTTCCTTCGCGGCGGCATCGGCGCCGTGGAGCTTGCCGCCCGGGTCGAAGGGCTCGAATTCGGCAGCCGCTCGCGGCTGGGTCTGGCGTCGAGCGACCCGCGCGCCGATCACGTCGCACAGCGGAGCGACCAGGCCGTGACCGTGGGCGTGAACTGGCTGCCGCATCGACTGGTGAAAGTCCAGGCCAACCTGGTCCGGGATGCGGCCGCGACCGAGGGCGGCCTGTCGCCCCGCGTCACATGGGGCCGCGTCATCCGCGTGCAGTTCTCGCTGTGAGGCCGGCGATGCGCACCTCTCCACGCTTCGCTGCGGCCCTCCTCGGGCTGGCGCTTCTCGCCGCCGGCGCCGCGACAGCGCACGCGCAGACCGACGCGGAGCTGTTCGATCCGAGCGTGCTGCACGACCTGCGCCTCTGGATCAACACGCGGGACCTCGCGGCGCTGCGCGAGCAGGCCGCGACCAACACCTACTATCCGGCCGATCTCGAGTGGCGCGGCATCCGCGTCCGCAGCGTCGGCATCCGGTCACGCGGAAACGGCAGCCGCAACGCCACCAAGCTGGGGCTGCGCGTGGACTTCAACCGCTACGTCTCCGGGCAGCAGTTCCTCGGCCTGCGGTCGGTGGTGCTCGACAACCTGTGGCAGGACCCGTCGATGGTGCGCGAGCACGTGGCGATGGCGTTGTTCGCGCAGCTCGGGCAGCCGTCGTCGCGCGAATCCTTTGCCCGCCTGTTCATCAACGACGAGTACCAGGGGGTGTACTCCCTGGTCGAACCGGTGGACGCGCGCTATCTCACCCGCACGCTGGGCGATCAGGCCGGCTACCTGTTCGAGTACCGCTGGCTGCAGCCCTACTACTTCGAGGACCTGGGCGATGACCTGACGGCCTACGTGCAACTGTTCGAGGCCGAGAACCATCCCAACGACCCGCTGGCACTGGCCTACGGGCCGATTCGCGAGATGGTCCGCGCGATCAACGAGCCGTCGGACACGCGGTGGAAGGCGGAGGCCGATCGCTACGTGGACCTGCAGCAGTTCGTCACGGTGGCGGCAATCGAGGCCTTCATGGCCGAGTGGGACGGGCTGACCGGTTATGCCGGCCTGAACAACTTCTACCTGTATCGCCGGGGCGGCTCCGACCGGCACGTGTTCATCCCCTGGGATCGGGACCACGCCTTCCACGACCTCCGCACGTCGGTGTTCGAGCGCGTGGGGGAGAACCTGCTGCTGCGGCGGGCGCTGCGGCGATCCCGAACTGCGCCGGCACTTCCAGGCCGAGTTGGAACGGTGCGCGCGCACGGCGGAGCGCGACGGGTGGCTGGAAGCCGCCGTCCAGCGCACGTCGTCGCTGATCCGCGCCGCGGCCTGGCAGGATCCCCGGAAGCCGTACAGCGGCGCCGACCACGACGCGGCCGTGGCCGCCCTGATGGAGTTCGCGCGCTCGCGGCCGCGGCAGGTCCTGACCGAGGTGGCACGGGACGCCGCCGCCACCAGGTCACCGCGGTGACATGTTGGTGACATGTGACGAACGGGCGCACCGGGGCCGTGCGCCCGCGGCGTCCCGGAGATACCATGGTCAATGGCCTTACCGATCCGATTCGGGCCCTACGAACTGGACACGGACTCGCGTGAGCTGCGGTCGTCCTCCGGCCGCGTCCGCCTCCAGGACCAACCGTTCGAGATCCTTCAACTGCTGCTTGCCCAGCCGGGGCACGTCGTCACCCGCGACCAGATCCGGGAGCGGCTGTGGCCCGCGGGCACGTTCGTGGACTTCGAGCACAGCCTGAACGCGGCCGTGAAGCGGCTGCGCGCCGCGCTGGGCGACGACGCCGAATGCCCCCGCTACGTCGAGACGGTGCCCCGCCGCGGGTATCGCTTCGTCGCCTGCCTGTCGGGGGAGGAGCCCGAGCCCGCCGCCCATCACGTGCGGCTGGCCGTGCTGGCCTTCTCCAACCTGAGCGCCGACCGCGAGCGCGACTACTTCAGCGACGGCCTGACCGAGGAGATGACGGCAAAGCTCGGCCAGGTGTGCGGCGATCAGGTGGGCATCATCTCCAGCCACTCCGCGATGCACTTTCGCAACTCGCCGCTGAGCGTCCAGGAGATCGGCCAGAAGCTGCGTGCCGACTACGTCCTGGTGGGCAGCGTGCGCTGGGAGGGCGAGCGGGTCCGCATCACCGCGCGGCTGGTGAAGACGTCGAACGAAACGCAGTTGTGGAGCGAGATCTACGACCGGCATCTGACCGACTGCCTGGAGGTGCAGTCGGAGGTGGCTGCCAAGATCGCCCGCTCGCTGGCGACGGAACTGGTGCCCCCGGCTACACCGGCGGCGTCGCCACCTGACGCCGCCGCCTATCAATCGCTGCTCAAGGGCCGCTACTACTGGCGGAAGACCGCCGACACCGGCGTGATGCAGGCGCTCAGCTACTACGAGGAGGCGCTGGCGCTGGATCCAACCTTCGCCTCCGCGCACGCGGGCGTGGCGCGCGTCCACATCGTGCGCGCCGAGTACTACCACGAGATGCCGCGGCTGGCCCTGGAGAAGGCGCGGGAGGCGGCCGAGTGCGCACATCGTCTGGCGCCGAGCCTGACGGACGCGCACCTGTCGCACGCCGACGTGACGCGGTATCTCTATCGCGACCCCGCGCAGTCGCGCGCGTCCTACAAGCGCGCCGTTTCACTGAACCCGAGCCACGAGGGCGCCCGGATCGGCTACGCCAAGATGCTCGCGGCCGTCGGCGAGTTTCCGCAGGCGATTCGCGAGGCCGACCACGCACGCGAACTCGATCCGATGTGCCTGACCGCCAACGCCACGTCGGCGTGGGTGCGCTATCTCGGCGGGGACTACGACACCGCGGTCAGCCTGTGCCGCGACACGCTGGAGATGGACAACGACTACGTGTGGGCGAACCGCCTGCTGGGCGGGGCGCTCTTGGCGTCGGGCCGCCGCAACGAGGCGCTGCGCACGCTGGAGCGCGTGGTGGAGAGCCAGCCGCGCGATCCCCTGTCGCTGGCCTGGCTGGCGTATGCCCGCACGGTGACCGGCGACAAGGTGCACGCCGTCGATCTGCTCGAGCACCTGGAGCAGTTGGCGGACGAACGCTACGTCTCGCCGTATCACCTGGCGATCGTGCACTTCGGCCTCGGCGACGTGGAGGCCACGTGCCAGTGCGCTGCGGCAAGCCGAGGAAGATCGCGATCCGATGCTGGCGAACCTGAACGTCGATCCGCGGCTCGCCGAGCTTCGGCAGACCCGAACCTGGCTGCCTCAGTCGGGTCGACGCGGTAGCGGGTCGCAGGAGTCTACAGGCTCCGGTCTACAGGCTCCAGGCCCTCAGTTGCGTACTGTGCGAATGCAGTTCCGCACAGCAGGCCTGGAGCCCGTAGCCCGTAGCCTGTAGCCCGCCTCAATTCACGAAGTGCTCCGTCTTGTGGTTCTCGTGGCAGATGTACTCGAGAATCTCTTCGCCGGGGGCGAGGTCCAGGAGTCGTCGCACTTTCCACGGCCGCGTGTAGGCGCCGGGATCGTCGATCGTGATCTCGACCTCCATGTGCCCGAGATCGGGACGGCGATAGCGCTCGATGACGTGCGCCTTCTCCGTCTGCGGACGGCCGGCCAGGTCCTGCCACACGCGGTCGTTGAGACCGATGGTGTCGATCACCAGCGTGTCGCCCTCCCATCGGCCGATTGAGTGACCGAGCCACGACGGCTGCACGTTGGGCGGGTGCGGGCGCCCGTCGAGAAAGACCTGTCTCACGCCCGGCACGCTGCTTTCGACCAGCATGATCAGCACGTCGGGTGTCTGCACCAGTCTTGGCGAGGTCCAACCCGTGCGTGCGAACGATGCCCGACGGCAGGCACTGCGCGCGCGGGTCGTCGCCGGCCTTGGCGCTCCGCTTCTTGAACAGCTCCTCGGCCCACGGCAGCATCGGCGGCACTTCGGGCTCGAGGTCCGGGCCCGGATACCACACGCCGCTCAAGTCGGGCTTGCCGTCGCGCGTCCTGGGCGCCGGACCGGTCGGCGGCTTCCGGTCCGCGCGCGCGTAGAGGAAGAAGATCTCGCCGGGCGTGCCGGCGTTCGCGTTGTCGGCGAGCTTCGCGTCCACCCGCTCCGTGGCGCCGGCCTTGACCGCCACGTTCCGGCTGCGCCAGCACCGCGTAGCCGACCGTGGACGAGAACACGTCGTAGGTGCCGGTGGGCACCGTGACCGAGAACTCGCCTGCTGGCGAGGTGGTAGTGACGATCACTTCCCCGGTGGCGGCGTTCTTGATCCGGACCTCGGCGTTCGGGATGGGGCCGCGCGCGCCTGACAGCGTGCCGCGAATCTGGCCGCGATCGGCCTGGGCCCAGCCAACCGCCGCAAAGACGGTCACGGCCAGGGCCACGACACGCACAGGCTACGCGCATACAACCTCCCGAGAGGCAGTCACCGCCGATCTCAACCCGGCCATACTACCGCCGAAGCAGGCCGGGGTCCATGACCAGCCGGCTGGTGTACCCTCATGCCGCGCGCAGCGCGAGTGCTGCCATCACACGGAGAACTCACATGAAGCGGCTGCTCAGCGTCGTCGTGATGATTGGAATCGTCGCCGGGACCTGGTGGGTCGCCGGCGCCCAGAACCGCGGCGGCCGAGGCGCGACGCAGGCGCCCGCCAGCGGCGGGCCCGCGCCACAGGGCACGCCGGCGGGACGCGGCACGGGCGCCGATCCCTATGCCAACAACGCCGTGCCGGGCGCGCTGACGTTTCCCCTGGCAGCGCCAGCCGGCAAGGACAGCAACGCGCTGAACGCCGCGCCGACGGGCGCCGTGAACAGCGGCCCGTTCGATCCTGCCGCCTGGAAGTACGGCACGGCGTTCGACGCGCCGCCCGGCTCGAAGATCTGGAATCCGGTGAAGCTCAAGATGATGCAGGGCGGCAAGGTGACCGGCGGCACCTTCTTCGGCGCCGGCGACGCCTCCACCTACTGCGCCATGGCCAACGCGGGCTACGACTTCATCTGGACCGAGATGCAGCACGACCAGCGCGACTGGGAGACGGCCGCGCGCCTGTGGCGCACCTGCCCACACGCCAAGGCCGTGCCCGGCGTCCGCGTCGCCTACGCCGACGAGCGCGAGATCCAGCACGCGATGGACGCGGGCGCGCTGGTGGTGGTGGTGCCCACGATCGACACGGTCGAGGAGGCCATCGCGGCGCGCAACTGGACCTACTTCCCGCCGCTCGGGCGGCGCAGCGCCGGCGGCGGCCAGGCCTTCGGCGCCGACATGTGGGGCGGCGTGCCCGGCGGCTACCGCAACACCGTCAACGACAACGTGGTGCTGATCCTGATGATCGAAACGCTGGAAGGGCTGAAGAACGCCGACGCGATCGCCAAGGTGCCCGGCGTGACGGCGCTCTTCGCCGCCAGCGGCGACCTGGGCAACTTCACCGGCTTCCGCCAGGGCTCACCGGATTACGAGCGCGCCATCAACATCGTCCACGACGCGACGCTGAAAGGCCGGCGTCCGTTTGTGCGGGCCGCTGGCCTGGCGCGACCGCCCCGACTTCACGTGCTTCCAGGCCGGCAGCGAGACCGCGGCGATCGCCCGCGGCGTGGCTGCGGAATTGGGTCCGCTGGCCAATACGCAGTCGGTGCCGGAGGTAGGGCCGTACGCGACGCGGCCTTAGGGGTCGCGCGCGTCGAAGTCAAATGCAGAAGGCAAAAGGCAAAAGGCAGACTGCCGGAACTGCAGTTCCGAGCCTTCGCCTTAGCCTTCTGACTTCTGATTCTGAATTCTGACTTGCCTAGTGAGTCATCGCGTGAACGAGCACATTCACGCCGAGCGCATAACCCATGGGCGAGAACTGCTCGAAGAAGCCCGGGTCTTCGCCTTCGCGCTCCCAGGAATCGGCCACGTCGGTGTTGTGGCTCATCAGCACCATGATGCGGCCCTTGGTGTCGCGGATGGCGCGCAGGTGCACCACGTCGCTGTCGGCGCCGCGCTCGGAGGTGAGCCGCCCGCCCGACCGGCGCCAGAACTGGAAGTTCGTGATCTGCGGCACGTGATCGATCAGGAACTGCGCGTTCAGCAGCGGATCGCTCAGCGACACGTCTTCAATCGGAAACTCGGACGGCGGCAGCACGCGCGCGATCTCGCTGGACCACTGCGTCCACGCCGGCGTGCCCCAGAAGTCGTCCACCCACAGGAAGCCGCCTTTGAGCAGGTACTGCCGCAGCCGTTCCACCTCCGGATCGGTGAAGCCCACGGTGCCCGGGTCGGATGCCATCACGAACGGACAGTTGAACAGCGCGTCGTCGGTCGGCCGCACCACGAAATGGTTGGGCTCCTGGTTGACGTCGCGGCTCACGCGCGTGCGCGTCAGCTCCGACAGCCGCGTCATCAGGTTGATCTCGGCGTAGGGATAGTCGGTCTGCCAGCCGATGCCCGATTGCTCCATCCGCACGCTGCGGTACGCCAGGCGGCAGAAGATGAACGCCGCGTCGGGCATGTCGTGCGGCGCGTACTTGCGCCGGGAAGCTGCCCTCGCGGAAGTAGCGTTGCGCGGACGCAGCGCCGGCCAGCGCGACCAGGAGCGCCGCCGCCACCGCGCAGGCCGTCAACCCCCGCCCTGTCATACGAGCAGCGTAGCCCTATTCGAACAGCCGGGCAACCTGGGGCTTGACCACCTTTCCCATCGCATTTCTGGGCAAGGTCTGCACCACCGATAGCGCGCGCGGCACCTTGTACGGCGCGAGCAGCGTCTTCGCCCACGCCTGCAGTTCGCTCGAGGCCCAGCGTCGCGCCCGACTTCAGCTCCACTGCCGCCGAGACGCGCTCGCCCCACTCCTCGTCGGCCACGCCCACGACGGCGCACTCGGCGATGTCGCCGTGCGTGCGGAGCACCTCTTCGATTTCGAGCGCCGACACCTTGAACCCGCCGGTCTTGATGATGTCCACGCTGGTGCGGCCGAGCAGCCGGTAGTAGCCCTGCTCCACCACGGCCATGTCGCCGGTGCGGAACCAGCCGTTGCGGAACGCCGCGCTGCGTCTCCTCGGGCCGCTGCCAGTACTCGCGGAACACGGTCGGGCCCTCGACCTCCACCTCGCCGGGCTGCCCCTCCGGCACCTCGATGCCGTCCTCGTCCACCAGGTGCACGTCCACGGTGGGCAGCGGCACGCCCACGGTGCCGGGCCGGCGCTCCCCATCGAGCGGATTCGACAGGGCCATCCCGATCTCAGTCATGCCGTAGCGTTCGAGCAGCGTGTGTCCGGTGATGTCCCGCCACCGCTCGAGCACGTGGACCGGCAGGGCCGCCGACCCCGACATCATCAGGCGCAGCCCGCGGATGCCCTCGGACCGCTGGCGTTGCAGCTCAGGCGGGGCGGCATCCCACGACGCGACGAGGCGGCTGTAGATGGTCGGCACCGCGGTGAACACCGTGATGTCGCCCGAGGACAAGCGATCCCACACCCGCGCCGCATCGAAGGACGGCAGCATCTCGCAGGTGGCGCGAACCGCCAGCGCCGAGGCCAGCCCGTTGACGATGCCGTGCACGTGGTGCAGCGGCAGCACCAGCAGCAGGTGATCCGAGGGCCTCCAGCCCCAGGCCTCGACCAGCGAGGCAACCTGGGCGCCGATGTTCTGGTGCGTCGTCACGACGCCCTTGGGCCGGCCGGTCGTGCCGCTGGTATAGACGATCATCGCCCGCCGCGTCGAAGCCAGATGCGGCAGCACGGACGCGGGCGCGGCGGCGAGGGCTTCGGTGGTCAGGACCAACCGCGCGCCCGCCGCCTGGGCGACGGGAATGAGCGCGCCCGCGCAGGCCGGATCGGCGACGACGATTGCCGCGCCGGAGTCGCGAATCACGTACTCCAGCTCGGCCGGGGGATGCGACATCGCCAGCGGCACTGCCACGCCGCCGGCGCGCCAGATGCCGCGCTGCACGGCCGCGTGCGCGAAGCTCGGCGGCACCAGGAACGCGACGCGTGCCTGCTCGAGATCGTCGCGTCCGTCCAGCAGCGCCGCCGCCACGCGGCGCGAGGCGTCGTCCAGCTGGTCGTAGGTGAACTCGCCTTCGGTGGCGATGATGGCGCGACGGGACGTAGACATGTGTCGGGCTACAGGCTACAGGTCTACGGGCTCCGGGCGTGAAGCCGTCGTCCGTCAGCCGGCCCGTGAGCCTGGGGCCTGAAGCCCGGAGACGGAGATAATGTCTCGCATGTCACTCATCGACCCTGGCAAGAAGGCGCCCGCCTTCAGCCTCAAGGATCAGGAAGGGCGCAGCCACAAGCTGGCCGACTACGCGGGCACGCCCGTGGTGCTGTATTTCTACCCCAAGGACGACACGCCGGGCTGCACGCAGGAGTCGTGCGATTTCCAGGCGCGGCTGCCGGCGCTGAAGAAGGCCAAGGCCGCCGTGTTCGGGGTCAGCATCCTCGACGAGAAGAGCAAGGCGAAGTTCGCCGGCAAGCACGGGCTCACCTTTCCGCTCCTGGCCGACGCCGACCACGAGGTGGCCGAGAAATACGGGGTCTGGCAGGAGAAGGCCCGCTACGGCCGCAAGTACATGGGCATCGTGCGGACGACGTATCTGATTGGCCCCGACGGCAAGGTGGCGCAGCGCTGGGACAAGGTCAAGGTGGACGGGCACGCCGAGGAGGTGGCCAAGGCCGCCGCTGCGCTCACGTAGAATGCTGGCCGTGCGAACGCTGATCGCTCTTCTCGCCGGTTGGCTGGTCGCGGCCGGCCCAGCCGCGGCGCAGACCGATTTCACCGGCCAGTGGGCGCCGCTCTACCACGAAGACACCATCGAGCGCGTCCCGGGGCCGGAACTGGGGGACTACACCGGCCTGCCGCTCACCGAGGCGGCGCGGATGCGGGCCGACAGCTGGGACGCGGACCGCATCTCCGTGGTGCAGGAGTACCAGTGCCGTCCGCACTCGGCCGACTACTCGCTGCGCGGTCTCGCCCCGATGCGCATCTGGGCCGACTACGACCAGGCCACGCAGCGCATCGTCGCGTTCCACACCCATCTGGGCGCCTACGAGAACCGCCGGACGATCTATCTCGACGGCCGCGCGCCTCCGCCGGAGTTCGCGGCGCACACCTTCCAGGGCTTCTCGACCGGCGTGTGGGAAGGCAACACGCTCACGATCACGACCACGCACCTCAAGGCCAACTACCTGCGCCGCAACGGCCTGCCGCGCAGCGCCAAGGCGCGGCTGACCGAGCACTGGAACCTGCACGGGCAGTACCTGACCATCGTCAGCGTGCTCGAGGATCCCGTCGTGCTGACCGAGCCGCTGGTCCGCAGCCAGACCTGGTTCTTCGACCCGGGCCAGCGCGCGGGGCTGTTCCCCTGCGAGTACGTGCCCGAGGTGCCGGCTCCCCCGGGTACGGTGCCGCACCACCTGCCGGGAACGAATCCGAACCTGAAGGAATACCTGGATTGGTACAACGTGCCGGCCGAGGCGGCGCGCGGCGGGGCCGAGACGCTCTATCCGGAGTTCCGCTCGAAGATCCAGTCGATCAAGCCGAAGGACCGCTGCGAGCGCTTCTGCAACTGCGTGGGGTTCGCCGGCTGCCTCAACCCGGTTGGCCCCTACACAGGCCCATAGCGAAGCTTCGCCGAGTCTTTGAGACTGGACCCGCCGATGACTCGATTGCTACTCGCCGGCGCCGCCTGCCTGGCCGCCGCCGCGCTCGTTTCCGCCCAGCAGGCGCCTGCGATCCGGCACCTGCCCGTGCAGAAGAGCGTGCACATGCTGGTGGGCCCGGCCGGGAACTCGGTCGTGCAGGTGGGCGACGACGGCGTGCTGGTGGTGGACAGCCAGCCGGCCGACGCGGCGCCCGCCCTGCGCGCGGCCATCCAGCAGCTGTCACCCAGGGCCATCCACACGCTGATCGACACGCACGTGCTCGACGACCGGGCGGGCGGCGACGAGGCCCTGGTGAAGCTGCGCGGCACCGGCGCGACGCAGCAGGTGCGCGTCATCGCGCACGAAGCGGTGCTGGACCGGCTGGTCAAGACCGCCAGCGACGCCAATCGCCCGGTCGGAGGCCTGGCGCTGAACCAGGTGATCTCGCTGCCGATCAACAACACCTACACGTCGCCCGGCCGCGACTTCTACTTGAACGGCGAGTCCATCGTCCTGTATCACGCGCCGGACGCGCACACCGACGGCGACACCATCGTCCACTTCCGCGGCTCCGACGTCCTGGCCGTGGGCGATCTCTTCCGGCCGGACACCTACCCCGTGATCGATCTCGCCCGCGGCGGGTCGGTGAACGGTCTGATCGCGGCGCTCAACCGGATCCTCGAGCTGACCGTGCCGGCGCGTTATCAGGAAGGCGGCACCTACGTGGTGCCGGGCCGCGGCCGCCTGTCGGACGAGGCCGACGTGGTGGAGTACCGCGACATGGTCACGATCGTGCGCGACCGCGTGCGGGCGCTGATCGGCCGCGGCATGACGCTGGCGCAGGTGAAGGCCGCGCGGCCGTCGAGCGACTACGACCCCGAGTTCGGCGGCACCGGCGCCTCGAGCCCCGACGCCTTCGTGGAATCCATTCACCGGAGCCTCGGCGGCAAATGAGAACACTCACCTGGTACGTAGCCGCGCTCGCCGGCGCCCTGACGGTCGGCACCGTTCTCGGACGTCTCGGCGCAAGGCCCGCCGGGCGGCCGCGGGGCACAGCCGCCGCGGACGGCTCGCGCCGCCGCCCCAGTGGACCTGACCGGCTACTGGGTGTCGGTCGTCACCGAGGACTGGCGCTGGCGGATGCAGACCCCGGCCAAGGGCGACTTCGCGGGCGTGCCGATCAACCGCGCCGCCCGCGAGATCGGCGCGGCGTGGGATCCGGCCAAGGACGAGGCCGAGGGCAACCAGTGCAAGGCGTACGGCGCGGGCGGGATCATGCGGGTGCCGGGACGCCTCCATATCACCTGGGCCGACGACAACACGCTGAAGATCGAGACCGATGCCGGCACGCAGACGCGCCTGCTGAAGTTCGCGCCCCCGGGACCGGCGCCGGCGGCGGCCCGGGGCCCGGCGCCAGCCGCGCCGCGCCCGTCGTTCCAAGGCGAGTCGGTGGCGAAATGGGAAGGAATCCAGCGCGGGCCGGGCACGCCGGATTTCCTGCCCATCGGCCTCAATCCGCGCGAGGGCACGCGCGGCCGGTCGCTCGAGGTCGTGACCACGAACCTGCGGCCGGGATACCTGCGCAAGAACGGCGTGCCCTACAGCGCCCGCACCACCGTGCGGGAGTTCTTCGACCTCTCCACCGAACGCAACGGCGACACGTGGTTCGTGGTGACGACGATCGTGGAAGACCCGGAGTACCTGACCGAGCCGTTCGTCACCAGCACGAACTTCAAGAAGCAGGCGGACGCCGACCGGCTGGAACCCGCAGCCCTGCTCTGCTCGATAACAGATCTGTGGTTGGGGGTCGGGTGTGGCCGGCCCTTGGAATGGGCCGGCCACACCCGACCCCAGATTACGGATCTAGTCCGTCGCGGCGGTGGCGCCGCCGGCCAGACGCTGCCGCGCCTTGTCCACGTCGCGGTGGAAGACGAACAGCTTGTCGGCGTTGCCCTCCGGGTCGGTGAAGTTGTACTGCTTGCCCTTGCGGACGCGGACCCGCAGGTTCTTCTCGGTGTAGTCCACCTGGAACGCCTCGAGGTCGGCAAACGAGGCCGCGAACCGATCGTCCTTGTCGTCGGTCTCGTAGCGCAGCCCCTGCGTGGTGGCCACCAGCGTCCCGTTGCACGAGCCCATGCGGTGCTTGTGCACCACCGGCAGCTTGAGATCGAGCCGAACCTCCTTGAAGCGCACCATCAGGTCGCGCGCGCCGGCCTCGACCTCGATGGTGCGGGCGATGCCGTCGAACCCTTCGGCCGACACGTTCAGCTGGTGCGTCCCCGGCTTCACGTTCTCGGCGGTGACCGGCGTGGTGCCGACGAACTGCCGGTCGATGAAGACCTGGGCGCCTGGTACGTCCGAGTCGATCCGCAGCAACCCGGCAACGGGCGCGGAAGCCGCGGGCGCTTCTGGAGGCGGAGCCGCGGCGGCGGGTGCGTCGGCAGCGGCCGGCCGCCGCGGAGCCCGCGCCGCGGCGGCGGCAGGGGCCTCGGCGGCTGGTGCCGGGCTGGCGCCGCCCGCGGCGGCGCCAGTTGAAGGGGCCGTCGCCACCGCCACCTCGCTCGCTGGCTGGCTCGATCGCGACGAGTCGGGCAACAACAGCCACGCCGCGGCGCCGATCACGACGGCGGCGCCGAGCGCTACAGCGAGCACGCGGGTATTCATGGCGAATCAGGCCTCCACTTCGGCGAAAGTGATGACGTAGCCGTCCGGGTCCGTGAAAGCGAACTCGGTCACGCCGTACCACTTCTTCTCGAGCGGCATCACGACGTTGACGCGGCTCTTCAGCTGCTCGTGCGCGTCGCGAATCCCCTTGACGTGCATGAACAGCGTCAGCGTGCCGCCGATCGGCCGGTCGGCCAGCGCCGGATACTCTGCGTGCGCCGGCTCCGGCGCATTCAGGAACACCTCCACGCCGCCCCGCTGGACGATCGCGAACACGAACGGGCCCTGGTCGGGCACGGTCTGCGTCACGGTGAATTCCAGCACGTCGCGGTAGAAGTCGATGCTCCGCTGCACGTTGGCCACGATCAGGTTGGGCGTCAGTTTCTGCAGCTCGTAGGACATCGCACACCTCCAGTGTGCTCGCGTGATGCCTACGTCCGGGGCCCGGCGAGAACGGATCCACGGGTAGGGGCTGTCATCGGATCGTCAGCCCCGCTAGGTACGCGGGCAGGATACCACGTGCGACGAATGGCGCTAGACTCACTGATGGCCCCGAGCATTCGCCTGCGCCGGGTGGCCGCTGCCGTGTCGGCGGCGCTGCTGCTCGTGTGCGTGGCGACGGACCTGCAGGCGCAGTTCCGCCGTGGCTTCGGCGCCATCCGGCGGGCCACCGCGCAGGACCACGACGGCGCGTTTCACTTCTGCCGCGCCATCTACCGCAGCGACTTCCGCGGCGACGGCGGCAACTGGAGCGTGGACTGGCCCCGCGCCGACATCAACCTGTCGGTGCGCCTCGGCGAGCTGACGCGCACCTACATCAGCAAGACCGGCGGCGAGCCCAACCCGCTGCTGGTGCAGCTGACCGACGACGCGCTGTTCGACTGCCCGTTCGTGATGATGACCGAGGTGGGCACGGCGTTCTTCGACGAGAAGGAGTCCGCCCGCCTGCGGGAGTACGTGCTGAAGGGCGGCTTCGTGTGGGCGGACGACTTCTGGGGCACCTACGCGTGGGAGTGGTGGGAGGCGCAGCTGCGCAAGGCGCTGCCGGCCGCCGAGTACCCGATCGTGGACCTGCCGCCGGACCATCCGCTGTTCCGCGCCCAGTTCGTCGATCAAGGAGACGCCGCAGATCGCCTCGATCGGCTTCTGGGCCGGCAGCGGCGGCGGCACCTCCGAGCGCGGGGCCGACAGCGCCGTCGCGCGCTCGCGGGCGGTGCTGGACGCGCACGGCCGCATCATGGTGCTGATGACCCACAACACCGACGTCGGCGACTCGTTCGAGCGCGAAGGCGACGACCCCCAGTACTTCATGACCATGTCGGTGCCCGGCTACGCCTACGGCGTCAACGCCCTGCTCTACGCCCTGACGCACTAGCGAGGCTTCGTCATAGCGCTCGCGGGGAGGGTCGCTCAGCCTCGCTAGTGGCAGTGTCGTCTGGCCGGCTCGGCCAAGGCCTCGCCGGGCGGGGGCTGGTAAACTGATTCCAGGCAACCCAACCATGGCCGGGCCGCGACGTCCGCTGATCGTCGTCCTGTCGCTCGTGACGCTCGCGCTTGCCGCCGCGAGCGTGGAGGCGCAGTTCGGCCTGCGCGGCGGCCGCGGGTTCTTCAACACCCGGCTGGCGACACCCGACGACGCCGACGGCAGCTTCCACTTCTGCCGCATCGTCTTCGGCAGCGACATGCGGGGGGGCGCCGACGGCGGCTGGAACGTGGACTGGCCGCGCGCCGACATCAACCTGTCGGTGCGGCTGTCGGAGCTGACCAAGACCCCGGTCAGCCGCGTCCCCTCGGGCGAGCCCGCGCATTGGCTGCTCCGGCTGACCGACGACGTGCTGTTCCAGTGCCCGTTCATCATGATGACCGAGGTGGGCTCGGCGTCCCTGAACCCCGCCGAGGCCGCGCGGCTGCGCGAGTACCTGCTGAAGGGCGGGTTCCTGTGGGCCGACGACTTCTGGGGCACCTATTCCTGGGACTGGTGGCACTCGCAGCTGCGGAAGGTGCTGCCGGCCGACGAGTATCCGGTCGTGGACCTGCCGCCCAACCACCCGCTGTTCAGCGACCACTTCGACGTCAAGACCACGCCGCAGATCCCGTCGATCAACTTCTGGGCTGGCAGCGGCGGGCAGACCTCCGAGCGCGGCGCCGACAGCGCCGTGGCGCGGTCACGGGCCGTGCTGGACGCTCACGGCCGCATCATGGTGCTGATGACGCACAACACCGACATCGGCGACTCGTTCGAGCGCGAGGCCGACGACCCGCAGTACTTCATGACCATGTCGGTGCCGGGCTACGCCTACGGGATCAATGCGTTGGTGTATGGGCTGACGCACTAGAGACGCGGCTCCGGGCTCCGGGCTCCGGGCTCCAGTCCAGCCAGACACTGGACCTAATCGGACGGTGAATCGTCGCTCCGGCGAGCGCGCCGGTCGGCCACGAACAAGCGCGACAAACGTCACGACGCTGACAACGGCCACGAAGGCTGGGAACAGCTCGAAAAGCAGCACGCCCCTTCAGTATCGCACCTCCAGGCCCGTGAGCCCGTAGACCGGTAGCCTGGCAGCCCTGCCGTCCCTCAGTGCGACGTCTTCAGATGCTCGCGCAGCACGTCCCGGCCCCAGTCGCCGTTGAAATCGCGCCACACGGCGTGCACGTGGTTGCCGTTGCCCTGCGTGTTGTCGAACTCGATCAGGAACGTCGGCCCTTGCACGCGGTAGTAGTGCTTCTGGCCGCGCTCGAGCGGTCCTGCCCACGCGAACGAGACCTTGTCCATGCCGGCGCCGCGGATCTTCCCCATGCGGTCCGCGGCGATGTCATCGGCCATCAGGCCGGCGTAGGCATCGACCACCTTCATCAGCAGCTCGCGCTGCGGCGGCGTCATCGCCGCATGCGACAGCCCGGCCGGCGTCAAGGGCGTGATGTCCACCTTGGCCTCGGTCAGGATGTCGTTGGGCGCCGTGGCGGAGACCACGGCGGTGCCGCGTTGTTTCTCGTCGAGCGCGGTGACGAGCGCACGAGCCGTATCCTCGAGCTGCGCCAGGATGCGAGTCCCCTTCTGCGGCCCTTCGCGCACCTCGGCGGGGTTGCTCCCGGTAAATGACGGCGTGCTGGCGATCACCTTGCCGTCCATCACCGTGTAGTGCACCGACACGTGGTGCCCTTCCACACGCCAGCCCCACGCGCCGCGGTCACCCGGCGTGCCGAAGATCGAGAAGCGATACAGTTCGGGATCCCGCGCCTGCGCCCGGCCCTGTTCAATCTCGCGCAGCACGCTCTCCAGCTGGATGATGGCCGTGTAGGTCTGGTAGCCGCGCGCACTGAGCCCGGTCTTCAGGACGTCATACGCAGCGGCGCGCTGCGCCTCGGTCATGTCCTTGATCAGCAAGCCATTGCGCGGAAAGTTCTCGCTGGGGATGAAGTTCCAGTGAAACCTCTCCTGCCCGTCGAAGGCGAAGGTGGCGCGCTGCCGCTGCTCGGGCGTCAGCGAGGCCAGGAACTTGCTGGCCGCGGTTTGCATCGACGACGCCGACCGCTGTGACTGGGTCGCGACCCCAGCGGCCCCGACGGCCAACAGGGCAACGGCAATCGCGATTCTCCAGGATATCCGTTCTTCATCTCACCCTCCCAGGCTTCGCTTTCTGACTTCTGACCTGTGCATTGTGACATCGTCTACGGCCATAACCAGCCGAACACGCCACCCGTCACCAACGCGTAGACCAGACCGTCGAACGTAGACTTGGCGGCGGTGGTCCCGCTGCGTCCGTACCAGATCACGCCCTGCCAGAGGGCCAGCACATAGCCCACGAATGCCACGGCGCTGGTGACGCGGAAGACGGGGCGGTATTCCGCGCCAGGACCAAGCGCCAGCCCGGCGACATAGCCCGCGAACAACCCGACGACCAGCGCGTAGACGAACCACAACGCGAGGTTGCGCCCCATCGGCATCCCACCCGCGGGCAGGACGCGTCATCATGACCACCGGACCCTTGGCAGCCGCAGCGGCAAACTCCGGCGAGCGGGCTTCAGCCGACGAACCGGGCCGCGGCAGCACATAGTCGCCCGGCAACAGGGTGAAGCCGCGCAGCGCGTCGAGCAGGTCATTCTGCCGCGCGACCGCGCCGAAATCGCTGTGGTGATACCCCAGCAGCATGTGGATGAGCGAGCTGACGACAAAGACCAGGACCGCGGACAGCAGAATGGGAGCCCAGAGTGTGGCCACCGAAACCATCGAGCCCACCTCCTCGCACTCGGACCGTTATGCCGCCCCGAATGTGATTTGGCGGATGCTAGCACGCCGCCAGCCGCCGAAGTCCGTATAAGATTGGGGCCGCCAGGAGGACGATGTGAGCAACTCGACCGAGCTTGGACGCCGGGATTTCTTCAAGAACGCCGCGCTGGGCGCCGCAGGCCTGGTCGGCACGACCGCGGCCGCCGGGGCCGCCGAAGCGCCAGCCTCTACCAGCACGCCGGCCCCGCCCTCGGTGCTCATGCCGACCGAAGCCCAGGAGTTCGGGCCGCTCGGGCGCCCCACGACCGCGCACGGCACAGGCGCCCGTAGCGGCGGTGCAGGCTGGCGCCGTCGCGCCCACGCCGGCGTCGGACTTCATGGTGGACGTGCTGAAGAAGATCGGCTTCGACTACGCGGCCATCAACCCCGGCTCGACCTTCCAGGGCCTCCACGAGTCCTGCATCAACTACGGCCAGAACACCGCGCCCGAGCTGCTGACCTGCCTCCACGAGGAAGCGGCCGCGGCGATGGCGCACGGCTACGCCAAGGCGGCCGGCAAGCCGATGCTGACGATGTTCCACGGCACGGTCGGCCTGCTGCACTCGTCGATGGCGCTCTTCCAGGCCTGGGCCGATCGCGTGCCGGTGTTCGTGATCGTCGGGCACCATCGCAACCCGTCCGGGGTGATCAACCGGCCGCACAGCGCCCAGGACATGGGCTCGATCGTGCGCGACTTCGTGAAGTTCGACGACGAGGCAACCACGCTCGAGCGGTTCGCCGAAGCGGCCATGCGCGCGTATCGCATCGCGATGACGCCGCCGATGGGCCCGGTGCTCCTGACGGTGGGCGCGGAGCTGCAGGAATCGATGGTCGCCAACCGGGCGTCGACTGCGGATCCCCGAGCTGGTGCTGGCCTCGCCGCCACAGGGTGAGACAGGCGCCGTTCGCGAGGCGGCGAAGCTGCTGGTCAACGCCGAGACGCCGCTGATCCAGATCGCCAAGATGGGGCGAACGCCGCGGGCCTGGGATCTGCTGATCGAGCTGGCCGACACCCTGCAGGCGCCCGTGGACGTGATGGGCTACTCCTCATGGCAGAAGTTTCCGTCGTGGCACCCGCTGTACGGCAGCGGCGGACGCGGCTACACGCCCGACGTCACGCTGGGGCTCGAGGTCACCGACATGTCGGCGCAGGCCCGCGCCGCGCGCGCCAGCGGCAAGAAGACCATCAGCATCTCGGCCGAGCACCTGTTCCAGCACAGCAACATCCACGACTACGGCCGCTACGCGGACGTGGACCTGGCGATCGGCGGCGACGGCGAGGCCACGCTGCCCAGCCTGATCGACGAGATTCGCAAGCTGATCACGCCGGAGCGCAAGGCGGCGTTCGCCGCGCGCGGCCAGCGCGTGGCCGCCGCCGCACAAGCAGGCGCAGATCGCCGCGATCCAGGACGCGCGCCACGGCTGGGACGCCAGCCCGATCAGCGTGCCGCGGATGATCGCCGAGCTGGCCGAGCAGGTGAAGAACGACGACTGGGCGGTTGTGTCCGGCCACCAGTTCACGGGCGACTGGCAGCGGCGGCTGATGAACCACGACAAGCCCTATCGCTACAACGGCGACTGCGGCGGCTTCGGCATCGGCTACGACACGCCGGCGTCGGTCGGCGCCGCGCTGGCGCACAAGAAGGCGGGGCGCCTGTCGGTGGCGGTGGTGGGCGACGGCGACCTGAACTTCAGCCCCGGCGTGCTGTGGACCGCGGCGCACCACAAGATTCCGTTGCTGCTGGTCGTGCACAACAACCGCGCCTACCACGCCGAGGTGATGATCATCCAGCGCATGGCCGGGCAACGCGGCCGCGGCTCCAGCCGGTCGCACATCGGCAACGTGTTCACCGATCCGAACATCAACTACGCCTCGCTGGCCAAGTCCTACGGCATGTACAGCGAGGGGCCGGTCGAGCATCCGCGCGATCTGGCCGGGGCCTACCAGCGCGCGCTCGCCAAGGTGCGCGCCGGCGAGCCGGCGCTCGTGGACGTGATCTCGCAGCCGCGGTGACGCCGATGACCGCGCCCGATTCACTCGTTCGCGCTCGCCGGCCTGAGTGCCTGCCTGCTGCTCGGCGGCGCCGCCACGAGCCTCGGCGCAGCAGCCCGCCGCGGCCGCCGAGCCGCGCCCCTGGCGCCGCCGACCGGGGATGCCACCCGCGGCAAGGGGCTGTTCGAGCAGACCCTGCGCTGCTACGCGTGTCATGGCTTCGACGGCCAGACCGGCTCGCCCCGGCTCGTGCCGATGGCGCGGTCGCAGGAAGTGTTCCTCGCCTACGTGCGAAAGCCCGCCACGCAAGGCATGCCGTCGTTCCGGGACGCCGCCGAGCGCGACCTGATCGACGTCTATGCCTACATCCGCTCGATTCCAACCGCCGCCCCCGCCGCCGACAGCATTCCCCTGCTGAAGTCGATCATCGATCGCCGCACTGCGGCCAAGTAGCATCGACGACCGGCACGACCGAGTCCCGTCCGCTGCTGCAACGGAGGATAGACATGCTGAAAGAGTTCAAGGAGTTCGCCATGAAGGGGAACGTCCTCGACATGGCGGTCGGCATCATCATCGGCGCGCGCGTTCGGCGCCATCATCGCCTCGCTGGTCGCCGACGTGCTGATGCCGCCGATCGGCCTGGCGCTGGGCGGCATGGACTTCGCCAACATGTTCGTGACGCTGCGCGACGGCGCCAAGGCGGCCGGCCCGTACGCGTCGCTGGCCGAGGCCAAGGCGGCGGGTGCCGTGACGCTGAACTACGGGGTGTTCGTCAACGCGATCGTCAACTTCGTGATCGTGGCGTTTTCGGTGTTCCTGCTGGTCAAGGCCATCAACAGCGCGCGGCGAGCCCAAGCCGCCGCGCCGGCGCCGCCCCCGGGACCGACGCCGGAGCAGGCGCTGCTCGGCGAGATTCGCGATCTGCTGAAATCGCGGTAGGACCGGAGCACTACCAACGACCAACGACCAACTAGTTGGGCCGCTCCGCGGCGCGGGCGGCCTTCAGGATGTTCGCCACGCCGTAGTTGTGCTCGTGGCACTCGAACGGCATCACCGGATGCCGGTCGCGCGTCAGGGGCATGGCGATCGTCCACGGCCGCGTCCAGGTGGCGGGATCGTCGATCGTCGCCGTCCACTCGATGCGATCGGCGGCAACCCGCCTGAAGCGCTCGGTCACCTTCAGGCTGTCGCCTCGCGACCCGCGGTAGGCGGCGGCATCGGTGAAGTTGGTCGTCTCCACCACCAGCACGTCGCCGTCCCAGCGGCCGCGCGCATCGCCCATGTGCGCGCGCAGGCGCGGGCCGACGTGGGGGCGCCCGTCGAGCGGGATGATCCGCGCCTCGTGGACGATCTCGTAGGTGATGAGCACGTGGCCGGGCGTCTGCACGATCTGGTAGGTGTTGCCGTACATCACCGGAATCATCGAGCCGGGAACGCCGCGGGTGATGCAGCGCTCCAGCAGCCCGAGGTCCTGGGGGCCGTTGAAGGGCCCGCCCAGGAAGCTGCTGCGCACCGGGTTGGTCTTGAGCCGGCGCTGCCCTTCGGGCGTCAGCGGCGGAATGAGCGCCCTCGGGCGGATCGACGACCAGCCAGGGCTTCGCCCGCTTGGCGAGATCCAGGTTCTCGAGCCACCAGTAGTCGGGGCCGCGCGGCCCCGGCGCCAGCCCGGCGATGGCCTGCTGCTCGGCCACCCGCCGCGCGTCCGCCAGATCCTCCGGCGACAGCTGGTCGAGCTGCTTGCCCTTGAACGCCGCGGGGCGCTCGAGCGGCGTGGCGTACTCGTTGGAATTGGTGAACACGCCCTGCAGATCCGGGTCGCCCCAGGGCGTCCGGGCGAGCACCCACGCGGACCGCTGCGCCAGGACGACGGGCGCCATCAGCGCCACGAGCAGGCAGGCAACGGCGGCGCGCACTACTTCCCCACCTTCCTCCGCCACAGCTCCCAGGCGCGGGCGTATTCGTTGGGGTCGCCCATCCGCATCTTGGCCTCTTCCGGTGTCACGCCGCGAATCACGCCGCCGAGCGCCATGGCCTGGGTCTGCGCTTTGGCGTTCACGTCCAGGTAGACGCTGCGGCCGACGACGTTGGGCAGCGAGTCGGCCACCACCACGGCGCCGTGGCCGCGCATCAGCACCGTGGCGCGGTCGCCCAGCGACCCGGCCAGCGACCTGCGCCAGCTTGCCGTCGCGGACCAGGAGATCGGTGACGCCGCCCGCGGTGGCGATGTCCCACACCGGCACGCCGGCGGCCACGAACGCCGCCATGTGATACATCGCGCGGAGCGGCACCGTGGACGACGCGAACGGGATCAGCGACGGCGTGTGGCAGTGCACCACGGCGCGGACATCGGGCCGGGCGCGATAGGTCTCACCGTGGATGAAGCGCTCGAGATAGCCGTTGCGGGCCGACGCCGTCACGGCCGTGCTGTCGAGGTCGTATTCGACGATGTCGTCCGCGGTGACCAGCGCCGGGGCCATCGATCGCGCCAGGAAGTAGCGGTCGGGCCGCGTCGGGTGACGCACGCTCACGTGCCCCATCGCGTCCAGCACGCCCTCGGCCGCCAGGATCAGGTTGGCGGCCACCAGGTCGTCCACGATCTGGCGCTCGGACACCGGCGCGCCGGCCGCGCCCTGCGCGAACACGAACCGCGCGGTGGCGAGCGACAGGCCGAACGCGCCGACGATGAACCCCCGTCGATTGACGGGCCCGGTATGGCGCATGGCTTCGCCCCCTTCAGTTGCCGAGCGCGAACACGTACAACGCGTTGTAGCCCCGATTCGGCTTCAGCCCGGCCTGATCCGCGATGCCGCCGGTCAGCCCGCCGCTGCCGGTCATCACCGCGACGTACTGCTTGCCGTTGACCGCGTAGGTGACGGTGCTGTTCTGGATCGGGCCGCCGAGCGCCTGCTCCCACAGCACCTTGCCAGTCGCCGCGTCGAGCGCGCGGAACTTCTGGTCCACGTCGCCCCAGAACACCACGTCGCCCGCGGTGGTCAGCACGGCGCCGTTGCTGGGCGCCCGGCCCTTGTAGATCGGCGTCATCTGCCCGGTGGACGCGTCGATCTTCATCAGTCCGGCCCAGGTGTTGGGATCGGAGCCCGGGCGCGGAATCCCGACGCGCCGCTCGGGCGGCGTCCGGTTCGGGCCGGCGCTGGTCATGTCCAGGCAGTTCTCCACATACGGGACGTAGAGCGCGTTCAGGCCGGGGTGAAACGCCGTCGGCCAGTAGCTGCGCGTGTTCCAGTAGCAGATGACCTTGCGGTCCTGCGGGCCGCTGAACATGACGTTCTTGTTCAGCTCCACGCGCCCGGTCTTGCCGTCGATGTTCGAGATCAGGAAGTTCGGGGTGTCGAAGGGGAACGGGCTGGCCCAGAGGAACTGGCCGGTCAGCCGGTCCAGCGCCCACACGCCGCCGCCCTCGCCCACCATCAGGGCGATCTCGCGGGTCTCGCCGCGGCGGACGTCGGGGTTGATCCACTTGACGAACTTGGGGTCGGGCCGCACGGCGGCGCGGGTCAGCGTGCGCTCGTGCGGATAGTCCTCGTCCCAGTCGTCGCCGGGCAGGTGCTGGTAATACCAGGCCAGCTTGCCGGTGTCGATGTGCAGCGCGATGGTGGAGTTGCTGTAGAGGTCTGCCGGCGACTGCACCGGAATCGCGGCGGAGTTGCCGCCGTGCCGGTCGGCGCGCGTGTTGGGCGTCGGGTTGGCCACGCCCCAGTAGACCAGCCGCCGGACCGGGTCGTAGCCGCCGGGGAGGCCCCAGGTGGACGCGGCGCGGGTCTCGTCCGGCGCGCCGCCCCAGGTGTCGCCGCCGGGCTCGTTCGAGCCGGCGGCCGTGTAGAACCGCCACAGCTCGGCCCCGGTCCTGGCGTCGTGCGCGGAGATGTAGCAGTTCTCCCGGCGTGGAGCGCAGGTGCGGCCGGTCAGCACCTTGCCCTCGATCACCACCGACCCGGCGGTCATGCCGCCCGTCGTCTTGGTCTCCCACCGCACCTCGCCGGTCCGGGCGTCCAGCGCCACGATGAAGCCGTCGGGCGAGGGGTAATAGACCATGTCCTCGTAGATCGCCAGCGTCTTGACGCGCGAGGCGCCCGCCGGCCGGCGGTGCTCCCAGATCAGGGCGCCGGTGGCGGCGTCGAGCGCCTGCACCGACGCGCCCGGCGTCATCAAATACATCACCCCGCGGTAGACGATCGGGATGCCTTCGATCGTGCCGGCGCCGAGCTCTTTCTTGAAGACTTCCTGCAGCTTGCCGACGTTCGTGCGGGTGATCTGCCGCAGCGGGCTGAACCGCTGCGCGTCGTAGGTGCGGCTGTACATCAGCCAATCGTCGGGGCTCGGCTTCACCAGCATCTCGCCGGTCACCGGCGCAAACGGCGGCCGCTGCGCCAGTCGCCACCGACCCCGCGAGGCCGACCGTTGCCAAGCCGAGAATGCCGTGACAGCCGAGAGGTCCGGATCATCGCGGCGGATGCTACCATGGCGCGGCAAGGCTAGCTCGATCCTTGCTCCGCCTTGCTCGGCAGTGTTTGTTTGGCCCCAGCTTCGCGGGGCGGGTGATTCGTCCCGCGATGGCGCAGCGGTGCACACCGTTGCTGCACGCGCCCAACACGCTCTAAAGGATCGACCGCCGCCGCTCGACACCAGGGATCAGACCCCTTTCTCGTTATCTCCCGAACCAGCAGGGCCAGCTCATGCGCACGTCGTGGATTCTCCTCGCTGCCGCCATCGCCACCGCGCTCCCCGCCTGGCCGCACGCGCAGGCCCAGACCCAGGAACAGGAGCAGCCGCAGGCGCTGTTCCGATCCAGCGTCAACCTGGTGTCGATGGCCGCGATCGTCCGCGACAGCCGCGGGAAGGTGGTGTCGTCGCTCAAGCGGGAAGACTTCGAGGTGTTCGACGGCGGCCAGCGGCGCCCGCTGCTGGACCTGCGGACCGAGAAAGCGGCTCCGGCCAGCGTCGCCCTGCTGGTGGACGGCAGCGGCAGCATGAAGGTCGGCTTCTCCGCCGACGCGGCGCTGCGCGTCTCGAGCGCCATCCTCGACAGCCTGGACGAGGCCCGCGACGACGCGGCGCTGTACTCGTTCGACACCCGCCTGCTGACGATCCGCGGCTTCACCCACGACCTCAAGGCCGTCGGCGGCGCACTGGGTGAGGTCGAATCGTGGGGCTCGACGTCGCTCTACGACGCGATTGCCGGCACCTCGGCCCTGGTCGCCAAGCGCACGGCCAATCGCCGGGCGGTGGTGGTGCTGACCGACGGCGCCGACACGACCAGCGCCTACACCCCGACGCAGGTGTCCGAAATCGCCAGCGCCGTGGACGTGCCGGTCTACGTGGTCATCTGGGACAGCCGCCCGGTGGCGTCGCGAACCGCCACCGAGACCGAGCGGATTGCGGCCCTGGGCATGCTGGCGGACCTCACCGGCGGTCAGCTGTTCATCGCCGGCGATCATCCCTCGATGAACCGCGCCATCGCGATCCTGCTCGAAGAGCTGCGCCACCAGTACGTCCTGGCCTTCGAGGCGGCGCCGCGCGGCGGCTGGCGATCGGTGCAGGTGCGCACCAAGAAGAAGGGCCTCCAGGTGCGGACCCGCGCCTGGTACCTGGCCGGCTCGGCCGACTGATTCATACTGGGGGACGTGCCCCGGCGGCGGCCGCGCCCCTACACATACCTGCTCGGCGACAGCCCCACTGAATCAGCCCGGCTGCGGGCGCAAGCGCGCCTCTGGGACCCGACGGCGTTTGCGCTCTTCGACCGGCTGCGCATCCGCACGGGATGGCGCGTGCTGGAAATTGGCCCGGGCAACGGATCGCTGCACCGCGAGCTGCGGCGCCGCGTGGGCGGGCCGGTGGACATCGTCGAACCGTCACCCGTCTTCGGCGACCGGATCGCCGCCCTGGCGCGGCGCGACCGGCTGGGCGCGGGCCGCGCCTGGCGCAGCACGCTGGCTGACGCTGCCCTCCCTCGCGGCACCTACGACCTGATCTTCGCGCGCTGGGTGTTCCTGTTCATGCCGGACCCGGCCCGGCGGATCGCGCAACTGGCGGCGGCGCTGCGGCCCGGAGGACTGCTTGCGATCGAGGACTACGAGCGCAACACGCTGCGGATGCTGCCGACGCCGCCGGCCTGGGACGCGTTCCTGGCCGCCGACCACGCGTTCTTCGCCTCGCAAGGCGGACACGCCAGCGTCGCGGGCCTGCTGCCCGGCTACTACGAGCGCGCGGGCCTGTCACTGGTGGACGTGACGCCGACCACCAAGGCCGGCCACCCGGGTTCGCCGGTCTGGCGCTGGCTGTCGGCCTATTTCCTGGGCGTGATGGATCAGTTGGCCGGGCGCGGCGGGTTCCGCCCGGCTGATGCGGCGCGGCTGGCGGCGGCCTGGCGTGCCGCGGCCACGTCGCCAACCTCGCTCCTGATCGCGCCCACGGTCGTGGACGTGGTCGGGCGCAAGCCGGTACGGCGCGGGTCCAAGGCGGCGAAGGGCGCGGCCGCATAGACGACGCGGCCCCCGACCACCGTCAGCAGCGACGCCGTGGATCCGATCTGTCTCGACCGGCACCGTCAGGTAGTCCTGCGACAGCACCGCCAGATCCGCCAGCTTGCCGGCCTCGATCGACCCGCGCGTGCGGTCCTCGTGCGAGAACCAGGCGCTGCCGATGGTGTAGAACCGCAGCGCGTCGATGCGGCTCGGCGTCTCCTCCGGGCCGCGAATGGCGCGGCCGCTCACCGTCTTGCCGTCGAGGAACCACTGCAGCGCGGTGAACGGGTTGTAGGAGGCGACGCGGTGCGCGTCGGTGCCCGCCCCGATCGGAACGCCGAGCTTGGCGCCGGTGACGACCGGCGGTGCCCGGCGCGCCGCGGCTGCCCCGTTCTGGCGCTCGAAGCCGTCGCCGCCGAAGTACATCGCGTCCTGCACCGTCCAGCCCACGCCCAGCGCGCGCATCCGCCGCAGCGACGCCTCGGAGGCGTCGTTGAGGTGCGCGATCGACCAGCGCAGCGGGGCCAGCGGCACGTCGCGGTTCACGCGCTCGAAGATGTCGAGCAGCTGGCCGACGGTGGCGTCGGGCCCCCAGTGCATCGTCAGCCCGAGGCCGCGTCCGGCGGCCCAGCGGGCGATCTCCTCGTAGCGCGCGAGGTCGTCGGCGGTCGGCGACGGGTTGTTGTTCATCGCCTCGGTGACCCGCTCGCCCAGCCCGATGAACTTCAGCCACTCGTCGCCGAACCCCATCGGTAACAGTCCGGTCCAGGCCTTGAACTCCTGCAGCTCCTGGCCGCGCGTCTGGCCGTTCAGCGAGTAGCGCACGCGGACGGTCATCTCGCCGCGCCGCCAGACATCGAGCAACGCCGCATAGTCGGGCGGCGCCAGGTTGTTGCCGCCGGGGTCGCCCACGCCGGTCAGCCCCAGCCGGTTCAGCTCCCGGAAGAACGCGCGCGTGCCGTCCACCTGCTCGGCGTAGGTCGGCTTCGGCAGCCGATCGAACAGCGCCACGATCGCCGGGTTGCTGCCGGCAACCGTCCCGAGCCGCTTGCCGCTGGCGTCCTGCTCCAGGCGCGCCCCGCGCGGCAGGTCGGCGTCGCTCTTGATGCCCAGGGCCGCGAAGCCTTCCTCCGTCATCGCCACCCAGCCGTAGCCCAGCTGCACGTAGACGGGGTTGTTCGGCGCGGCAGCCTCGAGCTCGGCCTGCGTGGGGCGCCGCTTCTCGGCGAACTGCTGCTCGTTCCACCCGCCGGCCACGATCAGCCAGGCGCCCGGCTTCATCGTCTTTGCGGCCGCCGAGATGCGCCCCAGCGCGTCGGTCAGCGACGGCGAACCAATCCAGTTCACCTCGGTCGAGAAGCTGAGCGCGGCGCGGATCGCGTGCAGGTGCGAGTCGATCAGCCCGGGGATGAGCGTGCGTCCGCCGAGGTCGATGGTGCGCGTTCGCGGGCCCGCCAGCCGGCGGATGGCGGCCGACGATCCGACCGCGGTGATGCGGTCGCCGGAAATGGCCACGGCTTCCGCCATCGTGGACTGCGCGTCGAGCGTGACCACCTTGCCGTTGACGAGCGCCAGATCGACGCCCTGCGCCCACGCGAGGGACGCCGTGCAGGCCCAGAGCGCGGCGGCGCGAAGCAGGGTGGGTATCACGGACGGCTCAGTGCGTGCCGAGAGAGGCGGGCACAGGCTCGACCACCGCGTGCGCCACGGCACTCTCGAAGTCGGCGCGTGCCTGCTGCGCTGGCGTATGGATCATCAGGATCGCCACGATCTTCTCTTTGGGGTCCACCCAGAAGTGCGTGCCGTACGCGCCGCTCCAGCCGAAGCTGCCCTGCGACAGGAACGTGTTGCGTGCCTGGGGGTTGCTGACCACACGCACACTCAGGCCGAATCCCTCACCGGCAGCACGGCCGGGCAGCGTGTCGGGCACAAACACCGATCGCATCACCTCGACGCTACGGGGCGACAGCAGACGCTTGCCGTTCAGCTGGCCGCCGTTCAGGAGCATCTGGCCGAACTGGAAATAATCCTCGGCGGTGCTCATCAGCCCGCCGCCGCCCGAGAAGTAAGAGCCGTTCAGAAAGTTCGGGTTCGTCTGACGCACGAGCGCGCCGTCGTCGGCGCGGCGATACGCGCGTCGCCAACCGTGGATGACCATCCACGGGCGCGAAGAACGTATCGCTCATGCCGAGCGGTTCGAAGATGCGATTCTTGAGGAACTGGTCGAAGGGTTGCCCGGACGACACTTCCACGATGCGGGCCAGGAGATCGAAACCCGCCAGCCCGCTGTAGCCCCACCGGGAACCAGGCTGGAATTCGAGTGGGACACCAGCAAGCCGAGGCAGATAGTCGGCGAGACGTTCCCCTGGCTTCAACGCGACCGCGCGCGCCTCGGCGCTACTAATGGTGCCGCTCACGAGCCCGCTCGTGTGGGTCAAGAGTTCGCGCACCGTGATGTCGTGGTCGGCGGCGACCGTGGAGAACTGCGGCGTCCCAGGCACCGCAACCTTCAGCCCTTTCAGTTCAGGCACGAACCGCGACGCCGGGTCGGTGAGCCGTACCTTCCCTTCCTCGATCATCATCAGGACGGCGACACCGACAATCGGTTTGGTCATCGACATGATGCGGAAGACCGCATCGGTCTGCATCGGGCGCTTGGACTCGAGGTCCATCAGCCCGTGGGCCTGCAGATGCGCCACGCGGCCATGCCGCGCCACCAGCGTCACCGCGCCGGCGAAGGTCTTGGCCTCGATGTTCCGCCGCATCAGGGCGTTGACCTGCTGCAGCCGGTCGGAGGACATGCCGACGTCTTCCGGCTTGGCGGTGGGCGATGCGCCCGCGAGCGGCAACGTCGCCACGAGCGCGAGCGTCGCCAGGAGGACGGTCCACTTCTGAGCGCGGCTGTACATCGCAGTCCTCCTGCTCGAGCGGCGGCGCGCTCGAATGATGACGTGGGACGGTCTAGCGTCCGGCTTCGGGATCCTTGGGCGCGCCGGTGCCGGACGAGCCCATGAACAGGCGCTTGCCGTCGGGCAAGAATCAGGTCGGCACCGTTGGCACGGTTGGCGCCGTTCTTGGCACGGAAGCCCTCGATGGTGATCTCCGTGCCAGGTGCGAGCGACGCCTTGGTGAAGCCGCGCCGCACCAGCGTGTTCGGCGTGCCTCCCTCGATCATCCACTTGGTGACGGTGCCGTCCGCGTTCTTGACGTCGAGGTGGATCCACGAGTGCGGGTTGATCCACTCCATCTTCGTGACGGTGCCCTTGAGCGTCACCGGCTGGTTGGCGTCGAACTCGGCGGCGAACGAATGGTGCGCCCGCAGCGAGGCCGACAGACCGACGGCCACGAAGATGGTGGCCACTACGACTCGTGCTGTGCCCATGGCTCTGGTCCCTGCCTCCCGCTCGACGGTCAGCGTTCCGGCTCCGCCGCCGGCGCCTGGCCCTTGGCCGCGTTCGACTTGTCCTCGTCGCGCGCCACCTCGAGGAGGTTCGTCATGCTGTAGTTGCCCTCGTGGCACGCGTACTCGATCATCTCGCCCTCGGTGGGCCGCATCGGCAGCAGCACCGTCCACGGCTTCTCCCACGTCGTCGGGTCGCTGACCGTCAGCCGCAGCTCCAGCCGGTCCTGACCGACGCGCGTGTAGCGCTCGGTGAGATGCAGGCCGGTGGTCGAGCCGCGGTAGTTGTTCTGGCCGGAAAAGTTCGTGGTCTCCACCACCAGCGTGTCGCCTTCCCACCGGCCGCGCGACGAGCCGATCCAGTGGCGGATCTTGTCGCTCAGCCGCGGGCGACCGTCGAGCGGCACGACCCGCGCTTCGTGAATCATCTCGTGGACGATCACGGCGGTGTCGGGCGTCTGCACGATCTGGATGTTGTTGTTGTAGAGCGTCGGCAGGCTGGCGCTCGGCAGGCCGTAGGTGATGCAGCGTTCCTGGTTGCCGCGATCGAGCCACGACGTCACCGCCGCCCCGCTGGCGCCCCGGTTCGGCTGGCGCGCCAGCCGCGCCTTGCCTTCGGCGGTCAGCGCCGGGATGCGGCCGTCCGCCGGCTCGACGATGAGCGACGTGCGCCGGCTGTCGGTCAGCGTCCGGCCGGGGTCGGTCCAGGTACTGAGCGTGCGTCAGGCCAGGACGGATCTCTTCAGGGGGGCCGTCCATGCGCCGGCCGGCGCGGCCTTCGAGCGTCTTCACCTCTTCCTCGGTGTAGAACTCCTTCGTGCCGAGTTCGCGCGGCCGCTCGAGCGGCGTGATGGTCCGGTAGTCCCACGTGCCCTGCAAATCGGGATGCCCCCAGGGTGTCCGCGGCGCGGGCGCGGCCGCCTTCTTGGCGGCAGGGGCGGACGCCGGAGCCGGGGCCTGGCCGATCACCGAGGCCGTGCACAGCCAGGCGCAGCCAGCCATCGTGAGGGCGCATAGAACGCGGACACTCATACGGATCTCCATGGCGCCGATGTTAAACCAATCACGCGTCCCCTGCCCAGATACCTCCGTAGGGTCGGGTGATGGTTGCGCAGTGCTTTTAGGCGACCACACCCGACCCCGGTCGCCCCAGCTTACCAATTTGGCGCGTTGCGGACGTCCGGGGTCATGTAGTGCATCGCCGCCCAGATGCCCCGGATCTTGTCGTTCTCGATCACGAACAGCTCGGTGAGCAGATTGCGCGGGTAGATGCTCCCGTCCTGGCGCTTGGCGCCGTGCGGCCGGTTGAAGACCGCCATGCCGAATACCACGCCCGCCTCCTCGTCCACGACCGGGAAGCGGCGGGCCACCACCGCCGCGATGGTCGCCTTGAAGACCGCGAGATTGTTGGCGCAGTCGCCGACCGTGGGCCCACCGGGTGCCGGGTTTGCGATCGGACGGCCGGTCAGCGTCACGCCGTTCTCGATGCGGACGCAGCCCGGGTGGAACTGGACGACGACTGCTGTCGTAGTGGTGGATGCCGTCGAAGTAGCTGCGCGCGGCGGCCAGCAGCGCCTGGCGCGACGACCGCTTCTCCTTGGCCACCGGGCCCTGGGGCGGCGGCGCGGCGGCCAGCGCCGCCGGGTCGAAGACGCCGTCGGCCTTGCGCCCGACCACCAGTTCGCCCTCAGTGACCTTGCGATCCACCACCTTGATGCGCAGGCTGGCGATGTTCTGGACGCCCTCCTCCTCGAAGTGGCCGAAGTAGACCGCCTGGCCGCTGACCGGATCGACGTACCGCCGCTGCAACGAGCCAAGACCGCTCGCCGTCTTCCACACGCCTTCCGGCGGCACCACCACCTCGGCGTTCTCGGTGTAGCGGAACGGCGTCGCCAGCGGTGCCAGCTTCGGATCGTGCTTCACCATCGCGTCGAGGACCTGGTCGAGGGTCGACGTCAGGCAGGCGCGGTCGCACGCCGCCTGGGCCAGCACCGGCCGTGGCATCGCGACGACGGCCGCAGTGAACAACAACAGAAGGACTCGAGCGCTCATCTCACGCACCTCCGCAACGTGCGCCGCGCGCTCAGCGCGGGCAGTCGACTCGTTGATAGGGAAACTCCTGACGGCGGGTGTTGCCGGACACGGTCCCTTCGATCCACGCCAGCATGCGGTCGCTGGCCACGCGCCGATATCCGACCCGCTGTGGGAAATCGTGCGCCGGGTCCTCGAACACGACCGATGCGGCCTCGATTTCCTTGGACATGAACGTCGTGGGCGGCTGAGACGAAGGGTGCGCCTCGTACGCCAGGCGGCCATCCCGTTCGGCCAGCAGCACGAACTCGTGTTCGACCAGCTTGCCGGCCCGGACCGTCCGGCCCGAGCCGAGCATGACGCCGCCCCGGGGGGACGTCCAGGTCTCTTCGATCACGCGGTCGCCGCTCGTCATCTGCCAGCAGCCCTGCATCCAGGCCACGCCGTCGATGCCGCCCTGCGCGCCGGCGCGCGCCGGCCATGCCGCCAGCAGAGCAACTGTGCACACGACGCATCGCACCATCGCTTCTACCTTTCGCTGCCGGCGACGATCAGCGCCACCGCCGCCAGCGCGCACGCCATCCCGATCATCTGCGTGCGGTGCAGCCGCTCGCCCAGCACCAGGCGGGCCAGCACCACAGTGCTGGCCGGATAGAGCGAGGACAACGTGACGACCACGGCCAGCGACCCCATGCGCGAGGCCAGCAAGTACAGCACGTTCGCCGTCATGTCCACAATCCCGGCGCTGACGGCCGTGAGCACGACACGCCGCGGCATCAGGCGCAGCGGCGGGCCGCCGCCCAGCGCTCCGACCAGCAGGCAGGCGGGCACCGCGATGGCCCGCGCTCCGACCAGCGGCCACAAGCCGGAGTCCCGGCCGTGCCTCGGCCAGCACGACGAAGAACAGGCCGATGGCGACGCCCGACAGCAGCGCATGCGGCACGCCCGCCGGGAGCCCGCGGCGAGGGGTGCGCTGCACCAGGCGGGGGTGGCCGGCGGCTGCTGGCTGACGAGCACGATTGCCACCATGGCGAGGCCGATGCCCGACAGCGCCATCGGCGCCGGTTGCTGCCCGCGCGCGATGCTGACGAGCACCGGAAGGGCGACGGCGCACACGGCGGTGATGGGCGCCACGACGCCCATGGTGCCGATCGCCAGGGCCCGGTACAGCAGGGCCACGCCCAGCGTGCCGGCCAGCCCGGCGGCGGCGCCCCAGAGGAGATCGGCGGGTATCGGCCGGGCCGCAGGCAGGAGACCGACCGCGGCCAGCAGCACCACCAGGCCGGCAGCCTGCGAGATGGCCACCACCCAGGCCGTCGTGGCGCGCTTCGACGCCAGCCCGCCCAGGAAGTCGGCAGCGCCGTAGAGCACCGACGAGGCCAGCGCGGCCAGGTAGACCATGGGTCGTTAGTCGTTGGTCGTGGGTCGTTGGTCGTGGGTCGTTAAGAACGCTTCAGGTCGCTGCGCTCCACGTTGAACTCCACCACGTTGCCGTCGGGGTCGGTGACGTAGATCTGCGCCCACGGCGTCAGGTTGTCGGGCAGTTCCAGGCACTCGAGGCCAAACGACTTCAGCCGCGCCAGCGTTTCCTCGTAGCTCTTGACCCGCAACGCCAGGTGGCCGTCCCGCGGGTCGATGGCTCGGGTGCCGCGCACCGTGCGCGACGGGGGATGGACGATCAGGTGCAGCGTGCCGTGTCCCAGCCGGTACCACGCCCCGCCGAAATCGAACGGCGGGCGCTGGATCGGCTGCAGGCCCAGCACCTCTTCGTAGAACCAGGCCGCGCGGGTCATGTCGCTGACCGTCAGCGCGACGTGATGCCAGTCGAGGTCCATAACCTTCGTTAGTCGTTAGTCGTTAGTCGTTCGTCGTTCGTCGTTGGTCGCACGCCGTTACCGGAGTTCGACCAGCAGGCCGTCGAGCGACGCGTTGATGTGGAAGTCGGCGTAGCTGAACTCGGACTTCAGCATCTTGATGATGTCGTCGCGCGACGCCTTCTTCACGATCAGCTCGTGGACGCGATTCTTCAGGCGCTCGGCGGTGCCGCGGAAGGTGCGCATGGCGGCCTTGTCCACCACCATGCCGTGCCCGGGCACGACCGTGTCGAAGTCCAGCCGCAGCACGCCGTCCACGGTGGCCGGCCACTCCTTGGCGCTGCCGCCGCCGGGATAGTCCACCAGCTGCGGCGTGTCGGCGCCGACGGTGAACATGTCGCCGGCCGCCAGCACGCGCTGCGCCGGGAACAGCACCACGACATCGCCGCTCGTGTGGGCACGGCCGAACTGGTACAAGTCCACGCGTTTGCCGCCCAGGAACAGCGTGCCGTGGCCGTCGATGGTGACGTTTGGCAGGCCGGGCTGGTTGCCGTCCACCATGTGCTCGCGGGCCTGCTGCGACGACACCACCTGCGCGCCCAGCGCCTGCATCTTGGCGTTGCTGCCGCTGTGGTCGCCGTGGTGGTGGGTGTTGATCACGTACTTGATCGGCTGATTGGTGAAGGTCTTGAGCTGCGCCAGGATGTTGGCGTGATCGATGTCGAACTTGTCGTCCACCAGCACCACGCCCTCGTTGGTGACCATCACCGTGGTGTTACCGGGCACGTAGTCGTTGCGGATGACGAAGATGTCGTCGCGCAGCTTCTGCACCGAGAGCTTGGCGGGCTCCTGGCCGAACTGCGCGTGCACGTAGGCGCCGGCGAGCAGGAGACCGAGGGCCGCGACGAGGCTGAGTCGAGTGAGCATTCAGGGCAGTATATGCGGGGGCGTCGGCGGTTGGTAGTTGGTCGTTCGTTGCCTGTCGTCGGCGGTCAGTGGGCGACGGTCGCCGGCGAGCGCAACATTGCGACGCTTTGTTGCGCGGACACTGGCGCGGACGCCGGCGTCTATCCGCATGCCATCGCACCGGTGTATAAGATCGCTGTTGCGATCTGCTGTTCCTCCGGGGCCCGGACGCGGTCCACCAGGCCCATCCTACTCATTCGGTCGCTGGTCGTCGTGCTGGGCGTGCTGGGGTGCGCGCGCGGCGGCATGGCACAGGGCGCGCCTGCCGACGATGACCCGGCGCCGCCAGCGGCGCCCGCTTCCGTCAGCCGCAACGGACAGGGCCGCGCCGTCCTGCGCGCGACGCGCGTGCGCGAGCCGCTGCGGATCGACGGACGGCTCGACGAAGAGATCTACTCGCAGGTCCTGCCGATCGGCGACTTCGTGCAGATGGAGCCGGTCAACGGCGCCCCGGCCACCGAGCAGACCGAGGTCTGGATCCTGTTCGACGACGACAACTTCTACGTGTCCGGGAAGGCCTACGACCGCTCGCCGGAACGGTGGGTGCTGAACGAGATGCGGCGCGACGTCCCGAACGTGTCGATGAACGAGAGCGTCGGCTTCTCGATCGACACGTTCAACGACAGGCGCAACGGCTACCTCTACGAAGTCAACGCGCTCGGCGGCTTCCTGGACGCGCAGGTGACCAACGAAGGCATGCCGCCGAACTCGAACTGGAACTCCGTGTTCAACGTGCAGGTGGGCCGGTTCGACGGCGGCTGGACCTTCGAGTTCCGCGTGCCGTTCTGGGCGATCCGCTATCAGCCGGGGCCGGACCCGCTGTGGGGCTTCAACATGCGCCGTACGGTGCGGTGGAAGAACGAGGAGTCGCACATCGTGCCGCTGCCTCTCGCCCTGGGGCAGCGCCGGGGACTGATTCAGATGTCGCTCGATCCGCGGCTCGTCGGCCTGGAGGTGCCGCCGCGCGCGAAGAATCTGGAGTTTCGCCCCTACGGCATCACCACCACCGCCACCGACCGGCTGGCTCGTCCGGCGACGTCGAACGACCTGACGGCGAACGCCGGGCTGGACCTGAAGTACGGCGTGACCCAGAACCTGACGGCCGATCTCACCTACCGTACGGATTTCGCGCAAGTGGAAGTGGACGAACAGCAGGTGAACCTGACGCGGTTCAACCTGCTCTACCCGGAGAAGCGGACGTTCTTCCTCGAGGGCCAGGGCATCTTCAACTTCGGCATCGGCGCCGGGCCGAACGTCAACGGCGCCGACGTGCCGACGCTGTTCTTCAGCCGCCAGATCGGCATCAGCCGCAATCAGCCGGTGCCGATCATCGGCGGCGGCCGGGTCACCGGCAAGGTGGGGGACTACCAGGTAGGCGCGCTCAGCATCCAGACCGACGACAAGGCGGAGCTCGGAGCAGTGTCCACCAACTTCAGCGCGGTGCGGCTGCGGCGCGACGTCCTGCGGCGAAGCGCCGTCGGAGTGCTGTATACCAACCGGACGCCCTCGCAGGGGGGCAGCGGCCGCGGCGGCACCTACGGCGCCGACGCCGGCTTCAGCTTCTTCGATACGCTGAACATCAACGCCTACGTGGCGCGGACCGACACGCCGGGAGTGCCGGACCGCGATCTCAGCTACCGCGGACAGTTCAACTACGCTGGGGATCGCTACGGGCTGGTGCTGGAACGGCTGGTGATCGAGGAGGGATTCGACCCGCAAGTCGGGTTCGTGCGCCGCCCCAACCTCCGCAAGTGGACGGGCACGACCAGGTTCAGCCCGCGGCCGCGCCGGATCGGACTCGTCCGCAAGTACCTGTACGAGGTCACCGGCAGCTACATCGAGAACAATGCCGGGCTGCTGGAATCGCGGCAATGGGACGGAACCTTCGGCCTCGATTTCAACAACGGCGACACGCTGCGCGTGCAGGCCACGCAGCAGTACGAGTTCCTGGCGCGGCCGTTCCCGATCGATCCCGCCGCCACGATCCCGATCGGCAGCTACTCCTTCGCCAACCTGGCGCTCCGCTACACGCTGGGCGCACAGCGCTGGTTCGCCTCGACGCTCAGCGTGGAACAGGGCAGCTTCTACGGTGGCGACAAGACCACGATTGGCGTCAGCGCCGGCCGCTTCAACCTGACCAATCAGATTCAGGTGCAGCCGGCACTGTCGATCAACCGCGTGGAGCTGCCGGACGGGCGCTTCACCGCCACCCAGGCGCAGGGCCGCGTCACCTACACGCTCACGCCGCGGACGTTCATCGCCGCGCTGCTGCAGTACAACTCGAGCAGCGGGCTGCTCGGCACCAACCTGCGCTGGCGTTGGGAATACATTCCGGGCAGCGAGCTGTTCGTCGTCTACACCGACGAACGCGACGCCACCGTCCAGGGCGTGCCCGCTCTGAACAACCGTGCGCTGGTCGTGAAGTGGGCGCCGTTGGTGCGTTTCTAGAGCAGGCTACAGGCTACGGGCTACGGGCTACAGTCCTGCGAGACGGAACTGTCGATGTTTCACAAGCGAGCTCGATGAACGCGGCTCGCTCAACTGCTCTGCCGCCATCCGGTTCATCGTCTCGTTGGTGGCAACCAGGAACACTCCACCCGCGCCGGGGGCGCCGAGCTGGATGCCGCGCGCGGCGAGCTTCTGACGGAATGCGGCGGCGTCGGGCGTCTGCACGGCGACGCGCATCAGGTTGGTGCCGGACGGCTCGCGGGTGACGGTGAATCGCGAGTGCGCCGCCAGACGCTTCGCCAGGCTTTCCGACACGTCGATCGCCTGGCGGTAGCGGGCCTCGAAGCCGTCCAGGTAGTGCAGGGCCACCGCGGCAGATGTCCACGCCTGGCTGAGCCCGCCCCCGAACATCCGGCGCGCGTGAAACAGGCCGTCGAGCAGGTCGCGCGGGCCCGGCGAGGATCGCGCCGAACGACGCGTTGAAGTACCTTGTACAGCGAGACGTAGACGGTGTCGAAGGGCTTGGCGTAGTCCGCGACGTTCTTGCGCGCGTAGGCCGCCTCGAGGAACAGCCGCGCGCCGTCGAGGTGGAGGCGCACGCCCGCCTTTCGCGCGGCGGCGATGACCTTGCCGAGCTCGGCCGGGTCGAAGATCTGGCCGCGCATCCGGCGCACCGGCGACTCGATCGAGACGACGCGAATCGGCGTCGCGACGCGGCCGGTGTTGTTCTTCTCGAGCAGGCGCTCCAGCTCTTCGGCCTTGAACGTGGCTCGGCCCTCGCCCAGCGGCATCAACGTGACGTTGCTGAGCGTCTGCACGCAGTCGCCCGAGTCCAGGTAGATGTGGCTGTCGGCCTGGACCACCGCCCGGCCGGATCCGCCGGCCAGCGTGCGAATCGCCAGGTTGTTGGCGAGGGTGCCGGTGGGCATGAACACGGCGCGCTCCTTGCCCAGGAGCGCCGCCATCCGTGATTCCAGTTCCTCGACCACACCGCCCAGGATGTAGTCGTCCGCGGCGATGCCCCGCTCGGCGAGGCCCGCGAGCACCTGCGCATACTGAGCGGGAGTGAGACCCAGCCCGTCGCCGGTCAGCCGCACCGGCGAGTCGGCAGGGTTGCGGCTCGCGAGTGCGGTCTGCGCCGCCGCCCACGCCACCGACGGCATGCCGGCGCCGGCCCAGGCGCCGCCAAGGCCGCCCAGGTGAAGCATCGCCCGTCGATTCAGCTTTGGCATACCCAGCCCTTCGCCACCACGCGCCCTACGGCATCCGGTCGTAGACCTGGGTGCTCGAGTACTTCGTGCCGGCCGCGTCGACGCCGGCCGTCACGATCGTCAACACCTTGCGATCGGCGGACACCGTCCACGTCGCCGTCTCCTTGGCGCCGGCGTCGCCGCTCGCCGTGCGCTCGAGTGTCGTCGGGCCGGCGCGCTTGAGCACCACTCGTGACGACGATGCCTGAACCGGGTACTCCTTGCCGTCCCACCGCGCGGTATAGGACACGCGCGCCAGCGGCGAGTTGTTGCCGACGCCGCGCCGCCAGGTGGAGGTGTCCTGGGTCAGCTGATCGCCCTCGATCGTGATCGTGAGCTCGCGACGGTACGGCGCCGTGTTCGTCGGCTCGGTACTGCGACCGGGCGGAGTTGAGCGCCCACACGCCGTCGAACGGATCCGACGACACGCGGCGTGGGGCCGGCTTGGCTGGCGCGGCTGCGGCAACCGGCGCGCGCGGCGCCGGCGCGCGGCGCGACGTGCGCGGCACGGTAGCGCTCAGTTCCTTGTACGCCGCCTCGAGGAACATGTCGGTCGTCCAGGCGCCCGAGCTGGTGCCGTACAGCCCGTCGTAGTCCAGCGACACCCGCGCCGCTTTCACTTCGTCCAGCGTCCGCCCTTCCGACACCAGCAGGGCGATGCGATCGCGAATGATGGTGACGGCGTCGCGGTATTCCACCACGTCGATCTCGTTGGCAATCCGGCCGTGGCCGGGGATGATGCGGGTGCCGCCCATGGCGTTGAACTCGGGAACGGCGAGATCGACCAGCCGGTTCAAGCCGTCGATGATGCCCTGCAGCGTGCCGCCGTGCCGGGTGTCGATCACCGGGTAGGAGCTGAGGACGAACACGTCGCCGGCCGCGACGACGTCCGACTTGCGAAAGAACACCATCACGTCGCCGTCGGTGTGGGCCTTGGGCTGGTGAATCAGCTCGATCGGCTCCCCGGTGACGAACATCGTCTTCTTCGGTCCCATGAACGCATCGGTCGGCCAGATGGGCACGGGCGCGGCGTTGGTGCCGTCGGGCGGGTTGGACAAGCGCGCGTAGGCGTTCTCCTGCGCGTAGACCCGCGCGCCCTGTGACAGGAACTGGTTGAGGTTGGTGCCGGCCGACTTGGCCAGGGCCTCGTTGCCGCCGACATGATCCAGATCGCCGCTGGTGTTGACGATGTAGCGGATCGGGAGCTTCGAGACCGATCGGACCGCCTCGAGCACCTTGGCGCTCATCGGCGCCTCGTTCGCGTCGACGACGAACAGGGCGTCGTCGCCGACCTGCAGCACGACGTTGCTGCCGCCGCCGGCCAGCAGATACACGCGGCCCTGCACCGGCAGCACCTCGATCGATCCGGTATTGCCGTAGGTCGGCCGCACCGGCCGGTGGACCACCGGCGACGGGGACGCCGCCTGCTGCGCCGCCAGGCGCGCCCCGGCGCACAGCGCCGCGCACGCCAGCGCCGCCGCTGCGAGCCGCCGGTGCGTCATCGGGCGCCTCCCCGCTCCATCATCTGCTTCAGCTTCTCCGCGTATTCGGGATACAGCGTGTCCTTGCCGCCCAGCGTCGCCTCGTAGGGCAGCTTGTTCTCGTCGGCGTAGTCGGTGTGGCGCGTGCCCAAGGGATAGTGGGGCACGTCTCCCAGCTTCAGGTTCGGCAGCTCGTCGGCGATCTCCACCTGTCCAATCGCGCCCTCGCGCTGACCCGGGCTCCACTTCCACGTGGAGGTCCGGACCATGGGCTCTTCCAGGTAGACGGGGTCGTCCACCTGCGAAATCATCATCAGGCGATCGCCGTGCCGGGCGAAGAACTCGGTCATCACCGCGTAGGGGCTGCTCGGGATGCCGTTGCGCTGCAGGAACGCCTGCTTCATGTGCGTGGTCGTGACCTTCAGCATGCCGTTCTCCCACACGCCGGTCGAAAACCCGTTCCACAGGTGCTCGGCGAACGGCGACGGGTGCGGCCGCCCATCGAGCCAGATGGTGCGGTTCGCGTTCTCGAACAGGCCCGTGATCGTGTAGCCGACGAGCTGGCGCGAGACCGGGTCGATGATCTCGGCCATGTGGAAATTGGGCCCGGGCCCGCGCATCGAGGTACTGCACGGGATGCGGCCGCGCCTGGTGCTCGGGGATCGCCTGGATGGTGGAGTTCCAGGCGTTGGCCTTCTGGCGCCCGGCGTCGTTCAACGGAAACCCGGTGAAGTTGCCCAGCTCTGGACCCGGATCGGTGCGAATCAGCAACTCCTCTTCGTTGGCCATCGCCCACGAGCCCGACAGGTCCACCATCGCCGGCTGCTGCCCGCCGCCCTGGGCGCGGGCGGGGGGAGGCAGCCAGGAGCCCGATCACCGACAGGGCCGCCGCAATCGCAGTAGTGTCGTCGCATGGTCAGGCTCCGCTCGCTGGCCGGCACGGCGAGGGCCGCCACTTCGACCCGTCGGCTTCGCGCTTGAAGTGCATGCTGGTGGTGTAGTCGTTCAGGAGGTACTTCGGGTCGCTGACGATCTGCGTCACCACCAGCCAGACGTCGCCGTTGGGAAACCTCATGGTGTCCCAATACTCGAGGATGGTCGCGCTGGTGCTGTACGAGGCGCCGTTGCGGCGCAGCCATGCCTCGGCCAGGCTGGTGGTCGTCACCTTCAACGCGCCGCCCGCCGGGGCCGGGCCGATGCGCTGCCCGTTGCGCATGATCGGCTGGCCGCCGAGCGGCTCCCAGGCCGCGACCGACACTCCCTGGAGCGACGGGGCCGCGGCTGCGGTTGGAGCCGAGGTGAACGACAGCCGTCGTGTCTGCTGCCCGGCGTCCGCCTCGACGCGCAACGCGGCGTCGCCGTCCCACGCGATCCGCAGCCGCGTCGGCATGCGCATCACGCCGCCGGCGCCATAGGCCAGGCACGATCCGTCCATCGACGGCTCCCAGCGATCCGAGGCCTCCTTGCCCGCCGGGCTGAGCGGGATGCTGGTGAAGTCGCCCTTCGGCGGCGTGATCATCCGCCAGCGCCACTCCTCGGTGATCACCGACACCCAGTTGCCGGTGACATCAATCGGCGCGGCCTGCCGCGGTGTCGGCGGCGGCGCGGTCGGCCCGGCCTGTTGTTGCGCCCCGAGCGCCACGCCGAACAGCAGGCCGATCGTCACCAGAACCAGTAGTCGATACATGCCGGCAAGCCTCCCTCGAGGCGGGCATGGATGCGGTCGATCCTTGCGTTGTCCGACGCATCCGCGCCGCCGAAAACATGCGGAGTATACCAGCCGGTTACTGGCGAGGGCCCGGGTCGTGGCGCCGCTCTCCGTACCAAAGTCCCAGCTGCTGGCGCGATCGGAGCGCACGCCGGACGTTGAGACCACCGAGCCCCATCCGTACCAGCTCACGCACGGAGTGGGTCCTGAATTTTCGTGCCGACGTCACCACCGCGGGCTCGACCAGCACCAGGCGGCCGGCGCGCTTGATCGCCCGGCTGAACGCCACCTCCTCGGCTGCGAACAGCCGCTCGTCGAAGCCGCCGATGGCGTCGAACGCGTCGCGCGTGCAGAACATGAAGCAGCCGACGGTCATGTTGAGCACCCGGAACGCGCCCAGCGTGGCCCACACGCCCGGGCGCGCGTAGCGCGGCACTGGCCCGTCGAACGTCACCCGCGCGCCGCCGCCGGCCGCGCCGCCCCGCATCGCCTCCACCGCCGCGCGCGCCGTCTCCGCCGGCAGCCACGTGTCCGCGTCCACGAACAGCAGGTGGTCGCCGTGGGCCGCCCGCGCACCGATGTTGCGCGCGGCCGCGATGTGCCGCACGGCGGCGGGCACGACTCGGGCGCCGGCCTGCGCGGCCAGCGCCGCGGTGCCGTCGGTGGAGGCGTCGTCCACCACCACCACCTCATAGGACAGGCCGGTAGCGGCGCCGGCCGCGTGCAGCCGCCGGACGGTCCCCTCGATCAGCTGGGACTCGTTGTGCGCCGGCACCACGAACGACAGCATCGCCCGCCTACCAGTCCGTTGGACGGTAGTCCTTGAGGAACTGTCCCCAGACGTGGGTGCCGGTGTTGAAGCCGTCGATGATCGGATCCAGGATGCGGGCGGCGCCGTCCAGGGCGTCGAGCGGCGGATGGAAGCGGTGCTCGGCGGTCTTGCGCGCGGCGATCTCCGCCGGATCCTCGTCGGTCACCCACCCGGTGTCCACGCTGTTCATGTGGATGCCGTCGTGGTGGTAGTCGGTGGCGGCCGTGCGCGTCATCATGTTCAGCGCCGCCTTGGCCATGTTGGTGTGCGGGTGGCGGGTGGTCTTGAAGGTGCGATAGAACTGCCCCTCCACCGCCGAGACGTTGACGATGTGCTTGTCGCGGCCGGGGGTGGCGAGCAGCAGCGGCTTCAGCCGCGCGTTGAAGATGAACGGCGCGACCGCGTTCACCAGGTGCACCTCCAGCAGCTCGACCGACGACACTTCCGCCAGCAGCAGCCGCCACGAGTTGCGGCCGCGCAAATCCACCTGCTGCAGATCCATGTCGAGCCGCCCGGCCGGGAACAGATCGCGCTGCGCCTCGAGCTCTTCGGCCAGGAGCGGCACCTGCGACAGCTCGGCGGCGCGGGTCAGCCCCGTCAGCTCGTCGAGACCGTGCTCCAACCTGCGCTCGAGCGCCGCCTGGGCGCCGGCGCCAGGCCCGCCTTCGGGCAGGAGCCGGTAGCCGCGCAGCCCTTCATAGGCGCCCACCAGACGCCTGACGTGATCCGGCATGTCGGCGAGCGCGGCCGTCTCCCCCGCCATCATGTGCGCGTAGAACTCCGGCGGACGCCGCACCGTCTGGCAGGCGTTGTTGACGATGAAATCGAGGCGCGTCTTGCTGTCGAGCATCTCCCGGCAGAAGGCCTCCACGCTCGGCGTGTGCCGCAGATCGAGTCCGTAGATCTCCAGCCGGTCCGACCAGTCGCCAAAGTCGGGCTCAGCCGCATAGCGGGCCGCCGCCTCGCGCGGGAAGCGCGTCGTGACGATGAGATGCGCGCCGCAGCGCAGCAGCTTCAGGCCGGCCTGGTAGCCGATCTTCACGCGCCCGCCGCTCAAGAGCGCCACCCGCCCGCGCAGGTCGGCCCGCTCGCTGCGCTTGGCGAAGTTGAACGCGGCGCACGCCGGGCACAGCTGATCGTAGAAGTGGTGGATGGTGGCGTACCGCTCCTTGCACACGTAGCAGTGCTGCGGCTCGATCGTCTCGCGCGCGGCGGTTTCCCGATGCTGGTCGTCGGGCTCGAAGGCCGGCGGCGGGAACACGTTCGGCGTCGTCACCGCCGGCCGCTTCCGCAGCTCGCGAATCCCCGTGTCGCTGCGCACCGCCTCGACCCGCTCGGCGCGAGCGAAGCGCGCCGCCGCGCTGGCACGGCGCCGCTGGACGCGATTGGGTGCATGCGCCTGCGCGACCGCCTTCAGGAAGCGCGCCTTGTCGGCCGGCGACAGCGCGTCCAGCACGCGCCGATCGGTGGCGATTCGCTCCAACAGATCGGCGGCGTCCTGGATGCGGGATTCGAACCGCGTCATCGGCGGGCTCGGAAACGGCCGCCGGGGACTGGTCGGACCGGGATGAGGACATCCCCTACAGCGTACCAGGCTAGCGAGGCTTCGCCATTGTCTTTTGGCCCGCACTCCGTGCGGGCGGGCTGGGAGAAGGCACGTGGCCCCAGCGCGCCAGGTCGTGCATCGCGTCGAGCACGGTCTCGCGCGCGGGCCGGAACGTGACGCCGAGCTCGCGGCTGATCTTGCTGGTGTCGTAGCGCGGCGTCCGGCCGACGTGGGTGCGCAGGTAGCTGCCGGCGCCCGTGCGGCGGCGGTAAGAGTCCAGCCGCACCAGCAGGTTACCGAGCGCGTTGTCGAGGCCGCGGCTCGGCAGCCGGCTGCGCGCGCCAAAACCCGCCTCGCGCAGCCAGCCGACCACCTGGCGCATCGTGACCGGCTGCTGCGCGCACAAGTAGCGGCCCGAGGCCGCCGGCACCTCGGCCGCGCGCACGTGCGCCGTGGCCACGTCGCGCACGTCCACGAGGCCCCAGGTCAGGCTGATGATGGCCGGAAAGGCGCCCTTCGCCAGGTCCACGAGGATCTGGTTCGACGTGTTCACGGCGCGGCTGTGCGACGGCCCCATGATCGATGAACGGGTTCACGGCCACGAGGTCGAATCGGGGCCGCTCGCGGGCCATGAAGTCCCAGGCGGCGCGCTCGGCCAGCGTCTTCGACAGGTAGTAGGGATTGCGATCGAGCGTGGACTTGGTGTTCCAGTCGGCTTCGGTGAGCACGTGATTCGAGTCCGGCTCGTCGGTCACGGCCGCCATCGACGAGGTCAGCACCACGCCGGGCGACACCGGGCGCCCGCAAGCAGGCGCCGAGCACGTTCAGCGTCCCCTGGACCGCCGGATCCACGAGGTCGCGCTGCGGGTCCTCGACATCGACGACGTAAGGGCTGGCGGTGTGAAACACGGTGGTGCAGCCGGCGACGGCGTCGTCGAAGGCGCCCGGCGTCTGCAGTTCGGCCTCGACCAGCGTCAGGCGCTCCGCGGCGCCTGGCAAACTGGTCAGGTGACCGGCCCGGGTGCGATCGCGCACCGTGCCGCGGACGTGCTCGCCCTTCCGCAGCAGATCAGCGACCAGCCACGACGCCACGAAGCCCGTGGCGCCGGTCACGCACACGGTCACCGGGCCGGCGTGTCCATCAGCTCGTATATCCGCTGCGCCCCGATGACCGGGATGCCCGGCCCCTGGATGGCGGGGATGTTGCCCTTGTGGCGGGTCAGATCGACGCGCTTGGCCGCCTCCTCGAAGCTCACGCCCTGCTTTTTCAGCTGCCCGACGTCGGTCCAGACATCGCGCAGCTAGGCCTGGAAATAGTCGATCTTGGCGCTTGTCGGTGAACGCCTCGCCGTGCCCGGGCAGCACGGTATCGAACGGCAGCTTCTTCAGCGCCTCGAGCGACGTCACCCATTCATCCGGGTAGGAGTCGCTCAGGTTCGACAGGCCGGAGGTCAGGAAGTCTCCGGTGATGACGATGCGCTCGCGCGGCAGGAACACCACGACGTCGCCACCCGTGTGGCCGCGGCCGAGGAAGCGCAGCTGGATCTCGCGGCTGCCGCGGTGGAGCGTCATCTCGGTGCGCAGCGTCACCGTTGGCGGCACCGAGCCGAAACTCGGCCTGCGAAGCGGCGTTGCTCTCGGCGGCCTGGAGCTGGGTCTGCAGCTTGGCCTTGGCCTCGGGTGCCGTCTCGGCCGCGACACGCTTGCGCAGCCCGTCGATCTGGGCGGGCAATCCCGCCACGTAGTTGCGGAAGAGCGGCATCGCCGCGGACTTGCCACCGGCGAGCATCTGCCGGGTGAACTCGTGGCCGATGATCTCCACGTTCGGCCCGAACACCTGGTTGCCGTGCGCGTGGTCGAAGTGGAAATGGGTGTTGACCACGTAGCGCACCGGCTTGGGCGTCAGCTCCTTCACCTCTTCCAGCAGCACCCAGGCCGCGGCAGGCGACACGTGGTCGTCCACGATCATCACGTCGTCGTCGTTGACGATCACCGCGGAGTTGCCCACCACCTGCAGCGCGCCGGTGCCGACAGCGTGATACACGCCCTCGGCCACCTTGTTGAAACGGAACGCCTTGCCTGTGTGGGCGGTGCCCGCCGGCATCCGCGCCTGCGCCAGCGCCGTCGCAGGCGAGGGATCACGCCAGATCGAGACCGCCATCAACAGGGCCACCATCACCAACGCCAGGGCAAGTCGCATCTCGTCTCCATCTCTGCCCGCACGGGGCGTCATCGCAGTCGCGCACCAGCTTTGGGCTTTGGCTTGGGCTTGGCCTTGGCCTTCGACTTCGAGGGCTTCTTCGTCAGCGCCAGCTGCAGCGCCAGCGTCAACGCCTCGCCCACCTGCTCCTCGTCCGCATGACGCAGGTGCACGAGGGTGCAGCCCATCTCGCCCCACGCGCCGGCAGCCGGCTCGAAGACCTCCGGGGCGCCGGCGATGAAGCGCTGCTGATCCTCGGGCGTCAGCACGGCCATGCCCCGCTGCGGGTCGCCGTGCAGAGACGCAAAAACGCGCCCATTGGCCGCCCGGAAGTCGGGGTGACCCATGTGGGCGCCTTCCACCGCGCCTTTCAGGGCCAGCACGATCCGGCGGAACCCGTTCGGCGTCACGGGCTAGCCCCCGGTGTGCAAGGCACCGCGGCCCAGCAGGGCCTCCGCCTGCTCCACCATCGACTTCACGATCGACTCAGCCGGCGGCCGGTCGTGGATCAGCCCCAAGGCCTCGCCGGCCACGATCGGCAGCACGTCGAAGTCGAAGGTGCGCCGCGCCTCGGCAAAGGCCGCCGACATGCGGCCGAAGGCCGCCCGCGCCTCGGCCTCGCGGTGGGCCCACAGCTCGGCGGTCCGGTTCGTGAGGATGCGGAACGAGAACTCGTCGGGCCACGCCACACCACGAAGCGGATCGATCACCCTGGTGCGCACGGTGCTGTCGCCCGTCTGGCCGATCGCGCGGTCGGTGACCTCGGCGGGTGTAAGGGCCTCGGCCGAGGCCCAGAAACGCGTGCCCACCACCACCGCATCCGCGCCCAGCATCAACGCGGCGGCCAGACCCCGCCCATCGGCGATGCCGCCGGCCGCCAGCAGCAGCGTATCGGGCGCCCGCGCGGCCAGGTAATCGGCCACCTCCGGCACGAACGGCATGGTGGAGCGCGAGGCCCCGTGACCGCCGGCTTCGGTGCCTTGCGCGACGATGGCCGCAGCGCCCGCGTCCAGGGCTTCGTCCACGTGCCGCAGGCACTGCACCTGGCAGAACAGCTTCGCGCCGCTGGCATGCACTTTCTTGGCGAACTGGCGCGGGTCGCCAAACGACAGGAACACGCACGACGGCTTGTGCTCGAGCGCCTGGTCGAGCACGTGCGGCACCTTGGCCAGCGTCCAGCTGATGAAACCCACGCCGACGTGGGTGCCGGCCGCCAGCTCCATCTCCTTGCGCAGATCCGGCTCGTTGCCGAGCGTGCCCGCGTAGGCGCCGCCCACGATCCCCAGTCCGCCGGCCTTCGACACCGCGGCCGCCAGCCGCCCGCCGGTCACGAGCGCCATGGGCGCGCACACGATTGGATGGCGGACGCCGAGCGACTCGGTGAAGCGTGTCTTCATGGCAGCCGTTCGAGACGCGGCATTCGTGGGCCGGCGGCTACTGCCGCGGCGGCTCGATCCGAAGGATGGCGCCGAAGGTCTCGTCGGTCAAGACGTACAGGAGCCCGTCCGGTCCCTGCTTCACCTCGCGGATGCGCTGCTTCAACTCGCCCAGCAGCAGCTCCCGGTTCGTCGGCAGCCCCTGCGAGTTGAACTGCACGCGCTGCACATGCTGCCCGGTGTTGGCGCGCAGGCCGCCCGACGAAGGCGTTGCCCTTCCAGGCGGGGAACTTGTCCCCGCTGTAGAAGGTGAGGCCCGAGACGGCGATCGCCGGCACCCAATAGACCACCGGCTCCTCGAAGCCCGGCGCGGTGAAGCCGACGCCCACGCGCGTCCCGTCGTAGTTGCGCCCGAGCGACACGCGCGGCCAGCCGTAGTTCTTGCCGGCCTGGATCAGGTTCAGCTCGTCGCCCCCTTGCGGCCCCTGCTCGGTGGACCACAGATCGTTGGTGACGGGGTTGAACGCCAGGCCCAGCGGATTGCGGTGTCCCAGCGTGTAGATCTCCGGCTTGTAGCCGGGTTTGCCGACGAAGGGGTTGTCTGGCGGCACGGTGCCGTCGTCGCGCAGCCGGAGGATCTTGCCGATGTGCGACGCAGGGTCCTGCGCCTTGGGCGGAATGTTGCGGTCGCCCAGCGTGACGTACAGCAGCCCGCTGGTATCGAAGGCCAGCCGGGAGCCATAGCTGCCCGAGGCGGGTCCCAGACTCCCGTCGCCGCTGCCCGGGCCGGTCCCCGGGCCGCCGTGATAGGCATCGGCGACCAGGATGTCCTTGGCGTCGGTCAGCGTGGAGCCGCCGTCCCAGCGCGCGCGCACCACCGCCGTGGTGGCGTTGCCTTTCCCTTCGCCGGGCTTTGAGTAGGCCAGGTAGATCAGGCGGTTCTCGGCGAAGCGCGGGTGCAGCGCGACGTCGAGCAGGCCACCCAGCCCGGTGGCCAGCATCTCCGGCATCGGGCCGATAGGCGTCGGATCCAGCACCCCCTGGCGCACGACGCGCAGGCGGCCGGGCCGCTCGGTGACCAGCAGCCCGCCGTCTGGCAGGAACGCGATGCCCCACGGATGGTCCAGGCCCTTGGTGACCACCTCGACGTGCGTGCGGCCGCGGCCAGTGCCCAGGTCCCAGGGACCGGCGCCGAGCGTATCGGCCGGCGCGGGTCCGCGCTGGGCCGCGCCGGAGATGCCGAATGTCAGCGCGACGAACACGCCGAAGGCCATGAGCCACGACGCGGTGACCGGAATCCAAGACGGTCTCACGGCATTAACTCCACCGCTAATCATACTGTCGCGCGCACGCGCAGCATCTGGTTGCCGCCGCGCTGGAACTCATAGGGGACGGCCTCGGTGGACACGTGGTGCCCCCGGGCGCGCAGCGTCGCGGCCACTGGTTCGACGTGCGGGGACGGCTGGCCGCCGAGCGCGAGCAGCGGGAAGATGCGGACCTCTGCCGCCACCCGGCACAGCTCAAGCGCCGCCGCCACGTGAAACGCCTCGTCCAGCTGCGCGCTGTACAGGAACAGCAGGTGCGAACACAACGCCAGGTCGAAGGATCGATCGGCGAACGGCAGCGCGGGCAACGACGCGTCCACGTATCGGCCCTGCGACTTGCCCTCGGGATAGTCCTCGAGGAACGCTCGCATGGCGGTCATGCGCACGCGCCCCAGTTCCTCGACCGAGCCGACGGCATCCCACACGAACTCGTGCGCATTGCGCCGCGTCTGTTCCAGGACGGTGTCGCAGGTCGCGTCGATCCGTTGCTGGATCTGCGCGGCGTCCCATTGGTAGATCGGATCGACGGACACCACCGTGGTACCGCGGCGCGTGGCCTCGGCGTTGAAGCTGGCGGGGCCGTCGCCACAGCCAAGCATCCGTCATCGTCAGGTCGGCGTCGCTCAGCGCGAACATCCGCCGGTATTCGTCGAACGACCGCCCCCAGGGGACGACCTCCTCGAGCGTGAACATTCAGCGCTTCTTTGCGGCCTTCTTCGCCGCGCCGGCGCGCCGGCGGATGAACCGGATGCGCGGCGCGGGCCCGACGCCGCCGGGAATGGAGTACGACAAGACACACGGTGCCGGTCTTCGGCAGCCGCTTGAAATCGGCGAGCACCAGCTTCGTCTTGTCGCCGGGTTGGAGCAGCGGAATCCCGGCGCCGAGAATCACCGGGATGACGGCCACCTCCACGGTATCCACCAGGCCCGCGTCGAGAAGGTAGCGAAACAGCCTGCCGCCGCCGTACAAGCCAGATGTCCTTGCCCGGCCTGGCCTTCAGTTCCTGGACCACACGGCGCGGGTCCTCGCGCGTGATCCGCACGCGCGGGTAGGTGGCCGGCCTCAGCGTGCGCGAGAACACGACGGTGTCGTCGATGCCCGGCAGCGCGCCGTGGCCGCCGCCCATCGCCTTCATCACCTCGTGCGTCTTGCGGCCCATCACCGCCGTGTCGAACTCCCGGTACATGGCCCCGAAGTCGATGGCCGGGTCCATGACGATCCAGTCGAACTCGCCCTTCGTCCCGGCAATGAAGCCGTCGAGGCTGATGGCGACGCCGTAACGCAGGCGCCGTCGGGCCGGCGCGGCGGCACCGAGCTGACGCTGGAGGCCCGCCGGAATCGGCCGGCACCCGCACGCCTTCGCGTGGGCCTCGTGCCAGGCGAGGCGTTGGGCCCGCGTCGCACGTGCCGGCATCGGGTGGGCGCGATGCCACGCCTTGTTCATCGTCATGGTCGACGTCTAGACGCGATCACGCTAGGCCAGCGTCGCGCCGTGGTCCGCGAGTATCTCGCGCAACACCGAACGATGGCAACGGGCCTCGTTTTCGCAGTAGCAGCCCACCGACAGATTGGCGCCGTGAGACAGCGCCGCCAGCAGCCGCAGGATGCGGACCTTCTCGGGCGCGGCCATCTCGGATCGGAACTGGCGGACGAATGCGGTCCAGTCGCGCGGCGTCGCCGCCGCCCGCCCGCGTTTCAGCAGCGCGGGACTGGGCGCGAGATCCGGAAACCAGACGTCATACCAGTTCTGGCGCGCGTGATCGTCCTTGCGTACGCCGCGCGGCGGGTGGCGCACCGTGCCGATCCGTAGGCCTTCGCCGCGGCAACCGAGGACTTCCCAGCCGGACGATGCGCAGCGCCATGGGCGGCGAGCTCTCCCTTACCGGAAGAGTACTACCAGCCGCGGAGCCAGCTCGCGGGCTGAATGCACGGTGCCACGGAAGTCGGGCCGGATCGCGAGTGCTCGCCGGAAGGCTCCAGGCCGGCGTCCGCAGACGGCCGCCATCGTCTCGCCGCACAAGGTCCATCACCGGCGCCGCGCGTTCCGCAGGCCTGCTCCTGGAAAGGCCGCCACCTTCGCCGAGCGGCCGCCCATCCGCGTGCTGGGCCGCGGGATTACGCAACCGCGGCGTCGACACCCGCGCACTGGCGTCGCCGCACATGTACGGCCGCCGTCCGCCGCGACAGCCCACCCACGAGCGCGGGCTCGCAGGAAGTTCAGACCAGGCCGGACACAGCACGAACCGCCTCCACCGCCGGCAGGCGCCGACGACGGCGAACCGGGCCCCGTCAGCTGCTCGCTCGCGTGCCAGCCGGCCTGTCGCGCCGGCGAGCGTGCTCGTGAGCGGTTGCTCGGCCCAGACCGGCCGCGCAGCATCGAGAGACCCGGGCCCCGCCGACAGCGCTCGTACGCCACGGCCGAATCGGTCCGGTCGACACGCACGCTCAACGCGCGCCATGCTGGCGGTTCGCCGCGCGCACGCCGGCCGGATCGGCGCACCGTCGACCGTCTGATCGCACGCGTGCCGATCGAGCCAGCGACTCGAGCCAGCCGACGCCCGAGCATCGCGCATCGCACGATGTGCGCAGGCCATCGTCGTCTACCGCCGAGCACGCCGCCAGCCGGCGTCGCCAAACCGAACGCATCATGGCGAAGCCGGACGGCCTCGCGAGCAGCGGAATCGAAGGCGCGCGACGATGGCGCCCTCGACCGTGCGCAGCGGCCGTCGCGCCCGAGTCGACAGGCTTTGCGACTCAGAGCCCGGACGAAGCAATTCATCGCGCGAGGGCGTCACGTGGCGCGGCGGGCGGCTTCACGCGCGTCGCCGGGTCGAGCTTCGGCGGCCTCGGACCATGCCGGCGAGCGCCTGGATCGAGCACGCTGTATTCGAGCTCCACGCCGCTGGCCGCGTGCCGCAGCAGCAGGCCGCCCCGGCTCATGTCGCCGCGGCCGACGAACGACGACGGATAGTGAAGCCGGTCGCCCAGCAATCGCACCAGGATGTCCACGTACTTCCCGGTGGCGACGCTGCCCAGGAGCACCACACGCGCGTCGGCGGGAACCCGCGCGGCGAGCGCTCGCAGATCGCGCTCCAACGGCTCGCTGTAGCGGACGTCGTCGGAGCTGATGTCCACGCCGGCGAACTCGTGGAGCAGATCCCTGGTGACGACGGCATCGGGCGACTGCAGACCCCGGGTCGGGGTGATCACCAGCGTCGCGTCCGGCGTGGCGGCGAAGGCGCGGGCGTAGGTGATCTTGCCGCGGAAGTAGAGGCCGCTCATGAAGCTGAACGCCTCGCCGAGGCTCAGGGCCTCGTCTTGCAGCCGCCTGGCGATCGGCAGCTCCGAGCCCGGCCGGAGCATGATCGCGGCGCGCCGGCCGCCGCAGTAGGCCGGGGACAACAGGAACACGGTGGCCATCGGCTCATTGTTCCTCAAGTCGTCCATCCTCCCACCTCTGGGCGAGCTCAGGCGGGCGCGGACAGGGCCTTCCGCATGAACACACAGGGAATCGTTCCCCCCGACGACAGCGTCACCTCGCTGCGTCCAATCTCGTCGAACCCGTTCGCCGCATAGAACGCGACGCCGGCCAGCGAGGCTTGGATCTCGATGCTGGTCGCCCCGTGCGCGAGCGCATGGGACTCGGCCAGCCGCAGCAGGGCTGTGCCGATTCCACGCCGGGCGGCGCTGCCTCGCACATAGACCGAGATGCCGTCCTGGGCGTCGTCGACGTGATGCGACGAGAACCCGAGGACCACGGGCTCGCCGTCCACCCGTCCGACCGCGATGAAGAAGACCTCGCCGCCTTCCATGGCGCGGACGTACAGCTGCGGGGTCACGCCGGCGCCCCAGTCGTCAACCAGCTCAGGTGGATAGAACCGCGGGCCGATCGCGCGGATCGAGTCACGATGCGCGGCCGCAATCGCCTCGGCATCGTCGGGATCTGCGCGGCGAATCTCGAACGCTTCTGACGACATCGGCCCGCTCAGGGAGACTCGTCCCACCTGACCTCCACCGCCTGGCGACCCAGACTGTGCCACGGACTGGTGTAGAGCAGCCATCCGCTGCGCCGTCTGCCGGCAGCGTCCTGGACCACGATGTGGTAATCCTCCTGGTTCTCGGTCCGGGTCCAGGCGCGGGGTCCGCGCCAGGCTGGCGCGCCCTTGAATTCGAGCAGCTCGAAGCCGTTGCCGCGCGCCCAGCGCTCGATCTTTCGACGCGCCAGCCACTCGCCGACCGCAACGCCGACAAAGACCAGGGCGGCGACGCCCAGCACGACCGCGACGATCTGCAATATCTGAGGTGACATGAGCAGGGACATTGGCGTCGGGTTGGGAAACGTCAGCCATGCGTCTCAACCTTCACCAGCTTGGTGCGGCCCGAGGCTCCCGCCTTGATGACGACCGCTGACTTGCGGCAGCCGAAGTGGTCCGCCACCAGAGCGATCAGTTCCTCGTTCGCCCTGCCGTCAACGGGCGGCGACTTCAACTGGGCGTGCCAGGTCCCATCCATGGCCTCATGCAGCGACGACGTGCGCGCATTCGGCTTGACCTTCACGTGAAGCACGAAGCCGCCATGACATCGGAGGTAGCACAGCCGCCGCCGGCAGCGATACCGATCCACGGATCAGGTCAGCTCATCACGACTCACCGACGGCAAGCTTGGCACCATACTCCTCTTGCGTGATCACACCACCTTCACCAGCTGCCCTCCCCATATCTTTGGACGGCAACGCATCCTGCACCACATCGATCCGCTTCCACGACGGGAACGGGGTTTGACCGTCTTTGTCTGGCACATACGGAGATGCCGACACTCGCTGGTGTTTGTGAATCAACCGCGCGCAGTTGAGAAACACCTGGTCTACCTTCGCCCGCACGAGTAGCTGCGCGCCTGGGTACTTTGCCAGAAGCGGATCGTCCGCACTTACCGTTGCCGTGGCCTGGACGCGCACTCGGTTCGGTGTTTCGAAGTCGATAAACAGCATGCCGATCTTGCCCGTCTCCGCGATATTCCCCATCGACAAGAACATACCGTTCCCGTCGTAGCTCGGAAAGGCCAACGTCGTCGCGTCGACTACCGTCACGACACCGACAGGTCCCCCCTTATGTGACACCGTCGGCTCACCTCGCGCATTCACGGTAGCCAAAAAGAAGAAGTCCCGTGATTCGATGAACGGCTGATGCAACTCAGGAACGATCACATCAGTCACGATAGCTTCTTCGACACGCTCCGCCAGCCTGCGGCTGTCAAAGGTGGCTTGGAGCTGTTTCTGCGATTCGGTGTAGAACTCCATGCTTGCCTCCGATTAGCGCCGGGCAACACGAACTGTCACACGAGCGCCATGATCTCGGCCTCTCATCTCAGATGTGTAATCAACAGTTCTCTCGTCAGGCATCGGCGACGAGCCTGATCATTCCCCGCGGGCCTGCTTCGATCGTGGCTCGAAGACCAGCGGCGGCGAATATCTGGCGGGCAGTCTCGGGCGAGAGGCGGAGCTTACGATAGCTGCTTACTTTGGTCACCCACGTATCGTGCGTGCGCTCGTGGAGCAAATCGTGCACCTGGACGTAGCCATCACAATCCTCGAGAAAACAGGTCAGGATGCGGTGTTCATCTGCCCGAACGGGAATGAAGCGTGCCTCAGCGGAGGGGAGGCGCGAGTAGTCGCGGAACGTCGCCACGAATCGGCCGCGGGGCGCGAGGCGGTCCGCCACCGCTCGGCTCAATGCGCCAACGGCATCGACAGTGTCCAGATGTGTGAGCGTGTCACCCATGCAAAGAATCAGGTCGGCACGCTCGTCGTTGGATAGATGGTCGGCGAAGGCGACAAGGTCGCCACAGTGCACGTCAATCTGAAGACCGTCAGCGAAAGCTGACAGTTGGCGCAGCAACACCGGCGATGAATCGACCGCCATTACACGCCAGCCGGTGCGCGCCAAGGGGATGGCGTGCATCCCGAACCCCGCGCCCAGATCGATGGCGAAGGAGCCCTCGCGAAGCACGGGCGCGAGGTCGGAATGCCCCAGCGCGAACGCCGCTTCAGACCCACCGACCATCCACGTGTAGACGGGAGCCAGAAGATTCGCATAGTGCTCGGTGACAGAAGACATTCGAACTCCGATTGCCCACGCTGACGTTGGCGGAATTCTCAGACGTTTCTTCGAGGTCGATTGCCGATGCGTGTACTGGCGAAGGGATCTGCGCCGGTCGCAAACGGCCCAACTGTTGGTAGAGTGACCTGCCCAATCGTATAACAGCCACAACTCGATAGGCCCACGAGCCACGGTCGGTTCAAGGGCCGGCCAACAACCGCCACCGTGGGATGTTAGAGCCGGCGTCCAATAGATGCTGGGCCGCCGCACACCTGCGCGTTCAAGCAGGCGTGGATCTGACGTACTGGAGAAGGGTCTGCTGACGGTGTGAACGACGTGCCCGCCGCGGCCGCCGCCGGAATCGAGAGGCATATGAGCTCGTACACGAGAACGGCCGCTCTGGCGTCGCCAGGCGGCCGCGTTCCTCGTGTCCCGGCCAGGCCCGAAGCCTGGAGCCCGGAGCCTGAAGCCCTAGAAAAGGCCTACGGTATTGCCGTTCTCGTCGACGTCGATGTTCTGGAACGCCGGCGTCTTGCCCAGGCCCGGCATCCGCTGCATCTCGCCACACAGCGCCACCACGAACCCGGCGCCGACGCTGGCCACCAGGCCGCGCACGGGCAGGATGAAGCCGGTGGGCCGGTTGCGCAGCAAGGGATCATGGGACAGCGACAGGTGCGTCTTGGCCATGCACACGGGCGCGGTGCCCAGGCCCAGCTTCTCGATCCGCTCCAGGTCCTTGCGCGCCTGCGACTCGAGGTCGATGGTAGCCGCGCCGTACAGCTTGGTGGCGATGGCCTCGATCTGCTTCACGATCGGCGTACCGGCGGGGGTCAGGAAGTTGAACGTGTTCGGCTTGTCGCAAGCCGTGACGACGGCGTTGGCCAGGTCCACGGCGCCGGCTCCTCCGTCGGAGAACCCGGTGTGCACGATCACGGTCTCGGCGCCGGCCTTGAGCGCCAGCTCCTTGACCAGCGCGGTCTCGGCCGGCGTATCCGTCGGGAAGCCGTTGATCGCCACGACGCACGGCAGCCCGTACTGCCGGACGATCTGCACGTGCGCCGCCAGGTTGTCGGCGCCCTTCCGCAGCGCATCGAGATCCTCGGCGCCCAGATCCTTGAACGCCTTGCCGCCGTGCGACTTGGTGGCGCGCACGGTCGTCACCAGCACCGCCGCGCTGGGCGCGAAGCCGCCGAAGCGGCAGACGATGTCGCAGAACTTCTGGAAGCCCAGATCGCTCGCGAAGCCGGCCTCGGTCACCACGTAGTCCGCCGCTTTGAGCGCGATCCGGTCGGCCAGGATCGAGTTGGCGGCGTGGGCGATGTTGCCGAACGGGCCGGCGTGCACCAGCGCCGGCTGGCCCTCCAGCGTCTGGACGATGTTCGGCTTGATGGCATCCTTCATGACCACCGTCATCGCGCCGGCCACCTTCAACATCTCCGCCGTCACCGGGTCGCCGGCGTAGGTGGATGCGACGACGATGCGCCCGAGCCGCTGCCGCAGGTCCTTGAGGTCGCTCGCCAGCGCGAACACCGCCATCACTTCCGACGCCGCGGTGATGACGAACTGGTTCTCGCGCGGCACGCCGTGCGCCTTGCCGCCGAGGCCGACCACCGAATAGCGCAGCTCGCGGTCGTTCATGTCCACGGTGCGCGGCCAGGTGACGCTCGACGGGTCGATGCCGAGCGGATTGCCGTTGAAGATCGACGCGTCCAGCGCCGCGGCCAGCAGGTTGTGCGCGGCCGTCACCGCGTGGAAGTCGCCGTTGAAGTGGAGGTTGATGTCCTCCATCGGCCCGATCTGCGAGTAGCCGCCGCCGGTGCCGCCGCCCTTGACGCCGAACACCGGGCCCATCGACGGCTCGCGCAGGCACAGCATCACCTTCTTGTTCACCTTGCCGAGGCCCATCGTCAGCGCGACGCTGGTCGTGGTCTTGCCCTCGCCCGCCTTGGTCGGCGTGATGGCGGTGACGATCACCAGCTTGCCGTTCGGGCGCGACTGCAGCCGCTCCAGCATCGACAGGCGCACCTTGCCGCGGTACTGGCCCGACTGCTCCAGCTCGTCGGGCTGAAGGCCGGCGGCGGCGGCAATCTCGGTGATGGGGCGGAGCTTGGCTTCGTGGGCGATTTCCAGCGCTGACTTCATCGGGCGGTCATCCTCATTGCTTGTTCAGCTCCTTGCGCACCATGCGCGTGCCTTCGACCATTTCCTTCAGCTTGTTGAACGCCACGTCGCGCGGCAGGCGGACACAGCCGCAGTCCGGGTTGATGATCATCTGCTCGGCGGGCACGATCTCCAGCGCGCGGCGGATGCGGTCGGCGATCAGCGCCGCCGGCTCGACGTCCTGCGTCTTGACGTCCACGACGCCCAGCCCCAGCTTGAACGGGACGTTGAACTCCTTGAACAGCTGCAGGTCCTCTTCGCCGCGGCGCGCGAACTCCAGCGACACGGCCTGGACCTTGGCCTCCAGGATCCCGGGGAACAGATACCGGTAGCTGCCCTCGAACGCCGGCTTGCCGTAGCGGTTGCCGTAGCAGATGTGCAGCGTGATGTTGGCCTTCACGCCCTCGACCATCGCGTTGATCGCCTTGAGCGCCCAGGGCAGGTCCTCGGGGAACCCGGAATAATAGGGCTCGTCGATCTGCAGCTCCGTGATGCCGGCGCGCACCATCTCCTTCAGCTCGAAGTTGAGGACGCGGCCCAGATCCAGCGCGAAGGCGTCTTCGCCCGGATAGTGCTTGTTCTGGATCCGCTTGACCAGCGTGTGCGGGCCCGAGACCGAGATCTTGCCGACCCGGTCGGTGTTCTTGGTCAGGAACCGCGCCTCGTCGGCCAGGCCGATCGACCCCGACGCCAGCTTCGAGCGCACGACGCTCTCGTAGAAGTCGTAGTAGAACCGCTTCGACCCGAGGTCCAGCTGCACGCCGGGCAGCCGCTCGGTGAAGTAGTCGATCATGTTGTCGCGCTGGGCCTCGCCGTCGCTGACGATGTCCAGGCCGGCCACTTCCTGGTCCTTGATCGCGGCCTTGCGCACCGCGTCGTGCATCTCGTCCAGATCGCGGCGGCTGAGGCGGCGGGACAGGTAGTCGTTCTTCGCGCGCTCCAGCCACTCGGGCATCGAATAGCTGCCGATGACGCTGGTGGGAAGGATGGGCAGAGACATAGTCGGTAATCCCTTCGACGGGCGGCGCTAATCTTTCTGGGTCGTGTAGAGGATCGTGGTCTTGGTGCCGGGCCGGTACGGGAACGGCGCGAAGTGCACGTCGTACCCCGCCCGCGCGCCCACGGCCCGCAGCAGCGCGCCGTTCACCCACACCACCAGCGAGCCATCGAGCTTGCCGGGGCCACGAAACCCCTTGCGATAGTCGTCCATGTCGGCGACGAAGATGTCCTGCACCTCGAGATACCCGCGCGGGTGCAGCAGCGGCAGCGTGTTGGCGAAGCTTTCACCCGCCCCGCGCGACACATGGAAGCGCACGTCGTCGGGCGCCTCGGCCAGCAGATCCTCCAGGTGCGTGCGGTGCAGGCCGGGCGGCACGTGGTCGTCGTCGCGCTCGTCGAGCACGCGCAGCCGCTCTTCCAGCTTGAACGCGTCCCAGAACGCGCGCCAGAACGCCACGCCGCGCTCGTCGGCGAACACGGCGTGCGGTCCGCCGTCCAGCAGCTGCCGCATGCGGGCCGGCAGCTCCTCGCGAGTCAGGCCGAACTCGGCGACCAGCGTGTCGGCGGCGGCGCCGTTCAAATACGGCCGCACCTCGACCAGATACAGCTTGCCGTCGCGCCGCACCAGGTCGTCGAACGGCAGGTTGTCGTAGGTGTTGGTCGAGTGGACGTACATCACCTTGAACCGGTAGGCGCCGAGCGCCTTGTACGGGTTCAGGGCGTCCAGCGGCACGCCGGCGACGTGACCCGCGTGGTCCTTCACGGCCGCCATCGCGCGCTCGAGGCTGGTCGGCGAGTAGTCGCCGAGGATGAAGTGCATCCGGTCGTAGTAGCCGGTGCCGGCCTCGGCGTCGATCGCCTTGAACGCGTCCAGCCACGACGCCGCGCGCGCGCCGGTGCCGACGCCGATCTCCAGGCCCACGATCTCCGCCGGCAGCTGGCCCTTGAGCTGGGTCTCGTGGATCCGCTCCCAGATCTTCTTCGCCGAGTCGGCCACCGCCGCGGGGTGGTTGGCGTCCGACGAGCCCGCCGGCAGGGCGGCCTCGAAGCCCTTGCCGGACGCCGCCTCCCAGTCGCCCAGATGGCGCCAGAACAGGCGGTTGAACTCCCAGATCAGGCACTCCCGATAGGGGTGGAAGTCGGCCAGGTAGACGTGGTTGTTCGGGTTGGCGTCGGGCGCGGCGCTCAGCGTCCGCACCGCGTCGGCCAGTTCACCGGGCAGCCGCCCCGCGTCGGCCTGGCGCAGGTCGACGGCGATTTCGGCCAGCGGCAACAGGTGGCCGAAGCCGTCGGCGGTCCGGCGCACCATCACCGGGTCGCGAAAATTGGTCTTGTATTGGATCCAGTCGAGGTGAATGCGGAGCGCCGGTGCCAGCTTCGGATCGAGCACGCCGTCCTCGACCATCGACATCAGCGATCCGGTCACCAGCCCCGACATCTCGCTCTGGGGCGACCGCTGGGCCGTCTTCTTCTTGCTTGGAGCGATGTGGTTGATATGGACGATCACCGGCCAGCCGTTCCTCGCATAAGACGGGCGAGACGGCGCGTCACCGGACCGCGTCCACCGTCGCCAGCTCACGTTCCGGGGCGGGTCAGGTACAACCCGCCCCGGGCGATTCTTGGAGCTTACTCGACGTCGCCGGTCGGACGCCCGCCCAGGGCCTCCTCCGGTTCGAACGTGTATTCCACGTCGCGGTCGAAGTCGAGATCGAGCTCGTCCTCGGCCGGCTGCGGCGGCAGCGGCGGCGGCGGCGGTTCGTCCGCGGGAATCTGGACGCGCCGGTACCACTCGAACCCGGTGCCGGCGGGGATCAACCGGCCCATGGTCACGTTCTCCTTCAGCCCGCGCAGGTGGTCGATCTTGCCCGAGATCGACGCCTCGGTCAGCACGCGGGTCGTCTCCTGGAACGACGCCGCCGAGATGAACGAGTCGGTGGAGAGCGACGCCTTGGTGATGCCGAGCAGCAGCGGCTGCGCCGTCGCCGGACGCCCGCCCGCCTGGATCACCCGCTCGTTCTCCTCGAGGAACCGGAACTTGTCGGTCTGCTCGTCCACCAGGAACTCGGTGTCGCCCACATCCTCGATCCGCACCCACCGCATCATCTGCCGCGAGATGACCTCGATGTGCTTGTCGTTGATGTTGACGCCCTGCAGCCGGTAGACCTCCTGGATCTCGTTGACCAGGTACTTCTGCAGCTCCTTCTCGCCCAGCACCCGCAGGATGTCGTGCGGGTTGCTCGGGCCGTCCATCAGCTGCTCGCCCGCGCGCACGCGCTCGCCCTCGTGGACGTTGACGTGGACGCCGCGCGGCAGGCCGTATTCCCGCGGCTCGCTGCCGTCGTCGGGGATGATGATCAGCTTGCGCTGCCCCTTGACCACGCCGCCGTCCTTGACCACGCCGTCGATCTCGGAGATGACGGCCGGATCCTTCGGCTTGCGCGCCTCGAACAGCTCGACCACGCGCGGCAGACCGCCGGTGATGTCCTTGGTCTTGGTGGTCTCGCGCGGGATCTTGGCCAGCACGTCGCCGGCTTCCACGGTGTCGTTGTCGTTGACCATCAAGTGGGCGTGCGACGGCATGTGGTACTTGCGGATCACCTTGCCGGTCTTGTCGCGGATCTCGATGGTCGGCTGCTTCTTCTCGTCGGGCGAGTCCACGATGATGAAGCGCGAGAGGCCGGTCACCTCGTCCACTTCCTCGTGCACGGTCACGCCGTCGATGATGTCCTTGAACTTGGCGGTGCCGAACTCCTCGGTGAGGATGGAGAAGGTGTAGGGATCCCACTCCACCAGCACCTGGCCCTGTTCCACCTTCTGGCCGTCGCGCACCTTGAGGCGCGCGCCGTAGACGATGGGATAGCGCTCGCGGTCGCGGCCCTTGGCGTCGGCCACCACCAGCGACCCGCTGCGGTTCATGACGATGATCTGCGCCTTGTCGGTACCCTTGTGGGTCTCGACCACCTGCAGGCCCTCGTAGCGCACGTTGCCGGCAGTGCCGCGCGTCGAGCGTGCTCTGCTCGGACACCCGCGACGCCGTGCCGCCGATGTGGAACGTGCGCATCGTCAGCTGCGTGCCCGGCTCGCCGATCGACTGCGCCGCGATGACGCCGACCGCCTGCGCCCAGCTCCACCATCTTGCCGGTGGCGAGGTCGCGGCCGTAGCAGCGGGCGCACACCCCGCGCCGCGTCGCGCAGGTCAGCACCGAGCGGATCCGCACCTTCTCGATGCCGGCTTCCTGCACCGCCGACGCCTTGTCCTCGTCGATCTCGCCGTTGAGCTCGACGATGGCGTCGTTGGTGAACGGATCGGCGATGCGCTCGAGCGTCACCCGGCCGACGATGCGGTCGCGCAGCGGCTCGATGATCTCGCCCGACTCGACGATGGCCCGCGCCTCGATGCCGTCGAGCGTGCCGCAGTCTTCCTCCGAGATGATCACGTCCTGCGCCACGTCCACCAGGCGCCGCGTCAGGTAGCCGGAGTCGGCGGTCTTGAGCGCGGTGTCGGCCAGACCCTTGCGCGCGCCGTGCGTCGAGATGAAGTACTGCTGCACCGTGAGGCCTTCACGGAAGTTGCTCGTGATCGGCGCCTCGATGATTTCGCCCGACGGCTTCGCCATCAGGCCGCGCATGCCGGCCAGCTGGCGGATCTGCTGCTTCGAGCCGCGGGCGCCCGAGTCGGCCATGATGTAGACCGGGTTGAAGCTCTTCCCGGTACGATCCAGCTCCGCCATCTCGCCCATCATCTCGTCGGACACCTTCTCGGTGACCTCGGACCACAGCGCGATGATCTTGTTGTAGCGCTCGCCGTTGGTGATCGCGCCTTCCAGGTACTGCTGCTCGACCTTGATCACCTCGGCGCGGGCGTTCTTGACCAGCTGCGCCTTGTGCGCCGGGATCACCAGGTCGTCGATGCCGATCGACAGGCCCGACCGCGTGGCGTAGGTGAAGCCCAGCGTCTTGAGCGCGTCCAGCATCTCGACGGTCAGCTCGAGGCCGAAGTCGAGGTAGCACTTCTGCACCAGCTGCTGCAGGCCCTTCTTCTTCAGCAGCCCGTTGACGAACGGCATCTGCGCCGGCAGCTGCTCGTTGAAGAGCACGCGGCCGACGGTGGTGTTGATGATCTTGCCGGCGACGTGCTGGGTCTCGGTGTGGATCACGTCCTGGTTGTCGCGCGCCGTGGTCAGGTCCAGCAGCGTGCCGGTGAACCGCAGCCGGATCGGCGACAGCGTCTCCAGCTCGCCCGCTTCGAGCGCCAGCACCACGTCGTCGACGTTGCCGAAGGCGCGGCCCTCACCCTTGGCGCCGCTCTTCGCCTTGGTCATGTAGTAGCAGCCCAGGACGATGTCCTGCGACGGCACCGCAATCGGCGCGCCGTTGCGTCGGCGACAGGATGTTGTTCGACGACATCATCAGCACCGAGGCTTCGATCTGCGCCTCGGGCGCCAGCGGGATGTGCACCGCCATCTGGTCGCCGTCGAAGTCGGCGTTGAACGCCGTGCAGACCAGCGGATGGATGCGGATCGCCTTGCCCTCGACCAGCACCGGCTCGAACGCCTGGATGCCGAGGCGGTGCAGCGTCGGCGCGCGGTTCAGCAGCACCGGGTGCTCGCGGATCACCTCTTCGAGGATGTCCCACACCTCCGGCCGCTGCTGCTCCACCATCTCCTTGGCCTGCTTGATGGTGGCGACCAGCTGCCGCTCCTCGAGCTTGTTGTAGATGAACGGCTTGAACAGCTCGAGCGCCATCTTCTTCGGCAGCCCGCACTGGTGCAGCTTGAGCTCCGGGCCGACGACGATGACCGAGCGGCCCGAGTAGTCCACGCGCTTGCCGAGCAGGTTCTGGCGGAACCGGCCCTGCTTGCCCTTCAGCGTGTCGGACAGCGACTTCAGCGGCCGGTTGTTGGCGCCGCGCAGCACGCGGCCGCGGCGGCCGTTGTCGAACAGCGCGTCCACGGCCTCCTGCAGCATCCGCTTCTCGTTGCGGATGATGACGTCGGGCGCCTTCAGCTCCATCAGCTTCTTCAACCGGTTGTTGCGGTTGATGACGCGGCGATAGAGGTCGTTGAGGTCCGAGGTGGCGAACCGGCCGCCGTCGAGCGGCACCAGCGGCCGCAGCTCGGGCGGAATCACCGGAATCACGTCCAGGATCATCCACTCCGGCTGGTTGGTGGACTTGCGGAAGCTGTCCACCACCTTGAGCCGCTTGGCGTACTTGAGCTTCTTGGCCGCCGACGACTCCGAGCGCATCTTCGCGCGCAGCTCCTCGGCCATCTTCTCGACGTTGACGCGGCGGAGCAGTTCCTTGATCGCTTCCGCGCCCATCTGCGCCCGGAACTTGGTGCCGTGGTCCTCACGCGCCTTGCGGTACTGCTCCTCGTTGAGCAGCTGCCCCACCTTGAGCTCGGTCTCGGCGGGGTCGATCACCACGTAGCCTTCGAAGTACAGCACCCGCTCCAGCTCGCGGAGCGGGATGTCCAGCAGGTGGCCGATGCGGCTCGGCAGCCCCTTGAAGAACCACACGTGGCTCACCGGGGTCGCCAGCGCGATGTGGCCCAGGCGCTCGCGGCGCACCTTGGCCTGCGTCACCTCGACGCCGCACTTGTCGCAGATCACGCCGCGGTGCTTCATGCGCTTGTACTTGCCGCACAAGCACTCCCAGTCGGCGATCGGCCCGAAGATCTTGGCGCAGAACAGGCCGTCGCGCTCGGGCTTGAAGGTGCGGTAGTTGATCGTTTCGGGCTTGGTGACCTCGCCGAACGACCAGGCCCGGATCTTCTCCGGCGAAGCCAGGGAGATCCGGATGGCGTCGAAGTCCGCCCGCAGTGCCGTCTTTTGCTCAGGGAAACTTGGTCTCATGCTCTACACCTGCTCCAACACGGCTTCGCCTTCACCCTCTGGGAGTGGCTCGGCTGGTTTACGTCTCGTCGAGATCAGCTCCACGTCGAGACAGAGCGACTGCAGCTCGCGGATGAGCACGTTGAACGATTCGGGCAGGCCGGGCGTGAAGGACGCGTCGCCCTTGACGATGGCCTCGTAGATCTTGGCGCGGCCGGTCACGTCGTCGGACTTGGCCGTCAGCAGCTCCTGGAGGATGTGCGCCGAGCCGTAGGCCTCGAGCGCCCACACCTCCATCTCGCCGAAGCGCTGGCCGCCGAACTGGGCCTTGCCGCCCAGCGGCTGCTGCGTGATCAGCGAGTAGGGCCCGATCGAGCGGGCGTGGATCTTGTCGTCGACCAGGTGCGACAGCTTCAGCATGTAGATGTAGCCGACGGTCACGTCCTGCTCGAACGACTGCCCGGTCATGCCGTCGTAGAGCGGCGTCTTGCCGCTCTTGGGCAGCCCGGCCTCGTCCAGCCACTTCTTGATCTCCGGCTCGGTGGCGCCGTCGAAGACCGGGGTGGCGAAGTAGAGGCCCAGCGCATGCGCCGCCCACCCGAGGTGGGTCTCGAGGATCTGGCCGACGTTCATGCGCGACGGGACGCCGAGCGGGTTGAGCACGATCTCGACCGGCGTGCCGTCCGGGAGGTAGGGCATGTCCTCCTCGGGCAGGATCCGCGCGATCACGCCCTTGTTGCCGTGGCGGCCGGCCATCTTGTCGCCGACCGACAGCTTGCGCTTCATCGCCACGTAGACCTTGACCAGCTTGATCACGCCCGGCGGCAGCTCGTCGCCGCGGCGAATCTTCTCCTTCTTCTCCTCGAACAGCTGGCGGATCACCTCGACCTGCCGCTCGGTGCGCTCCTCGAGCAGGCGCAGATCGCCTTCGAGGCGCGGATCGTCGCTCTGCAGCTTCAACCGCACCATCTGCTCGTAGGGCAGCGCTTCGAGCACGTCCGGCGTCAGCACGGTGCCCTTGCGCAGCAGGCGCTCGCGGCCGAACTCGTCGAACGCGTCGGCGCGCAGCGTCTGGTTGTTCAGCATCTGCATGACCCGCTTCTTCACCTCGTCGTGAAGAATGCGGATTTCGTCCTGCAGGTTCTTCTCCATCAGGTCGAGCTCGTCCTGCTCGATCGCCTTGGCGCGGTCGTCCTTCTCGATCCCCTTGCGGGAGAAGATCTTGACGCCGACGATGATGCCCTCGATGCCCGGCGGGCAGATCAGCGACGCGTCGCGCACGTCGCCGGCCTTCTCGCCGAAGATGGCGCGGAGGAGCTTTTCTTCCGGGGTCAGCTGCGTCTCGCCCTTCGGCGTCACCTTGCCGACCAGGATGTCGCCCGGCTTCACATAGGCGCCGATGCGGATGATGCCCGAGTCGTCCAGATCCCGGAGGTAGGTCTCCGAGACGTTGGGGATGTCGCGGGTGATCTCTTCCGGGCCCAGCTTGGTGTCGCGGGCCTCGATCTCGAACTCCTCGATGTGGATGGAGGTGTAGTAGTCCTCCTTCACCATCTTCTCGGAGACCAGGATCGCGTCCTCGAAGTTGTAGCCGCGCCAGGGCATGAACGCCACCAGCACGTTGCGGCCGAGCGCCAGCTCACCGAGCTCGGTGCACGGCCCGTCGCCGAGCACCTGGCCCTTGGCCACCTTCTGCCCGACGCGGACGATCGGGCGCTGGTTGATGCAGGTGTTCTGGTTGGACCGCTTGAACTTGGTCAGCGGGTAGATGTCGGCGCCCATCTCCTTGTTGAAGTCGTCGGCGTCGGACAAGCCCTGCCCTTCGACACGCACCACGATGCGCTGGCTGTCCACGTAGTCCACCGTGCCGGCGCGTCGCGTGACCACCACGGCGCCCGAGTCGCGGGCGGTGATGTATTCCATGCCGGTGCCGACGTACGGGCTGCGCGCCCGCAGCAGCGGCACCGCCTGGCGCTGCATGTTCGAGCCCATCAGCGCGCGGTTGGCGTCGTCGTTCTCGAGGAACGGCACCAGCGAGGCGGCCACCGACACCAGCTGCTTCGGCGACACGTCCATGAACTGGATCTCGTCGCGCTGCGCCAGCACGAAGTCGCCGGCACGGCGCGCGTCGACGCGGTCCTGGGTGAAGCGCCCGTTGTCATCGAGCGGCGAGTTGGCCTGGGCGATGATGTAGTTGTCCTCTTCCCACGCCGACAGGTAGTACGAGTGGGGCTCGAACTCGACGCCCTTCTTCTTGGACCGGCCGTCGGCGCCCACCAGATCGTCGGCCTCCACCACGTCGCCGGCCTTGTACTTCGGGTTGCCGCCGGCGTTGGTGACGATCACGTAGTCCACCGCGTGGCCGTCCTTCACCTTGCGGTAGGGCGATTCGATGAAGCCGAACTCGTTGATGCGCGCGTAGCACGACAGCGACGAGATCAGGCCGATGTTCGGGCCTTCCGGCGTCTCAATCGGGCAGATGCGCCCGTAGTGCGTCGGGTGCACGTCGCGGACTTCGAACCCGGCGCGCTCGCGCGACAGACCGCCCGGCCCGAGCGCCGAGAGACGCCGCTTGTGCGTGATCTCGGACAGCGGGTTGGTCTGGTCCATGAACTGCGACAGCTGCGAGGAGCCGAAGAACTCGCGGATCGCGGCCATCACCGGCTTGGCGTTGATCAGGTCGTGCGGCATGGCGGTCGCCATTTCCTGGTAGACCGACATCTTTTCCTTGATCGCGCGCTCCATCCGCACCAGCCCGATGCGGAACTGGTTCTCCAGCAGCTCGCCCACCGACCGCACCCGGCGGTTGCCCAGGTGATCGATGTCGTCGACGTTCTGCGGGTTCTTGCGCAGCTTGAGCTGGTACTTGATCACCTCGTAGAAGTCCTGCGGGTGCAGGATCTTCTCGTCGAGCGGCGTCTTCAGCCCGAGCTTGGTGTTCAGCTTCAGGCGGCCGACCCGCGAGAAGTCGTACTTCTGCGGGTTGAAGAACATGTTCTCGAACAGCGACCGCGAGCTGTCGAGCGTCGGCGGGTCGCCCGGCCGCAGCCGGCGGTAGATCTCGATCAGCGCCTCTTCGTGGGTGCGGATCGGATCCTTCTTCAGCGTCTGGCTGATGATCGAGCCGACGTCGTCGCGCTCGGGGAAGAACACCTCGATGCGCTCGACCTTCTTCTCCTGCGCCATCGAGACGACGCGCGGCGTCAGCTCCTCGTTGGCCTCGAGGATGACCTCGCCGGTCTCCGGGTCGACGATGTCGGCGGCGGCGAAGGCGCCTTCCAGCGCCTCGTCGGCCACCGGCACGGCCTCGACACCGGCCTGCCGCAGCGCGGCCAGGCCGTTGGCGGTGATCTTCTTGCCGCTCTGCACCGAGAAGTCGCCGGCCTTGACCTCGGCGGCGGCGCGCAGCCCGACGATGCTGTCCGACACCACCCACATCAGCGAGGTGCCGCGGTTCAGGATCACGCGGTCCACGGTGTAGAACGAGCGGATGATCTCGTCGGCGCCGCGCAGGCCGAGCGCGCGCAGGAACACCGACGCCAGGAACTTGCGCTTGCGGTCGATGCGGACGTAGAGCAGGTTCTTCTGGTCGTACTCGAACTCCACCCACGAGCCGCGATACGGGATGATCTGCGCCACGTACAGCGTCTTGTCTTCCGAATGGAAGAACGCGCCGGGCGAGCGGTGCAGCTGGCTGACGATGACGCGCTCGGTGCCGTTGATGATGAACGTGCCGTTGTCGGTCATCAGCGGGATGTCGCCGAAGTAGACCTCCTGCTCCTTGATGTCACGGATGGTCTTGACGCCGGTTTCGGGGTCCTTGTTCCAGACCACCAGGCGGATCGTGACCTTCAGCGGCACGGCGTAGGTCATGCCGCGTTCCTGGCACTCGTCGACGTCGTACTTGAGCTTCATCCCGACGGTGTTGCCGCAGATGTCGCAGACATCGCCGCGGGCGTGGTTGTCCTTGCCGCACTTGGGGCACAGCACCACGTGGTCGCCGAGCGGATCCGCGATCAGCGTCGCGCCGCAGTTGGAGCACGGCTTGCGCAGGTGGTTCAGGCCCGCCAGCTTGCCGCACTTGCACTCCCAGTTCCCAATCGAATACTCGATGAACTCGAGCGACGAGTTCTCCCGGAAGTCGCTGATCGGGAAGACGGACTTGAAGACCGACTGCAGCCCGGCATCTTCCCGCTCCGACGGGAGCAGGTTCATCTGGAGGAACCGCTCGTACGACTTCCGCTGGATTTCGATCAGGTTCGGGATGGGGACGGTGGTCTTGATCTTCGAAAAGTCCTTGCGCTCGCGGTAGATATTCTTGGGAAGGCTGTACATCGGTGACTGATCCCTTCAGGACCCGAGGTCGAACACACGCGGCGTGCGCGGGCCGGCCGACCCACGCGCGCCGCAAGAACTGCCCAACAGCCCCGTCTTACGAGATCGAGACCTTCGCGCCGACTTCTTCGAACTTCTTCTTGATGGCTTCCGCCTCTTCCTTGGGCACGCCTTCCTTGATCGGCTTGGGCGCGCTCTCGACCAGGTCCTTGGCTTCCTTGAGTCCGAGGCTGGTGACCTCGCGGACCACCTTGATGACCTTGATCTTGTCGGTGCCGGTCTCGGTCAGCGTGACGTTGAATTCGGTCTTCTCCTCGACCGCAGCCGCGGCCGCGCCGCCGCCCGCCGCCGCGCCCGGCATCGCCATCGGCATGGCGGCTGCCGCCGACACGCCCAGCTCGGTTTCGAGCGCCTTGACCAGCTGCGAGAGCTCGAGGACGCTGATTCCCTTGATGTAGTCGATTACCTGCTGCTGATTCAGTTCGGACATTCTCTCTCTCCTACGCGTGGGCTCCGGACTCCGGGCCCCGGGCTACGGGCTTGTCTATGTGAACCAAACGCTTCGTCTCAGGCCAGGCCTGGAGCCTGGAGCCTGGAGCCCGAAGCCCTATGCTTCCGACTTTTTCTTCTCGTACTGCGACAGCACCGATACGAAATCCCGCGACGTTGCCGACAGCACCGTCACGAGTTGCTGCATCGGGGCCTGCAGCAGGAACAACAACTTGGCGTACAGCTCGGTCTTGCCGGGCAGCGCCGCCAGCTCGGCGACCTCGGCCGGCTTGATCGCCCGGCCCTGCACGACCGCCGCCTTGATCGAAACCGTCGGCGCGGTCTTCAGGAACGTCGTCAGCGTCTTGGCCAGCGCGACGGCGTCGTCCTCGGTATAGGCCACCGCGGTCGTGCCCACGAAGTGCTTGTCGAGGGCCTCGAACGCCGTGCCCTTGCTGGCGCGCACGGCCAGCGTGTTCTTCACCACGCGGTAACGCGCGTTGGCGGCGCGCAACTGGCGCCGCAGTTCGGTGACCGCCGGGACGTTCATCCCGCGGTAGTCCACCAGGATCGCCGTCGTCGCCGCCTGGAAGGCCGACGTCAGATCCTGGAGCTCCTGCTCTTTTTCCGCTCTCGAGACAGCCATTGTGGATTCCGTGCCTAATGCGCCGCCGAGCGCGCGTCGATGTGAGCGGTGTCGATGCCGACGCCGGGGCCCATCGTCGACGACATCGTCACCGACTTCAGGTACTTGCCCTTGGCCGCCGACGGCTTGGACTTCACCACGCTGTCCACCAGCGCGTGGGCGTTGTCGATCAGGTTCTGCGCCGGGAACGACATCTTCCCGACGGGCGCGTGCACGATGCCCGTCTTGTCGACGCGGAACTCGACCTTGCCCGCCTTGATCTCCTTGATCGCCTGCGCCACGTTCGGCGTGACGGTGCCGGTCTTCGGGTTCGGCATCAGCCCGCGCGGGCCGAGCACCTTGCCCAGACGGCCGACGGCCCGCATCATGTCGGGCGTCGCCACCACCGCGTCGAAGTCCATCCAGCCGCCGATGATCTTCTCGACGATCTCGTCGCCGCCGACGTGGTCGGCGCCGGCATCGGTGGCTTCCTTCTGCTTGTCCGCCCCGGCGATGGCCAGCACCTTCTTGCTCTTGCCGAGGCCGTGGGGCAGCACCACCGTGCCGCGGACCATCTGGTCGGCGTGCTTGGGATCCACGCCCAGCCGCAGGGCCAGTTCAATCGTCTCGTCGAACTTGGCGTACTTCACCTTCTGGAGCAGGGGAATCGCCTCCTCGATCGAGTACGTCCGATCGGCCACCTGCGCGGCGGCCGCGGTGAATTTCTTGCCGTGTCGTGCCATGTGCCTCCTCGTGGTGCTAGCGAACGCTCGTCGCGTTCTCCCACTCGCGTTCGTTCGATTTCAGGCTCCAGGCTCCGGGCTCCGGGCCCCAGGCCTGGCCAGAAACCGCTTACCCGACGACGTCGATCCCCATGGACCGGGCGGTTCCGCGGACGGTCTTCACCGCGGCGGCCAGGTCCTGGCAGTTGAGATCCGGCATCTTCTGCTTGGCGATGTCCTCCACCTGCTTCGCCGTCACCGTGCCCACCTTGTTGCGGTTGGGCTCGGCCGAGCCCTTGGCCAGGTTGGCCACCTTCTTCAGCAGCACCGACGCCGGCGGCGTCTTGGTGATGAAGGTGTAGCTGCGGTCGGCGAAGATCGTCACGACCACCGGGATGATCAGCCCCTCGTCCTTCGCCGTCCGCGCGTTGAAGTTCTTGCAGAAGTCCATGATGTTCACGCCATGCGGACCGAGCGCGGTGCCGACCGGCGGCGCGGGCGTCGCTTTGCCCGCGGAAATCTGCAACTTCACCATCGCCTGAACTTTTTTCGCCATAGCTCGCTTCTAAGCTCGTCGCGCCTAGATCTTCTCGACCTGCAGGAAATCCAACTCGACCGGCGTCGCGCGGCCGAAGATGGTGACCATCACCTTCAACGTGTTCTTGTCGAGGTTCACCTCGTCCACCACGCCGTTGAAGCTGGTGAACGGTCCCTCGTTGATGCGCACCTGGTCGCCGCGGTCGAAGGAATACTTCGGCTTCGGCTTCTCGGCCGCCGTCTTCACCTGGTCGAGGATGTGATCCACTTCCTCTTTGCTGAGCGGCGTGGGCTTGGTGCCGGCGCCGACGAACCCCGTGACCTTGGGCGTGTTCTTGACCACATGCCACGCGTTGTCGGACATGTGCATCTCGACCAGGATGTAGCCGGGGAAGAACCGGCGGGCGCTCTTCACCTCGCGGCCGCCGCGCTTCTCGACGATGTCCTCGGTCGGGATCAGCACCTCGCCGATCTCGTCCTGCAGGCCATAGGCCTGGACGCGCTGCTCGAGCGATTCCTTCACCTTGTTCTCGAAGCCCGAGTAGGTGTGGACGATGTACCAGTTCTTGGTGATCGTGGTGTCCGTCATGCCGCGCCAAAGAGACCGAAGATTCGCCCCACCGCCCACGAGAGGGCCAGGTCCAGGCCCCACAGATAGACCCCGAAGAAGATAGACGTCAGGATCACGACGACGGTCGTGGCGTACACCTCCCGCCGCGACGGCCAGGTGACACGCCGCATCTCGTTCCGCACTTCCGTGAGGAACGTCCGGCTGTTGTGCCACCAGCTGCCAACGCCGCCCGACGCCCGCTCGGGGCTTCGGGTTGGTGCCGCTTTGGCTTCTTCAAGCGTGCTCATCGCCAATCTCGTCTATGCCAATCTCGTCTATGAACCGTTTCGTCCGTTCAAGTCCTCGAGCAATTGGCAGGTCAGGAGGGTCTCGAACCCCCAACCCCCGGTTTTGGAGACCGGTGCTCTACCAATTGAGCTACTGACCTGTCGTTCCGCCTTCGCTGCCAGTTGGTCGTTGGTGGTTGGTAGTGCGGATCTGGCACTTCCGCACCGCAGAACTACCAACGACCTACGTACCAACTACCTACTTCGTCTCCTTATGCGCCGTGTGCTTGCGACAGAAGCGGCAGTACTTGTTCATCTCGATCCGCTCGGTCGTCTTGCGCTTGTTCTTGGTCGTGCTGTAGTTCCGGCGCTTACAGTCGCCGCAGGCCATGTGAATGATGTCGCGCATCGTTCTGTCGCTTCCTGTTAGTCGTTAGTCGTTAGCGGTTACGAGCCTCGTCGGCTTCGTTACTACCAACTACCTACTACCTACGACCAACTACTCGAGAATCTCCGTGATCGTGCCCGAGCCCGACCGTGCGTCCGCCTTCGCGAATCGCGAACCGGCCGCCCTTCTCGATCGCCACCGGCGTGATCAGCTCGCCCGTGATCGACGTGTTGTCCCCGGGCATCACCATCTCCACGCCCTCGGGCAGCTTCAGGATCCCGGTCACGTCCGTCGTCCGGATGTAGAACTGCGGCCGATACCCCGTGAAGAACGGCGTGTGCCGCCCGCCCTCTTCCTTCGACAGGATGTAGATCTCGCCCTTGAACTTCGTGTGCGGCTTGATCGTCCCCGGCTTCGCCAGCACCTGCCCGCGCTCCACGTCCGTCTTCTCGACGCCGCGCAACAGCACCCCGACGTTGTCCCCGGCCACGCCCGAATCCAGCAGCTTCCGGAACATCTCCACCCCGGTCACCACCTTCTTCTCCGTCGGCTTGAAGCCCACGATCTCGACTTCCTCGCCCACCTTCACCGTGCCGCGCTCAATCCGCCCCGTCACCACCGTCCCGCGCCCCGAGATCGAGAACACGTCCTCGATCGGCATCATGAACGGCTTGTCCACTTCCCGCTCCGGCAGCGGAATCGCCGGTGTCCAGCGCGTCCATCAGCTTCACCAGGCTCGCCACCCCGTCGGCGTCCCCCTGGATCGCCTTCAGCGCGCTCACCCGCACCACCGGCACGTCGTCGCCCTTGAACCCGTAGGTCGTCAGCAGCTCCCGCACTTCCAGCTCCACCAGGTCCAGCAGCTCGGCGTCGTCCACCGCGTCCACCTTGTTCAGCGCCACCACCAGGTGCGGCACGTTCACCTGCCGCGCCAGCAGCACGTGCTCCCGCGTCTGCGGCATCGGCCCGTCCGTCGCACTCACCACCAGGATCGCGCCGTCCATCTGCGCCGCCCCCGTGATCATGTTCTTGATGTAGTCGGCGTGCCCCGGGCAGTCCACGTGCGCGTAGTGCCGATTCGCCGTCGCATACTCCACGTGGCTCGACGCAATCGTCAGAATCTTCGTGTCGTCCCGCCGCCCCTGCGACTCCGACGCCTTCGCCACCTCGTCATACGGCACGTACTTCGCCCACCCCTTGTCCGCCGCCACCTTCGTCAGCGCCGCCGTCAAGGTCGTCTTCCCGTGGTCGATGTGCCCGATCGTCCCCACGTTCACGTGCGGTTTCGAACGATCAAATTTCTCTTTCGCCATATGCCCTGTGCGCTCTGGTTAAGTAGTTCGCCGTTGCCGTATTCCAAGATGGAGCCGATGACCAGAATCGAACTGGTGACCTCGTCCTTACCAAGGACGCGCTCTGCCGACTGAGCTACATCGGCGCTGCTGTTAACTCAGTTCCGTCCTCACTCGCGAGGGGCGCGCAGGCTGGGCGAAGAGTGGAGCGGGAGACGGGGATCGAACCCGCGACCAACAGCTTGGAAGGCTGTGACTCTACCACTGAGTTACTCCCGCCCTCGCGCCCCAACACCACTCGACCGCCCGACTGCTCTCGACCGCTTTACCCTTCAACCTCGAGCCGCTCCCAAAGTCGACCGAGCACCCGAGAGCTCGTTGTCCACTCGCCGACGATGCGCAGCATCGTCGAAAAACTACTCCCCTCGCGGCGCGCAAAGCGCGCCGCCAAACAAACACTGGAGGGCTCCCCTCCCCACCAACTCTCACCTCCCAACCTCACTCACGCTCACTCAGCTCGCGTGAGCGAGGCTCGATAAGAGGTTGGTGGGGAGGGGAGGGTTCGAACCTCCGTAGCCACAAGGGCGGCAGGTTTACAGCCTGCTGCGATTGACCGCTCCGCCACCTCCCCAAGAACTCGCTGTCCTACTTCGTACCGCGCCCAGCCCCCTGCGTCCCCGCGTCGCAAAAAAAGAAAGAATCGTGAAAGCGTGTGTGTTGATGACGCGTTACCATCGGGTCGGACAGGGGCGGCCGGTCGGACAGGTGGAGCTGGCGGAGGGATTTGAACCCCCGACCAGCTGATTACAAATCAGCTGCTCTACCGGACTGAGCTACGCCAGCCAGACAAAGAGCAGATAATAGCACTTCCCATGCCAGTTCGGCAACGGCACCTCCCCTAGGGTACCCCGGGCGCTCGCCGACGCTGGCGGACTGCCTCGAAGAGTACAACCCCAGCAGCCACAGAGACATTCAGGCTTCCCACCCGGCCGGCCATCGGAATGGCGGCCAGGAAGTCGCACCGCTCGCGCACCAGCCGCCGCAAACCAGCCCCCTCCGCGCCCAGCACCAGGGCCGTCGGGCCGGTGAAATCCAATTCGTCGTAGGGGGTGGGGGCGTCCCCGGCCAGGCCCACCGTCCAGACCCCCAGATCCTTCAACTCCTCGACCGCCCGGGCGATATTGACGACTTCGGCCAGCCGGACATGGGCCAGTGCGCCCGCCGAAGCCTTGGCGGCGACCCCGGAGCGGGCCGCCGAGCGGCGGTCCTGGACCACCACTCCGCCGGCCCCGGCGGCGTCCGCCGTCCTGAGGATGGCTCCCAGGTTGTGGGGATCCTCGATGCCGTCCAGCACCACGATCAGCGGGGCGCCGGCCGCTTCTCTCACCAGGTCGGCGACGTCGAGGGCGCGGACCTCGGTCAGTTCCGCCACGACGCCCTGGTGGACATGCCCCCTGGCGCGCGACTCGAGCCGTTCGGCGGACTCGCGGTGCACGGGGACGCCCATGGATTGCGCCAGGTCGAGGATTTCCCGATGGCGCGCGTGGTCCTTGTCGGCGACGCGAACGGCGGCCACGCGTCTCGCCTTCAGGGCCTCCAGCACCGGATGGATCCCGAAAACGACCATCTGGCTATTCGAGCGCCGCCGCCACCAGGGCCGCTCTCGCGCGCGCGCTGACGATGGGTCGCAGGCCGGAGCCCGACTCCGCCAGCAGCGCGCCGCGCTCGATCGCCGGCACGGCGGCGTCGAGTTCCAGCCCCTCGGGCTCGCCGGTCAGCACGAGGCGGATCGGGTGAAACAGGCCTTTGCCCTTTTCGCCGGTCCTGGCGCGCACGCGGTTCGCCATCGCGCGGAAGGCGTCGCGGTCCAGCATCGGCGGCGTCGACGTCAGCTCCTCCGCCAGCGCGCGGATGACGGGCGCGGACTGGCGCGCCTCCGCCCGCGCCTCATCCGAGGCCAGCACGTGTTTCTCCGAGAAGTCGAACAGGAACCGCAAGCGCTCGGGCAGCTGGTCCAGACGATCGACGCCGCCGGCCACGACAGGTACGACGCTCGCCAGGTACTGGCGGTCGGCCGCTGTGGGCTGGCCCAACCACCCCACGGCCTGCAGGTGCGGAACCGACAGCTCGCTGAGCCGCTCAGGAGGCGCGGCCTTCAAGTAGTGGCGGTTCACCCACGCCAGCTTCTCCAGATCGAATACGCCGGCGCTGTGCCCCACCTTGTCCAGGCTGAAGCGGCGCGCCAGCTCGTCGAGCGGCAGCAGCTCCTCGCCCTTCCCCCGGGGACCAGCCGATCAGCGCCAGGTAGTTGGTCAGGGCCTCGGGCAGATAGCCGCGGGCGCGGAACTCGGCCACCGACGTGGCGCCGTGCCGTTTCGACAGCGGCGCGTGGTCCGGGCCCATGACCAGCGACACGTGCGCGAAGGTGGGCGGCTGCCACCCGAACGCGCGGTATAGCAGCACCTGGCGCGGCGTGTTGGAGATGTGGTCCTCGCCCCGCACGACGTGCGTGATGCCCATCAGCGCGTCATCGATCACGACGGCGAAGTTGTAGGCCGGCACGCCGTCCGACCGCACCAGCACCGGATCGCCGATCACGCTCGCGCTGAAACGCACCTCGCCCCGCACCACGTCATCGAACACGACGTCGCCCTCAGCAGGTACCCGAAACCGGATCACGGCCTTCTCGCCGTCCTCGATGCGCCGGCGGGCGGCGTCGCGCGTCACGCCGCGGCAGCGGCCGCTGTACATCGGGGGCAGGCCGGCGGCGAGCGCCCGCTGCCGATCGGCCTCCAGTTCGTCCGCGGTGCAGAAGCAGTGATAGGCCGCGCCCCGCGACAGCAGTTCCACCGCGTGCGCCCGGTAAACGTGCAGGCGCTCCGATTGCCGGTAGGGTCCGAAGTCCCCGCCGGCCTCCACGCCTTCGTCCCATGCCAGGCCCAGCCACCGGAGGTCCTCGATGATCGCGGCCTCCGACTCGCGCGTCGATCGCTCGAAGTCGGTGTCTTCGATGCGCAATACGAGCGTTCCCCCCGTGCGGCGCGCCAGCAGCCAGTTGAAGAGCGCGGTGCGGGCGTTGCCGACGTGGAGCTGCCCCGTCGGGCTCGGCGCGAACCGTACGCGCACGGGGGCGGATGGCGGGGCTCATCGCTGGATCAGGGCCACCGCGTGCGCGGCGATGGCCTGGCCGGCGCCGGTCGCGTCCACGCCCTCGTTGGTCTTGCCCTTGACGCTCACCTGCTCCACGGCGCACTGCAGCGCCGCCGCCAGGTGCTGGCGCATCTGCGGCACGAACGGCAGGAGCTTCGGCCGCTCCGCGATGACGACCACGTCCACGTTGGCGATCGTCCACCCCGCGGCGCGGACGAGCGACACCGCATGGGCCAGCAGCTGCACGCTGTCGGCGCCCTTCCATTGCGGGTCGGTGTCGGGGAAGTGCCGGCCGATGTCGCCCAGCGCCGCCGCGCCCAGGACGGCGTCGGTGACCGCGTGGCACACGACGTCGGCGTCGGAATGGCCGGCGAGCCCCAGTTCGAACGGAACGGTGACGCCCCCCAGCACCAGAGGACGGCCAGCCACCAGCCGGTGGAGGTCGTAGCCGGTGCCCACTCGGATGCCGAGCGCGCGGCGTTCGCTCGTCAGCCGCTCGGCCAGGGATACGTCTGCCGCCGTGGTGATCTTCACGTTGCGGGGGTCGCCTTCGACCAGGTGCACGGGTATGCCGGCGCGCTCGACCAGCGTCGCCTCGTCGGTGGCGTCCATCCCGCTCGACGAGCGCGTCGCGCAGCACCGACGCCTGAAACGCCTGCGGTGTCTGGGCGAGATAGATCGAATCGCGCGGCACGGTCTCCACCACCACGCCCTCGACGGTGCCTCGCTTCACCGTGTCGGTGACCCGCAGTGCCGCCAGGGCCGCGCCGTGCTGGACGGCCGCCGCCACGGTGCGGTCGATCAGAGCCGCCGAGACCATCGGCCGCGCGGCGTCGTGCACGACCACGATCTCGGCCGCCGGCGACACGCGCGCCAGCGCCAGCGCCACCGAATCCTGGCGCCGCAGGCCGCCTTCGACCAGCGTCACGGGCTTGCGCGGTGGAGGCGAGATACGGCGGCGGCGCCGACAGAATCTCCGGCGGCAGCGCCACCACCACCTCGGTCACGAGCGGGTGATGCAGGAACGCGTCCACGCTGCGCTGCAGGATCGGCACGCCGGAGACTTCCAGCAGCTGTTTGGGCTGTCCCGCGCCCACGCGCGATCCGCGTCCGCCGGCGGCGATGATGGCTGATACGTGCAAAGAAGGCCGATGCCCGCGGCGTGATGCCGCGGCCGCGGTTACCGATTGTGCCATGATCACGCCCATGACGCTGACCAACCGCCTCGTCGGGGTCCTGAAGCTCGACGCGCCCGCCTACGAGGACATCGAGAGCGACCCGAGGGCCAACACGCAGGCGCTGACGATCGTGATCCTGGCCAGCCTGGCCGCCGGACTGGGAGCGGGGCTGACGCTGGGCCTCGGGCGGGCTGGTGCGCGTGACGATCGGCGCGCTGGCGGGCTGGGTAATGTGGGCCGGCGTCACTTATCTGCTCGGCACGCGCGTGTGGCCGGAGGCGCAAACGCGGACCGACATGGGCGAGCTGCTGCGTGTGATCGGTTTCTCCTACGCCCCGCACTTCTTCTCCATCTTCGGGGTGCTGCCCGGTGTCGGCAGTCCTGATTCGCGAATCGCCGTGGACTTGTGGTTGCTTGCCACGACGGTGGTCGCGGTGCGGCAGGCCCTGGACTACCGCAGCACGTTTCGCGCATTCCGCGTTGTTGTGGTCGGGCTGGTTGATCTTCGTCGCGATTGCATGGGCGGCCGGCGACAGGTTACCCTCCATAGGCCAGGGTCACAGGTCGCGGGCACGCATTGGCGGCTTTCACACTGTCTTCGGAACTGATGGGTATTTGCCGGCCGGCGGTGGCGTGGCTGGAGGGCGCGCGCGTCGTCGAGCGGGACCGCCGGACGGACGCGCAGCTGACGCAGGTCGAGCAGGGGCTGCGGGAGCGGCCGCCGGCGGAAGTGGCCTCCGTGCGCACGATGTACAAGCGCATCGGCCTGGATCCCACCAAGACCCGCCCGTCGTCGGAGGCGCTGCTGCGGCGGGTGCGCAAAGGCGACGCGCTGCCCCGCATCAACTCGCTGGTTGACGTCTGCAACTGGTGCTCGGTGGAGTTTCAGCTCCCCTACGGGCTCTACGACGCGGCGCACGTCGAGGGCGCCGTCACGCTGCGGCTGGGAGCCGAGGGCGAGTCGTACCCGGGGATCCGCAAGGACGAGGTGCACGTCGCCGGGCGCATGACGCTGGCGGACGCGCGCGGCCCGTTCGGCAACCCGACCTCGGACTCCGCGAGGACGATGGTCACGGCCGCGACCGAGAGGGCGATGGTGGTGGTGTTTGCCCCGGCTGACACCGCGCCGGACCGGCTGCGCTGGGTTCTGGACAAGACCGTCGATCGGATGGCCGGCTTCACCGGCTGCCGCGAAATCAGCCGCTGGCTGGAGTCGAGTTTGTGAATCGTGAATTGACTGGAGCCCCGCTCAGAGATCCGACGGAGCCTTCGACAGCAGCCGCCAGATCACGCTTTCGAGCGTGTCGCGGACCGGGTCGGCCATCTCCACGAACTTCGCCGCGAAGCCGTAGCCTTCGCGCAGATAGAGCGACTCGGCTTCCAGCGACACCCAGCCGTGATACGGCAGCTCGATCTCGAGCGTGAAGCGGCGTCCGGGCGACTGCTCGTGGTGCGCCTGGATCAGGCACCCGCCGGCGCTCAGGTCGTGGATGTGGACCGGAACCGTGAGCGCACCGACCCAGCGCCCTTCGAACGGACCGGCGACGCGGAGGTCTGTCCGGCGGGCGGCGGGGCCGCTGCCGGCGTGTGCAACCGTGGACTCTTTCGTTGCGGGCTTTGACATCGTCGACGAACCGGCCTCCCACCTGTGTTCGAGCCGGAATATCGGCGCCGAGGCGGCTCCCTGAACAGCCTCCGGCTAACGCGCCGGCACGGCCCACGCCGGCGTCAAGCCGGTTCGCCAGACACTGCGCGCGGCCCGCGGTCAGCGGGCCGCGCCGTATCGGGCGGCGACACACCGAGGTCGGACTCGGCATCGGTGGCGATGGCCAGACGTACCCGCTCCGCCAGCGCCCGCGGATCGCCGCCCTTCAAGGCGACGGTGTCGATTGGGCCATGCACCACCACGCGCACGCGGCCGGGATAGGTGGCCAGCCGGCCCTTCAACATCACGTGACGGCTGCCGACGACGGAGATGGGCACGACCGGCAGCGCGGCCTCCAGGGCGACGAGGAAGCTGCCCGGCTTGAACCCGCCCACCCGGCCGTCCGCACTGCGCGTGCCCTCGGGGAACACGATCAGGCACAGGCCGTTGGCGGTCAGGCGCGACGCCCACGAGAAGATGCGCGCGCGGTCGGGCCGCCGGCGGTCCACCAGCATGTGCCCGGTCCGCTGCAGGTGCCATCCCAGAATCGGAAAGCGGCCGAGCGACGCCTTGGCGATGATGCGCAGCTGGAACGGGAGCGAGTGGAAGAGGATCGGAATGTCGTAGATGCTCTGGTGGTTCGACACGAACACGTAGGTGCGGCCCGGCTGCAACTGCTCGAGGCCGGTCACCTCCACACGCACGCCGGTGGTGACGAGGATCAACCGCGACCACGTGCGCGCGCACCAGTGCCCGAAGAAGCCGCGCCGGTCGAACAGGCTGGATACGATCGACAGCGTGCCGAGAACCAGCGTGTAAACGCTGATGGCGGGGATGAGGAACAGCACCGTCCGCCACCAGTGAAAGCCGGGCACAGGAAGACGTTAGAACCGGCCGGGGCCAAAATCAAGCAGCGGGCTAGGCCACCAGCGCGTCGAGCGCTTCCCCGATCGTCCGCACGCCGACCAGCACGCAGCCGCTCTCGACGCCGGCCTCCGCACTCGGATCGACGTTGGCCGACGGCAGCACGACGCGCGTGAACCCCATCTGCGCGGCCTCGCGAATCCGCAGCGGCGCCTGCGGCACGCCGCGCACTTCGCCGCTCAGTCCCACCTCGCCGAACACCGCCGTGGACGGCGCCAGCCCGCGGTTCCGCACGCTGGACGCCACCGCCGCCAGCACGCTCAAGTCGGCCGCCGGCTCCTCCACGCTCATGCCGCCGGCGATGTTCACGTAGACGTCGTCGCCGGCCAGGCTGAGGCCGGCCCGCTTCTCCAGGACGGCGAGCAGCAGCGACAGCCGGCTCTGGATCGATGCCCACGGCCATGCGCCGCGCGTTGCCGTAGAGGCTGGTGCTGACGAGCGCCTGCACCTCGACCAGGAACGGGCGCGACCCCTCCACGCAGCACAGCACGGCCGATCCCGGGACGCCCGACGCGCGCTCCGACAGGAAGAGCGTCGAGGGGTTCGGCACCGGGCGCAGCCCGGTGCCCGTCATCTCGAAGACGCCCAGCTCGCTGACCGCGCCGAACCGGTTCTTGACCGCGCGGACGACGCGATGGGAATGGTGGCGCTCCCCTTCGAACGACAGCACCGTGTCCACCACGTGCTCGAGCACCTTGGGCCCGGCCAGGCGTGCCGTCTTTCGTCACGTGGCCGACCAGGATCATCGGGATGTTCTGGCCCTTGGCCGCGAACAGGAACTGCGTCGCCGCCTCGCGCACCTGGCCCACGCTGCCCGGCGCCGACTGGAACTTGTTGGACCAGACCGTCTGCACCGAGTCCACGATCACCAGCGCCGGCTTCAGCCGCGCCACCTCCTCCAGGATGCGCTCGAGGCAGGTCTCGGCCAGCAGATACAGCGGCGCGGCGCCGAGCCCGAGGCGATCGCCGCGGCTCTTGACCTGGTGCTCGGACTCTTCGCCGGAGGCGTAGAGCACGGGGCCGATCGCGCGCGCGAAGTGCGCCGCCGCCTGCAGGAGCAGCGTGGACTTGCCGATGCCGGGTTCGCCGCCGAGCAGCACCAGCGAGCCCGGCACGACGCCGCCGCCCAGCACGCGATCGAACTCGTCGATGCCGGTGGACAGGCGAACCGCCCTGGCGGTCTCGACGTCGGCGTAGAGCGTCGCGCCCGAGGACGCGCCCAGCTGGGCGTAGCGCGTGGCCGGCGCGGCGGTGGGCTCGACCGCGCGCTCCTCGACCAGCGTGTTCCAGCCGCCGCACTCGGCGCAGCGCCCCATCCACTTCGGCGCCTGCGCGCCGCATTCCTGGCAGACGAACACGACCTTCGGCGCCTTCATTCGAACACCCGCTCCACGCGCGTCCCCAGCCGGCAGACGATCTCCCAGGGAATGGTGCCGATCACCGCGGCCATCTCGCGCGCGTCGATCTGCTGCCATGCCTCGTCGCCCTGGCGGCCGATGATCACCACCTCGTCGCCGGGCTCCACGTCACCGAGGCCGGTGACGTCGATGGTCATCATGTCCATCGAGATCGCGCCGACCACCGGCGCGCGATGGCCGCGAACCAGCACCGAGGCGCGGTTCGCCATGCGCGTGTCGAGGCCGTCGGCATAGCCGGCGGGCACGACGGCGATGGCGCGCGGCTCGTCGCGCGGTGAAACGCCAGCCGTAGCCCACCCCTTCGCCGGGCCGCAGCCCCTTCACCGCCACGACCGGCTGGTCAGCGACATCGCCGGCGTGAGCGCGATGGTGGAGGCGAGCGGCGGCGGCACGATGCCGTAGAGCAGCAAGCCCGGCCGCACGGCGTCGTACCACACGCGCGAGTCGCGCAGCAGCGCGGCGCTGTTGGCCGCGTGGCGCAGCGGCGGGCGGCCGCCCAGGCGCCCGCAGCATCTCGCATCGCCGCGTCGAAGCGCGTGCGCTGCTGGTCGAACAGCGGGACTGTCGGGCACGTCGGCGCTGGCAAAGTGGGTGAACACGCCGTCGAGCCGCAGGTGCGGGCTCGCCAGCACCGGCGGCAGCGTGCGCGCCAGGTTGTCGTGCCGGAATCCCAGCCGGTGCATGCCGGTATCGATCTTGAGGTGGTAGCCGATGGTGACGCCGCGCTGCGCGGCCGCGGCCTTCGACGGCTCGGGCCGCGAACGGGCTGGAGACGGTCGGGGTCAGCGCCATGGTCGAGGACGCCGTCGAGGTCGCTGACGCTCAAGGCGCCGAAGACGAGGATCGGCACGCGCACGCCGGCGCGGCGCAGCGCCACGCCCTCTTCGATGTCGGCGCACGCCAGCATGGTGGCGCCCGCCTGCTCGAGCGCCAGCGCCACCGGTCCGGCGCCGTGGCCGTAGGCGTTGGCCTTGACCACCGCAATGACGCTGCGGCGGCTGCCGCTTCGGGTCACCGGCCAGGTGCGTGACGATCGCCCGATAGTTGGCCTGCAGCGCCGCCAGGTTGACGTGCGCCACGGTGCTGCGCGTCGGCGGCACGCGGCTGCTAGCCTCCGCCTGGCGCGAGGTTCGCGAAGCGCGTCTGCTCGCGCAGGAACGCCAGCTTCACCGTGCCGGTCGGACCGTTGCGCTGCTTGGCGAGGATCAATTCGGCCGTGCCCGCGTCGGGGCTGTTGGGGTCCTTGTTGTAGACGTCGTCGCGGTAGATCAGCACGACCACGTCTGCATCCTGCTCCAGGGCGCCCGATTCTCGCGAAGATCCGACAGCTGCGGCCGGTGGTCGGAGCGCGACTCGGGCGCGCGGCTCAACTGCGACAGCACCACGATCGGCACGTTCAGCTCCTTCGCCAGCCCCTTCAGCGATCGCGAGATCGACGCCAGCTCCAGCGTGCGGTTCTCGAACCGGCCGCGGCCGGTCATCAGCTGGATGTAGTCCACCACCAGCAGGTTGAGCCCGTGCTCGGACTGCAGGCGCCGCGCCTTGGCGCGCATCTCCAGCACGCCGATGCCGGCGGTGTCGTCGATGAAGAGCCGCATGGCGCTCATCGTCTCGAGCGCGTGCGCGATCCGGCCGTAGTCCTTCTGGCCGATCGCGCCGCTCATCAGCCGGTGGCTGTCGATGTGCGCCTCCGACGTCAGCAGGCGCAGGAACAGCGACTCCTTCGACATTTCCAGGCTGAAGAACCCGACCGTCTGGTTCGGCTGCGCCGCCACGTACTGCGCGATGTTGAGCACCAGGCTGGTCTTCCCCATCGACGGCCGGGCGGCCACGATCACCAGGTCCGACGGCTGCAGCCCGCGCGTCATCTCGTCGATGTCGGCAAAGCCGGTGGCGACGCCGGTGATGAGCCGCTTCTGCTCGAAGAGCTGCTCGATCTTCGGGAAGCTCTCCTTCACCAGATCGCGCATCGGCACGAAGCCGGCCTTCAGCCGGTCGTCGGCCACCGCGAAGATGGAGCCTTCCGCCTCGTCCAGGATGACGTCGGCTTCCTGGTCGGCCTCGTAGGCGTTGGTGAGGATCTTGTTGGCGGCGAAGATCAGGCTGCGGAGGGTCGACTTCTCCTTGACGATCCGCGCGTAGTACTCGACGTTGGTGGCCCGGGGCACGCCGTCGGCCAGCGCCGGCCACGTAGGCAGGGCCGCCAACCGCGTCCAGCTCGCCGCCGCGCGACAGCTCTTCCTTGAGCGTCACGAAGTCGATGGCGGCGTTCCGTTCGTTGAGCGCCACCATGCAGTCGAAGATGCGCCGGTGGCCGTCGCGGTAGAAATCGCCGCTGTCGATCACCTGCGCGGCCAGGTTGAAGGCGTCGTTGTGGACCAGGATGGCGCCGAGCACGGAGCGCTCGGCCTCCAGGTTGTGCGGCAGCGTCCGCTGCGCCGGCGCAACCGCGGTGTCTGCCATCGCCGACCTCGCCCCCGACGATCCAGAGCCCGGCTACAGGCCGGCCAGCGCCGCCTTCACCTTGCCGTAGTCGGGCTCGTTGCGCGCGTCCTCGAGCACTTCCTTGTGGCGCACGACGCCGGTGCGGTCGATGACGAACACGGCGCGCTTGGCGATGTTCTTGAGCCCGATCATGTCTGGGTTCAACACGCCGTACATGCGGCGTCACTTCCTTGTTGAAGTCGCTGAGCAGCGGAAAAGTGAACTTGTTGGCGTCGGCCCATGCCTTCAGCGCGAAAAACGTGTCCACGCTCACGCCCAGCACCTGCGCCGAGAGCTTGTTCAGGTCGGCCTCCGAATCGCGGAAGGTGCACATCTCGGCCGTGCACGTGCCGCTGAACGCGCCCGGCAGGAACGCCAGCACGACCGGGCCCTTCTTCACGACCTCGCTCAGCGTCACCGACTCGCGATCCTGATTGTGCAGGGTGAAATCCGGCGCCTTGGCGCCCACTTCGACGGCCATCGCTATCTCCTTCTGGGATGAACGGGCGTGAGCTGGTCATTGTACTCCGCGAGGCTTCGCCTGAACCCGCGACTGGAGCTCCGCCGCACGGATGCGGCGCGCGGGCGTTGATCCCGTGTCGCTTGACCATGCGTTGGCGACGTTGGTACGCTCCGCCGCGCATGGACCCCCGACTGGCATCGGCCGGCGCCACCCTGACCGGCGCCGCGGCGCCCGACGTGCCCTGGTACCGGACGGTCACGCGCGAGCAGTGGCGCGTGCTGCTGGCGGCGAAGTTCGGCTGGATGCTCGACGCCATGGACTTCATGCTCTACACCATGGCGGTCGGCCAGCTGCGCATGTACTTCGGGTTCGGCGACGACACCGCCGGCATGCTGGGCACGGTCACGCTGGTGATGTCCGGCGTCGGCGGCGCGATTTTCGGTTATGTGGCCGACCGCTTCGGGCGCACCCGCGCGCTGATGGGCACCATCCTCATCTTCTCGCTGGCCTCGCTCGGCGCGGCCACCTCGCAAAGCGTGATGCAGCTGCTGTTCTGGCGCGCCGTGCTCGGCATCGGCATGGGCGGCGAGTGGGCCTCGGGCGCCGTGCTGGTCAGCGAGACGTGGCCGGCGCACCTGCGCAACAGGGCGATCAGCATCATGCAGTCCGGGTGGGCGCTCGGCTACATGCTGGCGTCGATTTCGGCGGCGATCGTCGCTGGGATCGCCGGCGCTCGGCGCCGACGCCTGGCGCTGGCTGTTCGTGGTCGGCGTGGTGCCGGCCTTCTTCACGCTGTGGATTCGACGCTACGTCCGGGAGCCGGAGAGCTGGGTGCGACAGGCCCGGACCACCGGCGGGCCGAGCCCGTTCGCGGTCATCTTCGGGCCCACGCTGCTCAAGCGCACCCTGCTCATCATTGCCCTCGGCTCCGCGACCCAGTTCGCCAACTGGGGCCTGTTCTTCTGGCTGCCGGCGTTCCTGGCCCGGCCCGTCGAGCAGGGCGGCGCCGGCATGGGAGTGGTCGGCTCGCTGCCGCTGGATCATCCCGGTGCAGCTTGGGGCCTATCTCGGCTACCTGACGTTCGGGTTCATCGCCGACCGCATCGGGCGGCGGCGGGCATTCGTGTTCTACATGGTGTCAGCCGCGCTGCTCGTGCCGATCTACGGGCAGATGGCGCGCAGCCCGGTGGTGCTGCTGCTGCTCGGGCCGCTGCTCGGCTACTTCGGCTACGGCTACTTCAGCATGTTCGGCGGCTTCGTGGCCGAGCTGTATCCCGGCGGCGGTGCGCGCCACCGGGCAGGGCACCAGCTACAACATCGGGCGCATGGCGGGCGCCATCGCGCCGTTCACGATTGGCGTGATCGCGACGCAGCCGGGCATCGGCATCGGCCTCGCCCTCAGCGTCACCTCGGCCTTCTTCCTGCTGGCCGCCGCCCTGATGTTCACGCTACCCGATCGCAGCGGGCAACCGCTCGAGGCCTAGCCCGTGGTAGCTTCATGCGCCGACTGACGATCGAACCTCAAGGAGTGCCTGCATGACGAGCCCCGCTGCTTCGATCCACGACCGCCCCCTCGGATGGCAGATGTGGGTGCCGTGCATCGGCATGGCGCTGTGCTCGTGGCTGTCGTTCGTCGATCGCCAGGTGCTCGGCATCCTGGCGCCGACGATCATCAAGGACACGGGCCTCACGCAACCAGGACTTCACCGCCGCCACGTCGTTCTTCTTCCTGACCTACACGCTCGGCAACCCGGTGTGGGGCATCGGTCATCGACTACATCGGCCTGCGCAAGGGCATGCTGCTGGCGGTGGCGGTGTGGACGGCGGCCAGCATGTCGCACGCGATGATGGCGAGCTTTGCCGGCTTCGCGCTGGCCCGCGCGGTGCTCGGCGTCGGCGAGGGCGGCACGTTTCCGGGCGGCCTGCGCACGGCGGTCGAGACGCTGCCGCCGAGTGAAGCGCGCGCGGGGCATCGCGCTCTCGTTCAGCGGCGGCACCATCGGCGCGGTGATGATGCCGCTGCTGCTGGGTCCGCTCGCCATCAGCTACGGCTGGCGCAGCGCGTTTCTCGCCACCGGCGCACTCGGCGTCATCTGGATGCTCATCTGGGCGGCCATTGCGCGGCCGCCGTTCCTCCCCGCGGCGTCGGCGCGAGCCCCACAAGGCGATGTGGCCGAACTTCGGCGAGCGGCGGGTGTGGGCGCTCATCTTCAGCTACGCGCTGCCGGCCATCTCGCCGGGTCCCGTGCTGACCATCCTCGCGCTGTATCTGGGACAGGGCCTGGGGATGACGCAGGCGCAGGTGAACAGCGTCGTCTGGGTGCCGCCCCTCACCTGGGGCATCGGCTACTTCTTCTGGGGCTGGGCGGCCGACAAGTTCGCCGCCACCAACACGCGCCCGATCGGGCTGTTCCTGCTGCTCACGGCGGCCTCGCTCACGCTCGGCTTCGCCACGTGGACCACCTCGCCGGCCATCGCCATCGGCGCTCATCTCGTTCTCGACGTTCATCGGCGGCGGCTTCCAGATGGTGGCGCTCAAGGCGGGGTCGTTCGCGTTCCCGCGCGAGCAGTCGGCGATGATGACCGGCATCGCCTCGGGCTCGTGGTCACTCGTCAACTTCCTTCTGCTGAACGCGATCGGTGCAGGCCTCACCATCGGGGGCGTGCGGGTCTTTCCGGGCTTCAACTGGATGAACACGCAGAGTTGGGCGGAGATCTTCTGGCTGATCGCGCTGCTGCCCGCTGCTGGCGTCGGCATCTGGCTGGTGCTGAGCCGGAATCAGGCGCCTGCCCCCGCACTCGCACCCGTCAAGGCTTGAGAGCCGTCACTCGACGCCGGACGTCAGCGGCAGGTCCAGCGTCGCGGTGCCGCCTTCGTCGAGCGAGAACGTCTTCGCCCGCTCCTTGAGCCGCGCTTGCACCTCCGGCACGAACTGCCGGCCCTGCTCGAAGGTCTCGACGGCCGTGGCCGCATAGCGCCCGGGGGGCAGACCCGTCACCCTGAAGCTGCCGCTCTGATCCGGCCGAGCCAGACGCAGGTAGCGCGCCGCCACCACACCGGCCTTGGCCTCCTCGGGCTGAATGATCACGGCGTAATCGGTCAGCGGTCGGCCGCGCGAATCGACCACGCGGCCCGACACGGTGGTCAGCCGGTCGGTCATGATGATTCGGAGACTCGTCGCGCTGCCCTTGCCGGCCCAGTCGAGCGGCGTGTCGGTGACGTCCTCGCCGTCGAGCAGTACCGCCTTCATCGCCCAGGCCGGGGAACCCGCCACCCGCAACAGCATCGCGGCGGCCGCCGCGACCTGCAGTTGAAAGGCGCCGTCCTCGGCCACGGTACCGTTGGCCGCACCACCGAGGCCGACGCCGAACGCCGCCGGCCCAGGCGCGTTCGGTTGGGCAAAGACGCGCCACGGCAAGGGCGTTGTCCGTGACGCCGTCCCCTCGAACTCCACGCGGCCGCTGAGAAGTGTGCCGGCGCTGGTCACGACCCGAATGCCATTGATGTCGGCGCCGCCGACCGATAACGGCACGGCCGCGGTTTCCGGCGAGCGGTCGGTGGCAGCGAACGCGCCCATTGGTTGGACGTTCAGGACGTAGTCGCCCGGCGCAACGTTGGACACGGAGAACGCCCCGTCGGTCGCGATCTGAGCGGTGGTCAGCATGCCGCTGACGATGCCGCTGGACGGCATCAGCATCACGATGCCGTTCGCCAAGGCCCGGCCGGTCGAGTCGACCACCACACCCGACACCCGCGCCATGCGCGCCGCGCTGAGCGCGAACTGCACATGGGATTCCTGGCCGAGCGTGACCGTGACAGGCTGCGCCTCGTTGGCATTCACCGTGCCAGGATGGAACGTGGGCAGGAAGCCCTCGCTCGTGTCGCCGCCAGCGGTGCCGAGTGGCGCCACGAACATGTTGCGGAACGACGCGCTGACGACGTACTCGCCCGGCATCAGGCTGTGCAGGCGGAACTGGCCCAGGTCGTCGGTGGTCACGGGAATCCCGGAGGGCTGCAGGCGCCGCTGCCCGTCCGGGCCGTACTGATACCGCTGCGCGGACACCTGCGCCTGGGCCACGGGCTCTCCGAACTCGTCGGTGATGCGGCCGGCGATCACGCTGCCCTTCGGCAGGGCCAGGTTCACGCCCGTCATCGCCTGCGCATCGGCGAGTGTGACCGGCGTGCCAGTCTCGAACGGCCGCCGCTGTCCGTACTGCAGCGTGACGTAGCCGCCCTTGCTGACGTTGATGGCATAGCGGCCCGCCGGCAGTTCCAGCACTTCGAATCGGCCCTCGCCGTCGGTGGTGGTGGTGTAGCGCCCGATGCCCTCGACCGCCGTCACCGCCACCTGCGCCCTGCGGAGCGGGGTGTTGGAGCCCGCGGCCGTGATCCGGCCCCGAATGCTGGCCGTGCCCTTGGCGGCGGTGCGGCCGCGGTCGCGCGGCGGGAGGCCGGGGCCGCCGGGCACGCCAGGCACTGCGACACCGCCCTGCGCGGGCGTGAAGACCGCGCCGCCCTCCTGCGCGAGGGCCGTGGCACCTGACGCGAGGGCCGATCCGAAAGCCGCAACCAGCGCGAGATACGAGCGCATGCCGACCTCCTGGCCCCTTGGACGCGCGGCCGGCTCTGGCGGCCGGCATTGGTGGCGATCTTACGCCCGCGGTGCCGATCCGCCCGCGAGCAGGAGGTCCAGTTCCTCGGGGTGCGCGGCGCGCAGCGCCGCGGTGGGCCGCTCGAGCCGTCCCGCCCGCACCAGCGCGGCGAGCGATTCCTCCATCGTGAACGACCCCAGCCGCCGGGTGGTGGTCATCTCCTGGTGCAGGTGCTGCAGCGCGTTCTTGCGGATGTGCTGCCGCGCGCCGTAGCTGACGACCAGGAGCTCAGCCGCCGGCACCAGCCGCCCGTCGGCGGCCGGCACGAGCGTCTGGGCCAGGATCGCGGCGAGCCCCATCGCCAGTTCCTGGCGGATGGTGTTCTGCCGTTCCGCCGGAAACGCATCGGCGACGCGCGACGACCGCGCCGGTGACGTCCGGGGCGTGCACCGTGGCGATGACCAGGTGCCCGGTTTCGGCCGCGGTGACGGCAATCCGAATCGACTCGGTGTCGCGCATCTCGCCGATCACGATCACGTCGGGCGCCTGCCGCAGGGCCGCGCGCAGCGCGACGGGAAAGCTGGGCGCGTCCACGCCGATCTCCACCTGCTCGACCAGGCAGCGCCCATGCGGCATGCTCGTATTCGACCGGATCCTCGATCGTGACGATATGGCGGTCGTAGTTCGCGTTGATCTCGCCGACGATGGCGGCCACGGTGGTGGTCTTCCCCGATCCCGTCGGACCGCAGACCAGCAGCAGGCCACGCGGCAACCGCGCCAGCGCCGAGATGTCGTGGCTGAATCCAAGGCTCGCCGAGCGACGGCACCGCTGTCGGCAGGGCGCGGATGGCGGCCGCCACCCGCCCGCGCTCGAGGTGGAGGTTCATCCGGAAGCGGCCCAGATCGCCCTTCGAGAACGCGAGATCGATGGCGTCGCCGGCTTGGAACTGGCCCTTGAGCCGCGCTGGCACCAACGGCTCGGTGGCGCCAGCGATCGCGTCGGGGGTCAGGTCGATGCGATCCACGGCGTGCAGGCTGCCCCGGGCCCGGACCATCGGCGGCCGTCCGGCAACGAGCAGCAGGTCGCTGCCTTTCAGTTCACGGACCGCCGCCAGCCAGCGATCGATCGGAGGCGCCGGCGCTCACAGCGTGCGCGTCTGGCCGCCGTCGATGTCCATCAGCGTCCCCTGGCAGTAGCCGGCGCGCGGCGAGGCCAGGAACGCCACCGCCTCGGCGATTTCCCGCGGCTGTCCGAAGCGCGCGATCCGCATGCCGCTGGCCAGCTGCCGGGCGGCGGTGTCTTCGTCCACACCCTTTTCCGCCACGACCTGCATGATGCGCGTCTTCAGCCGGTCGGTGACGACCAGGCCGGGATTGATGGCGTTGACGCGCACGCCGTCCTGCACGCCGCGGTCGGCGAGCGCCTTGGTCAGGTTGAGCATGGCGGCGTTGACGCTGCCGCCGATCGTGAACTCGGCCGACGCCGTGCGTCCGCCCATGCCGGCGATGTTGACGATGCAGCCGCGGCTCGCCTTGAGGTGCGGCCAGGCGGCGCGGCACAGCCGCATCGCGGCGAAGAACTTCAGGCCATAGCCGTCATCCCAATCGGCGTCGGTCAGATCCAGGAAGTCGCCCCGCTTGGCGGAGCCGGCGTTGTTCACCACGAGATCCAGCTGCCCGAACCGCTTGACCACGGCCGCAACCACCGCGGCAGGCACCGCCGGATCGCGCAGGTCGGCCGGCTGCACCAGGCATTCAGTCGGCAGCGTCGACGCCAGCTGATCCAGCTCCTCCCGCCGCCGCGCCACGATCGCCACCGGCATGCCTTCGGCGGCCAGCGTTTCGGCAATGGCCCGGCCGATGCCCTGGCTGGCGCCGGTCACGATCGCCACACGTCCCTTCAGCTGCAGATCCATGCGGTGATCCTACTTCGCTCGACGCGGCGGCTTCGACGCCGTCGCCGCTGGCGCGCGTGTCATCGCCTGCAGCTTCAGCATCGTCGCCCAGTTCCGCATCGTCACGCCGTCGCCGAGCGCCTTGTTCAACGCCATGAACAGCGCGCCCGCGCTGATGCCGTCTGGACACCAGAGATAGCCGGCGGCGGGGCCGCACGCGAGCTCTTCCCGGCCCCAGTCCTGCTTGGCGAGCGCCGCCAGGCGGCCCAGCGCCGCGCCGTCGCGCACGGCGGCGACCAGCAGCCTCGACGGATCGCGAGACGGCTTCGCCAGCGGGTTGGCGCGCAGGATGGCGTCGAGGGCCGTGACCGGCATCGCGATCACGGTGGCGGACACGCCGAGGCGCTTCGCCACGGCCTGTTCGATGGCCGGGCCGGGCGGCGCCTTCGCCCCCTTGGGCTGGCGGAAGACGACGTTTCCGCTGTTGAGCAGCGTCGCGACATCCTGATATCCGAGGCTCTGGACAATCGCGCGCAGGTCGGCCATCGCGATGCGCTTGGCCGTGCCGACGTTGATGCCGCGCAGGAGCGCGATCCAGCAATCGCCCATGGGGTACAATTTAAGGTCGATCGTCTCCAAAATCGCCAACGAGGAACCTCATGAGCACCAGCACCAGCGCCTGCGCCCAGGAGCCCCAGACCACCGCCGACACCCAGGTCCAGCAGTTGATGGCCAAGGCCCGCGCGGCCCAGGCCGTCTTCGAAGGCTTCTCGCAGGAGCAGGTGGACGCCATCGTCAAGGGCATCGGCAAGTACGTCTACGACAACGCCGAGCCGCTGGCGCGCATGGCCGTGGACGAGACCGGCATCGGCGTCTACGAGGACAAGATCCTCAAGAACAAGGGCAAGGCGCGGGCGATCTGGAACAACCTCAAGGACAAGAAGTCGCGCGGCATCATCGGCGAAGACGAAGACGATGCAGCTGGTCTTCGTCGCCAAGCCGATGGGCGTCGTCGGCGCGGTGACGCCGATCACCAACCCGATCGTCACGCCGATGTGCAACGGCATGTTCGCGCTCAAGACCGGCAACGCCGTGATCTTCGCGCCGCATCCGAAGGCCGAGAAGTGCACCGTGCACCTGGCCAACGAGTTCATGAAGATCGTGAAGGCGCAACGGCGGGCCCGACAACCTGGTCCAGACGATCCAGAACGGCTCGGTGGAAACCACCCAGGAACTGATGAAGATGGTGGACGTCGTGGTGGCCACCGGCGGCGGCGCGATGGTGAAGTCCGCCTACTCCTCCGGCAAGCCGTCCTACGGCGTCGGCGCCGGCAACGTGCCGGTGATCATCGACCGCGGCGTGGACATCAAGGAGGCCGACGGAGAAGATCGTCACCGGCGCGTCGTTCGACAACGGCATCATCTGCTCGCACGAGCAGTTCGTGCTGGCGCCCGACGAGCTCTACAACGAAATCGTGGTCTCGTTCCAGGCCACCGGCAAGGTGTGGTTCACCGAGGACGAAGCGATCGTCCAGAAGTTCCGCGACCTGGTGTTCCCGGGCGGCCACCTGAACAAGAACGTGGTCGGCCGGTCGTGCCGCGAGATCGGCGCGATGATCGGCGTGGACGTGCCGGCGACGGCGCGCATCATCCTGCTGCCGGCCAAGGGCGCGGGCACCGACGACATCCTGGCCAAGGAGAAGCTGTGCCCGGTGGTCGCCATCCTGCCCTACCAGGACTTCCAGGAGGCCGTGGCCAAGGCCAAGGCGAACCTGCTGGTGGAGGGCGCCGGGCCACTCCGCGGCCGTGCACTCGAACGACGAAGGCCACATCCGCAACGCCGGCCTGGAACTGCCGATCAGCCGGCTCGTCGTCAACCAGCCGTCGTCGCTCACCGCCGGCGGATCGCTGACGAACGGGTTCGCGCCGACGACGACGCTCGGCTGCGGCTCCTGGGGCGGCAACTCGATCTCCGAGAACCTGGACTACAAGCACCTGATGAACGTGTCGCGCATCGGCAAGGTGATCACGAACAAGAAGGTGCCGACCGACGCCGAAATCTGGGCCTGATCACATTCTCGTAATTTGGGGTCGGGTGTCGTTGAGCTGAGTGACGCTCGACTCCACTCGCGTGCAGCGTCCGGGGCTGCCATCAGCCCCTGACGCGGCGCGGCGCCGCCTACGCCTGCGACCGCGGGCACACCTTCGACCTCGCCCGCAGCGGCTACCTGAATCTGCTCCAACCGCAGGATCGCCGGTCCCTCGACGCCGGCGACCACCGCGAAGCCGTGGCGGCCCGATCGCGCCTGCTGGCGCAGGGGATCGGCGGCAGCGGTCATCGACGCCGTGGCGACCGCCGCGGCCAGCGCCTGCGGCTCGGAACCGGCGGTGGTCGTGGACCTTGGCTGCGGCGCCGGCGAACTGCTGGGCCGTCTCGCCGATCGTCCCGGCATCACCGGCATCGGCTTCGACCTCTCCACCGACGCGGCGGCGCGCGCCGCCCGCCGCTTTCCGGCACCAGACCTGGGTCGTGGCCAACGCCGACCGGCGCCTGCCGCTGCTCGACGGCTGCGCCCGCGTCGTGGTGTCGATCCACGCGCGCCGCAACCCGGCCGAATCCCGACGCGCACTGGAGCCGGAGGGCCGCCTGATCGTCGCGGTGCCAGCGCGCCGACGACCTGCACGAGCTGCGCGCACTGGTCCAGGGCGAAGCGGCGTCCCGCGATCGTGCCGCCGCCGTGATAGCCGAGCACGAGGCCGCGTTCGCGATCAGCGAGCGGCGCACGGTCCGCGAGAGTCACGTCGTGTCCGGGGCCGCGCTCGAGGACTTGCTGGTCGCCACCTACCGGAGCGCCCGCGGCCGGCGCGTGCCCGCCGAGGCGGCGCGGTCCGGGCTCACGGTCACGCTCGCGTCCGAGGTGCTGACTTTCACCCCGCGCGGCTGACGTCGCCGAGCGCCAACTCCGCCTTCGGCTGCCAGTCGTTGCGCGGAACGAAGTCGGCCACCGACCAGTCGAACCGCCAGCTGCCAGTCGAGATCACCACCGCGGGCGGCGGCGTGCCGAAACGGCGCTCGTAACCGTCGGCCACATCGGCCAGCTGGCGCCGGTCGTCGTCCGACAGCGTGTCTCCGCCGACGAGACGCCGGGCGATGTCGCGGACCACGTCCCCCGCGCCGATCGCCTGAAGTCGCTCGGCCAGCACCTCGGCGCCCGGACCCGTCCATCGGCTCGAGACGGATCGCCGGCGCCGGTTGACGTTCGGCCTCCATGCTCCGCGCGAAATCCTCTTTCGACTCCCAGTTCACGTCCGAGTACATCGGGTAGTGCGACACGTACGGCAGCCGCTCGAGCACCAGGAACGACACCAGCGGCTGCTGGATGGCGAAGAGCCCGAGGGCAGCCACGCACAGGGCCGGCATGGCGGCGGGGCCGGCGGCGGCAGGCACGGCCGGCCCCACATGGCATCGCGTGCGGCCGCTGGCCGCTTCGGCCACCACTGGCGCCGCTGCATCCACGAGGCGATCGCCTCCCACGGCACGAAGGCCGGCAGCAACGCCCACCAGGGGTACCAGAAGACGCCCTGCGTGAACCAGAAGCCGGCGTGGAGGAGCAAGGCGCAGACGCCGGCCGCGAGCGTGATGGCGGGCCTGGCCCACACGGCGGCCGACAGGATGAAGACTTCCGACACCACGGCGGCGCCCGAGACCGCCACGGCCAGCCACTCGTGGCTCGCGATCGTGCGGCCCAGGGATCCGGGCGCGTTCGGCGCGTCAACGACCATGAAGTAGCGCACGGCACCGTCGGTGATCCAGCGCAGCCCGGTTTCATCCATCTTCGCGAACGCCGCCGCCAGGTAGGCGAACCCGACCATGAAGATCGGAATCCAGGTGGCCAGGCCATACCGCTGGCTGACGCGATTGGGCAGCGGCAGGCCCCGCAGCCGCCGCACCAGCGCGCGGACGCTGAGGGCATCGTCCCAGGGTACGAACGCCATCAGCCACAGCGCTTTCAGCGGCAGGTTGAAGTCGTGCGCCGGCACGTTGCCCCAGTTTGCCGCGGTGAAGACCGCAAGGAACGCCACCCACGCCAGCCGGCGCCATGCACCCGGCGCCGAAGAGGACCAGCAGGCCGAAGCACAGCTCGCGGGGCGACCAGATGTACGGCAGCACCACCGACGACGGGACCGTGCGATGGACCACGGGTACGAGCGTCAGGGCCAGCGCGATGCGGAACATGCCGACCGACAATGGCGACGCCTCGGGCACGCGCGCAAGCAACCATCGCCGTCCGGCCCGTGACGCGCACAGCGACACCAAGAGACAGAACAGGAAGAGGGGGATCAGGCCGAGCGGCCGGGCCAGGCGCAGCGGACGGAAGCCCGGGATACGTCGAGGCCCAGCCAATACAGCGCCGACGCTTCCTGGCGCTCGGTCGGCGCCAGCGTCTCGGCGTCGAGGAGCGCGGTGGAGGCGATGGCGGGATGCGACAGAATCGCGCGCACGTTCGCCGGCGAATCGTCGTGAAGGATGCAGACCCAGGTCTCGCCGTCGTCCTCGGAACGCAGCTGCTGCAGCGACAGCTGCTCGGACACGCGCTTGACGCTCGGCGTCCTCGGTCCCAGGCGCCCAGCGGACGTCCACTTCCGCGTAGTGGACCGGGGTGAAGGCCAGCAGCACTCCCACCACGCCAAGCGCCGCGGTACAGGCTGCGGCAATCGCGAGCGCGCGTCTTGGAAACGGCTGGACCCGTGCAGCTTCCAAGTCCGAATCATACTGTGCCTACAATCACATTCGCATGCGGCTCGAGCCCTCCAGGGCGCGCGCGTCGTCGGATCGCAGGAGCCCGCGCCCGTGAGCCTGACGGCCGCCGCCGTGAACATCGGCGGCAAGTACGGCCGGCGGCTGCTGGCGCGGACGCGGACGGGATCGCGCAGCCTGTCCAAGCTGTGGCGGAAGATGTCGGCGCACACGCGCGCGCTGGCCACCTGGTCAACGCAGCTGATCGCGCCAGTCCTGCTGCCGCCCTACCGGTGTCCGGGCTGCGCCGGCTGGCGCACGCGGCGCCGGCTCGCCGAATGCGAGGGCGTGATTGCGCAGCCGCTCCACCGGCGCCGCGTCTTCGCCACCGGATGCCCGCGCTGCGGCCTGCTGTTCGCCGCGCCGCGCCCCACCGGCAGCCAGATGCGCTCCTGGTATTCCGAGAGCCGGCGAGTGGGCGTCCACCCACGCCGGATCGACGGATGCCGGACCCGGACGCCCGGTGAGCAGCACCCTGGTGGCCGCCGTCGACGCGGTGGCAGGCATCCGGACGCCGCCGCCCGGCGGCGGCCACGTGCTCGACTTCGGCTGCGGCAACGGACGATGGCTCGACACCATGGCCGGGTTCGGCTGGGAGACGTTCGGCATCGACCCCGCCCTCAAGACGGCCTTCACCCGGCACACCGAGCTCGCTGCCATCCCGGCAGCCGCGCAGTTCCACTTCGTGATCGTCAGCCACGTCCTGGAGCACGTGACGAACCCCGGCTCGCTGCTGAAGGCTCTTGCAGCCGCGACACGGCCCGGCGGCTGGATCTACTTTTCGGTTCCGGATCTGGATCGGCTGCCGGAACACGGCGACTGGCACTACGTGCTCAACGCCCGCGCGCACCTGGCGGCGTACTCGGCCGATTGCCTGACGACGCTGCTGGGCCGCGCGGGCTTCGGACGCGCGCAGGTCGTTCGCCTGCCGCGCGAGGAAGGGCACTCGGGCAAGCGCCTCCGGATGGTGGCGCAACGGAGCGCACCGGTGGCGTCGGTGTCGGACCCGCTGGCGGCGGCGATCCGGGCCCTGGCCGGCTACCAGACCGCCGCCGCCACCGACGGTGGCGGCCGGCGGCCGCATCAGTTGGCGGCGAAGCAGTAGAAGAAGCCGTTGCCGCCGGTGCCGACCAGGTTCTCCTGGCTGCAGCCCTTGGATGCGTGCGCGGAGTTCCAGGACGATGGGTTGGTGCCGCCGCCCTGGCGGTCGTGGTGCCCGACCATGGCACTGCCGGTGGCGTCGCTCGTGAAGTTGTTGCAGCTCGTATCACCTCCGCCCGTCGGCGCCCGGCCGTCGAGCCCCGACCCGTCAGGATGTCGTGCATGTTCGGGTTGTCGCCGCGACCGTTGACGATGGTGCCCTTCTCGGTGAGCTGGGTCTCCTTCGTCAGGTTGTTCTTGTCGGAGTGCAGATCGTCGACGTCCTTCGCGATCATCACGCCCTTGGCGTTGTACCAGGGCCCCTTGCCAATGCGGTCGCGGGCGTTGCCGGCCTGCGTGCTCAGGTAGGCTCGCCAGGTCCGGTTACCGGCAGCGCCCGCCTGCTTCGCCAGCATTGCGCAGTGCGCGTCGGCGCCCTGCAGGCCGCCGAGGTTGGCGCCCCTGCCGGAGCCCGCGCTGGTGATGAAGAAGCTCATCTGCGGCGACGGCTGCTGCGCGTAGGTGACGAGCGATGAGGAAGGCCGCTCCGCCAAGCAGAGCCAGTGCGAGGGCGTTCAGCGCGGTCCGATGCAAGCTCATGGTGGTCTCCCTTTCCCTCCGGCCGACGCGGTCACCGCCAGCGGTAACCCAGGCGAGAAAGCTAATGCGAACCGCGAAGCAGCGGATCAGAGCGGCTAGGCTGGCACCGCCTCCACCACGCTGACGCTCGAGTCGGTGGGCACCACGCGGCTCAACTTGAAGCCAGCCTTGCCGAACAGGTCCGCGTACTCGGCCTCGGTGCGCTCCTGACCGCCGGGCACGACCAGCATGACCATGTCCTGGACCTTGCCCTGATGGGGCGTGTCGCCTGGCGGCAGCACGGTCTCGACGATCAGCAGCCGTCCATCCGGCGCCATCGCCTTGCGGCAGTGGCCCAGGATGGTCAGGCACCGATCCTCGTTCCAGTCGTGGATGATGTGCGACAGCACATACGCGTCGCCGCCCGCCGGCACGCGTTCGAAGAAGCTGCCTCCGTCGAGCGTGACCCGGTCGGCGACGCCGTGGGCCTTCAACAGCGCCGGAGCCTCGGCGACGACGTGCGGCCGATCGAACAGCACGCCGCGGGGCGCGGCATGACGAGAGAGGATGGCGGCCAGCAGGTTCCCGGTGGCGCCGCCGACGTCCACGATGGTGCCGAAACGGCCGAAGTCGTAGGCCGCGGCGACCGCGGGCGGCTCGGCTCCATGGTAGCCGACCATCGCCGCGCTGAAGTGCGACGCCTCCTCGGGATGCTGCGCCAGATACTCGAATATCGGCATCCCGACCATCTTCTCGAAGCCCGTCTCGCCGGTCGCAAGCGAATGGCCGAAGCCTTCCCACGCGTGCCAGAAGGCCGGACCGCAGAACGCCAACACGGTGGAGCGCGCGGAGCCGGGTGCCCCGGTCTTGAGCGCCTCGCCCAGGGGGGTCAGCGCAAACCGCTGCCCCTCGCGTTCGGTCAGGATGCCCAGCCCGGCCAGCGAGCGCATCAGCCGGTGCAGCGACGGCGCGTGCGTGCCGGTGGGGCCGGCCAGTTCGGCGGCGTTCTTCGCGCCTGCGGCCAGGTGGTCGGCCAGGCCCAATTTCGCCCCCGCGTAGACCACGGCCGAGACCCACGAGCCCACGGCCATCTGGATCAGCTGGGCGTGCGGCGGCAACGCATGCGGTGCAGGCGCCTTGGTGTCGAGCATGGAGTCGCTTTCTCGCGCGCTAGGCGCGGACGTTGATGCTGTAACCGCCGTCCACGGCGATGGCGGCGCCGTTGACGTAGCTGGCACGATCGGACGCCAGGAACACTACCACGTCCGATACTTCTTCCATCGTGCCCCACCGGCCCGAGACGATGCCCCACTCGCGGCAGGTGTCGTCGAGCCACGCCTGCTTGGTCACGCTGCCCTCGTTCGCCTTGGCCTGCGCCCAGCCCTCGCGCCACTCCGTGGCGATCAGGCCGGGAATCACCGCGTTGACGGTGATGCGGCTGGCGCCCAGGTCCTTGGCCAGGTACTTGGTGACGTGGTTCATCGCCGCGTTGTTGAGGCCGTGGGTCATCGCCGAGGACAGCACGCTGGAGCCGGCGATGCCGCTGATGTTGACGATCCGGCCGGTGCCGTCGGTGGGCATCACCGGCAGCAGCGCCTGCGTCATGCGCAGCATGCCCAGCGTCTTGATGTTGATGTCGTCGGCCCAGTCGGCATCCGGCCAGGTGATCTGCCGCTCCTGGCGCTTGATCGGGCCGCCGGCGTTGTTGACCAGGATGTGGATCGTGCCGAACTCGGCCCGCGCCTTGTCCGCCGCGGCCTGCACCTGGGTCAGCTCCCGCATGTCGGTGGGAATGGCGACGACGCGGACACCGGTCGCCTTGCAGATTTCGGCGGCGGCGGCGTCGAGCAGCTCCTTGCCGCGCGCCAGCAGCACCAGGTGCACGCCCTCGTCGGCGAGGCGCCGGGCGATGCTCTTGCCGATGCCCTTGCTGGCCCCGGTGACCAGCGCGACGCGGCCCTTAAGTCCGAGGTCCATGGCAGCTCCCGGCGAATCACACCCGACCCCAAATTACGCAGATTACGGATCTGTAACTACAGGAACTTGTCCGGGTCCGAGAGTCCGGCGACCACGTCCTGCAGGAACTCCGCGGCGCTGGCGCCGTCCACCACGCGGTGGTCGGACGACAGCGTGATCGTCATCTGCGGCTGGACGCCGATGTAGCCGCCCGCGGCCACGACGCGATCCTTGATCGCGCCCACGGCCAGGATGCCCGCCTGCGGCGGCACGATGATCGCCGTGAAGGCGTCCACGCCGAACATCCCCAGGTTGCTGATGGTGAAGGTGGCGCCCGAGATGTCGGCCGGCGTCAGGCGATTGGCCCGCGCGCGCTCGGCCAGTTCCTTGCGCTGCTTGGCGATGTCGCCGAGCGCGATCTGATCGGCGTTGCGGATCACCGCGGTCACGACCGCGTTCTGCACCGCCATCGCCAGCGCGACGTTCACTTCGGGGTTCAGCTGGATGGTGCCGTTCGCCCAGGTGCCGTTCATGCGCGGGAACTGGCGCAGCGAGCGCGCCACGGCGGCGACAATCAGGTCGGTGTGCGTCACCTTGACGCCGTGCGACCGCTCGATCACCGGGATGCGGCGCTCGCGTGCGCTGTTGAGGCCGGTGGCGTCCACGTCGCGCATCAGGAAGAAGTGCGGCACCGTGGTCCAGCTCTGCGTGGTGCGCTCGGCCATGATGCGGCCGATCGAGGTCACCGAGCCGTCGTCGGTGGAGGGCACGCGCGGCGCCTGCGGCGTGGATGGGCGCGCGGCCATCGGCGGCGGGGCCGAGGCCGGGCGGGCACCGGCGGGCGTCGCGGCCGTGCGGGCCGCGCCATTGCCGGCCGCCTTCAGGACGTCGTCGGCGAGGATCTCGCCGTTGCGGCCCGAGCCGCGCAGGCCGGCGATGTCCACACCCTGCTCGCGCGCCAGGCGCCGGGCCTTGGGCGAGATGCGAGCGCCCGCGACGGACACCGGCGGCGGGTGGCGGAGGCGGCGGCGCCGCCGCGGCCGCCGGAGCAGCGTCCATCTTGCGGCCGCTCGTGCCGGAGCCACCGACCGCGCCGGCGCTGGCCGGCACGGCTTCGCCGGCCTTGAGCAGCCAGCCGATGGTCTGCCCCACCGGCACGACGTCGCCTTCCTTCGCGGTGACGCCGCCCAGGACGCCGTCGCCGCCGGCTTCGATCTCGACGACCGCCTTGTCGGTTTCGACCTCGAGGAGAATCTCGCCCTTCTTGACCGCCTCGCCTTCCTTCTTCTTCCACGAGACGAGCTTCCCCGTTTCCTGCGCCATCTCGAGCGCAGGCATCACGACGCTGACGGCCACTCTTAGGCTCCTACCTTCGCGGGCTTGACGGCCTCTGCCTGTGCCGCGGCCGCAATCATCTTCACGACTTCCGCGTTCGGCGGGGCCTCGGTTTCGCGCACCGTCGGCAGCGTGCCGCCGACCGTCACGAAGGGCGCGCCGCACACCAGCAACTGCTCGGCCGGGAAGCGCGTGATCACTTCGTGGCCCTTCTCGGTGACGACGATCTCTTCCTCGATGCGCGCCGCGCTGGTGCCGTCCTTCGTCGGCCAGAACGTCTCCAGCGCGAACACCATGCCCGGCTTGATCTCGTGCGGGTGCTCGAGCGAGACGAGACGGCTGATCATCGGCTTCTCCCAGATCGCCAGGCCGATGCCGTGGCCCATCTGGAGGGCGAACGCCGCTTCCTCGTCCGGGAAGCCGAACTCGGTGGCCTTCGGCCACACCGAGGCGACCTCCGCGGTCGAACGGCCGGGCCGAATCAGCTCGATCGACGCGTCGAGGTAGTCGCGGCACCGCTTGTAGGCGTCCACGAGCTGATGCGACGCCGACGAGATCGCAAAGCACCGGTAATAGCAGGTGCGGTAACCCATGTACGAGTGCAGGATGTCGTAGAACACCGGGTCACCCGGGCGCATCATGCGGTCCGAGAACACGTGCGGGTGCGGGCTGGAGCGTTCGGCCGAGATCGCGTTGACGCCCTCCACGTACTCCGAGCCCATCTCGTAGAGCCGCTGCGCCACCAGGGCCACCGCGTCGTTCTCGCGGAATCCGGGGCGCATCGCCTTGTAGAGGTCGTAGTAGGCAGCGTCCACCATCCCGGCCGAGTGCGTCAGCAGCGAGATCTCGTCCACCGTCTTGATCTCGCGCGCGTTCGACATCAGCTGCTGGCCGTCGACGATCGTCAGGCCTTCCTTCTGCAGCGCGAAGAGAATGGGCGGCTCGACGACGTCCACGCCGACAGGTTCCTTGGCGAGCCCGTGGATCTCGAGCTCCTTCTTGATCTTGCGCGCCACTTCCTCGGCGCGGCCCATCTCCGGTGACATCGCACCGCGCATCAGCGGGATGCCGGCGCGCGAGCGCTCGCCCAGCCAGTCGCAGTTCAGCTGGTGGTGGCGGGCCGCAGAGCCGAAGTCCCACAGAATCGGCTCGGCGTTCTGCGGCAGGAGGGTGAAGCGGCTGATTTTGTCCTGGGCCCAGGTGCCGATGTGCGTGGCCGTGATGTAGCGCACGTTGTTCATGTCGAAGCAGAGCACCGAGCCCATCTCCGACTTCTTCAACATGTCCTTCACGCGGGCCAGCCGCTCGCGGCGCAGCCGATCGAAGTCGATCCGGCGCTCCCAGTCCACCGCCATCGTGCCGTATGTCTTGATTGCCACGGTTCTGCTCCCTGTTGCGCGCTTACGGATCCGTCAGAAACCTGGTTTGGGGTCGGGTGTGCCGGTCGGGCGTCACCGGCCCGACCGGCACACCCGACCCCAATGTCCTCTATTTATTACACAGCTCACGGGCGACGTCGAACACCTGGCGCTCACTGGGCACGGTCACGTCCTCGAGCGACGGGGAGAACGGAATCGGCACGTGCATCGCGCCCATCCGGCGCACCGGCGCGTCGAGATAGTAGAACGCGCCTTCCTGGACCACCGCCGCCAGCTCACCGGTGACGCCGTAGCGGCCGTAGCCCTCGTCGATGACGATGCAGCGCGAGGTCTTCTTCGCCGACTCGATCAGCGTGTGCTCGTCGAGCGGCCAGGTGGTGCGCGGGTCCACCACCTCGGCGCTGATCCCCACCTCTTCCAGCATCTGCGCCGCGCCCAGCGCCACCTGGACCATGCTGCTCAGCGCGATCAGCGTGATGTCGGTGCCCTCGCGCTTCACGTCGGCCACGCCGAGCGGAATGATGTAGTCCTCGTCGGGCACGTGCCCCTTGACCTTCCGGTAGCTGATCTTGTGCTCGAAGATGACCACGGGGTTGTCGTCGCGCACCGCCGCCTTGAAGAGCCCCTTCGCGTCATACGGCGTGGACGGCACCACCACCTTCAGCCCGGGCACGTGGCTCGGCCACGCGTGCAGCGACTGCGAATGCTGCGCCGCCGAGCGGCGCGTCGCGCCCATCGTGCACCGCACCACCATCGGCACCTTCCAGTGCCCACCCGACATGTAGTGGATCTTGGCGGCCTGGTTCACCAGCTGGTCCATGATGATGGTCATGAAGTCGCCGAACATGATGTCGATGATCGGACGCAGGCCCGCCATCGCCGCGCCCACTCCCAGACCGGTGAAGCCGGCTTCCGAGATCGGCGTGTCGATGACGCGGTCCTTGCCGAACTCGTCCACCAGGCCGGTCAGCACCTTGAAGGTGGTGCCCGCCTCGGCCACATCCTCGCCCATCAGGATGACCTTGGGGTCGCGCCGCATCTCCTCGGCGATCGCCTCCTTGATGGCGTCGCCGAACGTCAGTTCCCGTTCCTGTACCGCGAATGCTGTTTGTGCCATGGTTTGGTCTCAGGCGTAGATGTCTTCGGTGACGCGCTTGGGGTCCGGGTAGGGCGAGGCCACGGCGAACTCCACCGCGGCGTCCATCTCGACGATCAGCTCTTCCTGAATCTGGTCGAGCGCCGCGCGATCGGCCACCCCGTTCGACATCAGCCATTCCCCGTGCAGCGTGATCGGATCGCGCTTGGTCACCCACTCCTGCTCCTCGGCCTTCGGCCGGTAGTAGGCGCGCGCGATGTCACCGACGTGGTGCCCGTGGTAACGGTAGGTCTTGAACTCGAGGAACGCCGGCCCCTCGCCGCGCCGTGCGCGCTCGACGTAGGTGGTAGCCAGGCCGTAGACCTCGCGGACGTTCTGGCCGTCGGCGGTCTCGGTGGCGATGCCGAACGCCTTGGCGCGCGCCGGCACCTCTCCGGCGGTGGACTCGGAGAAGTGGGTGTACTCGTTGTAGCCGTTGTTCTCGCAAATGAAGATGACCGGCAGCTTCCACAGCTGGGCCAGGTTCATCTCCTCATAGAGCAGCCCCTGCCCGAGGGCGCCTTCGCCGAAGAAGCACACCGCCACGCGGCCGTTCTTGAGGTACTTGCTGGCATAGGCCGCGCCGGTGGCAATGCCGGCGCTGCCGCCGACGATGGCGTTGGCGCCGAGGTTGCCGGTGCCCGGGTCGGCGATGTGCATCGATCCGCCCTTGCCCTTGCAGTAGCCGGCTTCCTTGCCCAGCAGCTCCGCGAACATCAGATCGGGCGAGGCACCCTTCGCCAGGCAGTGGCCGTGGCCGCGGTGCGTGCTGGTCACGTAATCGTCCCGATTCAGCGCCTCGCACACGCCGACGGCAATGGCCTCCTCCCCGATATAGAGGTGGGCCAGACCCGGCATCAACGCACGCGTGTAGAGATCGTTGACCCGCTCCTCGAACAACCGGATCGCCACCATCTGGCGGTAGAACCGCAGCAACTGGTCGCGGCTGATGTCCGACGCGGGCGCCTTCGCCTTCGCAGCGCTCATTCGTTCACTCCTGACAACTTGGCAAGCACCTGGAAAATGGCCGCGAAGTCTTTCTTCTCGAGCCCGGTGGCCCGGCCGGCCGTGAGGTATTCGTTGGCCACCGACGTCGTGGGCAACGGCATCTTGACGCTGCGGCCCAATTCGACCGCCAGCCCGCCCATGACGCCGAGACCGATGTATCCGAGGTTTGCCACGTAGGTGTGCCGAGAGAGAAACAGCCGTTAATTATATCAGCGGCCCCGGCGCCGACGGGTCCTTGGCAAAGGCGCTTCTGATATATTCGCCGTTTCTATTGGGCTTCTATGACGTCTCAGACTGAGCGCGCCGACCGTTCGTCGCTGGCAACCCTGGGCCTCCGGCTCTCCGACTGGTTCGAACGCTGGTTCCCGGACGCCTTTGCCCTCGCGCTCGCAGCCACGGCGCTGGTAGCGACCGCCAGCGTGCTGTCGGGTAGTTCAATTTTGGACACCGCGCAGCGGTTCGGGTCCGGCTTCTGGGACCTGACGACGTTCACCATCCAGATGTCGATGATCGTGGTCACGGGCTACGCCGTCGCCACCGCGCCGCCGGTTTATGCCGTGGTGCGCAGGCTGGCCGCCTTTCCCTCGACCGGGCCCGGCGCGGCGGCCTACGTCGGCTTGTTCTCGATGCTGGCGTCGCTCCTCTCCTGGAGCTTCAGCCTGATCTTCAGCGGCCTGCTGGCCAAGGAAGTGGCTCACCGCGTCAAGGGCTCGGACTATCGCGCCATCGGGGCCGCGGCCTATCTCGGGGTCGGCAGCGTGTGGGCGCTGGGGCTGTCGTCGTCGGCCGCCCTCATCATGGCGTCGTCGGCGTCGCTGCCCGATGCGGTGGAGAAGATCAGCGGCGTCATCCCCCTCAGCCAGACGCTCGGCCTCTGGCAGAGCCTGCTCATCGCCGGCGCGCTCATCGTCGTCTCGATGGGGGTGTCGTACTTCTCCGCGCCGCCGCCCGGTCTGGCCAAGGGGATGGCCGAAATGGGCGTGCGGTATGAGAAGGTCTCACACGACATCGGCGCGCGCCACACGCCGGGCGAGTGGCTGGAGTACAGCCCGTTCCTGACCATCGTGATCGCACTGCTCGGATTTGGCTACCTGGCACGCGAGGTGTCGCTGAACGGTCTCGGCATCCTGCTGCAGCTGAACCAGTACATCTTCATGTTCCTGGTGGTGGGGCTGCTGCTGCACTGGCGGCCCAAGTCGTTCGTGCAGGCGATCGGCGCGGCGATCACGCCCGTCGGAGGCGTGCTGATCCAGTATCCGATGTATGCCGGCATCGTGAAGATGCTGACCGAGTCGGGCCTGGCGACCCAGATGGCGCACTTCTTCGTGTCGATCTCGACGCAGCACACCTACCCGGTGATGATCGGGATCTACTCGGCGTTCCTGGGCCTCTTCATCCCGTCCGCCGGCGGCAAGTGGCTGATCGAGGCACCCTACATGCTGGAGGCCGCCAAGTCGCTGAACGTCCACCTGGGCTGGGTGGTGCAGACCTACAACGCCACGGAAGCGTTGGCCAACCTGATCCACCCGTTCTGGATGCTGCCGCTGGTCGGCATCCTGGGGCTGAAAGCACGCGACATCGTCGGCTACTCGATGCTGCAGTTCGTGGTCCACGTGCCGCTGGTGCTGTTCCTGGTCTGGGTCCTCAACTACACCCTGACCTACACACCGCCGGTGCTGCCCTAGCGTCGTTGATTGGCGATTTGATTGTGAAGGATACTCACGAGGCGAAAACTTATGGCTAATCTTGGATTCGTCGGGCTCGGGGCGATGGGCAGTCGGATCACCAAACGGTTGCTGGCCAAGGGGCACGCGGTGACCGGCTACGATCTCTTTCCTGCGAAGGAGCCGGAACTGGTCGCAATGGGGGGGAAGTGGGCTTCCTCGCCTCGCGCCGTGTGTGAAGCCGCCGACACGACCTTCGTCATGGTGACCAACACCGCGGCGCTCGAAGGCGCGTCGGAGGGACCGGATGGGCTGCTGGCCGGCCTCGGCGCCGGCAAGCTGCTCATCGACATGAGCACGGTCGGCCCCGCGGCCAGCCGCGCGCTGGCGGCGAAGGCGCGGGAAAAGGGCGCCGACATGGTCGACGCGCCGGTATCGGGCAGCATCGGGATGGTGGAACACGGGCAAGCTGTCGGTGATGGTCGGAGGACATCGCGCGGCCTTCGACCGCGCCAAGCCGCTGCTCGAGGACATCGGCCAGAAAGTCACTTACATCGGCGAGAACGGCCTCGCATTGTCCATGAAGCTCGCGACCAACATCAGTATTGCCGTCCAGATGCTCGCGTTGGCAGAGAGCGTCGTTCTGGCTGAGAAGGCCGGCGTGGCCCGCGAAACGGCGATTGAGGTGCTGACCAATAGCGCGATCGCGTCGCCGCTGGTGCAATACAAGGGACCGTGCGTCCTGAAGATGCCCGAGCAGCCGATGTTCAGCGCGAACATGATGCAAAAGGATGTGACGCTCGCGCTCGAGCTGGCCCGCGAGGTGCAGGTGACGTTGCCGACCGGGGCCGTGGTCAACGAGTTCTTGTCGTCCGCACGCGCGCAGGGCCTTGGGGAGCAGGATTTCGCCATCCTGTACAAGGTGCTGGCTCAGATGTCAGGGGTCAACGCCTGACCACGACGCCAATGGTCGGCAGTAGGCAGTTACACGCGAAGCGCGTCGCGCAGGCGGGACGCCAGCCGGTCTAGCGAAGGAACAGGTGGCACGAGATCATCCGATCTCGCACCACCCCGCCGGATTCGGCGTTACAACACCCCAGCTTTGAATTTGAATCCCGTTGTGGCGTCGCCCTCACGGTACAGCTTGTGGCACGCGCCGCAAGTATTGCCGCCAAACTCCTTGGCCGCAGCCTGCGCCGCCATCTGGTCCGGGGTCGCGGCCCCGAGCATCTTGTCCAGCGCTTCCAGCCGCGCCAGGCCGTCCTTCACGATTGCCACGGCATCGTCCTTCTTAACGCCCGCCCAGAACCCATTGAGCATCGTGTAGTTCTTTTGCAGGACGGCCACCTGCGTCTTCGCGTCGGCGAACGCGCCCGAGCCGATGGCCTTGTTCATCCCGCCGGCGGCTTGAGCATTGGCTTTCATGACCTTCGTGTAATCCTCCACGGTCATCGTCGCCTGCGCGCCGATGACGACCCCGAGGACTACCATCAACAAGGGAACCCATCCGAGGAATCGCCGCATACGCCCTCCTTTGGACCGCGGTCGGGTGAAGAGAGTGGCGCGATGCTATCGCACCACCGGCTGGGAAGCAACGCCCGTGCCGGCCAGCCTACCGATGAGATGCCTCCAGACTACTTGCCCACCAGGTGCTTGACGTCACGCTCGTTCTCGGCGCAGACGCTCTCGAGGATGTCGGTGTCCGGTGTCAGCGTCAGGGAGTAGCGAATCGAGAACGGCTTGGTATACAGGCTTGGATCATCCATCGTGACCTGCACGTCGAGATGACCGAAATCGCGGCGCCGGATGCGCTCGGTGATGTGCATCGCCTCGCTGCGCGGATGACCAAAGGCATCCAGCCACGACTTGTCGTTGAAGCCACGCGTATCCACCACCAACGTGTCTCCTTCCCACGTGCCCACCGAATAGCCGAGCCAGGTCGGCTGGGGATCGTTCGGGTGCTTCCTGCCATCGGTGAAGATCATTCGGTGCGGGTTGGCTTCGGACAGGATCACGAGCAGCCCTGGCGCCTGGACGAACCGGCGGGGGAGCGCCAGCAGGTCGCCCATGGGAATGCCCGGCGGCAGGCATCTCGCCGTTGGACTGTCCTTCCCCTGACCTTCGACGCCGCGTTGGATCAGCAGCGGCACGAACTGCGGTCGGAGCGGCGACTCCTCTCGCTTGTAGTCCACGAGAACACTCATGAAGGTACTTGGTCACGACCTCCGGGCCGTCACCCGGCACCGCCAGCGCACTCATGCCCGGGAACAGGCGTTCCAGTTCCTCCACAGGCGTTCTATCGGTGGTCCAGATGCCCGTGAGATCCGGCTTGCCGTCCACCGTCGTCGGCGTTGGAGCGGAAAGGTTCGGCTTGCCATCCTTGGTTCTCGGAATGCCCGCAGATGGATGGTTGATCCACTGCGCCTGCGCGGACGCTGACTAGGGTCAGGCTCAGGACGACGAGAGCGGCGATCGGTCGGGTCATGTATCCCCCTGCGCCGGCAGCGTATCGCCGAACGATAGGTGAAGCAATGGCTCAGGGTCGCTCGGTCGGCGTCGCGGCGCCGACGCCTGGCAGCGTTTCGCCGCCGCCGCCGCTGGCTTCGCGGTCGAGCAACTCGTCCACCGAGCCGTATCGATACACTACACGGGCGCCGTCTTTCGCCAGCCCGCCTGTGTCGGCCGTCGGACCGTAGGTCGAGTAAAGATCCCGCCCCCACAGCCGCAAGTACGTCGTCAACTGGCCCCGGTGATGGGCGGAATGCGTCATGCGGCGGACCAGCACCCAGGCCCGCGAACGAACGACGTCGAAGAAGGTCACGTCCTGCTCGAACCATTCCTGCGGCATCGACTCCAGCGCGCCGAGACGCTCTGCCGAGCAATCGGCGTAGTGGCGCAGGAAATCGAGGCGCGTTTCGCGTGCGGGCAGCGCCGGCAGGCTCGTCGCGATGGCCAACATCCCGCGCATCCACGCATCCTCGCTGAGGCACTGGTGCACCATGTGCTCCAGCGGCGTCCGCGCCCGCGGCTCCGGCCGGAATGCCATCCGCTCGTCGGGGACCTGCGACCAGACCGAGAGCGTCTTCAGCCGCTCCGTGCGGTATGAGTCAACCAGGAAATCGAATCGAGTCATGGGACCAGCTGTTCGGCACTGAACTCGACTATCTGCGGCGGATCGAGGGTGTAATCGCTATAGCGTATCCACGTCGGCCGCACGCGTACGTAAATCAGCCCGGGCCACTGCAAGCGGCTGGGCCCGTCCGGGTAAACGGCGTAGTAGGTCTGCTTGAGGCGTTCGAGCTCGCTGCCGGATGGTTCGTCGGCGATGCCCTCGGTCCTGAACGGTCCGTTCATCGCCCGGAAGCAGGCCGCCAACCACGAGGGCGAGCTTCGGGTTCTGCCTCAGGTTCTGACCTTTGCGCGACGACCCGAGCGTGTCGAAGACCACTTCGAACCGGTCCGTGAAGGCGACGCCCACGACTGCCGCCTGCGCAGCACCGCTGGCCGACACGGACGCCTCCACCGCGACGCGATGCTGACGCAAGAACTCGAGAAGTCGTGGTGGGTCCATGCCGTCCGGCGCCAGTGCGTTGCTACCGAAGCTCCACGCGGCCGCGGGGGCTATTGACGGTGGCGATAAGGCCCGCCCGGGCGCCCCGCTGCACGGGAAGCTCGAGTCCAAGCCGCTTGAGGGCGTCCTGCACGGCTTGCGGGTCGGGGTGCTCGGCGCGCAACCCGACTAACGACGCGCCAGCGGTGGCGGTGCTCGACGGATGTGGCGTCGCTCCCCAATCGATGACGAATGGAACAACGCCGTCCGCGACCACCGTCCGTGGATCCGTGTAGCGCCAGGTCAGCAACACGCCGTCTGCCCGCCGGCGGCTTCCGGCAATCACCTCGCCCAGCTTCACGCCGTCGCGAGCGGCGTCCCTGGCCAGCGAGTCGAGATTCGTTCCCTTGGCGGCCCACGTTACGAGCCGCGGCTCCTTCAGGCCGTCGATGCCAAACGGGCGTGGCTCCGCGGGAGTCGGCTGCTCGGGATCGGGACCGATGATCTCCAGGTAGCTGGCCGGCCCAAGCGCGACCAGCGCGTTCCGGGTGCCGCGCCCGGGATGCTGACCGCCCGGAGCGGCCCTCACACCCAACAGCTGTTCGATCCTGTCGATCCCGCGCTGGAGGTCTGGTGTGGCATAGACCAGGTGATCGACACGCGCCAGCAGCCCGCCGTCCTGCGCATGGACAGACAGGCTCGCCGCAAGAGCCACCAGCGCCGCCAGCACGACACCAGGCCGGATCGTCACATGTGCTAAGGTCCTCCACTAGATATCAAGGTGTCAGCGTGCGCCGGCAACCGAACCGACCGCCACAGGTGCGAGCGCCTCTGGCCACCGCACCGCCGCCACCTGCCGGATGACAACGCCCCATGCCAGCATCGCCCCAACGGCCGCCACCGCCGACACGGCAAATGCCCACGAGAAGGCCCCGGTGCGGTCGACGATGAGGCCGGTCACGACCGGCGCGATGACACCCGCCAGCTGGCCGGCCACATTCTGAGCGCCAGCCCAGCGGCCCGCGGCCCGAGGGCCCGCGAGCGTCCCGCCCATGGCAGACATCGTCGGCGTCGACAGGCCGAAGAACACGCCCGCCAGCGCCGAGCGGCCACACCGCGGCGCGCGGGTCCACGAACGCACAGCACGCTATCGTCACCGCCACGCCAAGGCCGCTCGCCAGCGCGAATGTCTTGCGGACGCGCGACACGGCGCCGCCGCGGCGGATCCAACGATCAGATGCCGCACCCGCCAGCGCCGTCGCGACGGCGTAGGTGCCGAAGATGGCCGCGCCAATCCAGGCCATCTCCGACAAGCTGAACCCGCCCGCCTTCACGAGGAAAGTCGGCAGCCACGTCATGACGAAGTAGAACGAGTAGTTGATGCAGAAATGGCCGAGTGCGGCACCCCAGAACTCGCGCTGACCGAGAATCGTGGCGTAGGAGACCGACAGCGCATCATGCTCTGCCGGACCATCGAAGTCACCGCTGCGGGTCACGAGGAACCACGGCCAGAGCCACAGGAGGGTGATGAATCCGAGCCCGATGAACATGACCCGCCAGCCGAAGTACCCCATCGCCAGCCCGCCGAACAGCGTGCCGAGCATCGGCCCTATCCCTTGACCGGCGCCGACAAAGCCGTTGGCCCGGCCGCGTTCCTCCTCCTCCGTTTTTCTGCGCGATGATCAACTGCCAGCTCGGAAACGTGACGCTCTCACCGAGGCCAAGCACCAGGCGCAAGAGAAGAATGGAAGCGAATCCCCCAGCCAGGCCGGTCATCGCCGTCGCCGCGGACCACAACGCAACCCCGGCGGCCAGGACGATGCGGACGTCGTACCGGTGCACCAGCCACCCCGCCAGCACCTGCGCCGGCGCATACACCCAGAAGAACGAGGACAACAGCACGCCCATCTGCGCACCCGAAAGCGAGAGCTCGTCCTGCAAGAGCGGCGCTGCAATCGCCAGATTGGCGCGATCGACGTAGTTGAGCAGCACCGCCAGCCCGAGCACGGGCACGACGCCGCGACGCAAGTGGGATCCCATTAGTGGCCTAGACCCACCGCTTCACCTCTCCTGAGAGCCGCAAGATGTCGTCCATAGAGTGGCAGGGCCCTCAATCGGCCCGGTCGCGGCGAGAGAGTAGCATGGCGGTCGGCGCTTCGCTGGGTTCACCTCGGGGTCGGCGCAGACCAGAGCATCAGGTCCAGGTCGATCCGGTAGCGGCGTTTCGGCTTGTCGAGGTCCGGCCCACTGACGATGTTCTCGAGGACCCCGCCGTTCTTTTCGATGGTTCGGATCGATCCGAGATTGTCGTCGTCGCAGGTCACCACGATGCGACGAGTGTCACGACACTTTTCCCGCGCGACCTGCAGCGCCAAGCGAAGAATCGCAGTGGCATGGCCCTGCCGTCGAAACTCGGGCACCACGACATAGCCGATGTGGCCGCCCACGCGCTCGAGAGACTCGTTGAGTGAGTGCCGAATCGAGGCACGCCCGACGATCCTGGCGCCGACGAACGCGAAAAGGAACGACGAGGGAACGTGCGCGAAGGGAAGATTGATGCCCTGCTCGTGCTCCGCCAGCACCTCGAGATACCGGCGAAAGGGCATCCCTTCCGTGTAGTAATGGAGAAAGGACGGAACCTCCGGCGAGGTGGCCCGGTGAGCCCGCAGGAACTCTTCCTCCTCGTCTTCCCGTGGCCGCCTGAGTGTCAGCTCTGACGGCATGCTTCCCCTCAGATATCAGGCGACCTCACCGGAATGAGGCGCCGGTGAAGGCGTCGAGCATCGCAGCTTCGGATGGTGGCTGCAAGACGTACCTGTTCCGCAAACTCGAGGGCCTGGGGATACGCGGTGTCGCGAATGCGGGCCGCCCCTTGCTGCAGATCGTACGACGTGTGCCGAAGCTGAACGTCAGGCCCGAGCAACGCCCAGTCCGCCCCCGGCCGGCCGAACGGCATTCCGACGCTGCCGGCGTTCACGACACGGATCCCGGAGATGAGGCGGTCGAACTGCATGTGAGTGTGGCCGCAGATCACAACGGCGGCGTCTGTTCCTTCGAACACCGGCGCGAGATGCTCCTCAGGTGTCAGGCGCGTAAAGCACTCAGTTTCGCTTCTCGGCGTACCGTGGCAGAAGAGGATGTCACCGAGCCCGGTAACGTGAAGCCGGCGCGTCTTGGGCCAACTCCTCAGGACATCCTCATAGTCAGGCCGGATCTGGTCTGCCGTCCAGCGCAGGACTTCCCGGAGAGGGTCGGGGAGTGGTTCGCCAGACGTGGTGCCCCAGTAGGTCACTGCCGCCGGATCCGTAGCACCGATCTGCGCCAGCACGGCCAACTCTCCATTGCCATGGATGAACTGCACTGGAACGTCGAGGCTCAGTAGAAGCGCCAGCGCCTCGCGCGGCATTGGGCCGGGAACCACATCGCCGCCCACCAGGATCTGATCGATGCCTGCGCGATGGACGTCTTCGAGCACGGCCTCGAGGGCCGGCAGGTTTGCATGGATGTCATACAGTGCGGCGATTCGCATCCGACGCCTCGCGAGCGCAGAGAAAGCAGCTGTCCGCCGAACGTTCGACTTCAGCTGCCAAGCGACCGCGTGCCAGCGTCGCCGTGCCCACGTTCATTGACCCCGGCGTTGGCTTGTAGTAGGTAAAGTAAACCAGCTTGTTGACGGCGAAGTTCGGATGAACGGCGATGTCGTTCAACCCCTTGAGCCGCAGATCGACGACTGCGGGAATGCCGGAGATCGACTGGGGATCGAGCACCCCCTTCCGGACAATTCGCAGCCGCCCGGCCCGCTCCGTGATAAGGATGTCGCCGCCGGGCAGAGAACGCGAGCGCCCATGGGCGGGCTAGTCCAGGCACCGGCACTACACGGATTCGGTGCTCGAATGTGTCGAAGGTCCGGGGTGTCAAGGATGGCGCCGAATCAGGGGGCTGCTGTGCGCAGCTTGCGGCACCTAAGAACAACGCAATCGCGATGATGCGGCGCCAACCTTTCAACGAGATTCCCGTTCTACGATCCTTAGCGGCGCTCGAATATCCAGACATTGTCCTGGTCTCGCCCGCTACCTCGAACTTGTTCCACGGCTCGAAGTCGGCGCCCGCCATCGAGTAGCTGGTATCGAAACGACACCTTCACTTCGGCATCGGCACGCCCGATTCGGCCCGCGAATACCAGAACATCCCCGTGCCACCCGAGGCTTGACACGCTCGGGCGTCCCTGCTGCGCGCCCTCAACTTCACGGCCGTCAGTCGTCAACTCGTATCCGTATCTCGAATGGAGTGGCACCGCTGACCAACGTTGCCTTGTAGCGAACATCGGCTCGCGGTGATCGATTCGCACGACACCGCTCTCCACACCGTCGGAGCCAGGGCGACGTCGAGGCTTGCATCGGTGATACGGGCGCCGCGGGTCTCGAGTTCCTGATGTAAGGCTTTCACACCCGTCACGGAAATATAGGCATCCAAGTGCTCGTTCTGCCGGCGATGCGCTCGCTCTCCGGCAAGCTTTGAAGCCTGCTTGAGGTGGACAACCAAACCGTCTCGACTCACTCCCGCGTAGAACGACTCGTACTTGAAATCAAGCGCAAAGCCTAGCTTGTCGCGGTAGTAGGCGATCGCTGTCTCGATATCGTCAACCAAGAATTGGGGCGCCAGTCCAGTGAGCCGGGCGGCGTCGAGGCTTGCATCGGTTGACATAGCACTTCCTCAAGCTCGCGGTTTTCCGACAACGATGCTCAGCGGTGACGGCGTGGGGACGATTTGCTCGAGTTCGAAACCAGCCCGGTCGTACAAATCGCGGAATTCGCTGGCCGTGCGCTCGCAGCCACCGGCCATCACGAGCATGTTCAGATCCATCCACTTGCCCATGTCGAACTCGGCCGTGTCCGGGATGACCGACTCCACCAGCACCAACCGCGCACCGGGCTTGGCTGCTTTTCTCACGTTCGCCAGGATGGCGATCGCTTCCTCATCGGCCCAGTCGTGAATGATCCACCGCAGGAGATAGGCGTCAGCCGATACCGGGATGTCCGCGAAGAAGTCGCCCCCGACGCGTTCCATGCGGTCATGCTGCGGCGCTTCTGCCACTACCTGCGGCTGGTCGAACAGGATGCCCCGGCAGGACGGATGCGCGTCGAGAATGTTCAGCAATTGGGCGCCGATCCCGCCCCCGATGTCTGCAATTACGGGGAATCGGCTCCAGTCGAAGGAGGCAGTCACCGCCGGAGTCATGGCGGTGCTCAAGTCCCGCATCGCCTGGTTGAAGATCGTGCCCTGTTCTGGATTGGCTTGCAGGTGGCTCCAGGCGGACTGGCCAAATAGCTGGTCGAAGCCTGGGCGCCCGTTTTCCAGAGCCTGCGTCAGTCCGCGCCAGCCGTCGAAGACGAGCCCGTCCGTACCGAGAGTCATGCGGATCCACGCCCATTGCGAGCCCGGAGCCTGTCGGCGCAGGCACTCGCTCGCCGGCGTGTTGGCGAATACCCCTGGCGACGACTGCCTGAAGATTCCCGTGCTCTCCAGCGCCCGGAGCATCCGAAAGAGACTCGCCGCATGCGTTTTGCTGCGCTCGGCGAGGACGTTGACGTGCAGCGGGCCGTCGGCCAGCAGATCGGCCAACTCCAATCGAGCCGCCGCGCCCACTGAACACCCCTGCCAATAGTTGTTGACGATTCCCAGCACCTGTTCTTGAGGTGTCGGTGCAGTCAGTCGCGTTTCGGTTTCTGCCATAGGTTCCGAGATTCCTTTTACTTCGGGAGCTTGTCCCACGCATCTTGCGTCACTTCCGCGAACTGGCGTTCCATGAGCACACGCCACTTGCCATTCGTCTTCACCAGGAGCTGCTCGAATGGATAGAACTTCGAGCTGCTCGCGCCCGACTTCTCGATGACGGTGTACTTGAACATGCCGGTTTCGAACGCCGTCGTGGCGTCGTCTTGCCGTCGCACAAAGCGAAACTCCACCGTGGCCCTGTTGCCCTTGGCCTTCGCCGCTACCATATCGCGTCCCCATCCCTCCAAGGCCTCCTTGATCGGTTTGGTTCCTCGCGGTCCCACCAGCACGGCATTCGGGAGATACACCTCGCCCATGCGGACGATGTCGTCCGCAGCCACGGTCGCGACGAAGACGGACCAGACGTCGATGTCGATGTCATGACTGGATGGCGCAATGGCCGTCGCAGCTGTCGTTCCCTGACCTGGATTGGACCGAACGCCCCACGCGCTTCGATTCTGCTCGACATCCAGGGTGGGCCGGATGTGTCCGCTGCTGGCGCCCAGAGCGACGGCAGACCATAGTGTTATGGCGACCGTTGCGATGTGTCTCGGCACTAAAGGCTCCTGTTCCTGCGAAAGTCACGCAGCCGCCTAAACCGCGCGAGCCGGCTGCCGCGCCGCCGCGACATGATGGCACAGGACGGCGAGCGCGTTCCCCTTATTGAGCGAGAGGGCCGCGGATCGAGCGGTCGATCTGACGAATGGCGCCCAGGTGATACGCGAGATGAGCCACACTGGCAATGACGTCGTTCAACCTTGCCTCAGTGTAGTCGCGTGGCGTGCCGAGTGTTTCGAGCCAGGTGCGCGCTTCGACTCCGAACTTCTGCCGCAGCGCCACCCATTCCTCATCGTTGACGATTGACCGGTTCCAGCTTGCCGTCCAATCGGCTGTTGACCACGGATCGTCCTCGCCTTGGCTCCAGCGATTCATCAACGACAGACCGTAACGAAGATGGTCGACATGGGCGGCGATACTGGCTCCACCGGCCTCCGGCGAAGCTGACGCAGCCGATGCCGTCAGCTTGTCGAGAGATCGAAGCAGCCCGGCATCGCCGCGGTTGAGCATCCACGCAGCGTTCGGGTCCGGTCCGTCGATGAGCTCTCGGAACAGTGTCTCGAGCGACCGATGCAGGGGGTTAGACATCTACCCTCACCTCTCGACAATCTTCCAGTAGGAGTCCTTCTTGATCACCCGGCCATCGCGAAACTCCAGAAGGTCGACGCCACGAACGCGGAGCGGGTCGCCTGTCTTCGTGGTACCGGTAAGCAACCAGGTGGAGACGCCAAGGTTGCCAACCGCCCAGTGACGGTCATCCCCGTAGTGAACGTCGGGAATGCCGGCAAACCGAGTGGCGAGTCCCTCTCGCACAAACGGCTTCCCTACGTAGCGGGTGCCCTCTGGCTCTCTGCCTCGGGGCATGTAGAGCTCGCAGTCATCGGAGAAGAATCCCATGATGGCATCGAGATCGTGCGCGTTGAAGGCGGCGAGAAACTCTTTCAGCGTGGCGATCGTGCTGGCATCCCGCATCGCTTTCCCTCTCCCGTAATGTCCACGCTACAGATCGCGCTCGAGCCGCACGCGGCTCAGCCATTCACATTGGACGCTCCGGGTTCACGTTCATCAACTGGGCCAGCCGCGGCCAACGCGGGCTGGACCACATCACGCGTCCGCCGATGTTCCCGACGTTGAGGAGAAACGACACCCAGACATCGCGCTGGTCGATGGCTTTTTCCAGCCAGTCCGCGCAGCGGTCCAGATCACCCTTCGCCAGATAGTAGAGCGCGAGGCCGAAGGGAGCGCCAAACGTCGTTCCCGGAAGCAGTTGATTGACCAGCGCTTTCGAGCGTTCGTGACTGCCGGTCAGGCTCAGCAGCCCGGCAAGCTGCCCAATGGCGGCGGGAAGCGTCGGGTTAATCGCATACGCCGTTTCTGCGAAGGCAAGCGCCTCCTGCCTCTGGCCGCGGGCCAGGTGGTTGCCGCTCAGGACGACGGCTGGAATCGCCGATATCGGACCGCCGTCGAGAAGCTGCGCGTACTGCGTGTCGGCCTCCGCGTCTCTGCCCACCGATCGGTAGGCGACAGCCAACGCCCATTTCGAGCCCCAGTCCAGCGGGTCTTCCCTCACCACTTGTTCCATGTCCCGGACAGCTTCGTGGCCACGGCCCGCGTGCGCGAGAAAGAAGTTGGCGCGCTGCACGCGCGCCGAGTATGACGGTGTCCCCTGGGCGACCGCCAGGCGGAACCGACGGTCGGCCTCGGCCCAGTCATAGTCGTACAGTGCCGCGACGCAACCCAGGACGCTGTGCGCCTCCGACAGCGCGGGGTCGATCTCCAACGCCCGTTGCGCGTGTCGTCGAGCCAACGGCGCAGCGTCGTGGGCCGGCATGGCCTGCACCGTAAACATCGTCAGGAAATGTTCGCCAAGCGCGCTGTGGGCAAACGCGAACTCCGGGTCCAATTCGATCGCTTGCTCGAGACACGCCAGGCTTCTGGCAAAGTCTGCCTTGCTGAATCTGTAGTGGTAGGCCTTGAGGATCGCCTCGTAGGCAGGCAGGCTCGGCGTCGAGCGCTGACGGAAGGCGAAGGCTCCGCCGATTGCGATGTGGAGCGCTAACCCAATCTCACGCGCGATCTCGTCCTGAATCGCGAACACGTCCGCGAGCTCACGATCGTAGCGCTTGGACCAGACGTGGCCGCTGTCACGCGCCGAGATGAGCTGCGCGGTCACTCGAACGCGATTGCCGGCCTTGCGGACGCTCCCTTCAAGGACGTACATCACGTCGAGGATCTCGGCGATCCGGCGGATGTCCTCCTGCTTCCCCTTGAATGCGAACGCCGACGTCCGGGCGATGACCTTCAATCCAGGCGTCTGCGCCAGCAGGTTGATGATCTCTTCGGCCAGACCATCGCCGAAGTACTCGTTTTCCGGGTCCGCACTCAGGTTCGTGAAGGACAGCACCGCGATCGATGGCGACCGGCCCGCCTGCCGCGTCCCGCCGAGATCGTCCAGTGCCGCCTGCACGGCTCCCATCGTCGGGAACCGCCGTTTCGGGTCCTTCTGCAGGCACCGGCGCACAAGCGCGTCGAGCTCGGTCGGGACCGCAAGCGGCGGCGGCTCGTCCCGCAGCACCGCGCTCAGCACCGCCGCGGTTGACGCCCCTTCGAACGCTCGCCGGCCCGCCAGCAGCTCATACAGCACCGCCCCGAAGCTGAAAACCTCCGACCGCACGTCGATCGGCTGCCCTTGGGCCTGCTCCGGCGACATATACGCCGCCGTCCCCACCACGGTCCCATCCTCCGTTCGCGTCGTGTCCGGATCCGTGCTCGTCAGCTTCGCCACACCGAAATCCAACAGCTTGGCCGTTCCGTCCTCCGTCACCAGGACGTTCGATGGTTTCAGATCCCGGTGGAGGATCCCTTTGGCGTGCGCCGCCTCCAGCGCGTTGGCCACCTGTCGCGCCAGCCGCACCGCCGCGTCGGCCGCGAGTGGCCCCCGCAGCGGTCGTCCGTTCACGTACTCCAGCACCAGGTAGTCCGGCCCGACGTCGTGGATTTGGCAGATATGAGGATGGTTCAGGGCGGCTATCGCCCGCGCCTCGATCTCGAAGCGGGGGTTCGAGGGACTGAGTAGCCGTTTGACGGCGACGAACCGGTCCAGTCGCGTGTCGTGCGCCTTCCACACCTCGCCCATCCCGCCCGCGCCGATCGGCGTGACGAGCTGATACGGGCCGAGCCGCAAGTCGCTTGCCCACGTCGTCATGTCTTACGTTCGCGCTGAGCCGCGGCGCTCATGGTGTCCCCTGGCGCGATGCGGTTTCCATGGGCAGGTTCGGATCAGCGGTCCACTCGCTGAGCGAACCATCATAAATGGCAACGTCGTCGCGGCCCAGGAGCGCGAGAGCGAAGGCGATGCTGCTCGCCGCGATTCCGGCGCCACAATAGGTGACGACGCGAGGGGCGGTTGTCGCACGGGCGCCCTCCAACTGCGAGCGCAGGGCGTCGGCGCCGAGATAGGCCTGCGTTTCGGGGTCGACGACGCTGAAAAACGGCACGTTCACAGCCGATTTGATGTGCCCGGGCCGGGCATAGAAAGACGTCTGCCCGGTGTAGTGGTCTGGCATCAGCGCATCGACCAGGCAGGTTCCAGGGTCGCCGATCCCGCGAAGAACCTCTTGGCTTGTGACGAAGCAGTCACGGCGCCTAACGGCCTCGAATTTCGCCGTCGGAGGCTTGGGCACCTCCGACGAGGTCTTACGACCCTCCTGCTTCCATTTGTGCCAGCCCCCGTTCAGGACCGCAACCTCGTCGAACCCGTAGGTTCGCAGCATCCACCACAAGCGAGCCGCCCACGCGTTCATGAAACCGTCATACAGAACCACGCGAGTCCCGTCGCCAACGCCGTGGCGGGACATGACTTCAGCAAACTGCTGCGCCGAGGGCAGCATGAAGGGCAGCGTCTGGCTCCGGTCCGACAGATCCTCGTTGAAGTCGACGAAAGTCGCGCCTGGGATGTGCTCTTCCTTCCATGCCTTCGCGGCGGGGACGAAACGAAGGCCCCCACCTTCCGCAGGCAGCATGTCAATCCTGCAATCGATGATGCGTAGGCCGGCGTCACCAAGGTGTGTCTCGAGCCAGTCGGTGTCGACGAGAAGGTGGGGGTTAGCGTAGCTCATACCTTTCCTCCCGAGCCGTTATGCCGTTGGGAACCGGCCGCCAGTCGTCCGCCGATTGTCCCTCCCACGACTCTGCCGACGTTGGACAATCACCAGCAGAGGCGCCAACTGGGCGCCCAGTGCCGCGAGTAGTCCCAAGGGTCAGTCATTGGCCGTGTCACTCTCGGCGATCGCATCAGCCTCAAGCTCGACGAGCCAGTCCGGATCAATGAATCGCGAGACCTGCATGATGGTATTCGCCGGCCGAATCGCGCCGAAGAACTCGCCATGGACAGACGCCACGGCTTCCCAGTCTTCAATCCGGGTAAGCAGAGTGCGTGTCCGAACCACTTGCTCGAGCGATGCGTCTGCGCGCTCCAACGCCTCTTTGATGATCTGAAGACACCGTCTGGCCTGCGCAGCCGGATCGCCTATTCCGACTGTACGTCCATCAGGTCCGAGCGGCGCCGTTCCCGACACCGCGATGACAGGTCCGACACGAACGGCCCGGGATATGCCGACGCGTGGCTCGAACGGGCTGCCGCTGGAGATCAAGCGTCTCATCTCTGTTGTCCCTGCGATCGACTTTGCATCGGTACGCGACCCTTTACAGCGTTCGCACGGGCGCTGTAGGTGATACGGCCGGTGGCATCTGCCGGAAGGCGCGTGCGCATCCGGGCTTTGAGAACCTCGAGATCCTCGGGCGCCATCGCCGTGAGCTTTGGACCGACGCTTGCCCCCCCGAAAATGGCCGTCCAATAGTCGTCGAAATCGGCGAATGTCCGTTGCACGGTGATTTCCCGCGTTTCGACGCCGTCCAAACCCACGCCAGTCCACAAGTCTCGCAAGGCATCCATTCGAGACGCTCCGGGGCTCGGCGGTAGCAGAACTGCAACGCCCAGCCCACGCATTTCCGCCTGCAACGACTCGTACGGAAAACCACTGCCAAGCATGTCCCACGCATAGGCTGCGACGATGCCGCCCGGGCAGACGACTCGGGCCATCTCGGCGACGCCCGTGGCCGGGTCGGGAACGAAGAAGATCACCAGCGGCATGACAGCCGCGTCGAACGTGTCGGCGGGGAAAGGCAGTGCCATTGCATCGCCCTGACGGAACTGTGCGACATGCGTTGCTGGCCGTGCGCGAGCATAGACAAGCTGCCCTTCAGACGGGTCTATCCCTTCTACTGAGACGGGTGCACACCGCTTGACGAGCAGTTCGGTGAAGGCGCCGTTGCCACAGCCCACGTCGAGCCATCGCAAGCCCGATCTTGGAGCAAGCCAATCGACGAACGTGTCACCTGCAAGCTGACTCCACTTGCCCATGTATCGTTCGTAGGCAGTCCCATCGTCGAAGCGGATTTGGTCGGTCACCGTTAGTGTCGTCTCGCTGGTGAGGTTAGCCTTCAGTCCTGTTCGTCCGCTCTTGAACCAGTTGTGCCATCTGTCGGGACTCCTTGTCTCCAGTAGCCTGGAGGCCCGCCACTACTCCGTGCCTGTCGGGAACCGATCGGTTCTGGCTGACCTTCCACTTTCCGACCAACCGCGCGATCGGAATCTCGATGCCGACAATACCCTTGACCAGGCCCTCGATAAATTCGGACGGGGCGTCAGAGACCTGCCACGGCGTTTCTCGACCCGACTCGTGGAAGCTCGTCAGCTCCGCCACGTGCCTGAGCAGCCATCCGCGGTCGTCCACGACGCGTGGCGTTCCATGCGCATGAACGACCGCATAATTCCACGTCGGCACAACCTTACCGTGCTCATGCTTAGCGGCGTACCAACTTGGCGTGATGTACCCCTGCGGCCCCTGAAATACCACAACCGATTCGACGCGACTCGAAGCGACCTTCCAGACCGCGTTCGCGCGGGCCACGTGGCCGACAAGCGTGCCGAACTCCCCGCGTCGGTCATCGAGGATGAACGGGAGATGGTTGACCTCCAGCACTCCGTTGACCTCGCTGACCCAGGTGCCCAGCGGGTGGGCCCGGACGAGCGTCTGCAAAACGGCAAGGTCGCGCTCTTCAAAATGCTCTGGGATATACATTGCTGACTCCAGTGGCGCCGACTTACGCAGCCCGAGCCGCGCGCACCGCTCGGTACGACATGGCCGTCAATCCGCCCAGCACGACGGCCGAGATCGCGGCAGCGACAAACGACGCGTCGATGCCGCTCTCCCATACGAGTGGCGGTGCGGTTGCACCGACCTGCCACTCAGGCCGCCCAGTGTGCCACCATCGGGTCAGCACGACGATATCGCCGACCGAATGCAACACCAGAGCGGGCAGAATGGAATCCGCCGCCCACGTCAGCCCGCCGTACACCGCAGACACTGCTATGTAATAGGGCAGCATCAGCAGCACGTCGCCGGGATGATTGCCGAAGTGCAGGAGCCCGAAGAGAGTTCCGCCGGAGAGAATGGCCGCGACTAGACCGTAGCGTTGCTCGACCATGCTCTGCATGTAGCCTCGGAACGCCGATTCCTCGGACACGCCCGCGACGACTGACTGCATCCCAAGCAGGAGTACCGCGGTGATGGCGGGCATCTCGGCCGGTGTGCTGATGGGCGAGCCCGCGGGAAGGCGCACCAGACGTGACGCCAACACCAGGAAGGCAAGCAGCGCGGCGAACCCGACGATTCCTGCCCCCAGAGCCGCCCGCCAGACGCCAGCGGAAAGGCGGTTCGCGCGGAGGTTCGACCGGCGCCCTGCGGCCCCGTCGGCAGGTCCCCATGTGCCGTTGATGAACCGCCAGTAGGCCCACAGGTACAGCGCCGCCGGCACTACCGCCCACGGGAGTGTCGTGCCCACGCGCAGGTTCCATGCCCCGAGACCGCTGGTGGGCACGTTCCCCGCCAAGAGCACAAGGATGCCGGTGCCCGCGGCCGCAAGAATCGTTGTCATCTCATCGCTGCGCGCGGTATGTGATGTGAGTCACGAGCTCGGTACCCGACACGTCCAGAGGCTGCCACGTGAGGTTCTGAACGCCTGCAAATAATCGGCTCGCCAGCGCCGAGCCGCCGGCACGACGGTCACTCTCCTCGAACATCCAGCGATACAGCCGGCCTTCCACTCCTTCGCCAAAGGGGTTCTCGAGGCTTTGATTCGGCCCGGCCACAAAGCTGTCGAGAGAAACGGCAACGTCACAGGTGACTTCGCGCATTCCGAGCTCCTCGATGCGGAACAGACGGCTCATGATCACATCGGCCATGGTCGGTTGCAAACGCCTGTCAGGTTCGACCGCGCCGACGCCAGTGCGGTGCTACGATACGCGCACAGCACATGCAATCCGGCCGCATCGGAGCGCTCCGTGGCGTGCGCGCCCTGCTCCTCCCACTGACTCTGGCCGTGATCTGGACCGCAGTAGACACCGGCCGCGCAACAGTCTCCGGGCAATCTGCGGTGGATAACGATCTCCGGCAACCAGTCGTCGGGCCTCTGGCGTGCCGAGTTCCAGATGGGATGCGTGCCAGGGGACAGCACATGCCAGGCTCACGAGAAGCCTCGCCACCGAGTGTCCCTGACGCGCCCCTACGCATTGCTGGCCACCGAAGTGACGCGGGGACAGTTCCGAACGTTCGTCAGGACCGTGGAGTACCGCACGCTTGCTGAGCGCGAGGGCTGGGGTTTTGGCTTCGATCGCGCCGGCTACAGCCGGCAGGACGGTCTCTCCTGGATCGAGCCTGGTTTTTTCCAGGACGACGACCATCCGGTCGTGCAGGTCTCCTGGGACGATGCCGTGGCCTATTGCGCGTGGGCAGGCGGCCGGCTGCCGACGGAGGCGGAATGGGAGTACGCCGCGCGTGGGGGCGTCGAGGGCGCCCGTTTCGTCTGGGGGGACACCGCGGACGGTGTCAGGGCCCCTCGGGCCGCCAATGTCGCCGATGACGCGGTGCGGGCGCATTTTCCGTGGTGGGCCGTGTTCCCCGATTACCGCGACGGCTACTCCTGGACGGCACCAGCCGGGTCGTTTGCCGCCAACGCTTTCGGGCTGTTCGACATGGCGGGAAACGTCTGGGAATGGACGGCCGACTGGTACTCGCCAACGGCTTACGACTTGCCTTCCACTGTGGACCCGCGCGGACCGGCGTCGGCTCGATCACGCGTAGTGCGCGGTTCATCCTGGGGCGACGAACCGCTGGTCTTGCGGGTCTCCGAGCGCAGCTACTTCGCTCCGGAGCAGCGCAGCTACTTTCACGGGTTCCGGTGCGCTCGGGACGAGCCCTCGCTGGCAGCGACATTCCTTCCGGCCGATCAGGCGAATCGCGCGGTGATCAGACGGTAGCCGATGTCCAGTTCCGGGAGCGATAGCAGCGCGCCGTATCGGTTACTCCACGTCCCATCCTCGAGATCACGACGCAGCCGTGCGATTCCGGCACTCGCATCGACTTTGGAAAACGTGGAGATCGCCACACGCGCGCGCGCGTCGAGGTAGGCTTCCGGGCGGCGCCAGTAGGCACCGAGGAAGCCGTCGGAGCAATCCGCGGGAATCGGGAGTGCCAGCACCTCGGCCGGACCGATGGCGTTCTCGATGTCCTGTAGCGACGGGAAGTTCGGTCGATCGATCGCGAGAATCTCGGGAAGGTATTCCTGAACCAACCAGAAACCGGGATGTTCGGGATCCCAAGTGAAGATCACCACACGATCGCGAGCGACCCGTCGCATCTCTGCCAGGCCCTGGTCTCGACGCGACCAGTGATGAATCGTCAGGATCGCAAGCGCGGCATCGAAGGAGCGATCGTGAAACGGCAAGCGATCGGCGGACGCCTGTACGGATTGCGCCGCCATCCGGGAGCGCTGCCGAATCATCTCCGCCGATGGCTCAACGGCGACCACGAAGCGGCTGGTTGGCTCATACGAGCCAGCGCCCGCACCGACGTTCAGAACACTCCGGGACTGTCCGAGCGCAGCGTCGATTCGCCCGGCGATTCGTTCATCCGGCCGGCGGAACTGCGAGTAGCCGATACCGATACGATCGTACAGCGCTCGGCTCATGCGATCGATTCTGTCCTGCGCCCGCTCGAACACGGGTTAGGCATGATAGAGCCGCTGCTTTGTGAGTGACAAATCATCTCCGACGGGCGTTTCCTCAATGAGCTGGTCGGCAGCGACGGTGTGAAACGAGACGCTGATGAAGTTCTTTGCGCCGACCTGTATCCGATGCCACACCGAAGGTGGGATGGAAACTGCCGACCCGGACTCTGTCTCGCCACTGATCGGCCATGGTGACCAGCGACCGTCAACGAAAACCTCAAAGAGGGCTGCGCCGGACAGCGCGATGGTTCGTTGATGGCTATTGGGGTGGCGCTCGGCGCCGAAGGTCGCTGCGGCACGGAGCACGAACACCCAACAGGACCTGGCGTCGGATGGGGTGTCGAATCCCAAAGTGTCTAACGACAAAGGCTCCCAGGCTTGGGGCTCATGCGGTCGAGTGGACAGCTCTCTTTCGACTCGAGCCAAGGTCGGGGCGATTGCTTGGCGAACGCTAGAGGACCTCAGCGAGCGTGAGAGTTCGACGGCGATTGGATCCTGCATCGACTTCTCAGACTTCGTCACTCACCGGGGGGTGCAGAAAGGCGGCGCGGTGATCGACTGCCCACTGGCGAAACGTTCGCGGCGGCGATCCGACGACGTCGGACACCGTGGAGGTCACGAACGCCGGCAGTCCGATCGTCGCCCCCCACGCGGCCAACAGCATGTCCACGACCGGGCGCCGGCCAGCTATCCGCCGTCTCGCGCCGAAACTCTTCTGGCGACAACTCCTCGAATTGGATCCGGCGCCCGATGGCGGCGCCGATGGTACTCACCTGCTCTGCCTGACTCAATGACTCGGGGCCTGTGAGGACGTAATCGCCTCCGGCATGCCCGTCCTCATACAGCGCACGCGCCGCCACGGCCGCGATGTCGCGCTCGTCGATCGGTGCCGTCTCGGCCGCGCCGTAGGGCCACCGAACGACGTCGCCGTCTCTAATCGAGGCCGCCCACCAGTACAGCGCGTTCGACGCGAACATCCCCGGCCGGATGATCGTCGACGCGAGGCCAGCGGCCGCGATCAGGCGCTCGATATCGGCGTGCAAGGCAGCCATGCGGATTCGGCTGTTGGAAGAACGGGTGCGGCGTCCGGTGCGGCGAGGAGAGAAACACGACGCGCTGCGCGTGTGTCGCGAGACGCTCGACGACGGCCGGAGCAGTGGTCGGCGCGGCGGTCCAGACGAGGAACACCGCACTTACACCCTGCAGCCCGGCATCGAGCGATTCGGGCACGGTGAGGTCGCCAGACACGACCTCGACGGCCGCCGGCAACCCTGCCGCCGCCGGTCGACGCGTGAGCGCGCGCACCGGCACGCCCGCGCCCAGCAATTGGTCGACCACGACACGCCCGACCCGGCCGGTGGCGCCGGTCACAAGGACTGGATTCATGCGTGCTCGCGTCATCAGGGCTCGATGGCGTCCGGTGTGCGGCGCGTAAGCTGAGTCATGCCATCTTCAATCATGGCATCCACGGTCCTCGGCCGCAGCGGTCTGCGAAGGTGCAGACCGCTCAGGAACAACCAGAGGAGACCGACGGCAACCACTCCACGCTGAGCCAGGCCTCCCAAATCCCACCGAACCACGAGGACAAACGTGAAGAAAAGCGCGAGGAATGCCACCGCGACGCGGCGAGCCGTGGGTGCGAGGGCTTGCCAACGGTTGTCCCAACGGTAGGCGCGGGAAAGAAAGAGGAAGGCAACAATGCGGGAGAGAAAACTGAGCGTCCCTGCTGATTGGTGGACCATACCCGCTCGGGTGGCCACGCGGGGCGAGTCGCCCGCTGGATCGCTCAGATCCGTTGGGAATACCCCCGCGACAGTCAACGCTATGGCCGCGACCGTCAAGAACGCGCAGCCAGCTAGAAGCGATCCCGAGTGGCGAACGTCCCGAAACAGACCAACCACGAGAGCCAGGGAAATCAGCGCCTGAAGGAAGAACGATGCCGTCATGAGTACACCGAACCGACCAACGGCATACTCACTGAGAAAGCGTTGCAGGGGGTTGTAGTCTGGCCGAAGAACATGCAACAGCAAATAGAGGGTGACCACCGTCACGACGCCCAGCACCACGGCTGACCCGAGAATGCGTGACGTTCTCACTCGGCATCCCTCCCCGATCCGTTGTCAGGCCCGCGATATCGGGTTGCTTACTCGAGGGTAATGATGACGTCGCCCTTCTTGCCAGTCTGCGGCCGTCGGTGCACCGCGTGTTAGACCGCGTGCCTCAATTAGCGAACTAGCAGGTCCAGCGCGCGCTCGTCGAGGCCAGCCTCGCGATAGTACTTCCGACTCAGCTCAAGAGCGGTGAATCCATCCTCGTAGGCAGCAAAGCCGCCGTTGACCGCCTTGTCCAGATAAATCAGGCCGCCCTCGACTATGAAAAGGATCAGCGCTGGTTCTGGTGAGTCGTCGGTGATCACCAGCGTATGAGCCTCGCCGGCTGGTTCGTAGATATATGTTCCGGGCTTTGCGACCCAGTCATGCTCCAGGTACCGCCAGTGACCACGCATCGTATAGCCATGAACAGTGCCAACGTGGTAATGAACGCCCAGCTTGGCGCCAGGGAGACCTTTCAGCATGACGCTGAATCCACCTGACGTGACGTTGAAGCAGCACGGCTGGAACCATACACCTTCCGCATAAGGAACCCAGAGGCGGTCGTCCTCCACGTTGATCTGGGCAGTGAAGTGCTCACGGCTCCTTCGATTCGGAGCGAGGCCGTCGGTGAAACTGTTGAAGGCAGTGATCGGCAATGTGTCTCCTTTGTCGGCTCAATGAGCCGAGCGGCCAGTATCGACTTGGCTCAACAGGTCAATGATGTCATGCCGCCCGACGATCGGCATCGTCGCCTCGCGGCAGGCTCACTGATTGTTCGAGTGTTCCGACATGACGGACGATGCGGTTGTCTCGGGGATAGCCGACGGCCGTCCAGAAATCCATTGCCCATGGACGGTCCACTTCGATGAGGACGGTGATCCGCCGCACGCCCCAGTCTGCAAAGACCTGCTCGACTCGCTGAACAAGTTGTCGCCCGATTCCTTGGCGGCGGCGGCCCGGATGCACTACCAGGCGGTATAGGTTGCCCCGCCAACCGTCGAAGGCTCCGAGCAGTGTTCCGACAATTTCGTCCTCGGTCACGGCCAGTATCAAGACCGCCGCCGGATTCGCCGCTACGCGACGTACCAGCTCCACGTGATCGGTTGCGCCCATGCTTGCACCCGACTCGTGCCAGAACCGGATAACCCGTTCTGCATCGTCCGGCGTTGCTTTTCGGAATTCCATAGCCTGGAAGTGGGTTTCTCACGCCATCAAGAAGCGGATCCGCTGCACCGAGGGGTTGAGGCAGCACTCTGCAAGCGATGGAGTGATTGCCAGACTACACATAGGAGAGGCCTGGGCCCAGTGCAATCTTGCTTCTTACGTAAGTGCCGGTGCCGTGAGCGATCAACTCTGAGTCGTTGTTGAAGAGCTGGGCTTCTGCTATGAATTGCCGCGCGTCCGCCAGAATGCGTTGAAGTTGGCGGTGAGCACCATGACGTCGGGGACTAGAGAGTTGGTTGCGAAGAAGCTGCATCGTCAAGCAGCTTGAAGTAGACGGAGCCGTGGACTGCTGCCGCGGCGTGAAAGAAGTCAGCCCGGACGTCGATCTGGATCTCGGCGACTCCCGCACCGACTGAGATTATCGGTCTGTAGTAGACGTTGGTGGGAGCGGCCGCGTACAGGCGCTCGAGCTTCCTGTGGTGTTCTTCGAGGACGTTCATAGAGGAATAGTCCGACTGCCGCCTAGACGTTCGGCGTTCAGGCGTCGAACCTCCCATCAGGTCCAACGCCCTGGGCGGTCACTCCGGACGCGGGTTTCCCTGCGAATCGGTACGCCAGAAGTCTTCGGCTTCCCTCCTGTACAAATTCACGACGATACCAGGTTGAGCCAGGCTCCGGCTTCCCTTTCCCGTTCGGTTCGCTGCGGACACACGGTACTCAGTTCCGTCGTTCGACCGCACTGTCAGGATCTCGCCGTCGCGTCGCACGATCGTGGCGCGAGTCTTCGGATGAATAACCGTCTCACGGCGAAGGGGCATGCTCTCACGGTCCAATGCCTCTTGAAGACCACCCCATGCCCGCCACATTCGACGGACGCAGATTCGCACACGGATTTGGCTGAGAGCCGACGGCGGTCCGCCGTTTCGATAAGCCTTTCGAATCGCTTGGTCGATCGCGAGCCTCAACGCTGATGCGTGAATCAGCAACTGGTCGTGATCCTTCACGCCACGGGCATCGACCCAGTCCGGAAGGGCCATCAGAGTCTTCAGTCCATCGTCAAGCCCCCACAGTTGATAGCGAACTCGCGGTCGCAATCGCCTGAGTACATCTCGGGCTTCACGTTTCTTCAAATCGAAATAACGCCGATTCTCTGTTCCCGCGTCCCTCACGGCCAAAACAGAACACGCGACGATCTTATGAAGTGCATCCCCGATCTCTTCTAGAATCGGCTCTAGTCGGTCTCGATTTGCGCGACGCAGTTCTGCCCGAGAGTCAGCCCGAATGCGGAGGGCAAGGCCCAGGGTCGATGCAAGCGCCGCAACCAGGGCCGCGATTAACGTGGCGGAGGTTGCGTCCAATTGCGTTCTCCCATTTTGTCCGCCCAACTCTTATCGAGTCGACCGCCACATTCACACGGTCTCGCAGCCAATGACAGGAGACCTCGCGGACTCACATCTGTCCAAATCGTTGATGGCGCGAATCCTAGCACGCGCGGGGTACGAGGCAACCGTCGGCGTTACCTGCAAACGTCTATTTCTCCCTTTAGCTGCGGTACCGGCAGGTAACGACGGCTGCACCTACCGGCAGTAAATCGCTGAATAGGACCGAGTTCCCAAGAGCGCAGCGGGAAGCGACTGCCGGCGTCAGCTGCAGGGCTCGCAGCTAACGGCTCAGAGCCTGTCGGCTGGGGTCCGCACACCCAACCCGCCGCGGTTGAGCACATGCGTGTAGATCATCGTGCTGACGTCGGCGTGACGGAGCAACTCTTGCACAGTGCGGATGTCGTACCCATCATGAAGAAGATGATCGTGAACGAATGTCGAAGTGACTGACAAGAGGCCTTCCTCGGAACTCCGGCAGCACGGATGACGTCCGCGACTGCGCGCTGAACCGCCGATTCGTGCAGATGGAAGCGGCATGTGCCCCATGGCTGGTCTCCTGTTCTGCGCCTCACGAGCGCGTTAACACTCACGTGTGGAGCGGCGACGCTACGACGCGAGCGAACGGGGACCAGCCACTTCATCGTATCTACGCTGGTTGTCGGTGGAAGTAAGGTACTAGTCGCGGTGGGACCGGCAATGCAGGAGGGACGAGAGATCCCGGCGCGCGTCAGCGCGACGGGCAAGAAGACGCTGTCGGGGTGCGGACTTTGGGAGGCGCCAGCCGAGCACGGCCTCCCGGCCTGGCGTGACGAGATGAAGCGACCCGGACCGAGTGATTCGGTCCGGGCCGTCAGTTCTAGTGGGTCGCGCCTTCCTTGGACACCTGCACCTTGAGCGCGACGGTCACGTCGCGGTGCAGGCGGAGCGGCACCGAGTGCTCGCCCAGCGTCTTGATCGGCTCCGGCAGGATCAGCTTGCGCCGATCGATCTCGAAGCCCTTGTCCTTCAGGAAGTCGGCGATGTCGGACGAGGTCACCGAGCCGTACAGCTGCTCGGTGTCGCCGACGCGCCGCGCCATCGTGATCTCGACCGACTCGAGCCGCGCCGCAATCGCCTGCGCCTGCCCGCGCTCGTCGGCCTCGCGCGACTCCATGATCTTGCGCTCGCGCTCGACGTGGCGCTTGTTGCCCTCGCTGGCCGGAAGCGCCAGCTTCCGCGGCAGCAGGTAGTTGCGGGCGTAGCCGGCGGCCACCTTGACGATGTCGCCGCGCTTGCCCAGATGGTCGACGTGCTGTCTGAGAATCACTTCCATGACGTCGCCTCGCCTACTCCGCCGTGTACGGGATCAGCGCCAGCTGGCGCGCCCGCATCAACGCCACGCGCAGCTTGCGCTGGTGCAGGGCGCAGGTCCCGGAAATGCGCCGCGGCAGGATCTTGGCGCGCTCGGGCACGAACGGCAGCAGCAGCCGCGTGTCCTTGTAGTTGATGTCGTCGATCTTGTCGCTGCAGAACTTGCAGACCTTGCGCCGGCGGAACATCGGACGGCGCTGGCCGTCCTTGCCCGTCGCCGCGCCGCCGCGACCGCCCTTCTTGGGGCCGAAACTCTTTCGTCCATCCATAGTCGTCTACCTCGTATGGCTCGCGGCCTACATGCCCATGTCGAAGCGATCGTCGCGATCGTCGTCGGCGTCGTTGCGCTGGCCCTCGCCGGGCTGACGATCCTCCGGCAACCCGCGCGCGACGCGACGGCGGCGGCTGGTGGCCGTGCGCCTGGCCTTCGTGCGCTCGATGACCTCCAGCGCTTCGTCGACGCGAACCGTGAGATGGCGGATCACCGTGTCCAGCACCTTGAGGCGGCGGTCGATTTCCTTCATCAGCTCGCCGGAGCCGAGGATCACTTCGAGGACGTAGGTGCCCTCCTTGTGCCGGCCGATTTCATACGCCAGCTTGCGGCGGCCCCAGTTTTCGGTCTTTTCGATCTGTCCGCCCATGCGCTGCACGATGCCCTCGATCTGGGTGTGCAGCTCGGTCACATGGTCGTCGGTCGCCTCGGGCGACACGATGTAGACGAGCTCGTACTTCCGTGTCATTACGTCTCCTTCTGGACGTGACTGGGGCCGACATCTCGGTCCCGACGGCCGCCCGCACATGCGGGAGGCAAGGAGTCAGTCAGTCTAGTTCCGGCGCCGCAGCCTCCGGGTTGTACGTGTTCATCACCTTGCCGATGTCCGCTGCGGCGAACATCTCGACGGCATCGGCCGCCCGGGCGATGATCTCTTCGAGCTCGGCCTTCTCGCCGCTCTCGAATCTTGCCAGCACGTGGTCCGCGAGGTCCCGCCTCCCGTCGCCACGCCCCACTCCCACCCGCAACCGCGGGAACTCGGTGGTGCCCAATCCCTCGATGACCGACTTCAGGCCGTTGTGGCCCCCCGCCGATCCCCGCGCCCGCGCCCGCAGCTTGCCGAACGGGAGCGCCGCTTCGTCCACCACCACCAGCACGTCTTCGGCCGCCACGTCGTAATAACGCGCCAGCGGCCCGACCACCTCGCCGCTGCGGTTCATGAAAGTCAGCGGCTTGGCCAGCAGCGCCGGCGGCCCGAACCACTTCACCACGAACGCATCCGACACCTGCCCCGGCGCCATCGCCCACGCCAGCTGGTGCCGCCGGGCCACCTCGTCCACCACCATGAACCCGACGTTGTGCCGGGTGTCGCGGTAGTCCTTGCCGGGATTGCCGAGCCCGACCAGCAGCTTCATGAAGTGTCTGCGCCCCGCTTCGCGGGGGTGTTACTTCTTCTTGTCGTCGTCTTCCTTTTCCGGCTTGCCCTTCTTCGCTACTTCCGGTTCGGCGGTCGGCGCCGCCGCGACATCGGTTGCGGCAGTCGTGGCCGCCGATTCCTCGGCCTTCGGCAGCACGATGTGCACCAGCATGGTCTCGCCGTCGCTCACGGCCTTCCACTTCGGGTGCGGCGGCAGGTCGCGGACGCGAACCGACTGGTGCAGCTCCAGCTCGCTGACGTCGAGGTCGATGTGCTCCGGGATGTCGGCCGGCAGGCACTCAACCTCGATCTCGCTGGTGACGAAGTCCAGCAGGCCGCCCTGCAGCTTGACGCCCCTCGGCTCGCCCTTCACCGCCACCGGCACCGTCACGGTCAGCAGCTTGTCCATCGCCAGCTGATAGAAGTCGGCGTGCAGCAGCTGGTTGGTGACGGGATCGAGCTGGTACTCCTTGACCAGCACCGACGACTCGGCCCCTTCCACTCGGAGCTTGATCAGGGTGTTGACGCCGGAATCCGAGTGCATGATTCGCATCAGCATCTTCGGATCGACCGACACCGGCGTCGCCACCGGCACCGCGTCGCCGACCCGCGCGCCGTAGACGACCGCCGGCAGGCGGCCGGCCGCGCGCAGGCGCCGCGCCTCGTTCTTGCCCCGATCCGACCGCTTCACCGCTTCTAGTGTGGCTTCCATAGTTGTTCCTTAGACGAACAGCGACGAGACCGACGTCTCCTCGTGAATGTTGCGAATCGCCTGCCCCAGCAGCCGCGCCACCGACAGGACGACGATCTTCTTGCACTTCTGCCCCGCCTCGTTCAGCGGGATCGAGTTGGTGACGATCAGCTGATCGAGCGGCGCCTTCTCGATCCGCTCGATGGCCGGGCCCGACAGCACGCCGTGGACGGCGCAGGCCAGCACGCGCTCGGCACCGCTGTCCTTCAGCGCCGTGGCGGCCTTCTGGATCGTGCCCGCCGTGTCGATGATGTCGTCCTGCAGGATGCAGGTGCGGCCGCGAACGTCGCCGATGACGTTCATCACCTCGGCGGTGCCGTCCTCGGTGCGGCGCTTGTCGACGATCGCCAGCTCGGCGTCGAGCCGCTTGGCGTAGGCGCGGGCGCGCTCGGCGCCGCCGGCGTCGGGCGACACCATCGTCAGGTTCGGGTAGCGCATCCGCGAGCAGTAGTCGATGATCACCGGCGCCGCGAACAGGTGGTCCACCGGGATGTCGAAGAATCCCTGGATCTGCGCCTTGTGCAGGTCCATCGTCAGCATCCGGTTGGTGCCCGCCGCGCTCAGCAGGTTGGCGACCAGCTTGGCGGAGATCGGCACGCGCGGCTTGTCCTTGCGGTCCTGCCGCGCGTAGCCGTAATAGGGCACGACCGCGGTGATGCGGGCGGCCGACGAGCGCCGGAACGCGTCGATCATGACCAGCAGTTCCATCAGGTGCTGGTCCACCGGGGTGGAGGTCGGCTGGACGATGAAGACGTCGGCCCCGCGGATGTTCTCGTCGATCTGGAAGGACACCTCGCTGTCGGGGAACCGGCGCAGCCGCGCCTGGCCCAGCGGGATCCCCAGGACGTCGGCAATCTCCCGCGACAGTTGCGGGTTCGCGCTGCCTGAGAAGATTTTCAGGTCACCGAAGCCTGTTGCCACGAGTCCATCGCCACTCAAGGGTCGCTTCATCAGCACATCGTCGGACCGCTACGCAGCCCAATCGCTCGAGACCATCCAAACTGCCGGCCCGCGTAGTGGTCCAGGCGCGCGAAGCGCGCCAACAAACACTGGCAACCAGATAAGAGCTCCTAGGAGATTCAGTTGTTCCGTTCATCGGAGCTCTTATCTGGTTGGGGCGGGAGGATTCGAACCTCCGAATACGGGATCCAAAGTCCCGCGCCTTACCGCTTGGCCACGCCCCATCACCCTCGGGAGCCGGTTCGCGCGACCAGCGCAAACCCTAAGTGTAGTCGAGACTTGCGGGAACGGGCAAGAAGCGCTTACCGCGGCCGGATCCGCCGGGCGTAGGAGCCGCGGTCGAGCGATTCGGTCAGGAGCGCCCGCCAGGCCCCGCCGGCCAGCCGCCCCACCGCTGCGGTGGCATCGCGACGGCGCTGGAACAGGCCGAACACCGTCGACCCGCTCCCCGTCATGGCGGCGGCCAGCGCCCCCGACCGGCGCAGCGCCGCCCGCATCTGGTCGATCTCCGGATGGTGGCGCGCGATCGGCGCTTCCAGGTCGTTGATCATCTGGGCGGCGCGGGACGGCCATGGCCCGGGCACGTACTGAGCCTCACGCCGCATCGCGCCTCCGGCCCCCTCGCGCTCGTCGTCATACCAGCGGTAAGCGTCGGCCGACGAGACGCCGAACCCGGGTACGAGCAGGACGATCCAGTGGCGCGGCAGGTCGGCCAGCGGATATACCTCGTCGCCGCGTCCCAGGCCCAGGGCCGTACCGCCCGATAGGAAGAACGGCACGTCCGAGCCCAAGGTCGCCGCCAGGTCGGTCAACTGGGACGTCCGCACCGGCAGCCTCCACAGCTTGACCAGCCCGAGCAGCGTGGCCGCGGCGTCGGCGCTGCCGCCGCCGAGCCCGGCCTGCAGCGGGATGCGCTTGGTCAATCGGATCAGCACGTCGCCCAGCGTCCCGGTGCGCCGCGCGGATCGCCACAGCGTTTCGGCGGCGCGCCACACCAGGTTCGCGCGGTCCAGCGGGACGCCGGCGACGTCGCACTCGATCGCGAAGGGCCCCTCGCGCGCCACGCACTCGATGGTGTCGTGGAGGCCGATCGCCTGAAACACGGTGCGCAGCTCGTGGAAGCCGTCGGGCCTGGGGCCCAGCACGCGCAGGTCGAGATTGATCTTCGCGTGCGCCCGCACGCGTACGGCGCGGCTCGCCGTCACCGGGGGCGCACCTTGATCTCGAAGATCTTGGGCCACATCTTGCCGGTCACGAACAAGCGGTCGCCGGCGGCATCGTAGGCGATGCCGTTCAACACGGCGTCGGGAGAGCTGAGCTCGGGCGTCAGCTTCGACAAATCCAGCCAGGCCACCACCCGGCCATCGTCCGGCGCGATGATCGCGATGCGCTCGGTCAGCCACACGTTGGCGTAGACCAGCCCGTCGATGATCTCGAGCTCGTTCAGTTCGTCGACCGGGCTGGCGCCGTCGCGCACCGTCACGCGGCGCGTCACCATGAACGTCGACGGATCCAGGAACTTCAGGGTCGGCGTGCCGTCACTCAGCACCAGCTGCTTGCCGTCGTCGGCGAGGCCCCAGCCCTCCCCCGGGTAGGTGAAGGTCTTCAGCAGCTTGAACGACGCACGGTCGTAGACGAACCCGACGCCCGTATCCCAGGTCAGCTGCACCAGGTGGGAGCCCCACGACGCCAGGCCCTCGGCAAAGTAGCGGCGGTCCACGGCGACGCGCTGCGCCACGCGGCCGGTTTCGAGGACCACGCGGCGCAGCGATGAGCGGCCGTTCCTGCCGGTGCTCTCGTAGAGAAAGCCGTCGCGAAAGACCAGGCCCTGGGTGAACGCCTCGGGGTCGTGCGGATAGCTGCGGATCAGGTCGTAGCGCCACACCGGCGCCGCGCCGCGCTGGCCGGCGTCAATGGTAGCCATGGACACCGCCGCGACGCCGAGGATCCACGCCGCGCCGAGGCTGAACCGCGGCCGCCACGTCGCGCTCATCGCGCCCGCAGGGGGCCAGCCTGCCGCAACTCGTCGAGGGTCAACTCGGCCATGTTCGAAGGGACCTCGACGGTGAACGCCGTGGCCGGCACGTCGACGTTGGTTTCAAGCTGGGACAGCGCCAGGGTAGCGTCCACCGGCGCCTGACCGTCCAGCGCTCGCAAACGAACCAGCCGGGGAAAGCCGCCCTGCCACTGGTCGTACTCGATCTCCCCGGCGCGCGGCGCGCTGCCCGCACCAGCCATGCGCCGTTGGTCTGCTGCAGGAACACCGTGGCCATCTCACCGAGATCGATCGAGGCCCACCCGCGCTCGTGCAACCGCCCGGCCGTCGGCTTGGGATCCGGCACCACGCAGCCGGTCAAGACGGCCAGCAAATCGGCCGGAGCCAACGGCACGCCGCTCAACGCGCCCAAGACATCGCGCGCATCGGGATGACGCAGCACCCGCTCGTCGCGGGGCAGCAGCAGCACGGCCGACCCGGGCCGGGCCGCCAGCACGAATGCTGGAGGACCGAACGGCGCCACGCCTTCCAGGCGCATGGAACCGGCCCGCTCGAAGCCGGCTATCACGCGCCCCCGCAACCGTTGATCTCCTGCTCGACCCGAAAGGGCCAGTTCGCCGGTCAGGGTCTTGATGCCCCGGCAGGCAGCCGACACCGCGGCGTGGACCGACACAGCGTCGGTCATGGGCGTTCCCGCGTCCTGCGGCAGCGCGATGCGGCGAGTGGCGCACGAGGTCGAGAAATGACCAAGACCGCCGCCAGAAGCCGGCGACCCGTGGCTTCCGGGTGCACGCGCCAGACGCTCACAGGGGCGGCGTCGCGGCGCCGGTCAGCGGCGCCCTTTGGCGCGCGCGT